>CAZGHI010000016.1:41421-45284 GCA_964525565.1 uncultured Hyphomicrobiales bacterium
AGGCTGCCGGCTACATTGTCAACCGTAACATACCGTGCTGTTAAAATCGGGTTTGCACCGTCCGTACCTGCTCCCAGGCGAATTTCACCACTTACATTCTGCACACCTTGGTCTGCATTGGTTACAAATGCAGCAGCATCGCGCCAGCGTACCTCGTCGGTTCCGTTCAGTGTAAGAATTTTCGTTGTGGAATTATCCTGGTCTATGTTGTTAAGGATAAGGCTACCGTTCGTTGAGCCCGGCACCGATAATACTACGTTAGCCGGACTTCCAGGCGCTAGAGCGCTTATCGTAACATCGGCATCTCTCGAAGTTATGTTTACGACATCGGTGCCCGTACCGTCGCCCAACGTTACATTGCCATTTACCGTTAAAGAGCCAGTAACAGATGCATTAGTTGCTACGGTTAAATCGGCACCGGAAACATCCAAACCGTTTGTTGCATCCACATTACCGGTGAACGTAACCTGGTGGTTTCCGGTTTGCGTGAGTCCACCACCGGCAGGAATTGTCCAGCGTGTGGTGCCGTTTGTTTCGATGCCCACGTCGTGGTTACTGTTCGAGCCTATGGTTTGCGTTCCTGTAAGGGTATTGCCACCGAGCAACCAAGCAACGGAGCCTACATCCGTTCTCCGCACCTGATTCGATCCGTTAAGGGTAAGAACGGTGGTTTGCGTATTGTCGGCTGCTATGCCGTTTAGAATGAGGTTGTTTGCTGTTGTAATTGTTATGTCATCACCGGCTGTTACCGTTACGTCTCCTGCTGTACTGGTAATGTTCGTATTACCGGACGAAGTAGTAAGAACCGTGTTTCCGGTAGCTGTTGTAATTGTTGTATTACCAACGCTAGTTACGATGCTCGTGTTACCAGATGTGCTTGTTAAACTTACATTTTGGTTACCGGTAATAACGGCACTTCCTCCAACGCCTGTCGAAATAGAGACGTTATGTGGGCCGGTATTCGAGATGTTAATTGCACCAAGGGTCCGTGAGATGCCGGACTCTGTTATTATAAGGTCTGGATCAATACCGGTATTAACCGCTACGTTCGTGCTGGGGTTCAGGATAATCTGATCCGGAGCAACAAGCGTAACATCGTTGCCTGCTCCTGTGGTTGTAAGCGTAATACCGCTGTTGGAGTTTACGTTTACTGCACCGCCGCTGGTTGTGTTACCAATTGTGGTTGTTCCTGTGCCCGATGTATTGAGTTGCACGTTGCCGTTGTTATTCAGAACCAGCATTTCTGTGCTGGTTCCTGCATTGCGGAAGGTAAGTGTTCCACCTGCTCCTACGTTTACAAAACGGCTACCTGTTACCTGATTGCCCGTTCCCGCCGCCAAGCTGCCTAGACGTACTTCGTAGTCGGTACCCGTTTCGTTGTACACCACACCTTCTGATGCGCCGATGATTGTGCTTACATCCCGATACGAAACCACGTTTGTTGAAGCATCAATGGTTAACAAACGTGTATCAGTTGCATCAGCATCTATGCCATTGAGAATAAGGTCACGACCAGTGGTTATGGTTACGTCGCTGGTTCCGCCACTTGATGTAATGGAAATAACATCAGTACCTGCACCGTCGCCTAAGGTTACGTTGCCGTTTGTGGTAAGGTTGCCGGTAACAGAAGCGTTTGTTGCAACCGTCAGGTCTGCGCCGCTTACGTCAAGACCGTTGGTTGCATCAACGTTGCCGTTAAACGTTACCTGTTGTGTTCCATTCTGCGTTAAACCACCTGCAGCCGGAATGGTCCAGCGTGTTGTTCCGTCGGTTTCGAGAGCAACATCGTGGTTGCTGTTGGAGCCAATGGTTTGGGTGCCGGTGAGTGTGTTGCCACCAAGCAACCAGGCAACATCGCTAATCATGGTAGTAACACTGGTTTCAAACAGTTGTGTTCCATCCGTTGTTACCAACGTATTCGTAGCGGCGCCTGCCGGTAGGTTTGCTGCATTGATTACCGGAGCATCGAGGTTGATGGTGTTACCGGCAGTGTTACTGCCGATGTTGGTAATATTATTGAATGCCGATGTGCTGATGTTTGTTGTTGCACCGGCAGCATTTGTTGTGGTCAGGTTAATTGCACCACGAATGGTCGTCGGCATCGGCATCACCCAAGGTGGTGTTGCCGTTTGCGGTAAGTGTTCCGGCAATGATTGTGTTGCCTGTAGCCGGCGCAACACTAAAGTTCGCACCACCCACAGTTAAGTCGGCGCCGGTTACATCCAAACCACTTGTTGCGTCAACATTACCGTTAAACGTTACCTGTTGTGTTCCGTTTTGCGTTAAACCACCTGCGGCAGGAATCGTCCAGCGTGTTGTACCGTTGGTTTCGATGCCCACGTCGTGGTTGGTGTTCGAGCCAATGGTTTGGGTGCCGGTGAGTGTGTTGCCACCAAGCAACCAGGCAACGGCATTCAGGTTGGTCTGACGAACTTGATTGGAGCCATTGAGACCCAGAATCGAAGTAACGGTGTTGTCGGTTGCAATGTTCGAGAGGATCAGGTTTCCGGCCTGGTTAACCGTCATGTCTCCACCTGCTGTGGTGGTAAGGGACAAGGCACCGGCACGTGTGATGGTGGTTTCGCTAAACACAAGGTTAGCGCCACCCGCTGTATTTACCTCTACGGTGGGCGTTCCACCGGCTGCGGTAAGAATAATATCCGAACCGGCTGTAAGTTCAATATCGTTACCTACACCGGTGGTTTGAATGGTGAGTCCACCTGCACGGGAGATTGTTGTTTCCGTTAAACTCAGATCAGCAGCGCCACCTGTATTCACAAAAACTTGATCGCCCGGATTTAAGAACAGGTCATCGGCAGTGGTGATTGTTATGTCGTTACCTGCTCCGGTAGCGCTTAAGGTCCACGAGGCTGCCCGTGTGATCAGTGTTTCCGTTAGTACCAAGTCTGGTGTAGCTGCCGTGTTTAACGTTAGGTTACCGCCTGTAACGTTCACTGTCATGTTGTCCGCGGTTACAACTACGTCATCCGAAGAACTAAGTGACAGGTTCGTTGCGCCTCCACCGATTGTTGAAATGGTAAGGGCGCCGGCACGCGTAATTGTTGTTTCCGTAATGCTAAGGTCGGACCCGGCACCGGTGTTTATCGTTACCTGATCGCCGGGATTGAGAATCACATCGTCGGTAGAAACGAGGGTTACATCCTGACCTGCACCGGTGGTTGTGAGCGTGATACCGCTGTTGGAGTTCACGTTTACGGCGCCGCCATTTGTTGTATTGCCAATGGTGGTTGTTCCAGTTCCCGATGTATTAACCTGTACGTTGCCGTTGTTGTTCAGAACCAGCATTTCTGTACTTGTGCCGGCATCCCGGAACGTAAGTGTGCCGCCCGCGCCTACGTTTACAAAACGGCTGCTTACGATTTGGTTTCCTGTTCCGGCCGTTGCATGGCCAAGGCGGACTTCATAATCTGATCCGGTTTCATTCCACTGCACCCCTTGGTCGGCTGCTACAAGGTCAGACAACGATTGTGTGCGCACATTACCGCTGTTTGCACCGGTTAAGGTAAGCACGTGTACGGTGGTGTTGTCGTCGTCAATATTGTTCAACGTCAGGTTGTTCGTTGTGGCAGCAACATCGATTGTTACGTTATTGTTTGCCAGAATTTGAACTGCCCCACCTGCTGTTGTGTTGCCAATCGTGGTATTGCCGGCTCCCGCTGTGCTGATACCAACGTCGGCATTGTTGTTCAGAACTAGCAACTCGTCTGTACCGCCGGCTGTTGTTACTGTAAGTGTTCCTGCTGCTCCAATGTTTACAAAACGGCTGCTTACGATTTGGTTTCCTGTGCCGGCCGTTGCATGGCCAAGGCGGACTTCATAATCTGATCCGGTTTCATTCCACT
>CAZGHI010000016.1:45384-49105 GCA_964525565.1 uncultured Hyphomicrobiales bacterium
TAAGTGTTCCTGCTGCTCCAATGTTTACAAAACGGCTGCTTACGATTTGGTTTCCAGTACCGGCGGTAAGGTGACCTAGTTTAAATGCACCGCTTTCGAATTGCAGGCCTTCGTTGGCTGTAGCTGTAAACGGTGCACGGCGTACTTCGTTACTGGCCGTTATCCACAACAGATCCGTTACCGGAGACAGTTGCTGGATGTTGTTAATTACAAGATCATATTCATTTCCGGCTCCGCCTGCAGTACCGGGATCAATAACGATTGCATTATCTCCCGCCGAAGTTGCATTGCCAAGCAGTTGCAATCCGTTTATTCCATTTCCCTGTAGTGTTATGGTACCACCACTGATATTTCCTATGCTTGAATTACCAGCTCCTGTGGTGTTAATAAAGGCATCACCCTCAACATCCAAGGATGTTGTGGCATTCGTAATCTGCAAGCCTACAGCAGTACCGTCCATGCTAATCCCAACAGCCGGAGCACCACTACCACTGTGGTTAATCAAAATGCCAACTGCTGTAGCGTCAATCTCAATTCCATTTACTGGCGTAATGCTGTTACCAATTAGCAGACCAACATCATTAGCATCTACCACTACACCTATGCCGCCTGTGCTGGAGCTGGTCGAGTACAATGCAACACCACCAACAAGGCTGGAAGTAACGGCGAGGCCGCTGTAGGTGGACGACGCGTCGTTAATCTCCATCATGTAGTTACCACCCGGATTCACGCCTAGGCCCAGATGGCCATTGTAATCCAGTATCATTTTTTGTGAGCCCCCTGACGAACCATTCCAAAATTGGATTGAGTTGGCATCGCCGGCACGGATCACAAGGTCCTCTGCATCGCTTGTACCAACAAAGTTCCCTGTTGAACCATCCCACGGCGTGGTAAGAGAGTTACCTTCTAAGCGCCAGAACAGATGGTTGCCGTTGGTAAAGTGCAGTTTGGAACTGTCGGCTCCTTCATACCAAACCGACAGAATATCGCCTTGCTGACCTTTATCGTTCGGCCAAACCAACCGATAATTGGCGGTTAGAGTATCTTTTTCAGGTGTTTTGAACCCAATTCGGTTCAGGGTTGCTCCTGTTCCGCCGTCATAAAGGAATAGCTGACGTCCTTGCAGTGTACCGGTCTGTGCACTTGCAATTCCCGTTGCCACCAGCATTAATGCAGCGGTGCCAAGAATAACGTTGAGCGTGCGATTCATAAATGATGTCTCCATTTTTTTCACGTTCATTGTTGGTTATCCGCGCTTAGTTAATGCGGGTGATTTTGATGTACGAATTAGCGTGAAGGGTAACAGTTTCTCCCGGCAGATCATCAAGGTCATCACCCCATTGGAAGGTGATATTTCCTGCAGCATTGGTCTGAATTATACCCTTCATGAGAAGTGTTACTCGATTAGCTGGGGTAAAGTCGGTACCGGCATCTTGTATTACTGTTCCAGATCCGTCAACGTTGGATGGTGCCATGGACTGTCCGCTGGAAACGATGCCATAACTCATGTCGGTGGGAGCAGCCACAGGACCTGTGATTGCAACGTCCAGCAGCGACTCGGGGTTGTCTGATCCGCTATACTGAACAAACACTTCGATTTCGTACGTGGCACCGCCAACACAAGCAACCGTCATGTCTGCATCGTTAGCTGCCACAGCACCTGCTGCCCGTGTTTCATTTGCTGTTTTGCGTGCCAGCGTGATACCAGGCGTTCCGGAGAATCTGCGAACTTCGTTGCCTGTTGTGATCATCAGCACATCTTCGTTTGCATTTGTAGTTGTAGCGATGTTATTCAGGATAAGATCGTTCGTAGTAGCGCCAACATCAACCGTAATGTCGGCATCAGCATTTAACTGAATAGCGCCACCTGTTGCAGTGTTGCCGATGGTGGTAGCCTGACTTCCTGCCGTGTTAATGGTAACTGAGCCGGTTCCGAATGACTGAATATCAACTGCACCATTTGCTCCACCGGTGAGCGTAACAACATTGTCTGCGCCACCATTAGCCGTAAATGTGAGATTAAATGCATCCAGATTAACAAACCTGTCGTCCAGTAATGGATTTTGGACGTTGGTCAATCCGCCCAAACGGAATCTGAATCCGCCAATTTCACCAGTGGTTTCGTAGGTAATGCCTTGGTCAGCCAATGTTGAACCTACCCAGTTGGCAAGAACGTTGTCGCCTTGGCTTACGAGCAGTTGCCCAAGGGTGCCCTGACCATTTGCAACGGCGAAGTCACCGGTTGCTTCTGTTGTTGGGATTCGGTACGTACGATTTGTTCCGCCTGCGCCTTCAACTTCAATTCGTGCCGTTCCTGCTGCTCCATCTTCCAGCCGTAATGTACCGGCTTTGGTATTGTCGCCAACTTGCAGAATAGCAAACGTTGGATTCTCGCGAATACGAGCAATGTTCTGTCCAACATTGTTTTCGAACAACGCAATGTCGTCGCCTGCACCCCGAACGCGGAGGCGGTACGTAGCGGACGGACCAATACCTACGCCGATATTTTGATTAGATCCATCAATTTGGAGGGCATTGATGTTGTTTGTTTGCAGGTTAAGAGCGCTTGCTGTTGAGGTGCGAATATTCATTGGTGCATTTGCAACAATTTGGTGTGTTCCGCTTACACCGTCAATCCACAGCGAACCACCAAACTTTGCAATGCCTGTGGTTACTTGATCGCCCGTTACAACAAGATCCCACACTGCTGGGTTACCACCGAGTGTATTACCTACAACAGCGTCGGCAACACCCTCAATGGTGAGTTGTTGGTTTGCCGTTAAATCACCGATTGTGTTACCTCTGTTTTGAGCGTCGAGCACACCAGTGAAGGTGATATTCCCGGCGCTAGCTTGCTGTGTTAGACCACCGGTGGCTGCATCAATCACAAAGTGTGATACGTTGTTGGTTCGAATGTCAATATCTACGTTGTTTAACGTTCCAAGGATGTTATTGCCATCGGTAATTGTGTTGCCGGTACGTAGCCAGGCAAATGCTCCAATAAGTGTTGCTTCGTCCCACTTGAACATATCGCCATTCACGTCGGAAATCAACAGACCATTGTTGGCATCGTCAACGTAGGCATTGGTTAGGGCGGCACCGCCGAGATGATCAATACGCACATTCGGTGTTGCTGTGAGAGCCGTCTGTGCAGTACCGTTTATGGTGAGCAAGTGCGTTCCAATTGCAGCTTCACCGATACCAACGTTGGCATTCGAACCGGTACCGTTGCCAATTTGTGTGCTGGCAGAACCGGTAGCATTAATGTCCACCGTTCCCGTTCCATACGATGTGAGTTGGATTGCTCCGTTGGCTGCGTCACCATCGAACAAGGCCAGATTGTTAGCACCGCCATTGGTTGTAATGGTGAGATCGAAGTTATCAATGTTTACAAACCGGTTCGCAAGGAATGGAACGGCTGCGTTGGTAAGTCCGCCCAGACGCCAGCGAGCTACGCCGGCTTCGTTAACAAACGAAACGCCTTGCTCTGCTGCCGGATCGAAGCGACGGATAAGACCGTTATTGTCAGCAATAACAAATCCATCAATAGTTTCATCATATGCCGTTGGCGAAGCCGTGGCCAGCGAAGCGATGCGTACGTTCGCCGTGCCTGCTGTACCATTTACGTCGAGTATAACATCGCCTGTTAATGGAATTGTGTGGGTTGACGGATATGGGCCGGCCGGCACCATGCCGATACCAACATTGGTTGACGACGTTC
>CAZGHI010000017.1:0-11054 GCA_964525565.1 uncultured Hyphomicrobiales bacterium
CCGTGCACGATGCAACCGGCCGCCGCATTCAAGATCTGTTTGTGGGCCAGCAGTCAGGCCCGCAGTCTGTACCGCTGCCGTGCGTGGGTTTGCCTGCCGGCATCTACCACGTGGTGTTGCGGTTAGGCGAAAAGACCTATAGCCGGAGCGTGGTTATTGGAGGCTGACGATGAAAACAATAATTGTGTTGTTGTATTGGTGTAAGATTTTACGGTAATTGATATGCAGTAGGTTGTAGATCAGAATAATACCAATGATTGCAAACAATCGCGCAGCAGAATCATTCACCTGATCGTTGGAAGCCGTAGGTTGCTACAGTAGTGAATGTGTGAACGGGACAATCCTGTGCTCAGCATGCACTGGCGTATATACACATGTTACCTTCCTACCACACCTGTGCGTATCCACATGCTTGACATGTAGTTCACTATTTTGGAGGGGGCATTCAGGGAGTGTGCGTTGTTCGCGAAGTCACGAGAACTGCACTTTGTTCCCTGAAGTGTATGAACAATAGAACAGTAGCTTTCGAATGAAAGAACTGGAGAAATATCAAAATTTATCATGCGGATTGTTTTCCTTTGGCATCAGCATCAGCCAGACTATCGGCGCAATGGTTCGTTCATCCTTCCGTGGGTCCGGATGCATGCAGTCAAGGATTACCTCGACATACCCAAGATCTTAGCCGATTATCCGATTAAACACACCATAAACCTCGTTCCCAGCCTGTTGGTGCAGTTGCAGGCCTATGCTAATGGTATTACAGATCCCGTTCAAAAATTATGCGAGCACCCGCCTGGTGCATTAACCCCTGTGCAGTTGGCTGAACTGGCAGATTGGTTCGCACACTACATTTCGAGACCCAGGTAAAGCCACATCAGGAGTTTGCGCATCTGTGGAATAAACTAGCAAACGTTCAGCAGCGATCGGAAATCAACGGTACGGCTCTTTCGCTAACGGCTGCAGAATGGCAGGATTTAATGGTGTATTTACACCTGGCATGGACGGGACCAGTAACACGCACACACCCGACAATAGCACGAATCATCGAGAAACGGAGTGGTTATACACATAATGACCTACGAGACGTACTACACGTTCATGCTGAAACAATGTCTTTGATTGTGCCAACGATGGTGCAATTGGAGAAGGAAGGGAACTTTGAAATTAGTGTTACGCCATTTTACCATCCAATTCTACCGTTGCTTATTGACACGGATGTTGCAAGAGAATGTATGCGCGAAAGCCCCTTGCCATTTCCTGCTTTTCAGCAACCGAATGATGCAGCATGGCACGTGTGGGCTGCTCGCGAAGAATGGCGCAAACATTCCGGACATCTGCCTGCAGGCATGTGGCCAGCCGAAGGCAGCATAAGCCAGGCAGCATTAACGATGATGGCAGCATCGGGTGTTCAATGGACGGCAACGGACGAAACGGTGCTAAAGAACACCCTGGGTGCAAACTACACACCACTGAGTGCATACCGTCCGTACACAGCAACCACATCCGCAGGGAACATCGGAGTGTTGTTCAGAGATCATGCGTTGAGTGATGCAATTGGGTTTGAATATGCGTCATGGGCACCCGAAGATGCTGTGCGAAACATGCTTGCACGGCTCCACCAACGAAGGGAAAGGATCCTGCAAACATGGCCGGAGGAAGAACATGCACAGGCTGTGATTCCGATTATGTTAGACGGTGAGAATTGTTGGGAGTTTTATCACAACAATGGTGAGCTGTTTCTTCGGAAATTGATGGAAGCACTTAGCCGTGACGAAAACTTTCAGAGTGTTACATGCTCAGAAGTCTTTACCCAGCATAAGCGACATCAAACACTGCCAACCGTGGTTGCAGGGTCGTGGATAGGTGGCACTTTTGATGTTTGGATTGGGTCTGCAGTAAAGAACACAGCCTGGGATCTATTGCGACAGACCCGATGTGCAGTAGAAAGAGCGGGGAACCCGGATGCAGAAGTAGCTTTGATTCGGTCGTTAGAAGCGAGTGATTTTTTTTGGTGGTACGATGAGCGGCATTTAGCGCCGCACAAACATGTGTTTGATGAGATGTTTCGGGCGGGACTTCGCGACATCTTTGCACGCATTGGAGAAATAGAACCTGTTGACCTGTCAAAAACAATGAAGGAGTTGGCCATGTCGGAAGAACCAGCAAAACAGGAGTACCCAATTTCGTTTGCTCATAGCACAATGCATGATGCCGATGCTATGACACGGTCGCTGACCGTTGAAACCGATGGGAACTGGCAACGGATCAGTATTCACATGAGTCGGACGCCGTCGGAATTTGAAAAGGTAGAGTGCAGGTTTTCAGACCGGCATGGTGTGCATCGTCAGATTGCCATCATGCAGAATGAGCAGTTGTTTCAATCGGCTATCCACGACGAGGGTATGGATCGTCCATCACCGACACTGGTTCGGGTGTATGTTCACACGAGCACAGTGTGGATTGTTGGTCTTGAAGAACAGAGAGCGGGTGGACGGGTAGCACGAACGGCGGTTACGATTCGGTGTTGAGAGAAATGTACAACGTCTGCTGGGCTGGATGTTCGGTAAGCCCCATTAGCAATGGGTGCGGGGGTAACGGTTGAAGTTGTGTAAGTATTCTCTTTGGGTGTATTCCGCACTCTGTAAGTACATTAATGATTGACTGCAAACGGTTGCCTATCAGAAGCTCAGGCGGTGTACCATACCAGCGCGATACTGATAGTGCTGTGACGGTTATGTGTGTTTTTGTCGGAAGCTGGCGAGCCAGTTCGCAAAGAACGGTGTAGTGAGGGGGTAAAAGCAGGTCGCTACCTCGCAGGAATTCCACAGTTGCAATCGTTTGATGTTGGGGAAAGAGTCGAACCGTAAGGTGTAATGGCACTGTGCTATCCACATTTCGGATTCTGATGAATTGTTGGTGGGGAATGTATCCGTTTGCATGTGTGGTAATCTCTACGCGCTCATTTTCGTGGAACTCCGTTCTTGCCGTATTGCCTGTCACTGCAATGGCCAACGGAGAGGCTGTAACACCTCCACGGTGCTCAAAGGCCACAGAAACGCGAGCGTTTGAAATGGGCTGTCCAGTTAAAGCATCGAGAATGCTCATTGAAAACTGTACCGTTCTGGCGGAGTCTGTACCCTTGCCGTGCACGGTGAAACAGGCCAAAAGGCAGACGAGAACTACGGGCAGCAGATTTTTGACAACATGTGCGATTATGTCCCACTTATAGCCCCGCCCTTGTAGAAAGCGTTGCAGGCGTGTCTTGATATCGGAAGCCTGCATAGCCCGAAGCTGCCGAAGTTTTTTTTCGGCAACTAGCATTGCGGCGTTTGTTGTCTGCTCAAAACCTAAGAACTGCTGAATTGCCGCACGAGCAATAGTACCAGGTACACCTTTTTTTTCGAGACGCCGTTGAGCATCGCGAGGCGAAAGGGGCTTTCGTTCCTGGGCAGCATGGAGAAACCGTTCAGCATACGCTACATCATTGACAAGGCCGAACTCAGTGAGCCAATCAATCACGAGCGTTTCTTCTTCGGGAGTTGTTTCCAGCGATTTCAATTTCGTTCGAACCTGATATTCAGTGCGCGGCGCATACGATGCATACCTCCATGCCTGCTGCTTTAGACGCTGCAAACGCTCTGTACTTCTGAGACGTTCTTCAATATCTGCAGTAAGTTCCATCCCTTTTCGAAGGCGCAACTGCACTGCTATATCAATGCTGCATGATGTGAAGTACACGCCGTCCACATACAGCGAACACCGGGTAGGATTCTTTGAATTCTTTTGTATTGAACTAATAACGGGCATATCATGGCCCGGAATTACGAATCCTTTTTACCATTAGGACCAGGAACCCCGGCTGCAGGCATGTGGAGGATTTTTCGGACTTCGGTATCTAAGGCTGCAAACAGCGCAGCATCGTCTTGAAGAAGTTTTCGCATACCGTCCCGCCCCTGAACACGTTCTTCATGGAATGTGAACCACGAACCTGACTTCGTAATAACGCCGTGTTCAACAGCAAGATCTATCATGTCACCCAGGCGTGAAATCCCTTCGTTATACAGGATGTCGAATTCAGCTTCTCTGAACGGCGGCGCAACCTTATTCTTCACAATCTTGGCGCGGACGCGGTTTCCAACAATATCCTGTCCGTCCTTGATCACATCCTTACGGCGGACGTCGATTCGCACTGAGGCATAGTACTTAAGGGCATTACCACCTGTTGTGGTTTCCGGGTTACCGTAAACGACACCGATTTTTGAGCGAAGCTGATTCGTAAAGATTACAGTAGTATTGCTGCGGCCGATGGCTGCATTGAGTTTACGCATGGCCTGGCTCATCAGGCGTGCTTGCGATCCCATTTGCGCATCGCCCATGTCGCCTTCGATTTCTACCCGAGGGGTAAGGGCCGCAACAGAATCAACGATTACTACATCAATGGCGCCGGAACGCACAAGAGTTTCAACGATCTCCAATGCCTGTTCGCCAAATTCCGGCTGCGATAGCAGGAGGTTGTTCAGATCAACTCCCAAACGCTGAGCATATTGCACATCCAATGCGTGTTCGGTATCAACAAATGCTGCCAAGCCCCCTGCCTTTTGGGCTTCAGCAATTACTTGTAAACACACTGTTGTTTTTCCTGACGACTCAGGACCAAAGATCTCGACAATTCTGCCGCGTGGCACGCCACCAATTCCGATGGCTGCATCAAGCGACAAACAGCCTGTGCTAATGGCATCCACCATTGCCGGATTATCATCGCTGAGTCGCATGATAGATCCTTTACCGAACTGCTTTTCGATTTGTTCAATGGCCAACTGTGCAGCCTTTAATTTTGCATCTATCACTTTTGTTTCGGACGCAGTTTTCTTTGATTCTTGTTTTGCCTCAGCCATATCATCCTCTGATTAAAACATTGGTCGGATACACACTGGTTGTTTGCAATGAACGGAGTGTGACACCACGTCCGAAGTTAGTGGTTGGATGGCATAGGAATGCCCACAAGCCTCTTAGAAGTTATCAACACCCACGTAGCGCATCTAACGTGAACAAAAATTCAACAAATTCCACGTTGGCAAACGCAATACACTGTTGGTACCCCCTTAGGCAAACTGCGCTTTACCTGTAACCACATCCCACCCCTTGGCGTTTAAAGGTTGCGCAAACACCACGTTTAACATGGTGTGTACGGACCTAACAATAAATTTCCAAGATTACGCGAAAACACTTGCGTAGTTGATTTTTTTTTTTACGTTGCCAGCCGATTGTCTGCAGACCAATCATCACATTTTTTTGACCTCAATCAGCAAGGAGACCGTGATGATGGATAGAAAAAACATGAGGCAGCTTGCTGCCGCAATGGTAGTGTGTTGTTGGCTCTGTACGCAACAGAGCTCTGCAAATACATGTGCTTGTACACCTACGTTGGCAGCAGTTAACGTAACCATTTGCATCGGAAGCATTAACTACCCAATGGATGTGTATTTCTGCGACGTAAATCCCACACCGGATGGCACCTGTACAGGTGCTGTACAAGATAGAGTGTCTGTACTAAAGAAAATCTGTTTCCCTAGTGGGCGTCCGCCTGGGCTAACAGACAAACAAATTATTAGCGCCATGTTGTGCGATATGAAAAACAAAGCGTGCAGCGTGGCGAATCAGTGGGGGATCAACGTCCCAAACAATAGTCACTACTGTTGGGAGATCCGTTCACCACGATGCACCATGACCGATCAGAATGGATGCATCATCGCATGTGGCAATTCGCCGTGCTGCATCATAGAAATGCGGTGGACCAGGATAGCTGGTAATTGCGACTGGGATCCGAGAAATATACCGCTAGACGTGTACAAATGCTCGGGTACAGGAACATGTAACGAAAACTGTCAGGATGGTGACTGCCCCATTCCAGAGGGATGTTGCAGCTAAAGAAGCATATAGAACGACTAACCCCCGACTCTAGGAACCTTGTTCGAGTCGGGGTGTTTTGTTGGTTTCTGCTTGCAATTGTGTTGGGATGTACTGCTCAAACACCATCATTTACAGTGTCCGTGGAACCGTCGGTAGTGTACAATGACGTAAGAATTGCACTCTACAACACACACATTTCAGGCGGCATTCAGAAGGCAGAGATTATATCAGTACATGCACAAATCGTAAGAAACATCAAACAGGATATTCAGCATGCACTTGATGGAAGGCAAGAGCTTGTGATCAACATGCAGTCGGAATCGCGTGGAGTGTACTTTGTGGTTGTGACAACCACCCGAGAACAAATTGTTGTAAAGTTTCTTAAAATAGGCTGACTATGAGCAGATATCCATTGTTGTGTACATTGTTGCTTGCTGTAATGATTGGACCAGTATTGGCATTGTCTCAGCAACTTCTGTATAATCAGAAATTACTCAGAAATAATGCAAGTCGCACTATAGCACCTGAAATGGTGCTTGTCAACGATTCTACTTTGCTGGTTTTTGTGAGAAATTCCGGCTTGTTTTATATACATCTACAAACAGGCAATTCGGAAAAATCTGCATTAGAAGAGGCTGGAACGCAAGCATATGTCTATCTAGATTACTTTGACGATGAGATAGTAGCATGGATGAGCAACATTGATTTTCAATTGTTTAGGATCTCATCTCATAATGAATACAACAGAATAGAATTACCTATAGGAATGTCGAACTTAAGGATGTCCGTCAATATGTCAACAGACGGAGTATTGTGTCTTCCACGAGCGGATAACCCGGATTCAACATACTTTTTCTATAGCCGTGATGCTGGCAGAACATGGAAGAAGCAACATCGTTTGAACGGTGCTTCAGTCTTTGCATTCGGCAACACAATCATGAGTACAGACCAAACTTCCGGTTACTATCACATCCTAGAACTGGAGGATGCGCCAAGATGGGCTATTCTGCCGATACCCGTAAACAGTCACCCTGTACTAGGCGTTGCATCGTCTTTTCGGATAGTTGGACAAGATCAGATAGCCTGGTTGTACAGGAGTGGTACTAATTCAGAGTTACGAATTGGTACTATTGGCGACACAGTATCTGTTGCAGTGACCTCTATCATGATTGACGGATCAATGCGCGAGTTGAATCCATGGCATATCTATTCCTTGCACGATAAACGGTTGTTGTATCTAGACAGATCTGGCTGGTTTGCTATTTACAATGGTACCACCTGGGAGAAATGTTCTTTTCACCTCAACAATGAGGTTGGTGGCAGCCGCGTCGAAGTAGTCCAATGCCGCAATTGGACCTATCTAGCTGGCCATACGCGTTTTAGATCAGTTTTGTATAGGATCTCGCTAGAAAGTACTCCCAAGTTGGACTCATTCTGGATGCCACCGGGATTGCCATCCAGTAGCTTGGACAGGATTGAAAGGGCATCTTTACTGGGTAGTGGATTTTTGATACATCATACAGCCACGTCGAATTTATTTGCATCATTCACAGATTCTGTTGTCTATGTCTTCGGTTCGCTTATTCGGAGCAACCCAGACATGCCTTGGAGTCGTATGATGTATGCTACGTTTACACCAGAAGGTTCACTCCGATTGATAGATGAGGATGGCATATACATTGGCACAGATAAATATAATCGCGGTACTGTAATACGTGGAACAGTTTTTGGGGCCGACGGTTTACAGATTGGTCCAAACAATGTGTTGTCCTTCCAAGACCGCAGCTACCGCGAATGGGGTTTATCAGCACCTGCTCACGTGGCAGGGGGCTTGGTATTCGCAGGTCCGGTAGTACGTAGAATTAGTCTATCCGGAGATAGCACCGACACCCTCTATAATGCACCAAATTCATTTGCTACTGTGTTGGCCGATGGCCGATTAGCAACGGGTTGGAAGAATGTATTGCGAGTACATGGAGATCATGCCACCGACACAACAGTCGTAAGTATTCCTAGCGGTGAAGTTGCCGACAGCATGGGGTACCCGACGAGCATGGTGCAGTGTACAGATGGCAGTATGGTGGCCTCGTTCCAGGGAACATGGCGTAAAGACACATCAGAGCAGGGTATGCGATTGTACCGATGGGGGGGGATACTTAGGAGTACCGATGGTGGCACAAGCTGGCAACCCTCTACCCTACCAGATGAACAAGCAAACTATATACAACAGATTCATCGCACCGCAACCGGCACGTTGATAGCAACGGCCATGCGCATGGTAGAGGATACCTCGGTGCAGGATGTACAAAATGTTCAAACAGAATACGCTGCAAACAGTCTAACCATCCTCCGATCTACCGACTGTGGCCGCACATGGACGGAAGCCCACCGTCCGTTCTACAACGGACCGTGGAAGATGAATTTCGGCAACATCATTGAGTCTCGGGATGGCCGTTTGTATGCAGCACTGATTCCCGGCATCTTCACCAGCACAAACGATGGCCAAACGTGGGAGGTTGATGAGCGAATAAGTCGTACAATCATCCCCTCAAGCATTACACTTAACACCGACGGCACGCTTCTGCTGGCAGCCAGCGATGGCGTGTACAAACTGGATGCCTTAACAAACGTAGAAGAAGAGCACACGGGCCAGAGGACCACGCGCACGCCCATGATGAGTATGAGTTCGGATGCTCTGCGTTCACGGCTAACCACCGGCACCGTAGAAAACGCCACAGCAACAGATCTGCAAGGAAGAGAAATCGTGCTTGTATCCAACGGTGTGTTGCAAGAGAACATGCGAGAAATATTGCCCAATGCTGTATATGGCATTGAGATCAATGGTAAGAGGTGCCTGGTGTTGATTGTGCCGGAGTAGTCAGATGATATTGTGCTCCATAGGTGTATCAGCGCTCAAAGAACACACCAACCAAGAATCCAGTACATAATGGCAGTGCAGACTTGCGACTACCATTAAGCCCAGTCACACATTCGTGGAGCCGTACTACTTTTTGGCATGCAATACCGACCGCTTGCCGCAATTGCAATACTGCTCCTCTGTTCAGCCTCAATGCTACGGTGGCTGCAGTGTTCAACAGAGGTCTGCATTGCCGCTTTCTTTTGTCTCAGTGCAGTGAGCCTGGTAATGTATTGGAAGAATGTGCCAATTGCACGTTTGTTCATCGGAGGTTCGCTGGGGTGTTGGATAGCATCGCACTGCGAGCCAGCCGGCAACTATGCTCTGTCCAACAGAATGGGATTTCCGGGAAGAGTAGAAGGTCGGGTACTTCATCTTGGTATGAAATCGGATTCGATTACCTGGTGCACAGTCTTTGGACAGGTTGATTTGCAACCAACAAGTCCGGTTCAATGTACAGTACTTGTTCGATTGCGGAGCAACATTCCCAGTCAAGCTCTGATCGGCGCTCGAATATTGTGTTATCCTGTTCTTCGCATCCCTTCACGTCCGGTCGGTGCTGACGAATTTAGCGAACAGCAGTGGGCTGATGGGTATAATGCAGCGCTTGTTGCCGTTGCAGATAGCATCTATATCATGAAGAACAGCCCATGGATAGAGCATTTACGGCATTCACTTCTCGCCAGATGCATTCGGCATTTGCGAATGCACTGCACCGACCAAACATTTGCGATTCTTACGGCAGTTGCTCTTGGTCAGGGGCAATATCTCGATGGTGACCTGAAAAATGCTTTCGTTGCAAGCGGTACTGTACACATCTTGGTTGTTAGCGGTTCGCATGTTGGCATTGTACTGGGGATATTACTTTCTCTCAGTGGTGGTGTACCTCGATCGCTGCTTGTCACCTCATGTATTGTTGGTTGTGTCGTGTTGTACGTATGGCTTGTGGGTGCACAGCCGCCAAGTGTGAGAGCGTGCTGCATGAGTGCTTTGGGTTTGTATGGACGGTTGTTTGAACGGCGGATAGATATGCTGAATATTCTTGGTGCCGTTATTATTCTGCAGCTCTTGCTCCAGCCAACGCTCATTCTCCGTCCATCGTTTGTTTTAAGCTCAATAGCAACGGCAGGGATCATATCCACCTACCAGTTGTTTGTTGATCTGTTTAAACAGTGTACGGTTCATCGTTCAAAGGTGAAGACTATTGTGCAGAAGCTACTTAGTGCAGGATTGTCTGCTAACGTGGGTGTTGTAGTACCATGTGCTGTCCTGTTCAAGTCGCTGGCCGTATTGTCTATACCGATGAACATGGTTGTTACAGGTGCATTCACAGCTATTCTTATTTCAGGGGTCCTTCTTGTTACCGTAGGATGGTTTATCGAACCAGTGGCAGTTGCTGCTGCGAGCTCTGCCAACGCACTTATTTCCGCGGTGGTTCCAATCGTACAGTTTGCTCAGGAGGTGAGTCCGAAAGTAAACGGCAACGTTTCCGTACTTCTTGCATGTATTAGTGTCGCAGGTTCGTTGTGGATGCTTGGTGCATACCGTTGGAGAACCATCTGTATTCGCTGTGTTCTTGTTCTTGCATTGATGTGGGCATGTAGTTTTAGCTTATCACAATCACAGGTAGGGGTGGCTGTTGCAGTCCGTGAAAACACTGTGGTTGTTGTTGCGCAAGCAAAAGACAGAGAAGTTCGGTACCTACTGGGTAAGCAATACGGTACTGTCTTCGTACGTTCGCTGAATGAAGATCCAGTTCGGACCTCAATGGGGCAGTCTGAAGTGCGGAATCAGCCTCCGTGACCAAGCGGATCCCAAGGGAATGGATACGTTTGCCGTTTCCGAGTTTGCCGATGCCGCACGTGTGGAAAGCGTGGTTGTAGCTTTTGCGCGTCAACTTCATGTTTCGCCGGAGTCTATCATTCTAGTGTCGCAGGAACATGGAACGGTTGTACAAGAGCAGCACTCATCAGCCGTTGCTATTGGACGTCCAGTGGGTGTCGCCGACGCTCTAATAACAAACGTCCCGAACCTAGTGCTGTGTGTTCGAGTTGCAGACTGTTGCGGTGTTGTACTGTACCACCAGCCAACAGAATCCGTTGCAGTGGTTCATAGTGGTTGGCGCGGAACAGCAAAAGGTGTTGTGACCTCGGCTGTTAATCACATGGTTGATGCATTCCACGCTGTCCCCGATGAACTTTATGCATGGTTGTCTCCTTGTGCTTCG
>CAZGHI010000017.1:11079-24414 GCA_964525565.1 uncultured Hyphomicrobiales bacterium
CGGAGTGTATTGGGTGCTTTTTGCAGACCAGATGCCGAACATGGAAAGTGGTTGTATGACAACCAGGCTGCACTAAGGGCAGAGCTTCTTGCCAACGGCCTTGGTAGCAGCAACATAGTTACGAATGCTGAATGTACCATTACCAATCCCAATTATCATTCATTCCGCAGAGACGGGAAGGCAAGTGGGCGTGCTGTGGTCTTTGCTGTAATACAACGCTGATGTACCACGGCACAGAGAACGTTGGCATGGAAGTCGCTGTGGAACTGAAATCGTACGAATCCTAACGTTGTTATGATTCCGTAGTTTTGAAATTCGTTTCACACAGGCACATCCACTATGATGTCCATGAACAGCGCGTATGTTGACGAGTTGTACTTCGACTATTTACGCGATCCAGACTCAGTAACGCCGGAATGGCGGGAGTACTTTTTAACATATAGACCCGAATCGGCATCTTCCTCTGCGTTGAATGGAAATGCTGTTCAGGCGGCGACAGCTCCGCCTCCACACCGTCAGGCGGGCAGACAGACAGAAACAACGGCGCAGTCGGTGCCGGTTACAGTTTCTCCGTCAGGGCAGGACACATCCGGTGTTACAAAGCTGCCACCCTTGTATCCGGGCGACGAGCTGATACCCCTCTCGTCCATTGCTAGTCGCATTGCTGAGAATATGGAGAACTCTCTCCACGTTCCAACGGCTACATCGGTTCGGAGTATTCCTGTAAAGGCACTCGAGGAAAACCGGAGGATCATCAACGATGTGCGGTCCAAGCGCCGGCAACCGAAACTATCGTTTACCCATATCCTAGCGTGGGCAATTGTAAAAGCCCTTGAACACGCACCAAACCTGAATAACACCTATGGTGTTGAGAACGGAGTTGCAGTCAAGGTTAAGCGAAGTGCAGTAAATCTTGGTTTAGCCGTTGACGTTACCCGTAAAGACGGATCGCGGGTGTTGCTTGTGCCAAGTATTAAGGGGGCTCAGGCAATGACGTTTGCCGAGTTCGCAGCAGCGTACGACAACATAATAGCGAAGGCACGGGCGAATAAACTCACGCCTGATGACCTAAGTGGCGCTACTGTTACGCTTACGAATCCCGGCATGATTGGAACGGTGATGAGCATGCCACGGTTGATGGAAGGGCAGGGCACCATCATTGCAGCAGGCTCCATTGAGTATCCTGCTGAGTTCCAGGCAATGATACCCGACGTATTGCATACGCTTGCAATCAGCAAGGTTGTAACGGTAACAAGCACATATGACCATAGGGTAATCCAGGGCGCCGAATCAGGTGAGTTTCTCCAAACCATGCATCAACTATTGTTGGGTGACCGACGGTTTTACGATCAGATCTTTGCTGCATTTGAAATACCGTTTGAGCCCCTTCGCTGGAGCGTTGAGCAGGGAGTAAACCCATTCCTGCCACAGGACCAACCGGAGATTATAGACAAGGAAGGTAGAGTTGTTCAACTCATCCACAACTACCGCGTTCGCGGCCATGTTCTGGCCGACATAAATCCACTGGGCCTTGAAGGATATTACTACCCGGAATTGGATCCAGCGCATTATGGATTTACTATTTGGGACCTGGACAGAGAGTTCGACACTGGTGGCTTGGGAGGTATAAAACGTGCAACGCTGCGTGACATCATTACCATGCTGCGCGATACGTACTGCGATCAGATTGGCATTGAATGGATGCACATCCAAGATTTGGACAAGCGCGAGTGGGTAAAGAATACCATTGAGACGAGTCACCTGAAGGTGTCGTTGTCCAATGAGAAAAAGATTGACACGTACCGTAAACTCACGCGGGCAGAGAGTCTGGAAAGTTTCCTTCACACCAAGTTTTTGGGTGCAAAACGATTCTCTTTGGAAGGGGGCGAAAGCACGCTGATCATTTTAGACGAGGTGCTGGAGCATGCAGCAAACAGCGATTTGCGTGGAGCAGTGTTGGGAATGGCTCACCGCGGTCGCTTGAACGTTTTGGTGAACATGATGGGCAAGCCCCTTGAAAAGATTCTTGCCGAATTCGAAGGTGTGATGGACCCGGACTCATATCAGGGGTCCGGTGATGTGAAATATCACCTTGGAGCACGGGGCACCTTCGAGAGCACAGCAGGCAAGCAACTTCCCATGTTTCTCGCGCCGAACCCCAGTCACCTGGAAGCAGTAAACCCGGTGGTTGAAGGTATTGCACGTGCCCTTACTGATGAGGCAGGTGACACATCGAACACGTCTGTACTTCCGATTCTGTTGCACGGCGATGCAGCCTTTGCCGGCCAGGGCGTGGTAGCAGAAACACTGAACATGGCACGGCTGGCAGGCTATCAAACCGGTGGTACCATTCACATCATTATTAATAACCAGATAGGTTTTACAGCCTCACCTGAAGATAGTCGCTCAACACCATATGCATCCGGCATTGCCAAAATGCTGCAAGTGCCCATCCTTCATGTAAACGGTGACGATCCTGAAGCATGTAGAGCTGCGGCTGAATTTGCATTTGCATATCGGCAGGCATTTCACGATGATGTGGTGATAGACATGTATTGCTACCGTAAGTATGGTCATAACGAACAGGACGACCCCACAGCAACGCAGCCCCTTTTGTATAAGAAAATCCGGAACATGAAACCCGTACGCGAGTTGTACGCGCAACGGCTTTTATCCGAAGGAGTGATTACACAGGAGAAGCTTGCAGATATTTGGAAGGAAGAACACGAACATTTAGAACGCGCTTACGACAATCGCACAACGGCGGTTGGCTCTCTTTCTCCCGCTCGACTGCACTACGATTTGTTTGCTCCTGTCCGTACGGCTATCCAACGTTCAATGATTGATGTTATCGCCGATACAATTTGTGCTGTACCGGAAGGATTTGCCATTCATGCCAAGGTTAAACAGGAGGTAGAGAAACGAAAATCTCAACTCGAAGCAGGAATTGTGCAATGGGGAATGGCCGAGGCTCTTGCCTTTGGATCGTTACTGTTGGAGGGTCATACCGTTCGAATTACCGGCCAGGACAGTGGTAGAGGTACGTTTAATCATCGGCAGGCTGCCCAGCGCGACATCGTTAACGACAGTCGCATAATACCATTGAACAGACTTGCAAATGGAACGAAGAAACTACATATCTACGATTCCTTCCTTTCGGAATATGCTGTTCTTGGCTTTGAATATGGTTACAGTACCATTGCGAAGAATGACCTGACTATTTGGGAGGCACAGTTCGGCGACTTTGCAAATGGTGCCCAGATCGTTATTGACCAGTTTATTTCGAGTGCCGAAGAGAAGTGGGGACAGCGATCCAATATTACCTTGTTACTGCCACATGGATACGACGGTCAGGGCCCAGAACATAGCAGTGCGCGCTTAGAACGATTCTTGCAGTTATGTGCTCAGGAGAATATGCTCGTGTGCAACTTCACTACACCGGCAAATTACTTTCATGCACTGCGTAGGCAGGTTATTGCAGAGTGGCGAAAACCCTTAGTGATTATGAGTCCCAAAGGGTATTTGCGAGTGTTTACTTCGGCCGTTGACGAATTTGTAACAGGCAGCTACCAAGAGATCATTGATGATACTTCGATAGAGAGACCGGACCACGTACAGCGCATTGTACTAACAGCAGGGAAAGTCCACTTTGAATTGATTCGCAAACGAGAACAATTACGTAAACAAAGCGAAGTGGCGCTTGTGAGAATTGAACAAATCTATCCGTTCAATACAGTGGCCCTGCAAAACATTCTGGAGAAGTATTCCTCTGCAACTGAAGTTGTGTGGTGTCAGGAAGAACCCCATAACATGGGTGCATGGTTCTTTGTGCAGCCTATTTTACGTGAACACTTGCTTATGAACCAGCGGCTTCGGTATGTTGGTCGTGCAGCAGCAGCAAGCCCAGCAACCGGATCAGCGAAGATTCATGAAAGAGAGCAGGAACAATTACTCAACGATGCCTTTACACGGTTTGAGTAAGTAACAGGCATTTACTTTTTTGTTGGTCCGGCAAACACAAGCTTTGCCCTGCTATTGTATGCAAGTCGGTCTTCGTTGCCAACATGTTTATAGCAGATTTCGTTTACGGATTGAACTGCACCGCTTGTCATGTCGCGTTCAAGCTTTGTTTCCGATACAAACCGCCCGCCAAGAGCATTTGATCGTTGGTTGGTAAGCGTCATATAACCAACAACCTTACGATTTTCGGTGCGAACTGAATCTAATACTGTAGAGCGGATAAGGGTGTCTGTGAGGACCTTTCGTTCTCCACGGATATCGTCCGGCGTGCCAACTCCGAACGTGGTTGGAAGATGAACAGACTTGGAGTTAAACGTGACGGTATCCCAATACCTTTTTTTCAGCTCATACGCTGTACCACTTGGAATACTGGGCATGATAAACTGCAGCATGTACGAACCGTTTGATCCAAATAGATCGGGGTCGTTGGTATTTGCATCTACAGTGCGCTGAAACTGTGTACTGGTTTCAGGCATTTTATTCAAATCCTCAAGCGTCGGTGAGTTGTCCACCAACCTACCAAAGGCATCTAGAATCAACTCAACATGCCCTGCCTCCGCGTAGAGGCGATGACCTCCGAAGTTCAAATGGCTGACAGTTCTGTACACCACATCGTCGTCCATTGCGTGTATCGAGTCGCTCTTGAGTCGGAAACGGCAAATACTGTTGCCATTTTCATCATGGCCAACAACATCCATGATAATTGTTGAGTGCAACCGCACTCTGGCTGTTTTAATTACAAATTGGTCAGTTGTTATTTCATACGTGTACGTCCAGCCTGTAGGTAGCTGGTACCGTAACGAAAACGACGAATCAGCGGGAAGTGTACTCTCGGCTGATGAAACAAGAAAACACAAAACCAGACGTAATAAGTCCAATGCCACCCCCAAAATAACTTCGAAACTTAGCAAACAATATGGGGTAAAGGCAATAAGTATTTGTCCTCTAAGTACTTCCGCTTCCTAAGCAATACCGACAGCGGCAAACAGTGCCCCGTATCGGAGTCCGCGAACGGATATTTCCACTTCAGAAATACTGCGAAATTTCATGGCTTCGGCAAGGATTGTTACGCCGGCGGGCAAAACATCTGCGCGTTTGGGGTCAATGCCCGGAAGATTGAGTAGCTGAGTTAGCGAGAGTCCTAGTAATCGGTCGGCCCACGAATAAACAGATTCGATACGTAATCGGTAACCATTAATAGCCGAGCTCTCGAAGGTTGGAATGCCCGAATCCAGAACAGCAAGCGACGTTGCTGTTCCTGCAACTGCCAAAAGGCGTCCGGTTTGTTGGGGGGTATTGTTTAATCCTATGGCGAGCACGTTCTGAATATGCGAGCGTAGCAACCCCTGCGTCTCAATTGGAACCGGGCGCGTTAAACAGAACTGATCGGTTAACGATACCGATCCTAACGGTACGGTACGTGCCCATTCGGCTCGACCACCTGAACCACTAACCAATTCTGTACTTCCTCCTCCAATGTCAATCACGGATGTTCGGCCAACCAAACCGGCTGTGGTACCGATAAAGGTAAGCGAAGCTTCCTGCTCACCGGAAATAACGTGAATTGGCGCGCCCAACGCAGATTCTAGGTGTTTGCGGACCTTGTCGGAATTACTTGCATTGCGCATGGCTGCCGTGGCCACTGCAAGCAGGGGTGGATTGCCATGATTGTTGAGAACTCTACGATACGTTAGCAGAACGTCGGTTGCGCGCTCCACCGATTCCTTTGTAATTGCACCGTGTTCCAGCAGGCCTTCGCCAAGTCGAGGAATGGCATGAAGATCCTCCAGAACCGTTAGCGTTCCCGTTCGATCAACGTCTGCAACAACCATTAAGATTGTGTTTGTCCCTATGTCAATACCGGCTGCTATCATTGATTTGGAATTCACCCGCTGTACTGTGGTGATTGTTCCAGAGCCGACAGGACGTCAGACGCGGCCTGGAGGATGTTGGACCCGGGACCAAATACCAGCGATACCCCAAGATCTTTCAAGAAGGGTACGTCGGATGGAGGTATAACCCCACCAACTACAACCAAAACATTCGATGCTTCAACGTTTTGTAATTCGTGAATAAGTTGTTGCACGAGTGTGCGGTGTCCTGCTGCCTGACTGCTTACGCCAACAATATGAACATCGCTGTCGGCAGCAAGTCTGGCAACCTCTTCCGGTGTTGCAAACAAGGGGCCAAGGTCAACATCAAAACCGACATCGGCAAAAGCGGTGGCAATAACTTTTGCTCCGCGATCGTGTCCGTCCTGACCGAGTTTTGCAACCAGTATGCGGGGCCGCCGGCCATGTTTCTGTTCAAACGCTACCACGCGGCGATGAACATCAGCAAACTCTGGAGACTGTGCGTAGGCCGCACCATAAACACCGTCAACTGTCATTGTTGTTGCCTTGTATCGGGTAAACACGGTTTCAAGTGCATTGCTGATTTCGCCAACGGTGGCACGAAGGCGCGCACATACAATTGCAGCGGGCATAACGTTTTCCTGGGAGCGCGCTGCATTGGTTAAGGTTTCTAAGGCCTCCTTCACAGCTTTGTTGTCTCGTGTGGCGCGTACATTGCGAAGTCGTGCCAATTGTATATCGCGAACGGCTGCGTTATCTATCATCAACACGTCAACGTCGGTTGTGGTTGATGATTGATACTTGTTCACACCAACGATAACATCTTTTCCTTGATCAATATTGGCTTGGCGACGCGTTGCACTTTCTTCAATACGCATTTTGGGAATTCCGGCTTGAATTGCAGCTGTCATTCCACCATATGAGTCAACTTCTTCAATCAGTTCATTGGCTTTCTGTACGAGTTCGTTTGTTAACCACTCCAGATAGAAAGCCCCCCCCAGGGGATCAGCCACATGAGTAATTCCCGTTTCTTCGGCAAGAATAAGTTGAGTGTTTCTTGCAATGCGGGCGGAATGGTCGGTAGGTAATCCCAGTGCTTCGTCGAACGAATTCGTGTGAAGTGATTGCGTTCCCCCCAACGTTGCTGCCAACGCCTCGATGGTTGTACGAATGATATTGTTATGAGGATCTTGTGCTGTTAGCGACCATCCCGATGTTTGACAGTGCGTTCGCAACATGCTGCTCTGCGCCTTCTTTGGGTTAAACTGCGCCATGTGCTCCTGCCATAGCCTCCGAGCAGCGCGCAACTTGGCAATCTCCATGAAGAAATTCATTCCAATACCAAAGAAGAAGCTTAAGCGCGGTGCGAACTCGTCCACGTTCATTCCTCTCCGTAATGCCGCTCGCACGTACTCGAGTCCATCGGCAATGGTGTATGCCAGTTCTTGTACAGCAGTTGCTCCAGCTTCGTGCATGTGGTAGCCACTGATACTAATTGAATTGAACTGCGGCATGTTTTTGCTAATGAACTCGATAACATCTGCCGCAATCCGCATGCTGGGTTCCGGTGGGTAGATGTACGTGTTGCGAACCATGAACTCTTTAAGGATGTCGTTCTGTATAGTTCCGCTTAGTGCGGAAAGTGGTACTCCCTGCTCTTCGGCTGCCACAATGAACATAGCCATGATTGGAACCACAGCTCCGTTCATCGTCATGCTCACGCTCATGGCGTCCAGGGGAATATCGCGAAACAGAATTTTCATGTCTTCAACGCTGTCAATCGCAACTCCTGCCTTGCCTACGTCACCTTCAACGCGGGGATGATCACTATCGTAACCTCGGTGAGTTGCCAGATCGAATGCAACCGAGAGCCCCTTCTGTCCACTTTCAAGCGCCTTTTTGTAAAAAGCATTACTTTCTTCTGCAGTCGAGAATCCTGCATACTGCCTGATCGTCCAGTGCCGATTAGCATACATGGTTGCATATGGACCTCGTACATAGGGAGGAAGACCAGGATATCCTATGCTGTTCGACAATCCTTGCAGATCGTTTTCATCGAAAAGGATCTTAACGTCAATGCCTTCAGGAGTGTGCCACGTAAGGGTATCCGGATCATTGCCTCGCAACTCCTTTTGTGCTCGTTGCAACCACTGTTCCTTTTGAGTGCCGGCCATATCGGCAAAGATATGGTGCATGCGTTGTGCTGTATTACGTTTATCCCGATGTTTGCGGCTTGTTCGTTACATTTTGTTGTATTTCGAAAGGTTGAAGATGGTAATTCTATGGATTCTGTTCTGTATGCTTTCTGTTCAGCAGGGAATGGGACAACCCACATTCTCAACTGGAAACCTGCCACAGGCCGGACAGGTTTTTACATGGCATAGCGTTGACACGGTTGGACTGCAACCCGGTCCTGCAGGACCTAACCAAACATGGGACTTCTCGTCGGCCCAAAAGCAGTCAGAAACGTCTGTTATTGAATGGGTGAACCCGGAAGAAACACCGTATGCATCACAGTATCCAACTGCTACCTTGTGCGAAAAGTCTGACACGGCGTGGTCGTATTTCCGTTTGGATAATAACCGCTGGACCCGCATAGGTGAGTCGAGTGAGGCGTTTAGTAGTGGTCCATGGACCGACCCACTGGACATGGCTAGCGTTCCGTGGGTTTATGGGGAAACAATGACTGACAATGCTGCAACCACATTTGAATCGGCCGGACAGGAGATACATCGTACTGTGCAAATTCAGGGTCTGTACGATGGCTATGGAACACTTATTCTACCCGGCGGTACCTACTCGAATGTTATGCGTTTCAAGTATCGTCAGGTTTCACGGGACTCCAGCGCCGTTACATTCGGTCCGGTAACGATTCCTACGGTTGTGGTAGTTGACATTCGCGCCTACGTGTGGATGCGCGAAGGGGAGAGTCAACTGCTATTCAACTTGGACTCTACAACGGTGACGATAACAGTTGGCGGACCTGTTCCGAGCACACAGATTCAGACGTTCACGAGTGCGCAGATGTATGATCCGGGAACCTCAACGGGCATGCCGCCAGAACTCTTGATGCCGGAGAACAACGGCTTTGCAACAGGCCCCAACGTTACGCTCTCGTGGAGAAGAGAGTTAGAGAGCGACAGAGTGCGCGTGCAAGTTTCGCCCAATGCGTCGTTTGATCCATTGGTAGCAGACACAGCAGTTGTTGACGATAGTGTTACAATTCAAGGACTAGAACTTGGCGTAGTGTATTACTGGAGAGCGCTAACGGCGCGTACGAGCGCGATCGAAGAAAAATCGGTAGCTAATGTTCAATCCGAAAGCGAATGGTCGGAAACGAGGGAGTTCACGACCCGTCCGCCAGCTCCAAAAGGAGAAAGCCCTGCAGACTTGACATCGCATGACGCTCCTATGGTAACGTTTCAGTGGGTAACGGACCAACCAACATCACGGTTACAGTTGTCGAACGTTCCAGCTTTTGAAGAGATCCTGCAAGATGAAACTGTTAGTGGTACCACAAAAGATCTGGAGATTCTAACACCCGGGGTGTATTACTGGAGAGTGGCGGCAATAACGCCAACAAATGTGCAGAGTGAATGGTCACAAGTGATCGGATTTCAGGTAGTTGTTTCATCGGTGAAAGAAGCTTCAGAAACGAACATCGTCGCCGGACCATTGCCTGCCATATCAACCATCTTAGTCACTCTTGACGAATCCTATCCTGTTGACCGAATGGTTATCATATCTGCAACGGGGGAACAATGTGCAGAAATTCCCGTTTCACAATCTGAAACAAACGTGGCTGTTCACGTTTCGCATTTACCAGCGGGAACGTATTCGTTGGTCATGTTTGGCAAAACCACCATTCGCTTGCCAATAGTGGTTGTCCGTTAGCGCGAATAAGGCTTCTGCATGTACTGTCGGGCTTGTTCCCGCGTACCGTCGAAGTCTTTCCATGATGCGACTTTTTTATACTGAGAAAGGGCTAGGTCTCGTTTACCTTGTAAATCGTAGATCTGGCCCATTTTCAGATTTGCCTTTACCATAAAACCAGACATTTCGGTATCAACTAGTCTGGAAGCGGCATCACATTTATACAGATACTGCAGCGCAACGTCCAATGATCCCTTAATCATCATGCTCGTCCCGATATAGTATAGAGCCTCGCGTGCAGTATTCTCGTCGTATCCAAGTTTCTTATCCATGTATCCCAGAAGAAGGTTCCTCCATACGTGTTCCATGCTATCCAGTGGACCCAGTTGAACAAGACATCGCCCAAGGTATCTCTGGAAGTACGGATTGTTCGGGTATGTGCGCGAAAGTTCACGAGCGTAGTGAACAGCCTCCGAGGGTTGTTTCTCGTCGTTATACAGAATAGCCATGAGCTGGGTTTTTGCTTCTACAGCAGCATAGCGTGCCTTGTTAGCAGAAGCTTTTAGTTGTAGTAAGCCAAGCTCGCGATCGCCCCGAGGGAGAAACATCATTGCCGGTTTCAACAACGGATACTTCTCCGGAAGGTAGGCAGCATAGTAGTTGTACACACCGGTGCCAAACATGATGTCGTGATTGGACGGTGCAAGCCGTTGCAGCTCACGCAGTATTTCCATGCCATCTTTACCAACACTGGCAGCATCGAGGTATTGCTTCCGATTTGCATAATAGCGGCCGCGAAACCCTAATGCCCCGCCTTTAAAGAATAACGCTGTGAGATTCTTTGGATCAGTTTCCAGGAGTTTATCGCATTTAGCCACCACTCTCTCAATCTTCGAGAGGAAGTCAGCATCGTACTTTGTTACTCGCTGATAGAGAAGAATACGCCACCAGTCAATCATCGCATCCATAAAGTAACCGGCTGGATGATCGGGATACATCTTCATCACAGTAGTGAAACACGTTGTGGCAGTCTCAAACTCAACATTGTAAATGGCGTGAATGCCTTTGCGCAGCAACGAATCGCCATCGCTGTGCATAAACATCCACTGCGATGTGGCCGTAAACGGCAGAAACACGAGGCTGAGAAAAATCGTAAGCTTCATAACGAACTATGGGACTGATGTTGAGCGTGTTTGGTGCGCAGTCTGCGGGCAGCGCCTACTCGAGCATCCGGAAAAAGCCAGTATTGTGATGCAATAAGACAACCAATCAAAACTACTGTTGTAAGAGCACCATGTTCAATGCCAAATGTTCCCGAAACCAGCCAAACGATGTCAGCAGGGACATTTGTTGTGTTAAGTGTTGTAATCCATCCGTTTTCACCGTGGCCACTTACACTGCCAAAGAAGACTTTTACTCCAAGGTTCCACGTAACGTGGAAAGCAATGGACGGCCACAAGCTCCGCGCCTTTACCACCATCGCTGCAAACACCACACCGGCCAAGGTTACGTTGGCAATAGCTGCTATGTCGGCACCGGGATTAAAGGCGTGGGCAAGGCCAAACAACACAGATGTTGTACCCACTGCCATCTGTACTCCAAAACGCTGCTCAAGTGCTTCGAGGAGAGTTCCTCGAAAGAGTACTTCTTCTCCAAAACTGCCAACAATAAGAATGATAAGTGCAGACATCGAAAACGAGGTCTGGCTACTCAGGTCGAATGATGAGAGAACAGCAAGACTGGTTGCGGCAATTGTTGTCAAACTGGTCAAGGCAAGCATGATACCAATGGCTATTGAACGCGGCAAGGCAGACGTAATGGACAGTCCGGATGCCAAACAACTTCCACCAGGCCGTAGGATTTCCACCGCTAGATAGGCCAAGGTTGCAAGAAAGAAAAAACATACAACAAGGGAAACGCCTTCGATGTGAAGTTGCCACAACACGACTAGTGAGACGGCTAAGATCAGGAAGAAAGCAATGATTCGAACGAACCAGATATTTAGGACAGATACCACGTTGGAATGCATGTCTGCCTTACGTGGCAATGCGATTAAAATCAACAAAGAGCACAAGTGTGGCCTGAACCAAACCATATACGCTAGCATGCAATCCATGTCGGAGCAGGGCAGAAAGAACACAAACTCCTGCACTGAACATCAGAATCATTGGCGTATGGTATAGTAGAGGCCACCAGGCCAAGAGCATAAACAACGAAGTTACGGGAATAACAAACCGATGGGAGAATCCAATTCTCGCCATCCACTGACCTAAAGCATCATTCCACACACAGCCAACCCACAGCGGTGGAATCAACAGGTCGGCAACTCCGTATCCCATAAGCTCAGATTCCTTGCCTACTGCATGCTGAAAGTATAGCCGTATCAGAAGTCCTACGAAAAGGGTTGTCCATTGCAGAATGAGAGCACCTTTACTCAACCACGCAGCAGCCTCAAAGGATGCAAGAATGCCTGCGAATGCTCCAACAGCGAGTAGTGTAATCAACGCCGGGTTCTGAATGCGCAGCCAGTACAGGTATCTTCTGGTGGGTGGCTCTGACGGCACGTGCATACTGCGCTACTGCGAATTGTGTTTGCCGCTATCCGTCAATGAACTAATGTGAGCCATCACATAGGCTTTCATCGCGTTTTCAACTTCTTCGTGCGACGTGCCCTTTATCATGTGAGCAAGCTGCGGACAATACGAAGCGTAGTCGTTCTCGTCTCTCCGCCGAATCAGGATTTCATAGTCATTGGGATCGGTACTCGTTGGTGTTTTCATTGGATTAGCGGTATCGGTTGATTTTGGATTGAATAGTATGGAAGTCGGCATCTTTTGATAGTGCAGTTTGCCAGGCGGCCACAGCCCCTTGAATATCACCGATTGCCTCCAGAATGTCACCAAGGTGGTCGTAATGGGTAGCATTTCCGCCGTATTTCACTGCCATTTCGATGTATGTCCGCGCACGATCAAGCTCGCCACTTCGAAATAATACCCATGCATACGTATCGAGGTATGCAGCATTTTTAGGTTGTTGTTGCACGGCATTCCATGCTAACATGCGTGCTGTATCCAGGTTTCTGTTCCGCAGGGCCAGCGAGTATGCGTAGTTGTTGCCGGCAACCACGTTCTGCGGGTCAAGAGCGAGGGCCCGACGATACGCTTCGTCGCTGTCAGCAACACGTCCAAGCTGGTCTAGCACCATACCGTATTGAATCCAAGCATCGGTGACCAACGGCTCCAGCTCCAGAGCGTTTTGCAGGTTTGTCACTGCAGCTTCGTACTGGTTCATGGCGATGTGAGCTTCGGCAATGGCAATGTGGTACCGTGCGTCGGTGGGGAAATGGGGCTGATGTTGGAGAGCAAAGTCAAGTGCAAGGTTGGGATACCCATAGATCAAATACGACGTGCAAATGCGCAATATGGCATCAGCCGATTTTCGGCCACCAACCTGTAGAGCAGCAACCTCCAAAAGCTGGCGGGCACGTTGCTCGTCACGCATCGCTAAGGCAATGTTGCCTGCAATGAACAGAGAATAATACGATTCGTGGTGGTGTACTAATGTTTCATCGAGAATGACACGTACGTCA
>CAZGHI010000017.1:24435-25976 GCA_964525565.1 uncultured Hyphomicrobiales bacterium
CTGAATACACGAGAGAATCCTGAGCGACTGCCTGCAGCATCAGCGTCCACAGCTCGAAAGAGTGACCTCTGTTACCAGCCACAGTGCGATAGTTTCGGCAGAGATTTGCAGCATCGAGGACTTGGCCAGATTCTACAAGAACTTCAACGAGAGAAGACAACAATCGGAAATTGTCAGGGTAGTTGCGTGTTGCCGACTGAAGATTTCGCAGACGGTTTGTCTTGTCGGACAGACGAATGTACAATTGGTCCAAGCGAAGGTATATCTCGGGGTCAGGATTTGAGTGAACGTATTGTTCAAAAAGCTCAGCGGCGCGCCGGGCATCACGCGGTTCCAATAATCGTGCTAACGTATAAATGTGCCTTCGATTCGGACTCAGTGATAAAATCTTCTCGTAGGCAGCTACACCCTCGTCGTACTTTCCTGAAGCAATGAGCACTTCTGCTAACAGTTCCCACGACTCTCGGGATGTTGGGTCAACGGCAATGGCATTTTGAATGTATGCCTCTGCTCTGTCCAACTTCCGGAGCTCATAGTAGCTGCGAGCGATAGCGGTGAGCGTAGCGCTGGACGAAGAATCCGCTGCCAATGCCTCTTGAAATTCAAGAATGGCCTCCGCATGGCGACCTTGCAGTTGCAACGATGTGCCATTAATAAATGCCGTTCTGGTTTGTTTCGAACGATCATCCTGAGCATGAACAGGTGTGTTGGCACATACCAGAAGGACTACAGCAAACAAGAAGGTATGTTGAACATGTACCATTTCAGGTTCTTACGACGAATAGAGCGTAAATTTCATACCTGAAGCAACAATAAAAAAGGCCGCGCTGTGGCGGCCTCTCTATGCTGCAGTGTCGGCTGATTACTTTTGAAGACGCTTTTTCATGGCGGTATAACCAACCTTATCAAGCGTCTTCAGTGCGCTTGCGGTAGCTTTTACAGTTACCCAGCGACCTTCTTCCGGAACCCAAATACGCTTCTTTTGAAGGTTGGGTAGGAACCGACGACGCGTTTTGTTGTTAGCGTGCGAAACGTTATTTCCCGTTAAAACGCCAACTCCTGTCAGTTCGCAACGACGAGCCATTGTTATGTACCACTCCAGGGGGGTATGATTAAAATAGAACTACAAATGTACGAAGCTTGCAAGTTATCAAGCAACTACCATGCCGCATTTGTTGTTATATGCTAGCGGATTATTGTCGTACCAACAATTCTCCGGCCAAAAAGGTACAGGTCGGCAAAAAAAGGTGCAGGGTTGTATTCTATCGGGGTGTTGCCGTCTGCGTAATTTCGTTGTTCGGTTCACTTTAAGAAAGGTAAATGCTCACCCATGCATCATGAACATCAAACGGATAGCTCCGGCCAAAAGGTGCGTACAAATCAGAGCATCCAAATCCGTGGTGCACGCGTAAACAATCTGAAGAATATTGATATTTCGATACCACGAAACAAACTCACCGTAATCACAGGTTTGAGTGGATCCGGAAAGTCGTCCTTAGCATTTGATACGCTGTATGCAGAGGGGCAACGTCGTTTCGTTG
>CAZGHI010000017.1:26015-26264 GCA_964525565.1 uncultured Hyphomicrobiales bacterium
CTCGACAGATTGCACAAGCCGGATGTTGATAGCATTATCGGACTGCCACCTGCTGTTGCAATTGAACAGCAAACATTTTCTCGAAATCCGCGATCTACTGTTGGCACAACTACGGAAATTTATGATTACCTGCGATTGCTGTATGGGCGCATCGGCATAGTGCTGGATAAGGATACGGGAGAGATCGTTCGGAAGGACAATCCACAGAGTGTAACGGACCATATCCTGAGCCATCACCGGAATGCGCGG
>CAZGHI010000017.1:26276-34177 GCA_964525565.1 uncultured Hyphomicrobiales bacterium
CCGATGCCAAACAACATGGCCATTACCAAAGAGACCCTCGAAGCACTGCTTCAAGCAGGCTTTACACGGCTGATTGTTGGCGATAGTATTGAACCCATTCATATAACGCCGGAAACAACCTTTCCCAATGATGCTACTGAGGCATACATTCTTATCGACCGCGTTGTTGTTTCGCAGGAGGCCGAGACCGTATCCCGAATCACCGATTCATTGGAAACAGCATTTCAGTTTGGCGACAATGCAGTTGTTATCAGGTATCTGGACGATGGGCAAACCGGCATTCAGCCATGGCAGGATAAGTACTTCTCTGCGCGGTTCGAGCATGCGCGAACAAAAACTCAGTACATCGAACCCGAGCCGCGATTATTCTCGTTTAACAACCCGTTCGGTGCATGCGCTACATGTCAGGGGTTTGGACGAAGTGTTGGTATCGACGAGAATCTGGTGTTTCCGGACAAGAGCTTGTCGTTGAAAAAAGGAGCCATACATCCTTTCCGCGGCGATACGTTTGGCGTTCACCTGAAGATGCTACTTGCCGAAGCTCCCGCAGCGGGGATACCGGTGAACGACCCCGTGTACACCTTTACCGATGACCAGATGACAAAGGTGATGGAAGGGTTTGGTCGGTATATCGGCGTCCTCGGTTTCTTTCGGATGCTGGAAGAGAAAACATACAAACCACACTACCGTGTGATCCTTAGCCGGTATAGGGGTTATACCAAGTGCAGAGCTTGCGATGGCTCGCGATTGCGGACGGCAGCCCGACAGGTTTATGTTGGAGGAAAGAATATTCCTGAGATTGTAAACATGACGTTAGCGGAGGTGTTGGAACACTTTCGCAATCTTACACTCTCAGAGCACGATCAAAAGGTAGTTGGACTGGTTGTACAAGAACTTGTTCGGCGATTACAATTTCTCTGCGACATTGGGTTAGAATACCTTACGCTCGACCGGTTGTCGCATACATTATCCGGAGGCGAAAGCCAGCGCATAAACCTTGCTACATCACTTGGTTCATCGCTTGTTGGAACCCTGTATGTACTCGACGAACCAAGTGTTGGATTGCACCCACGCGACACAGCAAGGCTAATTGGAATCCTTCGGCAGCTGCGAAACCTTGGTAATACTGTTGTGGTGGTGGAGCACGATCCGGACGTAATCCGTGCAGCCGATCACATTATTGATGTTGGACCGGGAGCAGGCGAACATGGTGGAGAGATTGTCTTTGAAGGTACCCCAACCAATTTAGAGGCATCAGGAACAACCCTTACTGCCGACTATTTGAACGGTACACGCACTGTTCGCGCACCGCGTGCTGTACGCAAAGGCTCCGGCAAAAATCTCATTGTTCGAAAGCCGCTACACAATAACCTGAAAGGCGATGATTTTTTCCTGCCACTCGGTCAGCTTACCGTGGTTACGGGAGTAAGTGGTTCCGGAAAGAGTTCGCTCGTTCACGATGTTGTGTATGCAGGTATTAAACGAATTTATGGAGGCTATACCGGAGAAGTTGGAAACTGTGAGCGTATCGAAGGGTTGGCTGGGATTACCGGAGTCGAGATGGTTGATCAGACACCACTTGGAAGAAGTTCACGAAGTACACCTGCAACCTATACCAAGGTTTTTGATGCCATTCGCGAAGTGTTCGCCTCCACACAAATGGCTCGCCAAATGGCATGGAAGCCTGGCCATTTTTCGTTTAACGTGGCGGGTGGACGTTGTGAGGTGTGCGAAGGGGAGGGGAGGGTAACCATTGAGATGCAGTTCCTTCCGGACATAGAGTTGCCTTGCGAGGCTTGCGGTGGAACACGATACAAACGGGAGGTCCTTCAGGTGTTGTATCGGGGTAAAAGCATTGTAGATGTACTTTCTATGACGGTAACGGAAGCATTGGAACACTTCTCAGATGTACCAAAGGTACGTCAGCGGCTCACTGTGCTAAAGGATGTTGGGCTTGGGTACATCCGATTAGGACAACCAGCCAGCCGTTTGTCGGGCGGCGAAGCACAACGTGTTAAGTTAGCTTCCTTTCTGGATACTTCTGCCGGTGATCACGTTTTGTTCATCTTCGACGAGCCTACAACCGGTTTACATCTTCACGACATATCGTTCCTTCTTAAGGCATTCGATTCGTTGGTTGACAAAGGGCATACCGTGCTGATTATTGAACATAATATTCACGTGATTGCAGCAGCCGACCATATTGTTGATATGGGCCCCGGCGGTGGAAAGAATGGAGGTTCAATAGTAGCAACGGGAACCCCAAAGCAACTGGCGAAAATGCCAAAGTCTCTTACAGGTCAGGTGTTACGAGAGTATTTCGCTAAACCCATCGAAGCGCTTCCGTTGTCGGCATGAAGCGTACACTGCGATTTCTCGCTGTTACCGCACTAACCGTTGGCGCATGCTGGTACGTTGCATCCTCGGTAGATTTCAGCACCCTGATTACCATCATACGGCAAAGTAACGTGTGGTTACTCGCTGCTACCATTCCTGTAATTGCTTATTCACACGTTGTACGAGCGGTGCGATGGCGTAGAATCATTACTGCAGATCCCTCAACAATACCGTTGATACCGGCAATCGGAGCCGTTCTTATTGGTTATGCTGCGAGTACCGTAGTACCCCGAAGCGGAGAGCTGTTGCGCCCGATGTACCTTTCACAGCACACGAATGTGTCGGCAGTCACGGCTGTGAGTAGCGTTGTTCTTGAACGAGTATTGGACGTAATTGCTCTGCTGCTGGCAATCCTGGTTCTCGTAGCATTACATCCATCCTTGATCTTGAACGTTTTTCCCGATTTTTCACCCAGCCTTGCTCTTTTTGGCTTTCTTACACCAGTTCTTGGCACGATAGCTTTTGTGTTTGCTCTCGTCTTCACACGTACCATTCCACAATGGCTAATTCACGTTACAGCTACAATCCATAAGAAAACAGCAGTACGCCTTAAACATATGCTTGCTTCCGTCCAAGAGGGTGTAAGCGTTGTTAATCGTAGGCACGTTTGGCCAACGATCTTGTGGGAGACTGTTCTTATGTGGATGCTCTACGTTATTCCACTCTGGCTGATACTAGCGGCGATGCCTGTAACTGGTGGACCCTATACGCTTGTAGATGCCGCAGTACTTCTGGTGGTGATCTCCGTTGGTGTAACAATTGCTCCAACACCCGGAGCACTCGGCGTTTACCATGGCTTTGCACAGGTAGCAATGATGCGCGTGTTTGGAGCAAGCCCCAGCGAAGGACTTGGCTTTACTCTGATAGCATGGTCATTGAATTACGGAGTTGTGCTGCTTTCGGGTGGACTCTGGTTTATCTACGATCAGCATCGTCTCGCTCAAACACCTTCGAACAAAAGAGGTCGTAGGAGCCGTCGTCCATAACTTTGCATATATGGCAATACAAACGAATGTTATTATTATCGGTGCCGGGCCGTGCGGACTTTTTACAGTGTTTGAAGCTGGATTGCTTAAATGGCACTGCCACCTCATTGACTATTTACCGGTTCCCGGCGGTCAATGCGCAGAGATTTACCCCAAAAAGCCTATTTACGATATTCCGGGGTTTCCTGCAGTTTTAGCGGGTGATTTGGTACAAAACCTTGTCCGTCAGGGTGAGCCGTTTCACCCAACATTTTCACTCGGTGAAAGGGCAGAGACTCTTGAGCAACTGCCGGACGGGACTTTCAGGGTTGTTACCTCAAGAGGCACGGAGGTTTTGGGTCACACGGTGATACTGGCAGGGGGCTTAGGTTGCTTTGAACCACGAAAACCTCAAATTCAGAATCTTGCTGACTTCGAAGACAAGGGGGTTGACTATGTTATCAGAGACCCTGAACAGTATCGAGGTAAACATGTGGTTGTTGGGGGAGGTGGCGATTCTGCTTTGGATTGGACCATTGTATTAGCTGATATTGCCGCATCTGTAACCCTCGTTCATCGCAGCCAGTCTTTCCGAGCAGCGCCCGACAGCGTAGAAAAGGCTCATAACCTTGCACAGAATGGCACCATATCCATTATTACCAATGCCAATGTGACAGGTTTGCATGGAAACAACAATCTGGAAAGCGTCTCGATTACGTTTAATGATGGTACAATTCGAGAGCAGAATGCCGACTACTATATTCCGCTCTTCGGCCTCAGCCCAAAGTTGGGTCCCATAGCCGAATGGGGATTAGGAATCGAAAAGAATGCAGTAGTTGTTGATCCTACTACATTCCAAACAAATATGGTAGGCGTGTATGCCGTTGGAGATATTAGCGATTATCCCAACAAGTTAAAACTTATTCTCTGTGGGTTTCACGAGGCAGCCGTTGCCTTAAATGTTGAATATCAACGGCTGCACCCGGAAAAGAAACACGTTTTAAAGTACACAACGGTAACTGGTATTAGCGAACTGCCATAACTGCTATGTTTTTCAATTGGTAAGGTCGCCATGTGCTCGTAGAGATGTTCGCGTGAATGTGGCATGGGCAAGGAGAAGTCCAGCAAGTGACAACCACGTGCTCACAATACCATTAAGTAGAAAATTACCTCCGTCACGGTAAAATGCCAGACCGGCTTCATAAGCCATTAATAATCCAGACAGATTCTGAGGATACATCGAGCCAAATAGCCATACAGCGGCATTGGTAATGATGAAAAATCCTAGTCCTGCAGCCGTTCCACCCACAAACACCCTTGTTGCAAAAGAGGTGTTGCGGAACATTGCACCAAAGGCAACAGTGGAAATAACGCAGCCGTACACAACAAGTTGGGTGCTGTGTATTGCGTATTCTGTTCCCAGGACAACGCCAAGCGCAACATCACTTAATACCATGGCGAGCAGAGGAATTCCATAGGCAGTAATGGATCTGCCAAACTGCAGTCCTGCGAAAAGCGCCATTCCAAGTACAGGCGTAAAATTTGGCCAATGTGGAATGAGTCTGCAAAGCGCTGCCGCAGAAATCAATATTAGTGCAGACATCGTGTTTTTGGTTAAATGCGTCATGATATGGTATTGCAAGGAAAAGGGAGATGAGAGGCATCAATCGGAGGATAATCCAACCAATTTCTACTTTACATAATGCAGATTATGCTTCAATAGTTGTCTGGCTTAACGCTAGGGTAACTTTGTCGGCTGCATCCTGTAATGTGTCGGCAACCAAGAAGTTCATACCTGAATTTTTCAGTATCAACCGAGCTTCTTCGGCATTTGTGCCGTCGAGTCGGACAATTACAGGCACGTTAACATTAACAATGTCAAGCGCTTGCAATATGCCGTTTGCTACGCGGTCGCAACGAACAATTCCACCAAATATGTTGATGAGAACGGCTTCTACATTTGGGTCGCTCATCATTATCCGAAAGGCGTTCGAAATACGTTCTACATTAGCTCCGCCCCCTACATCCAGGAAGTTAGCCGGCGACCCTCCGGCCAACTGGATGATGTCCATGGTTGCCATGGCTAATCCTGCGCCATTAACCATGCAACCAACGTTGCCATCTAGTTTAATGTAGTTAAGGTTAAACTTACCGGCTTCAACCTCTAGTGGATCTTCTTCATCAACGTCGCGCATCGCTGCAATGTCCGGGTGTCTGTCCAGTGCGTTATCGTCAAAATTGACTTTAGCGTCGAGAGCAACAAAAATGTCATCTGCTGTTAGAACCAGCGGATTTACCTCGAGCATGCTACAATCAAGCTGTTCATAAGCAGCATACAGCGTTTTGATAAACGTTCCGAAACTTTTCATGGCCTGGCCGGACAGCCCCAAACCAAACGCCAGACGTCGAATCTGAAACTCCTGAAGTCCCGTCAATGGATCTACTGTCTCTCTGAGGATTTTTTCGGGTGTTTCTTCTGCTACAGTTTCAATGTCAACACCACCTTCAGTAGAGAGCATGATGATATTCTTACTGGTTTGCCGATCCAGCAAAATCGAACAGTAGTATTCGTGTTTGATTGCACATCCTTCTTCAATCAAAACTCTGCGTACGATTTTCCCTTCTGGTCCGGTTTGTACGGTGACCAGCTTATTACCAAGCAGTCCGTTAGCAACCTGATAAACTCGGTCAGATAGATTACCCTCTGTAATTACGGTAACGCCTCGAAGGGGCTTTCCAAGAACCTCAATGGGTTCACCTGTGTCCGGATTATGGACTGTTCCCTTTCCGCGTCCACCAGCATGGATTTGCGCTTTCACAACCAACACTTTGGATCCATGCATAACAAAGTCAGCGAACGCTACAGCCCCGGCATCGGCTGCGCTATACACTGCTCTACCTTTGAGAACGGGAACTCCGTGGCGATGAAGGAGCTCCTTAGCTTGATACTCATGAATGTTCATTGTAGTCCTGTGGTGGTAAGGTCTTACTAAATTGTGGCGCAAAAATACACATCACCGCATGGCCGTCCGCTCTGCTGCACTTCAACCACTACTAAGCCCCGTACATGTCAGTAGCTCGCTTCTATATTCTGGGAACATTTCTGGTATTGTTATGGCTGTCTGTACGGACAACATGGAACGAACATCAGCTTGGCAGTGCTGAACGTCCAATTCGGCTTCTACTTACACCGTCCACCGATGCACAAGCCATCATCCAAAACGGCGAACTACTGGCTGCATTCCTAACAGAACGAACGGGGTTACACGTTCGCGTTTCCGTTCCGAATTACTACATCACTGTTGTAGAGGCTTTCGGCACAGAGCGCGCCGATGTTGCTATCATGAACACGTTTTCTTATCTGCTTGCACATGCAAAGTATGGTGCTAATGCCGTACTTCGTGTTGTTCGCCGCCACGGTGAACAGAGCTATCGCGGAGAGATTATCGTTCGTGCAGACCGCGGCATTGACTCGTTGCATCAACTTAATGGTAAAACCATTGCATACGTTGATCCGTCCAGCACCAGTGGTTGCATCTATCCAAAAGAAATGTTACGAGAACATAACGTTACTGTCCGCGAAGAAATGTTTGCCCACGGTCATACGCAGGTAGTAATGAAGGTATATCAGGGTGATGTTGACGCAGGAGCTGTTTTTTACTCACCGCCGGATACCATCACAGGCGAGCGTCTGGATGCACGAGTGAAGATAGCCACACAATATCCCGACGTTTTCGACAAAGTAAAGGTAGTCGCACTTACGAACCCTATCCCGAACGATCCTGTTGTCATGCGTGCTGGCCTACCGGAATCTATCCGCACTAAACTTATCAAGGCATTATTAGAATTTCAGCAAACGCCTGAAGGAAAGGATGCGCTAATGACAATTGCTAGTGTGGAAGGCTTTGTGGTGAGCTCTGATTCCGATTACCATGCAGTTCGTTCCCTCGTGAGCAAATACGGGATTGACCTCGAGTCTGAACTAAGCAAAAAGAAATAGTCGTTAACCTCCGAGCAGATTTCGCACGAAGCCTGACACGGACGCTAGCGCCGATCCAATGGTATTGCTTAAATCGGTAAGTGGAATGCGTACTCTCGATACAAGATCTTGTTCCAACTTGTGCAGATCGCCTGCTATGCGCTCGAACGTTGCTGTGCCCTTTGAAACATGCTGCAGGTTCGACTCCAAAGCTTCAAGCGTTTTTTCAGATCTAGTAATCACAACCGTAGCTTGCTCAATCAGAGGGATGAGCTGACTTTTTAATTCGCCTACGTCGGCACCAACGCGTTCCATGGTCGAAGTCATTGCTGCTACATTTTTCACGGCTCGCAGTGCAGCGATGGCGAGTACGATACAGAGAATCGTAATGGCACTGAGTGCTATACAGACGAAGAGAACAAGGATATTGTCCATTAGTCTATGCTTTCTCCTTGCGATTCTCCCCTATCTCTGAAGGCTTGCGCCCGCTGACGGGCATCGTTAAGAACGCTTTCGGCATTGGAGAGAATTGTCTCTGCCTGTTTACGAGCACTGGTAAC
>CAZGHI010000017.1:34270-44455 GCA_964525565.1 uncultured Hyphomicrobiales bacterium
TCCGAGCAACTCCTCTCCTGTATCGGCAATATCTTGGCGGAGCTCCTTGCCACTTTTTGGTGCAAAAAGCAAGGCTACGATGGCACCAACAGCTCCTCCTACAAGTACACCAAGAAAGAAGTTGCCAGCCGACGATCCACGATTTTCCATCTGCGTATTCCTAGATGTTGAAATAATGTTCGAGCCATTCTGTAGTGATCACCAACCCTCTACAAGAGTAATCGGTTTATTCTGTGCTCTAAGGATGACCTCAGCAAACTCTCTCACAGCGCCATTGCCGCCAGATGCAGTGCATACGTAATGTGCCGTGTTTTTGATTGTTTCTACAGCATCCGATGGGCATGCGGTAAGACCACAAATTTTCATTACAGGTTCATCATTTACGTCGTCTCCAATATACGCAACGTGTTCCAGTGGTATTGTAAGCTCCTGCATTAGAGATGATAGATCTCGCGTTTTATTGTGGGAATGCAACACCACATTCTGAATGCCAAGTTTTTCCGCCCGACGTTGAGCGATGGTTGAGTTCTCGCTCGTGATTATTGCACAATCTATTCCGGCCCGCCGTAGCAATGTAATTCCCATACCATCGCGAGTTGAAAACCGTTTTAAGGCTTCACCTTCGGGTGAAAAGTACATTGCGCCGTCCGTTAACGTACCATCCACATCCATCACGAGTATTTGAATCTTCCGAGCTCTTTCGTGTAGCGTCATCATTCCCTTTTGGTCTCTCCGTAGTTTTGTTCACTCATTGCGAAACTACACGAACAATGCCAACACGATACGTACTCCTCACCCTCGACGTACCCGAAGAACATTCCGACCTGGCTATCGCAGCGCTAAGTCAGTATCCAATTGTTGGTGTGGAGATGGGTATGGACTCAATGGTGGCTTGCTTTGAACAGAATGACTGGTCGGCGGACTATGCCTCTTCCATTATCGAGGATATTACGCAAATGGGTGCCAGCGCTTCGGTGCGGACGATTGGAACGGAAGATGACCAGAACTGGAATGCTGAATGGGAAAAGAGTATTGATGCCGTTATTGTAAATGAGCGAATAGCGCTTGTACCGGAATGGCGCGATGCAGACATTCATGCACCATTAAAGATTATCGTAACTCCGAAAATGTCGTTTGGCACCGGTCATCATGCCACCACCCGTATGATGTGCAGATTGGTGGAAAAGATGGTAAAACCCGGGACTGTGTGGATGGATGTAGGTACCGGCACTGGAGTTTTGGCAATTCTTGCGGTGAAGTGCGGCGCTCGTACGGTGTATGCCTTCGACAACAGCGAATGGTCTATCCTGAACGCTCGTGAAAATGTAGAGCGGAATGGCGTGGATCAGCACGTACAACTGGAGCAGATTGATCTTGACAATACCGATCTTCCGATGTGCGATGGCATTGCTGCGAATTTGTACCGACACCTTCTTATTCCGAATGCAAAGAAGCTAACCGCGGCCTTGCTTCCCGGGGGAGTGCTGCTCCTGAGTGGAATATTGAAATACGATGGCAGTGAAGTACTCGACGCTTTTCTTTCTTTGGGTTGCACTGTACTCACTGAAGAACACGAGGGTGAATGGTGTGCCTACGCTCTAAAAAAAACGGCATAATGGAACTTGTAATAACTGATCCCGGTGTAGTCCCGACATCGCAAACGGTACTGACTCGCTTTCTTGCTCGCTTCGTAAACGACAAACGCGATGTACCGGTGCTAAGGATGATGACCATAACTTTCATTACGATGTTGTGTTCCACCTTCTTCGTGTTTGCTCATTTCACCTGGTGGACGGTTGCAATACATGCAGTTCTCTTTGTTTTTCTCATGGGGCCACATACCATCGCTCTGCATCTGGTTTCTCACCGCAGGTTCTTCCAGCGGCAGTATGCATGGCTAGAATATCCGTTGGTACATGGTTTAGGGATGATTTTTGGCCACACGCCGCGATCGTATTTCTCGCATCATATTGGTATGCATCACGTTGAGGGTGGACTAGAGCCGGATACGAGTTGTACACACCACTTCCGTAGAGATAGCGTTTTCGATTTCACTCGATACGTTCTTCGCTTTCTCACGATTGGTTTTATTGAGCTTGCCCGATACCTGAGGATGAAGAAGATGGACCACCTGCGTCGTGATCTTATACGCGGTGATCTGGTGTTCTGGCTGATTGTGATCTGCTGTGCTGTATTCCATTGGAAGGCAACGATTGTTGTATTCATTGCTTCAGTTGTTTACACTCGCTTTCTCATGATGGCGGGAAATTGGGGGCAGCACTCGTTGGTGGACCCTTCATCGCCGGACAACGTTTACAGAAACACGATTACCTGTATCAACGGTTTTTATAACAAGTGGTGTTTTAATGATGGCTATCACATTAGCCATCACATCCATCCAACCATGCACTGGACCGAGCACCCCAACAGTTTTAAGAAGAACGTTGATTCGTATGTGAAGCATTCTGCAATTGTCTTTCACACAATTGACTTTTTTGGAGTTTGGCTTCTGCTTATGACAAAGCAGTACCGTTTACTTGCTCGATATTACGTGCAGCTTGGTACACAACACATGAGCACGGATGATGTAGTACGTCTCATCAGGAGTCGGACTGTTGTTATCCCGCGAAAAGCAACACCTGTTGCCTGATACTTACACGATAGCGTTACCGTTGCTGGCGTAATCGGTGTAGCTGTTGTTCTCGACGGACGGAATCAAGGTACCTCTTTGAAAGTTCTATGCGTTTCGATTTCTGGCGATAGCGTTCACACTGTCCGCCGGAAAACACAAGGACGAAGAACACCAAGAGGAATGCAACAATCATTAACGGAATGGTCCAGCGTTCTGCTGCTCGAGGATTCTGGTTTTGCGGCATTCCGTCTAATTATTCCAGAATTGTTGCCCAAAGAAGTACACGTCTGTACCATTTCTGCTCTGCATGATAACGGCAACGTCGTGTCTGGATCTGCGTTCCAGATATTCACGCGCATCATCATCGCTTATCTCTGCCAAATCAGCCAACTCTGAAGCTATGACTCTACCGGAGTTCACGCGTATGAGATGTCGCATCAGTGCATCGAGCTGTTTACGTTCTGCTCTGAACTGTCGTAAACTAGAGAGCAGGAGCCATGCGCCTGCCCCAAGGTGTGCAGACGCTAACGCAAAACATGTTACAAGGTCGGCGGAACTAACGGTTTTGTCCACCCATCCAACAATACCGAACAACAGGTACACAAGGCTAAACGTTGTTACGAGAATGCCAAGGAGATATTTGATACGATACATCATGGTCTATACTACTACGGCCACAAAAGTACGATGTAGTTTTGTGAGTGAAAAGAATCAGCGAAGACCTCTCTGCGATAATTGACATTGCTGAGAAATCCGACCCGGTGATCCGAGCAGCGGTGCATTTGCAGCGAACCGGATCCGTTCGAGTAAAGAGCCTAGCCGGTTCTGCACGATCTCTGCTCATTCGTGGTTTGTGGGGTAATGCACATGCCCCGTTTGTCGTTGTTGTGGCAGGCGAACGTGAAGCCGAAGACATGGCTCATGATTTGACGATTCTCACCGGTGACGATCGTGTGGTACACATTCTACGCGCAGACCGGCGCAAACACACGCTATCAGATCCCGGGCAGCTACAGCAGGATGATGTTGATGCAATCCTAGCATTAGGAACGCAGCAACGCGCTATTGTGGTTGTCCCAACACAACGACTGCTTTCACAACTTCCAACGCCTTCGCTCATCCATCAATATCAACGAACCTTGCAGCGAAACGACGTTATCGGGTTTAGTGCAATTGCTACCGAACTGTTGGAAAACGGATTCGAGCGAACAGATTACGTGGGTAAACCAGGTCAGATTGCTGTTCGTGGAGGCATTCTCGACGTGTATCCCGGTGGGTGGAATAATCCGCTTCGCATTGAATTTTGGGGCGACGCAGTTGATTCCATCCGCGAGTTTGAACCGCTCAGCCAGCGATCGATCAGAGAGCATGAATCAGTAACGTTTCTTGCAAAAGTCTTTCACGACGACGATGTTGAGTCTTCATCTTCCCTTCTGCACCTGATCCCTTCCGATGCCATCGTGGTATTGGATAACCCGGAAGCTATTGCAAGTACTGCACACGCCGCTAACGTGCCGATTGATGAGCACCGATTTCAGCAGTGGAAGGTAGTCATGATGAATGGACTAGGCGAGGCCGAGGTGTCCACATCAGCAGATCAGCAACCCATGTTCAGTGGATCCATCGAACAGTTGCTGCGGAGTGCGGGTGCACTGCACCACCGTTCCATACAGGTGCACATTGGGGCGGACGGACGGAATAACGCACAGCGATTACGCGATTTATGTGATACCATTGCCGATGAACTAGAAGATGATGATACCGAAAAATCTACGTTACTCCGTACTGCAACGGAACACATACAATGGCATCAATCAGCGCTTTCAACCGGATTCATCTGGGATGATATCGGTCTTGCCTTTTATGCAGAACATCAAGTGTTTGGAAGGCAACGCTCACAACGAAGATCCAGACGCTCAGAAAGCGGTATCACGCAACGAGAGCTAACACAGCTCCACATCGGAGACTACGTTGTTCACGAAGACAAGGGCGTAGGACAGTTTCAAGGCATCCATACCATAGAGATCGGTGGTTCAAAGGTTGACTGTATCAAGGTTCTGTACAGTGGCGGAGATGCACTGTACGTTCATCTGAACTACGTTCACAAACTATCGAAGTACGCTGCGGAAGAAGGAACAATCCCAAAACTGAGCAAACTCGGAACGGCAGAGTGGGAGCGTAGGAAGGAAAGGGCTAAGCGAAGAATAAAAGATATAGCCCGAGAACTGATCACACTATATGCAGAGCGAAAGTCACTACCGGGATTTGCCTTCCCGTCTGACACCGTGTGGCAAAAGGAATTTGAGGCTGCCTTCCAGTATGAAGATACACCGGATCAGGCCCGAACTACTGCTGAAGTAAAGTCTGATATGGAGCTACCCGCCCCTATGGATAGGTTGGTTTGTGGAGATGTAGGATTTGGCAAAACAGAAATCGCTATTCGTGCAGCTTTTAAAGCTGCCCAAGCCGGAAAGCAAGTGGCCGTTCTCGTTCCAACAACAATTCTGGCTCATCAACACTTCGTTACGTTTTCCGATCGGCTGCACCGTTATCCGGTTCGCATAGAAGTACTGTCGCGTTTTCGAACACGCAGCGAGCAAAAACAGATCCTTGACGATCTGAAGAATGGCCGGGTGGATGTTGTGATTGGAACACACCGCCTACTGTCGAAGGACGTACACTTCCGTCAGCTAGGCCTGCTGATTATTGATGAAGAACATCGTTTTGGTGTGAGTGCCAAAGAGCGTTTACGAAAGCTTCGGACTACGGTTGACACGTTAACGCTTACTGCTACTCCAATTCCCAGGACCCTAAACTTTTCTCTCATGGGTGCACGAGACCTTAGTGTGATCGAGACGCCACCGCGCAACCGTTTGCCCGTGATTACAGAGATCCTTCCATGGGACGACGATGTAATTCGTGAAGCACTCTCACTAGAACTCGAGCGCGGAGGACAGTGCTTTGTAGTTACAGACCGTATCAGCGACATAGAAAAGCTAACACACCGCATAGGTATGTTGGCTCCGACGATGAAAATTGGCGTTGCTCACGGACAGATGGATTCCGAACAACTCGAAAATGCAATGGAGGCATTTCTTGAGCGGAAGACGGATATACTTATTGCAACGAAAATCATTGAATCGGGCCTGGATATTCCAAATGCAAATACCATGATTATTCACAATGCCGATAACTTCGGCTTGGCAGAGTTGTATCAGTTGCGAGGTCGAGTTGGTCGTTCGAACACGCAAGCATACTGCTACCTCGTTACCCCGCCCATTCACACACTGTCGCGTGTTGCCATACAGAGACTGCAAGCTCTGGAAGAGTTTACCGATTTAGGAAGTGGTTTCAAGCTGGCAATGAGAGACCTTGAGATTCGAGGTGCAGGGAACTTACTCGGTGGTGAACAGAGCGGATTCATCATGGATATGGGCTTTGAACTGTATCATAAAATTCTCGATCAGGCAGTTGAAGAACTTCGGGAGAGTGAGTTTGCAGAGTTGTTTTCTTCCACGAAGAAAGATTTGCTCTTTCAAAACGAAGATGTTGCCGTGGAACTTGACACCGATGCACTACTCCCGGCTTCATGGATCCCACAGGATACAGATCGCTACGATGCATACAAGCGTTTGTACAACGCTCAATCAGAAGCCGATATTGATAGCGTTTTCTCCGACCTTCGGGATCGGTTTGGTGCCATTCCGACGGAGGCTGCACAGTTGATGTTTGCGGTACAGCTACGCATTGCAGCAATACCAACGGGATTCGTACGCGTTCGCCTGCAAGGCCAAACATTAATTGTAGAATTCCCGCCGGACTCGAATAGTGCCTATTATGAACAAGCATTCCCTGCTGTCTTGGGCACCTTAACATCTATGCCGAATGCGCGTTTTCATCAGAATGGCAAGCGTCTAATTGGTGAAATACAGCTACCCAGACGAGAGCATGCCCTTAACGTGCTTCGCGACCTCCAACCACAAACAGACAATAAGACATCTCATTCAGAACGAAGTGAGGTTCACGAATGAACGTCTTGTCGGTTGAAACATCGTCCAATGTGTGCGGAGTAGCGTTGAGTAGTGATGGTGTGCTCGTTAGCGTTTGTGAAACGTTTGTTGGCGGACGCCACGAGGCCGTGCTGCGGCAGTTGGTACAATGTACCCTGTCGGCAGGTTCGTGCTCACCGAGCAATCTCGACGTTGTTGCAATTAGCAGTGGCCCGGGATCGTTCACAGGACTTCGCATCGGTGTGAGTTTTGTTAAGGGGCTATGCTTTATGGATAAACCAAAATTGCTCCCTGTTCCAACACTTAGAGCACTGGCATCGGCAGCCGAAGAAGTTGCTGTACTAGCAGGAAAGCGCCATATCTTAACCGTGATACCCAGTCACCGCAATCTTTGCTATGCACAGTTGTTTAGCAGAGTTAGTAACGAGGTAATGGCATTCAGTCCTACAGAACAACTTTGCATTACACCTGTTGAAACGTTACGTGAACGTAGCTTGGATGGAACTCTTGTTTGTGGACCAGGGGCGGGACTTATTCAATCGAACGCCGTGAGTGGTTTGTCCCGACTCTCTGCACGCTTTGTAAACAAGTATGCTCTTCAATTGATAACGAGCGGGTTAGCAGAATATGCTAACCCGCTGACCTTTGAACCTGAGTACCATCAGGACTTTACTTCGGGGAGTGGTAAACAAAGCCCCCTTGGTAAAAATACTTAGTTCTCTTCGTCGGTGTCGAAGTCCTCATCGTCGTCGAAGTCGGCATCGTAGTTTAGCATCCACGATGTTCCATACTTATCAACGACCATTCCGAACCGTGCTCCCCAGAAAGTTTCTTGAAGAGGCATTGTAACGGTTCCGCCAACAGCCAGTGCATCGAATACATCGGTTTGCTCATCCGGCGACTCAAAGTCCAGACTCAGACTCACTGCATTTCCCGTAGCAACGCTCTGTCCGGGCATTGCATCGCTAGCCATAATAATCACGTCTTCTGCTGCCAAAACACAATGAAGGATTTTATCGGCGAACTCTGCAGGGGTTTCGAGCGGACTTTCACCGTAGCGTTGCATCGCAACGATGTCGCCGTCAAGAACATCTGCATAAAACTGGATTGCTTCCTCACAATTGCCGGCGAAGGTGAGATAAGGTGTTACTGAGGCCATGAGCGTCTCCGTGTTAAAAGTGTTTTGCTTGCGAATCTACCGCTTGCTTGCCTTTACCAAGTGTATCGTATTGCTCCTACAAGGTTGCGTCCGGGGGCGCTGATAGCCGATGCGTATGTTCGGTATTGAAGATCGAGAAGATTCTCTAACCGCACCTGGACTTCTACATCACGGTGTACGTTCCAGCCGGCAAGCAGATCAAAACGCATCCACGGGAGTGCCCCACTCGTTGTGTAGTTAATTCCAACCTTTGCCTGCTCCTCTGGTGGAAGATCGGCAAAAGCCTTTTCTGCTGACCACCAGTGTTGTAGCGTAGCAAACCATGACAAACCTTGCCACGTTGCACTAATTGTTCCAAACAGAGGTGCAGTATGTCTGAGAGGAATGTTGTTTTTCGTGTCACGTCCCTCGTTCAGCGAAACTGTTGCAGTTAGCAACATATTTCGAATTGGGCGGGAACGCAATCGGAGGTTTCCACCGTAAACAACAGCAGTACCAATATTTGTATTCGCATACACCCTTCGAGTTTCTCCATTGAAGAAGATAGAGTCCTGCCCATTCCAGGTAGCAGGACGCAATTCAATGGCGTCGGTAGCCCACGTATGGTAGGCATCCAATCGAATGGATACGATATCATCGGTGCCCAATACAACGCCGCCTTCCAGTGTGTTGGCATACTCTGGCTTCAAGGCCGGGCTTGGGACAACAATGATTCCGGGCGCATTTTCAAATACTTTAGCGGCATCGTCCAGATTTGGTGCCCGAAAACCATTTGCCACGTTAACATGAAATGCCATGTGTTGCAGAGCCTGCCATACAACGCCGACAGAGCCGGTTAATGCAGATGTATTGAGACCGATACTGGTAAATGGTGTGTTAAATAATGCCGTGTCCCTCACTGTTGCCTGCATATCGTAGTATGTAAATCGCAAACCGGCGCTTGCTGTTAGCGCCTCAGAAAAACCCCAACGCGTTTGAACGTATGCAGCACCCGACGTTATGACGGCACCGCCGTCAGGATAACGTGGAACAGTAGCAGTTTCCTCTCCTGTAACGATGTTTCTTCGCATCCCTTTGGATTCTACACTGTTGGTGTAGGCCTCGATACCGTAATACAGATCTCGCTCCATACCTTGATTTGCATCGAGTGCTACGCGAACGTCGGCGTTGATAGATCCAACGAGCACCTGTTCAACGAGCGATCTGCGGCTATTGCTGTTCAGATTCCTGTCGTGCCTCGATTCTTCGTAGTACTGAAAGCCGGCAGTGACGGTTGCCTGTGTTCCCAATGGGCCAGCATCGTTTGTTCGAAGCGTGATGTTATGCATAGTCCAGGTTTGAGGTCCATAGTACCACTCAGCAAACCGAGGTTGGTTGTTCCTGGATTCCACCAGTCGGTCGTAACGCGGAACATCAGTCGAAGTTGTTAGTGTTCCGCCGTATGAAAGTGTTATGGGGTCTGATATCTTCCAGGATAGATTCTCAGTAACGTTTAGCTGTGTGTATCCAGTTGGTGTTTGAACGAGTGGGTCGGCATTGGATATAACAGTGTCTTTATCACCTAGTCTGTCCACATACCACGGACGTTTTCCAAATTCCGGAAAATCTGTGTTAAACGTCCCCCCCCTCGTAGATCACCGAACCTTGAAACAGTAATCACTGTAGAGGAAGCAACATGTTTGCTGCTAATGTCTAACGCTGCACTGCCGGTAACTTCATTCGATGCACTGCCATACCGGAGTAATCCACTACCACCGAACGCTAACCCTTCATGTGAAAATCTAGCCTGTCGGGTTCGAAACACCATTGCTCCTCCGAGTGCATCGCTACCGTACTGCACCGATCCGGGACCAAACAGTACTTCGGCCCCATCAAGTGCATTGGCATCAATCAGAATTACGTTTTGAAGGTTACCACTGCGAAAGATTGCATTGTTGACGCGAACACCGTCAACAACAAGAAGAACAGCATTTGCAGCATAGCCTCGTAGCATCGGACTGCCGCCTCCGAGCTGGCTTTTCTGCACCATTACTGTTCCTGTATTGAACAGCACGTCGGCAGTTGTTGGCGAGTTGTACCGTTGAATGTCCATAGGAAGAACAGAAGCAATCTCACGCGAGACTACTGAAGCCCGTTCTTCCCAACGACTAGCACTTACCACCACATTGCTTGTTTGTACCGTGCGTACTGTTGAATCCTGATTGCTGTTATCTGTTGCGTTATTGTTTGCCTCTCCACTGTCTTGTGCGTGGGCCATGTAGCCAAACAACAACAACATTCCTAAGGCACATAGCTGTTCCATGCGCCTGAATTGTGTATTCATTCACACTCCGTGTATTGATTGTATAACGAGTTGTTTGCACAGTTCACAACTGTGCATCGAG
>CAZGHI010000017.1:44465-47475 GCA_964525565.1 uncultured Hyphomicrobiales bacterium
CTACACAATCATATCGGGTGGTGGCGATTCACAGTTCACATAGCCATCGCAGGGATGGCAAGCACGATCTTGAATGGTGGGAATTCGATGACTGGAGATATGCCAGTCAACGAGTGGATTATGCGTTACTGCCTGTAGAATTTTCATCTGATCTACAAGGATCTGAAATGGCAACAGTGGATGATGCTGCCCGGACGTTCTCTTTACCGTGCGTAATACTTCTGTTTCCCGGTGATCGCGATGTGCAATGACGATGCGAATTCCGTCTCTGGTAAACACTTCGTCAACATCATACATCCAGCCGTTATAGCTGAATTCTCTGTCGTGATGCCACCGTACGATGGGGTCAGAAGCAGTGCCGGAGAATTTGAACACATGGCGTTCACAGATGTGTTTGCGATTGTGCTGACTCAAGGCCATCCAGCGTGCCCGAGCCTGTAACACCATGCCAAGCGTAACCCACCCCCCGGCAGCAAAAACCAGGCAGAGACACAGGCAGCACAATACCAATCGTTGTAACACACTGGTAAATTACTGCTGGTGGTGCGATAACTTTGTTACTATGATTGAACGATACACACGTCCCGAAATGGGAGCAATCTGGTCTGACGAGAACAGATTCACGATTTGGATGGAAATTGAGATTCTTGCATGTGAGGCCCAGGCACGCTTGGGAGTAATCCCTGAAGAGGCTGCCGAGGAGATACGCCGCAATGCACGATTTAACGTGAAACGTATTCACGAGATTGAACAGGAAACACATCACGATGTTATCGCCTTTACAACAAACCTGGCGGAGAACATCGGTCCGTCTTCGCGCTTTGTTCATCTGGGTATGACCTCCAGCGATGTACTCGACACATGCTTAGCTGTGCAGTTGGTTCAGGCTGGTGAGTTGTTGATGAAGGGACTTCTACGACTTGAAACGGTATTACGAACAAGGGCTTTGGAGTTCAAGCATACCGCATGTATCGGCAGAACGCACGGCATTCATGCCGAACCTACAACATTCGGTTTGAAGTTGTTGTTATGGCAACAGGAGGTAAAGCGTAACATCACGCGGCTCGAGGCAGCAATCCGTGGTGTACGTGTTGGCATGATTTCAGGGGCTGTTGGAACGTTTGAACACCTTTCGCCTGAGGTTGAAGAGTATGTGTGTTCGCGCTTAGGTTTACAACCGGCGCCGGTATCTACTCAGGTTATTCAACGAGATCGCCATGCGGAATACCTCTCAGCGATTGCCATCATCGGCAGCTTGTTGGAAAAGATCGGAACAGAGATACGCCATCTTCAACGGACTGAGGTGCGTGAAGCATCGGAGTCGTTTGGAAAGGGCCAGAAAGGCTCCAGTGCAATGCCGCATAAGAAAAACCCAATTATTAGTGAGCGACTGTGCGGGTTAGCTCGTCTGCTGCGCGGCAATGCAATGGCCGCAATGGAGAACAATGCGCTTTGGCATGAACGCGACATTTCGCATAGCTCAGTAGAAAGAGTAATCTGTCCTGACTCAACAATCATTCTTGATTACATGTTGCACCTGGCAACAAACCTCATAGAGAACCTTGAGGTGTACCCTGATGCAATGATGCGTAATCTTCAGCTTACGAACGGACTTCCTCTGTCGCAGAGCGTATTGCTGGCGCTAGTGCGCAAGGGTGTTACCCGTGAACATGCATATAAACTTGTTCAACGAAATGCTATGCATACATGGGAAACGGGAGAGCCTCTTGCGACGGTTTTGCGCAGAGATGCAGACGTTATGGCCATTTTAGAACCGGCTGAATTGGATACCATATTTGATGATAGCCGAATGCTGAAGAACGTAGATCTGATATTCTCCCGATGCGGCCTTGAACATCAATGAACAATGTGTTTGGGTCTGAGTACTCTGTGTAAGTTGACTGCGGATGCGTATCGAGCGGGTTAAATAAGCGAATGCCATTGGAGTTGGTACATACATCACTTAGCGTGAAGATTCCGTTATGTTCGATCGACGCGTTTAGGTTTGCCGGGTTGATCGTTACTGAATCAAGTGTAACACCTACCTGAACGCTGTCGCCCAGTAAACAACGAGCGAGTACATAAACTGTGTCTGTTCCTGTGAAGTTGGCAGGAAGTGTAACTTCCCTGAACTGCACGGTATAGCGGTTTCCTGCCCAGCGATAAGCTCCTAATGGCCACAACACAGTCGCCCGCGTCCGCACCCGCATGAACAGTGTTATTGGATACGGATATGGTATATGAGTTTCTATCGTTATCGGTAGCATAGCGATTTCTCCTGCCGAAGCTGTTGCATTGATTCCTGCAATTTTCAAAACCGGAAGTTCACAAGGCGTGGGTATGTCGGCAGTTCGTGGAGTGCCCGACAGTATCTGTCCGGCCGAACCCGATGTAGCCCCATAGGCACTGTCTGATGCAGTGCGAACGATTCCGTGGTTCATCCCGTTGATTCCACCTGACAGTAGAACCCGAAGTGGGTAATGAGAATATGGGCCAACGGTAATAAACGTTCCTCCCCCTCCGCCTCCACCCGTCCCGTACTGTCGCAAGTCGGAGTACACATTCCCGCCACGGCCGCCTGAGACGTCAATATGATACCGATGGTTTGCATCGTATAGATCTATCGTATCGGCGTGCAGATATACAGTGCCACCGGCTCCCCCACCGCCAGCACCGTCAGAAACAGCAGTATGCGCATTCTCGCCTGCTGCACGAATGCTACCGTCGGCTCCCCACTCAATACGTCGTGCTCTAATGATCACGATACCGCCACCGGAGCCACCATCGGTACCCATGAAGTCGTTTTGATGTCCGCCCCCGCCTCCACCACCAAAGAATAACCGCTGTGATGTTGGTCCAAACAAGGCTGTAGCGCCGATGCCCCCGATTGTATCTGAGCCGAATTCGCTAGTCTGGCATCCACCCATGCCACCGGTCCCTGCATGAGCTCCCCCCCCCCCCCCCCCCTTCCCCCCCTCCCCCCCCCCCCCCCCCCCCCACCCCGGCCCCC
>CAZGHI010000018.1:0-28656 GCA_964525565.1 uncultured Hyphomicrobiales bacterium
AGGGATACTATCCCTTACCCTCTTCTCTTTGCATCTACTGTTTTCCCGTTGTCAAAGAACACCGCGAAAAAAAGGGCCCAACCGCAGTTGTTCCCTTCTTCCCTAAACACGAATTCGCGCGTCAGGGATCACAAATATACGAGAAGGTTTGGTTCTACCAAATGGTAATGAACGAAACTGTGGAGATTCTTGTGATGCACTCTGCTTTCTTCTGTTCATAGCGTGGTTGCGGTAAATCCTGAACTTGCGTGGTTGTGTTGCTCTCCAAGCCAAAGTCTTCGGCTGTTGGAACTGTAATCCTATCCTTGCAGGCACCTCCGACGATGAGTGTGCGATGGTCATCAATGAGTCTTGCTGCATGTCTGCGTCGCTCTGTTACCATGGTGCCGATAATGGTCCATGTATCGGTTGCAGGATTGTATTCTTCTATGGTGTTTGTGCACGGCTCCGCTACCACACTTCCGGTGAGTCCTCCAAAAACCACCACGGTTCCCGACGGTGTTACTACGGACGGAAACTCAGAGCGCTTGCTGTTCATTGGCTGAGCACGTTTTGTTGTTCCTTCTACAGGGACAAAAAGCTCACGATTCGCTGTGGATTGCCCACCCAGAGCTCCACCGTGAACGTACCGAGTAGATCCAATAATGCCCCCATCACTAGTAGTGTGCCGTTAGGTAGTACCTGAGTTTGATGGATATGTCTCCCTTCTATAAGGACTCCGGCTATTATCCACTGAAGACCCCGGGTATTCACGCCTTGTGATACAAAGAACAGTAAGAGCGCAATTCTTATGGTACGCATGCTGTAGCCCCAAATGATGCTCAAAATGTATGTGAATATTCGTCTATCAGCTTTATGTCATCTTCAATTACCTCTTTCCTCTTCTACCAGTTGCATTCGAGTCTCACTGAAGCCGAGTTGTGGGCACTGCAGTCTGCATAAAACACTTGTCAATAAAATGTTGGGATAATTCATTTTTTTTTAAGTTATCAAGTCATTTCTTTGATTGTAGAACAGAGCCGATGTACAACACAGTCATTTTTCCTGCTACTGCTTCACTCTTTGGCAGTTCCGCTACCAACCGCTTCAGCAGGGGCAGTTGGCAACAGGAAACGGACGACCCTCGGTGCATTTCCGATGTAGTGTTTGCCGGACCGGGAAATCTTGGAACGCCCGAATTCGATTTGTTCTGCCAGCATGTTGTTAATCACTGCCGGTGCAGGTGTCAGGCCATTAGTGACCAGAGTCAGATTATAACAGAAGTGATTGTTCAGTATGATGAAGCGATATGCCTTGAAAACAGACCATGCAAGAGCGTGGTTCATCAATGCTGCAACATCCTCGACATTCCGTGCAACACCGACCCATGGGGTGATAGCTCTGATCCTTTCAGACAAAGCTGGATTCCACCGAAGTACGACGTCGTATCAGAATGTTCTCCGTTTGGCGAGCCTATGGAATGGCAAACGGGTGTTCCGTTCATTTTCTTGAGTCCGTGATCCGAATTCCCTTAACCTATCTAGAACACTGCACAAAATCAATTGCGTTGGAGATACAACCATGAAAGCACGCCTAGTAGGTATTTCGCTATTCTGCGCTGTGTTGTGGTGCAACATCCCAACAGGTGCAACAACACCCACGGATACAGTGTTGGCTGTTACCCCCAGCGATGCACGCTACCTTGTGTACTATGATCTGGTGAACATGTTCGATAGCGTGAGCGTTCGCTTCACCTACGGCGAAATCTTGCTTGTGCATGGTCAGCAGAAAACTCGGATTTAGCGCGATGGAGTTAGAAAACCTAACGACTGGGTAAGCGATACGAGCACCGGGCCGTATCAGCACGTTATTGCCAACGAGGTGCGTTGGAAACCTATCACCATTCAACCCGGGACGAATATTCTACATTATTTTAGAAAAGTATCTGTAAGCAATTGTTGTTTTCGGTCAGAAGGCAATCCAACCGGAAAAACGTCTGCTTGGAATCTCCTCGACAGAACGGAATGTTATCTGGTAGCAAAAGATGTTGTTACGGATACTATTGTGTTTGTTGCCAACACCATAGGAGTGGATAGCTGCAACCACGCCACCTATCCCTGTGTGTTTGGCAAAGCCCCCTGGTCACGATATCATTCCTTTACCGTACCATCGTCTGCTATTGGCAAGACGGTATATTTTGCTGTAGATGCCTACCGTTACGGTACTTCACCCTACGGAATGCGTTGTGTTCCTTCTCGGTCGGATGTTGCACAGAGTTTGGTGTACCCAAACGACTCTGCACACACAATTAGTGCCGATGCATACAACGAGCTATACACTAAACGCAGCACACGTCTGTTCACTCTTCTGGATTTCCTGTGGGAGGCCTATTGCTACATTCCTGACCTTAACTACGTCAGGCTTACACAAGAAGAAACCGATACCCTTCACGCCCGTTATTTTGTTGCCGATACGGTAATCAACGGACGGCAAATCTGGACAGCAAAACCCGGATGTATAGGCGATTCATGTACCAGCTTTGAGAAAACAGTTCGTTTCAACGATGTACGCGCTCACGTTCATGTTCCAGGATCGAACATCCTAAGGGTTACCGGAGTTCAGACTGATAATTCTGGCGTGCAGCTAACACTTCATGCAGACCGGACAATTCACCTTCGTGCGGCTGTGTACGATGTGCTCGGAAGAGAAAACAAACACACTCCAAGCACCCTCGTGAATGCGGGAATCGCTCGACTGGAGGTAGGACTGGAAGGTTTGCAAAGTGGACCAGTCTTTATCGTTTTATTCGACCAGCATTCTACAGTTCTGGCAACGATTAAAGTACTGCGGTAGATGCCTCCACTACCGTACTGCAAACTCCATCTTCACAGTAATACTGGCTGTTTTATTCCGGCTGGTTGTATTGAAGGCCCCCCCCCATGTGTACTCTTCGTCGCTGTTTTGAGCTGTGATCTGGAATATCCCCATGTCTGCCCGGCGCAGATCTCCCAACCGTCCACCAGCATTTTCTGCCAATGCTTCAGCGCGTACCTTGCCGTCTTTTGATGCTCGCGACAAGAGGTCTATTCTGAGCCCGCTGAGTTTGGTGTAGTAGTATCGCGGCGACCGAGAGTTCAATTCAAGACCGGCATTTAACAGCTCAGAAATTTCGCGACTAACGCGTTCTACTTTCTCGACATCCTTGCTTTCTACGGTGAATCCCTGCACAAGCCGGTACCCATCGAATTCTTCTACATATCGGTTGTTGATATACTGAGAGCGGTACGACTTCTGAATGTTCACTGCATCGAACACAACCTCGGCGTCCGTGATCCCATGGTCGGTTAGATATTTCCGTACCAGCGCGGCATCGGACTTCATGAGCGCGTAGGCATCCGAAATCTGATAGGCCTTCCGTTCGTATCCGGCCTCCCAAACGATAAGGTCGCTTACAAAGTCAACCTGAGCGAGTCCCGTTACGTTAATCTTTTCCATTGCCGGATGCGTTTTTTCCCTTGTCGTCCCCAACAACCAGGATGCTACAATTACGGCAAGGCTCACGGCAACGGCGGTAATAATGCGTGGTTTCATGCTCGAAGTTAGCCACATGTATCGGCTATACCAAGATGTTGTGGTATTTTTGCGTTGTCTATACCCATCCCCGATCACCTTACACCCTGCACATGTCCAAATTCCATTCGATCCTTCTTGTGACAGCCGAGGTTTATCCCTTCCTCAAAACGTCCGAGTTGGCCGACCTCTGTTACGCACATGCACTAGGTACGCGGGAGGTAGGTCATGATATACGCATTATGGCTCCCAAATATGGTTTCATCTCGGAGCGCAAAAACCGAATACATGATATCAACCGTTTACGCGATCTGCCAATACAGGTAGGTCCCGGTGAACCGTCGCTGGCTACCGTAAAGTCCAGTTCTATCAATAACCCCCGCGTAAAGGTTCAGGCATACATTACCACAAATACGAACTACCTTGATGCCAACAAAGGCATTCTCGTGGATAATGCTACCGGGAAACCTTTCGACAATAACGACGAGCGGTTCATCTTCTTTAACCGCACGGTGATTGAAACCTGCTTACTATTGGGTTGGTTCCCTGAAATTATTCAATGCGTGGGATGGCAAACCGCCTTGTTGCCGGCCTACATTAAAACGCTTTATGCCAACGAATTCAAAAAGACGAAAGTCATACAGACTATCACGGATTTCGACGATCAAGGCGTTTTTAGCGTGAAGGCAATCTCCAAAACTGGTCTCCCCTCCGAGGCTGCTGAACACATGCGATATAAGAACAAGGCAAACTTCCTTCGGGCCGGTATTGCCTATGCCGATGCTGTTACTACACTCTCGCCAGGATATGCGTCGGAATTGGAGGCCAACAAGGAATGGAAGTCCAATTGGGCGCCGCTCCTTGGAAAAGGGGCTAAGGTAACGGGAATCCCCCATGGAGTTGACGTAATGCAGTGGAATCCGAAAACCGATCCGTTCCTCCGCTCCAAATTTGATGCCTCTGACACCAGCAACAAACGGCGAGTTCGTGAACAACTTCAGCGCGCAGCAGGGTTAAAGGTTGATGGTTCCGGTATTGTCGCAACGTTCATCGGACCTGTTACGGAACAGTATGGTGCTGCTGTCCTGGCCGAAGCGGTACCATCCATTATCAAAGAAGGTATTCAGGTTCTTGTTTCAACCGACGTACCAACGCCCCTTACAAAAACCTTTGAAAGCCTGGCAAAAAAACACCCGGGAATGGTGGCCATTAAAATCGGTGCCGATGAAGAATTTGTACACAATGCCATTGCAGGTTCCACACTGCTACTCAAGCCGGCTCAATCAGAGTCGAGTGGACAGTTCCAGCGATGCGCACTTATATATGGAACCATTCCAGTTGTACATGCCACCGGAGGGATTGCCGAAGGGATGACTGATGTCGGCACAAAAGGCGCACAGGGTAATGCCTTCCTTTATAAAAAGGGCGACGCCAAAGAACTGGTAAATGCGTTAAAGAGAGCAAAAGCTTCCTACTCCGATACAGAAGCGTGGGCCGCTATTGTTACGGCAGCCATGAATACCTACGTTGGTTGGGGACTCTCGGCAAAACCGTACGATGAGTTTTATCGCAACCTTGTAAAGGATGTGAAATAACAGTGAAGGGCAACGCCCGCCTACCGCTCGTCCGACTGCTTTTCGTAGCATGGATGTGGACGCTTATTACTGCCTGTAACGATCTGGCCACCGACATCGGGGCAGACATAGTGCCGGGTACGGATACCATATACGCGCTGTCGTCTGTAACTCACCCTATCCTGGATAGTGTGCAGTCCCGCACCAAGGCAATTCCACTGTACAACACCGTTTACGTGCTATTCGGAAAAACCAACGACTCCGAAGCACGCTTGTTTCTTGAGTTTGTAAACTACCCGCAACTTGGCGACCCTTCGGAATGGGAAGTTTTGGAAAGTCATCTGCAATTGATTCCACAGGAATATCGGTATGGCGACACCACCAGTTCTACCGTCTCAGTACGCGGATACAATCTTTCTCGTGAATGGAGCATCGGTTCCACATGGGATAGTATCTGGGCGCCGGATGGATCGACAACGTATTACTCAACATCTACCGAACCCGTGTGCGATGCAACTGAACAGGTTGTAGCTTCGGACAGTGTACTAAACATCCCAATGAGCCTGTCCGAAACGCGGCGGTGGCTGATTGTAGGCGCAGACTCGACTCGCCGCGTTCATGAACTGTTTGGAATTGTGCTCCTTCCCAACGGCGAACACGGTATCCGGCAGTTCAGAAATATCCAGTCCAACAACCAACTCATGCGTTTGCGTGTAATCACCAAGCACAAGGACAGCAGCAATGCCGATACCACGTTTATTCAGAGTGCTGTGGGAACCTTCGTGAAAGCCCCCCCCGCGCTGTCAACCGACCTCGTAGTACAGGGCACACAAGTTCACTACGGTTCCATGCGCATCAGCCTTGATAGTCTGCCGGAGTATGCTGTTATTGTTGGTGCTGCCCTTACCGTTACACTCGATTATGCACGATCGCACGTTGGAACCGGCGGACCCGACGAATTGCTTGAACTACGCTATACGCCACCCTCCGGCTCCATGCTTCGATTCCAGTCGCGGATAAATGCTAACGGCGAGTATGTATTCCCGAACATCTCTGCAATAGCACAGCGCATTCGGGCAACAAAACAACCGGGAACAATAGAGCTCTACCCATCTGATTCCTACGAAACATGGCGCTTAAACAGACTGTCGTTTCATAGTTCCTTCACCGACCCGGCAAAGCAACCATTGCTCACTGTATTGTTCACAGTACCAACGGTGTTTCAATGACAAAGGGGGGGGTACTTGCCTGTTGCATGGTGGCTGCAGTTACCATGGCTAGCGGACAAGGCGGCTCGAACTACAGCGCACTTGGACTGGGCGATCAACGTCTGTGGGTTGGCGCATTGTACGATGCCATGAGCGGCACCTCGATTGGTATGCCAACACCCCATGGTATTAACACGGTGAACCCGGCACTTCTCGGATATGCTCCAACTACGCGCATCCAGGCCGGCTATCGGTTTAACCAAGCCGTTATCTCGAACGGCGATGCATCGCTTGCCCAAAACAATGGTTCGCTGGACGGCCTCATAGCGATGTTCTCGATTGACACTGCTCGTGGTTTCGGGATATCGCTTGGTGTGCTTCCGTACTCTAAGGTAGCCTATCGTATTACCCGCAACCTCTCCACCGATGTAAACGGAGCCACTGTTGCAGGAACCAGCACACAACAAGGCGAAGGTGGAGTAAGCCAGCTCCAGATTGGAGCCTCAGTGCGCCTCTTCGGTTCACTGCGCGTTGGTGTTCAGTTTGCCGGATTATTTGGCGTGCAAAAGTTTAGCGATCACGTTCGGCTTGATGGAATATACTCGGATGTGTACTCGTCGCAATCCTATGATACCCGCGGACTACTCGCTAAAGGTGCACTGTATTGGGAAATTGCAGACGGTGCCGGCATTGGAGCCTTTGTTTGCGGAGGAAGCAACGGAAGCGTGTACACCACCCGAGAAGCACAAGGGGTTGCATCTGGTAACTTTTTTTATGACACATCCGAAGTTGTTCAGTCAACAACACCCATGCCCTTTCAGGCCGGAATAGGCGGTTCTGTTCGCGTTGGAACCGGAAGGCTTGGTGCAGACCTCCGTATCGCCGACTACACCGCCGTTACCATACATCAACGCCCTGATGCAGAGTACACCACCTCACTGCGTATCAGCGCAGCCTATGCTAACGATGGATCGCAATCGCCCGCAGCTTCCTTCTGGCAGCGGATAGGGTGGTATAGTGGTATTGGCTTCGAGCGCCTGTACGTAACGTATAAAGGCGAAGACATCGTGGAATACAATGCCTCCGTTGGCACCAGTTTTCCCCTCGGTGGTCAGGCAATGGTGGACGCAGCACTTGTTACCGGCATGCGCGGCGTACAAAGTTTTAGTGGCATTGTTGAGTGGTTTGGCAGACTCACGTTCACGCTGAGTATCGGAGAAATCTGGTTTAAGCCCTTTGTACGCGATTGATAATGCCGGTGGTGGAACGTCCTTCCAACAGAGGAATCAGAACCACTCTGCCACCATTGGCTTCGACTACATCTGCCCCAACAACTGCGTCACGGGTATAGTCTCCCCCCTTTACAAGGATATCCGGGAGCAACTGTTCGATAAGCCGGAGTGGCGTATCAGTGTCAAAAGGAATGACGAGATCAACAGATCGCAGTGCGTCCAATACAATCATCCTATCCTCCAGAGTATTTACGGGTCGCGAAGCCCCTTTCAGTCGTTGTACACTTGCATCTGTGTTTACCCCAACAACCAGCATCGTTCCAAGATCTCGCGCTTGCTGCAGGTACGTTACGTGACCTGCATGCAGAATGTCAAATACTCCATTGGTAAAAACCACTGTGTGGCCTGACCTACGCAGTTCCTCTGCCAACTCCGCGATATTTGTATCGTTGTTTACAATCATTCGCCACCTGCCAATGCCCGCTCGTCATCCAAAACTGCTTCGTTCAGCATCGCGGGAGTGATGCATACAATTCCAGGTTCCCCAACAACCGCGCCGGAGGCTGCATTGGCCAACGAGGCTGCTTCGCGGACTGTAGCACCACCGGCTACGCATACAGCGAGCGTTGCAATGGCCGTGTCGCCTGCACCCGATACGTCGGCTACACTCCTGGCTTTGGTAGGGACGCTGCTAACAATACCACCTTCTTCAAACAACATCATTCCTTGTGAACCTAATGTGATGAGAACATGCGAGCATGCCAGCACCTGCTGAAGTTCACGTCCGGCCATGACAATATCTTCTGCAGACTCAAGCGCCCGACCCAGAAGATCAGACGCTTCTTTTCGGTTAGGTTTAAATAAAAAACAACCATGATAGGCACGGAGTGCTTCCCGTTTCGGATCCACGAATACAGGTACGTTCCGTTGCTTGGCATACTCTATGACCACCGAAATCATTCGGTCAGAAAGAAATCCCTTGTTGTAGTCCTCGAACACAATCGCTGCGAGGTTGTCCTCGTTCGACAACCGATAAACCACTTCCGAAATCACGCTATCGTCAATTACAGTCCGAACTTCACGATCTAACCTGAGCAGTTGTTGGTTATTCCCTATCACTCGTGTTTTTACCGTTGTGGGTCGGGATTCCACAGCAATCACGCCAGAAGCATCAAGTCCGTCGGTGCTGGCTATGGATTGCACCATTGCTCCCGAAGCATCGTTACCCACCACTCCGAAGAGAATTGGATGTGCACCCAAACTCAGGATGTTCGCTGCAACGTTTGCTGCACCTCCCAGATGGTACGACTCGTGCTCTACGTCAACCACGGGAACCGGAGCCTCGGGCGAAATACGATGTACTGCTCCCCAGAAATACCGGTCCAGCATCACGTCTCCCAACACTGCTATGCGTTTTCCGCGTGTTTTTGTGAGGATGGCGTTGAGCCTATCGGGGGATACGTGCACCATTATGCACCTTCGGTTGATTCCGCAGTTGCTTGTCTGCGGCCAAGTTGCTGGTCTAACAGAAATATTGATGGACCATCGGTGCCGATCAACTTCAGCCGATCCAGCACCTCGCTCACCTGTGCTTCTTCTTCTACCTGTTCGTTAATAAACCACTGTAGCATCACCTGCAGAGGCAGGTCGTGTTCAGCCTGCGCCTTACTGTACAACTCATTAATACGCTGAGTTACGGTTTGTTCGTGTATCAGGACTGCTTGAAAGCACTGGAGGGGGCTTTCGAACGTACCTATTGGAGCGTCGAGTGCTTTCAGCTCCACGGAGCCGCCACGATTGTGCAGAAACGTGTAGAGCTTTAATGCATGTTGTATTTCCTCCGTCCACTGCATCTTCATCCAATGGGCAAAGCCGTGCAGATTGTTCTCCGTAAACCAGGCTGCCATCGCAAGATATTGGTAGGCACTTTGGAATTCGGTGCGAATCTGGTCGTTCACCGCGTCGGCAAGTGTAGGTTTGATTGACATTTTTGTACTCGCAAAATGTGAATACGAAGTTACCGATTTGATTACTTTGTAACAGTTCTCTTCGCTGGCATTACGACCGTATCTACAACCTCTTTCAATACCCCCATGCAATCATTTGCCAAAGCCACCCGCATTACCCTGTCCAACATTGAATTTTACGCCTATCATGGTGTTCACTCCGATGAACGTAGGCAAGGTGCTCGCTACCAGGTTGACTGCGAGGTGGAATACGATGCCACAAAGGCTGTTGTATCCGACGATTTAAGTGATGCGCTGAACTACGAAGAGATTTTGTTCCGTATCAACGAGCATATGAACGGCGAACCCTACGAGCTTATCGAAACCCTTGTTTACGACATCGCCGTTTCGATTGTTGAATCGTTCCCACAAGTAACGTCGGCCACGGTACGGGTTCGGAAACTGCACATCCCCATTCAGCAGGTTCTTGACTACGTTGAAGCGGAGATTACGATTAATAGTCAACGATGACCACGCATTCGGTTCGCTTGAGTTTAGGGAGCAACATTGCACCTGCAGCGCAAAGAGTTCAGCAGGCTATCAGGGAGATTAGCCGATCTCTTCTTGACAACACCATTGCATCCGGTTTGTATCTGACTCCTCCACTGGGTGGTATTCAACAATCGGATTTTGTTAATGCTGCAGTTCTCGGCACCACTGCACAAACGCCGGAACACCTGCACACCTTGGTAAAACAACTGGAGGCTTCACTTGGGCGAATGCCACGTCCACAGTGGCACGAACGGGAAATAGACATTGATGTAATTCTCATGAACGGAGTCGTACTCGAAACCCCTACACTACACATTCCGCATCCTCGCTTTCGTGTTCGTAGGTTCGTGCTGCAGCCTGCTGCCGACATCGCCCCGGAGATGGTTGATCCCATATCGGGGCTTACCATAGTGGAGTTGCTGCACCAGTGCCCGGATACGTCGGTGCTTACCCTTCTTACCTCTCCTGAAGGTTGAATCCATCACGCGTATTCCTGACCATATTGTCGAGCTGATTCGTTCTGAGTCCGATATTGTGGAGATTCTCACTCCGCATGTTCGGCTTACGAAAAAGGGAAAGAACTATCTCGGTCTGTGCCCGTTTCATAAAGAACGTACCCCATCCTTTAACGTTAGCCGTGAAAAGGGATTCTATAAATGTTTCGGGTGTGGACGCAGCGGAGATGTTATCGCTTTCGTGCAGGAATATCTGCATTTGGACTTTGTAGAAGCTGTCCGACACATTGCCGCTCGGATGAATGTGGTTATCCCTGAAGATGACGGTGAACGCTACTCAGAGGAAAGTGAACGGCGCACTGCTGCCGTGAAGGTTCTTGCCGAGGCTGTTGCATTCTACCAAATGGTGCTCTCGTCCAGCGATGGCGCTCCCGCACGAGCGTTCTTTAACCGGAGAGGGTTTACCGGCGAAACGATAGAGCAGTTTGCACTCGGTGCATCACCGGCGTCATGGGATGGCCTGTTACGCCATGCAACAGCACGGGGCTTTACCGTGGAGCACCTTTCCGATGCCGGCCTGGTAGTTACGAAGGACGATGGTTCGGTTTACGACCGGTTTCGCGGACGTGCCATGTTTCCAATCCGCGACCACCAAGGTAGAACCGTTGGTTTTAGCGCACGAACGCTTACGAACGACCCGGACTCTCCGAAGTACATCAACTCGCCCCAAAGTATCGTTTTTGACAAAAGCAAGGTGTTGTATGGCCTTGATATTGCCAGACGCGCCATCGCGGACCAGAAGCATGCCATCGTTGTAGAAGGTCAGGCAGATGTAATTGCCATGCACCAGGCCGGCTTCGGCAATACTGTTGCTGCGTCGGGAACATCACTCACTGCAGACCACGTTTCGCTGATCCGCAAGTACGCACATCAGATTACACTGGTTTTTGATGCAGATCGCGCCGGACAAAAAGCAATGAGTCGCGCTATCGAGCTGGGACTCTCCGGTGGCATTGGCGTTCAATGCGTTGTTCTTCCCACAGGCGAAGATCCCGATAGTCTTATCAGACAACACGGAGTCGGGGCCATGCATCGGGCGCTGGCAGGGGCTATGCCTTGGATGGTGTACCAGAAGGAGAGATTCGAGGCCGAAGGGCAGCTTGCAGATCCCTTAACAAAGAGTCAAGCAATCCGGCAAATCCTTTCGTGGATACGCACCGTTCCCGATAGTATTCAACGTCCGCTACTTATTCAACAACTTTCCGAACAGTTCGGCATTGCAGAGCAGTATCTGCATCAGGAGCTCGGCTTAATTCCCACACCGAAGAATCCTACGGAACCTGAGCCCCCTGCTCCATTATCTGAACAAAAACGCCCGATTATTCTTCCGGCCGAGCGCACCTTGCTCACCGTAGCGCTCACCATGGAAAATGGCCTCACCGATATGGTGCATGTGTACGAGTGCACTCCCGACCTGTTTATTACGGCAACGGCGCGCACATTGTTCGAATGTATTCTCGTTGCTGCTGAAGAGTATCATCACTTTTCGGAATTCCTCGCTGAACAAACTACCTTGCCGTTGGGTGTTGTATCGCTTGCTAACGAAATCATTGCCTCGGCAACCGACCCAAGCCTGCGATGGAGGTCGTTCGACGTTGATATACCCGAGCGCGACAACCATCGTCTGATTCGCGATGCTGTAAGCAGACTTCACGTTCACAGGGTGGAGATGGAAATCCAGCACGTAAAGGAAACGTTGCACGGCAACCATGCTATGGACGAACATCGGCATCTACTGCATCGGCTTGATGAGTTAGTACATGAGCGGTTTGCACTGCTTCGAACTATTCAAAACCCAACCATTCCACCGCCATGGCTCGACGCAGATTCCGTATCGGCATCGTAATCTGGTGCGTGATTCTCGCTCTCATCCTGTGGGGATTTGTTGCCCTTACACGATACTACGAAGCAGAGATATCGATACCATTGATTGTTCACCCCCCCCGAATCAGGCACTGTTGAGCACAGTACCTCTGGAGCTAACGGTTCGTGTAAGAGGAACCGGAATTCAACTGCTGAACCTGAAGTATGTAAAGCGAAGCTCTACCTGTTTGCTGGACCTGGGCAAACTCCAGGGAAGCTCGATGGGTGTGTACACCGTAGAACGAGAACACTTTGCTCGAGCGATCAGCACACCGGAACCGGTACGCATCCTCACGATTTATCCTGCGTCCGTAACAATGGCCACGGGAGACTTATTTGTAAAAAAAGTGCCGGTTTCACTACGCACGAATATTGCAACACGTGATGGATTTGTTGTTGTTGGTCAGCCCCGTTCCGAGCCGCCTGAGGTTGAAGTTCGCGGTACACAGTCGGTAATTGAAAGCATCGTATCATGGCCCACCTATAAACTTTCGTTGGCAGATCTATACACATTTACCAGTGACGTAGTAAACATGAGCGACTCACTAACCACATTGCTCAACGTGGTTCCCCCCAAGGTTCGGGTGCTGGTGGATGTGCAGCAGGCAGCCGATGCCACCATTCCGGATGTGCCGGTGGAACCAACAACATCAGTAGCTGTGTACCCTTCCACCATTCACGTTATCGTTCGTGGTGGTGTGGACGAAGTTGCCGCTCTCACGGCCAGTGATTTCCACGTCCATCTTCCCGATGGAGTGCGCGGTTATGTGAAACCGGACGTATCTACCCGTGCTCGTGTTCAGGTTGTTGCTACTGTTCCTGCATTTGTGCGAACGATACACATGGCATCGCCATAGCTAAGAAAACGATACTGGTGTTGTAGCGCCTCTGCATACACATCATTCCACCACGAACCCATCATGGAGGCTACCAGCAACAGAAGCGTACTGCCCGGCTGGTGGAAGTTGGTAATCAGGGCATCGGTGATTCGGATTGATGCGCCGGGAGCCAGCATTAAACCCGACTCTGCCTCGAGCACCGGTATGTCCTGTTGCGTAAGAAACGTTGTAAGGGCAGTGTACGCTTCAAGTGCAGAATACGCAGAGTATTTCTGATTGTATGCATCGAACTGATCAACGGTGAAACACGCTTGAGAACTCAGATCTATGCCGGAGCAGAGCTGTGCACCAAGCCAGTGAATGCTTTCCAGGGTTCGCATGCTCGTGGTACCCACAGGTACAATTGGTATTCCTCGGGCAATATCGTCAGTAATACGCTGTAACGACTCCGTGGATATCCGAATGCGTTCGCTATGCATAACGTGGTTGCGTGCATCGCCTACGGAAACCGGAAGGAACGTGCCCAAACCAACATGAAGTGTTACGCGTTCAATACGATGCCCATGCGCTTGCAGATCAGACAGCACCGATGGTGTGATGTGAAGTCCGGCTGTTGGCGCGGCCACACTTCCGATATTACGTGCAAACACCGTTTGATACCGTTCTGTATCCAGCTCTGTGTCGGCCCGATGGATATACGGCGGAAGTGGAACATGACCGCTCCGCATTAACACATCATACAACGTTGCATTTCTAGGCAGCACTCGTACATACCCTTCTTTTCCTCGACGCTCCAAAACAGTTATCTCGGCATCGGCATCAGGTGTGGTAAGCGTTAGGCCCACCGTAATATTACGGCCTCCGATAAGAGCTTTCCACTCAGATTCATTTGTGCTGTTCAGGAGCTGTTGCACGGAGTCCGTTGCGCGTGCCGGTTCCGTGAGAAGAACTTCGGCGCTTCCGCCCGTTGGTTTCTGCAGTAGCAAACGTGCCGGCATCACCTTTGTATCGTTGAGTACAATGCAGCTTGGGCCAAGCCGTTCGCGGAGAACGGCAGCGATATTGCGAAATGCAGAGTGTATAACGGACTGCGAACTAACATCGGCCACTAACAGCCGGGAAGCATCGCGCTCTGCTAATGGGAACTGAGCAATGCTCGATGCAGGCAGATCGTAGGTAAAGTCTGCCATATTCAATTCCGGAATATTTGTGGAAGTCTTCTGCTCCATAATTTGCCTTCACTCTGCAACCATCCTGTGTAGTTCACGTACACAGGCTGCATTACTTACTGGAGAATGTACCATGCAAGATACCGTGTCGCCCAATGCCAATACAGGATCGCAACCTCCTGTTCCCCCACCACCCATTGGTTATACACCGCGTAAGCGAACGCGCTGGTGGATCCCTGTTGCCATCATCGGTGGCATCCTTGTTGCACTCGTTGTTATCGCCGGTGCCATCTTCGGGGCATTGTTTGCCGGCCTTTCGGACTTCGGAGGATCGGCAGCACCAAAACCCATCAAGGATAAGACCGTCCTTGTGGTTGACCTTTCCGGAGGAGTAGAAGAACACAGCGAGCCCAATCCGTTTTCGTTCAATACGGATATGGGAAGCACGGATCTGCTCACCATTCTTTCTGCAATTCGCGATGCCAAGTCGGACAAGAATATCCGCGGTATCCTGATCCGCGCCGGCGGTCAGGTGGGAATGACGAAGCTTACGGAGATTCGTGAAGCGATTGCCGATTTTAAGAAATCGGGAAAGTTTACCTACGCCTTCATCGAGGCAGGTACGCGGCAACATTATTATTTGGCTTCCGTGGCAGACAGCATCTTTATGCCGCAGGAAGGCATCGTTGAATTCAATGCCCTTGGCGCAACCGGCATGTTCTTTAAGCAGCTCAGCAACAAGCTCGGTGTTGAATGGCACGTGGAGCAGTTCGAAGAGTATAAGTCGGCCGCTGAGTCGGCAAGTCGGGAAAAGTGGTCGGATCCGGCAAAACAGGAACTGCGCGAAATCATTGAGCAGAGACAGAAACTCTTCGTTCAAGCCGTTGCATCCGGCAGAAATCTGCCCGAGGAAACGGTCTCCCAATTGCTAAACGAAGGCGTCTATCTTGCCGATTCCGCTCTGAAGCATAAACTTATTGATGGCTTTGCCCGCGAAGATGAACTCAAAGAGAAGATTGCAAGAATAGTTGACCCTTCGGATACGAGTGCAAATCCCAAGCTCCGTACAACAAGCCTAAGCGATTACGCCTCTCGTGAAACCGACACTGAAGATGTTAACGAAGACGCAGGTATTGCAATCGTTTATGCATCTGGAGCAATTCAAACCGGGAGTGGCGACGGGCTGAGCAACGGCATTTATTCGCGAACGCTGATTAAAAATTTGCGTAAGGCTGCGGCGAATAAAGACGTAAAGGCTATTCTCCTCCGTATTGACTCGCCCGGGGGTTCTGCAATTGCATCGGACGACATCTGGAACACCATTCGCGAGATCAGGAAGACGAAACCGGTATATGCCTCGATGAGTGATGTTGCCGCGTCAGGAGGATACTACATTGCAATGGCCTGTGATACCATTATTGCTCATCCCAGCACCATCACCGGGAGCATTGGCGTAATAATGGCTATCCCCAATGTGTCAAAAACACTGAATAACATCGGAATAACAATTGACACTATTTCAATGGGCGCTTCTTCGCACTTCATGAACGGATCGTTGCCATATAGTGAACGCGATAAAAATCAACTGCGAACCTTTGGCGGTGGTATCTACCAACGATTCGTTCAAAAGGTTGCCGACAGTCGTAAGAAAGATTACGAAACAACGCGTGCTTTAGCGAAAGGACGTGTCTGGACCGGACACGATGCATTCGGCAACGGATTGGTTGACGCTGTTGGCGGATTCCACGACGCACTTGCGATGATTAAGAAACGAATTGGACCCGAACAAGAAGTCCGAAGTGTACATCTATCCCGAGTCGGAAGACCTTGTAAAGACGATCCTGAAAATGCTAAAGCTTACAAAAGATGCAGATGATGACACTCGAACAACAACATCAACCATGCAAACAATGCTGGCAGCAGCCGTGCAAAACGGCATGCCGGTGAGTGAATTCTGGAAAACTTTACCACCTGCTGTTCGCGCTCAGTTTGTTCATGTAGCTGCAATAGCCGACATTTCGCGTACCGAACAGGCAATGGTGATGCTGCCCGAGTTATTCAGCACGGAATAGTACTCGACCATGTTTGCCCGACATGTTCTGGCTATTTTTGCACCATGAACATCGAGGTCTTCCCTAACCCAAATACAAATCGCGACTATATAATTACACATGTGAACCCCGAGTTCACTTCAATGTGTCCCAAAACAGGTCTGCCGGATTTTGGTACTGTAACCGTTGAGTACCGTCCGGCAGACCTTTGTATTGAACTCAAGTCGCTCAAATACTACTATTTGGACTATCGTAACAAAGGCATTTTCTACGAAGCAGTTACCAACGCTATTCTTGACGACCTAGTGGCCTGTTGCAATCCCAAGTGGATGAAGGTCACCACGGAATGGACTACCCGCGGAGGTATCCATAGTATCATCGAAGCGGAACACGGAAGTCGCTAGCAGTGCTCACAACAATTTCGAAATACTTTCGGTGGGAAATGGGACACCGGCTGCCATTGCATAACGGACTGTGCAAGAATCTGCACGGTCATAGTTATGGCATGGAAGTCGTGTTTACGGGCAAACCCAACTCGGCGGGAATGGTGATGGACTACTTCGATGTAAGCTCGCTGGTACGCCCGCTGATTGACCGGTTAGACCATTGCTTCATTGCCGATCGGTCCGACACAGCCATGGTCGATTTCCTCGAACGCCACAACCTGAAAGTAGTTGTGGTTGATTTTCCCACCACGGCAGAGAACCTCGCAGCGTATGCTCTTGAGTACATCGTTAATGCTTTACCTGACAATCACACAATAGAACACATTGCCGTAAGCATACACGAAACCGAAAAAACATCTGCCCGTGTTGAAAAGAGTTTGCGGTAACAATATCAACAACAATGCATTCCGGATCATAACATCCCATGGTACGCGTACGTTTCGCCCCTTCTCCAACTGGTTTCCTGCACATCGGTTCGCTCCGAACTGCACTCTACAACTACCTCTTTGCCCGCCATCATGGTGGCGTATGCATTTTGCGGGTAGAGGATACCGACCGTACGCGTTTGGTTGACGGCGCCATCGAAGAACAGATTGCATCGCTCGAATGGGCCGGTGTGCAGTTCGACGAAGGGCCGCACAGGGGGGGGGATTTCGGTCCTTATGTTCAAAGCCAGCGTTTCGATCTGTACCGCCACTACGCTCATCAACTTATTGACAATGGAACGGCCTATTACGCCTTCGACACAGCCGAAGAACTCGATGCCATGCGACAGCGGCAACAGAATGCAGGCATTGCCCCGAAGTACGATCGTTCCAGCATGCGGAATCAGTTTACACTGGGAGACAACGAAACACAACGACTCCTGAACGAAGGGGCCGACCATGTGATACGGCTCTTTGTGCCCCTTCACGAAGAAGTCCGTTTTCACGATGAAGTACGCGGCGATATGGTTGTACATAGTAGAGAAGTTGACGACCAGATACTTCTAAAGAGCGACGGATTCCCTACCTATCATCTGGCAAATGTTGTTGACGACCACCTGATGCAGATAACACATGTGATTCGTGCTGAGGAGTGGCTACCATCCACTCCAAAGCATGTACTGCTGTACAGGGCATTTGGCTGGGATATGCCGGTTTTTGCACATGTTCCACTGATGTTGGACGCACAGCGAAAAAAATTGAGCAAACGCTTTGGTGCCGTGATGGTGCAGGATTTTCGCGAGCAAGGATACTTTCCGCAAGCACTTGTAAACTATGTTGCTCTCTGTGGATGGAATCCCGGTACCGAACAGGAAGTATTTAGTATGAACGAGCTGATCGCACAGTTTTCACTGGAACGTGTAAGTAAAAGTGGTGCAATCTTCGATTACCAAAAGCTACAATGGATGAACGGACAATATTTAGTCCAAGAAGATGTTGCAGAACTGACACAACAACTCCTCCCTGAGCTGAAGGCCCGCGAATACACATACATCCAGCCTGACTTTGTGGAAAAGGTTGTTGCTCTTCTCCGTCACCGTGTGCACTTCCTCCGCGACATAGCCGAGTTTGGCGATTACTTTTTTGGTGACCGGCTCACCAGCGTGACTCCTGAAACGTGGTCGGCTCTCATTCAGGATCAGAACATCCGGTCTGCTATTACTGCGTTAACACAGACAATCACAGATTCCGTTCTCACCAGCAACGATGCTTTCAAAGCAACAGTATCGGCTGCTGCTGAAAAATCAGGACTCACCATGGGCAAGCTGATGAAGCCCCTTCGCATTATTGTTACTCACAGAGAAGTTGGTGCTGAAATATTCGATACCTTCCAGCTCCTTGGCTCAGCTAGAGTGCTTGAGCGCCTCAATCTGTTCCTTTCAGAGGTATAATATGCACAAGAGCATTCTTGGAACTCTCCTTTTGGTAGTCTGCGCACTCATTGCCACCGGATGCAAAAGCACATATTCTGAAAGGGGCTATGCACCGTGTGTAAAGGAGAATCAACAGCAGTTACTGATTCGTTGGGGTACTCTCGATAACGTCACGCAAATGGAGGAGTACTATACACTTGATGCACGAGGAACAATACAGCGTTTTTCTGTAAAATCTGCCGACACTGCAAGGCGCTCCGTAGCAGAATTGCCACCGGACGGCTTCTGCAACACGGCAACAGAAGTGCATCGAACATTTGTAAAAGTACAGGCCCTAAATAGTCCGGGAACCCGTGCCAGATATATCGAGTATGCCAACCCGGTAACAAGCGTATTTTTACGCGCCGTTTGGAACCCTGAACTCAATACGTTTCAAAGTCGCGACATGCGCAGTCTCTATGAAACACTTATGAGTCTGGTACCAAACAAATAATGGCAACTACAAAGGCACTCTCTGCTTGTAACTATGCACATTCTGATTGTTGACGATAACAGAGACTTCTGCAGTACCCTGGCCGATATTGTCACACAGCAAGGGTGGACGCCTGAGGTTCGCTTCAGCCCCGAGGCTGCGATTTCGGCATTGGAACAGAACAGTGCTAATGTGAGCCTGATGCTGCTGGACATTGAATTTGGCAGCGAGAGCAACCTTACCGGACTCGATGTGCTGGAGCACAGCATTCGCAAGTACCCTTCTGTTCCGGTGATCATGATCTCGGGGAAAGGCACCATCGAAACGGCCGTTAAGGCAACAAAACTTGGCGCCATTAACTTTATTGACAAAAGCACACTCAGCAACGATCGCCTGATTTCCGTTCTCACAAGTGCCATGGAGCGAGTTTCCACCGACCGTTCAAACGAGGAGCTTCGGAAGGTAATGGAAGCACATGGCATTATCGGACGCAGCAGAGCGATGATGGACGTTGCAGACAAGGTGCTTCGCTACGGACGCACCGGACTCAACGTTTTAATCACCGGCGAAACAGGAACAGGCAAAAAACTCGTTGCTCAAGCTCTCCACGCCGTAAGCCGTCGGTCCAAACATCCATTTATCACTGTGGACATTCCAAACATTCCGCGTGACTTATTTCAAAGCGAATTGTTCGGACATTTAAAAGGGGCTTTCTCGGGCGCAATGGAGAACAAACGCGGCTTGTTTCATCAAGCACATAAAGGAACTCTGTTCTTTGATGAAATTGGCGATATGCCGATGAACCTGCAAGCGAATTTGCTGCTGCCATTAGAGCAGAAAGCTGTGCGGAGAGTTGGTTCCGTCGAAACAGAAGAGGTTGACATCCGCTTCGTGAGTGCTACTGACCGTGACCTTGTAGGCGCTATGTCCGACGGACGCTTTCGCGACCAGTTGTACCATCGTTTGCGCGAATGCGAAATTTTTATACCATCGTTACGCGACCGGAAAGACGATATTCCACTGATCGTGGAGTATTACTTGCTGAAACACAACAAGGAAATGTCGGATCAGAAAACAGTTGCACCTGCTGCCCTTGATTATCTCACCGACTATCAGTGGCCAGGTAACGTTCGCGAACTGGCAAGCGTACTGCGCGTAGCATTGCAAACACTTGCTACCGACCAGCTTGAAGTAAGCGACTTACACCGCATCCTGTCGCGTGCTCCATCAGGAGCACAGATTCCCACAGCCGCTCCGGCATCAGTGGTGGTTAATGCTAATGGAAATGGTAACAGCCACTCCGAAGGAACAACTGCGCGAAAGCAACAACCGGATGAAGTACTCTCCAGCGAACTTGGCCTCAAAGACGATCTAGCCCGTATGGATCAGCTTAAGGTTGAGAAAACATTGGAGAAAACCGGCGGCAACGTGAGTAAAGCAGCGGCCATCCTTGGAGTTAGTCGCGAAACTCTGCACAACAAAATCCGCAAATATGGAATTGATGTGCAGACGTTTAGAGAACGCTAGGCTGCATTACGCAATCACTACAAGGTTCGACTCGACGCACTACGCCTTCTACTTCGCAAAATATTCCAAAATTGCTGTTTACTGCAATGTAACATCTACCTACTTACAGTGATTGACCTAAAATACTTTGTTTGCTAAATTGATGTGATGTGATGTGATGTGATGTGATGTGATGTGATGTGATGTGATGTGATGTGATGTGATGTGATGTGATGTGATGGTGAAAGTCACTATTCCAGCGGAACACGCAATCGCACGGAGAAATCATATGGTGTATTTACCGGAGTCAATGGTGACAAGGATGACGCTAACCTTGTGTTTCGTCATTGGCACACTCATCCTTCCGAATGAAATGCTTGCTTTGGCGAAAGCCCCAATATTTACTGAGGTCAGCCCAGGAGGCAATTGCCCGAATGGCGCTTGGAGTGTAGTGGAAGACACGGATGGTGACGGTTGTCACGACCATGTTCAGGGGCGCAATAGTGCCGGAGAAGTTGTTGATGCATCATATTCCGATGCCGATTGCATGTTGGTTCCGCATCACATGGGTCCGTTCACGGGCGTTGTTTCGGGCGGATCATTTACGAATGCTTCATCATATTGGCAGATATCACTCTATAATGGTGGAATTGTTCGCGGCTACATGCGTAAGGTCAACGGTATCGTGTCAACGGAATGGGTTCAGTCATTGATGAATGGAAACACGCCGGACAATCCAACCACAGCCAAGGAATATCTGGAGCACAACCCAACCCAAACGAGTATTGATGAAAATGGTGTAGCTCGGTCAAGTGTAAATGGCTCGATGTCGGTTTCTCATTCCCCCGGCAACACAATCGCACACGATGAGTTGGTGCGTGTTCATAACGAGATGACGTCACGCTTGATGAATACTTCCATCGATGCCAATGTTTCCATTTCCGTAACCGCCAAGGGCACGGTTCTGGGAGCGCCCACTTCTTTCGATGTTGTTACCTCGGTCTCTGCTCCTGCAACCGTTGAACTAATAAACCTAACAACCTCTGAGAGGAAGTACATAAAAACCGAAAATCTTGTGGTCGGTGCTCAAACTATTCCATTCGATGCAGGTATGTTGGCATCCGGCGCATACGTGATCGTTGTTCGACAGGGCACCGGTTTGGCAACTGCGAACTTTACAATCGTCCGGTAACCGGGTCACCAGGCAACACCACAAAATATTTCAATTTGATTCGGGCGGGGTATCACTCCGCCCTTTTGCATTTTTCGGCGGATTTGCAAAATGCCGCTACAATCGGGCTGGATGAAATCGGTGCCACAGTGACGCAGGTGCCGTGTAGGGGGGAGTTAAAACTCCCCCCTACACGGTCTTTTCTCTGTAACCGACTTCTTTCTGCTGTGTTATATCTCGGTATGCACGTTACTGCTTCGGCTCAATGTCCAACAGGGTGGACGGCTGCTAGTGTGAATGTTACCATGTGTATTCCACCGCAGAACGTAACGGTGTATTATTGTTGGAGGAACAACTACACCGATGCTGATGGAACGTTTGTGCATTGTGGAGTTGAGATTACGAAGGTCTGCCCACCATGTCCTTCTACCAGTAATGATGATATGTTGGATGACATTATGAATCAAATCCTGGTAAACAATCCAATGGGATTGAATGCGCCGCCGTGTGTACATGGTCTGCCAAAATATCGCTGGGCAATAGCAAAGCCACTGTGCACCCAAAGAGACATAGACGGTTGCATCATTCGCTGTGGAGACCATCGTCTTTGCACTAGGCACTATGATGTGTGCATAGATGGTAGCGGAACCCCTCAAGTAACTCACGTCACAGACAAGACCGATCCTGGCAACTGCTCCGGCGGCTGCAATGCTGGAAGTTGCCCTTAAGGCATTCCATCAAGAGTATCAACATATAGTAAAAATGAAAATCCTACGCTGCTTATTTGTCGCTACAATCGTAACACTTGTAATGTTCGTTCCACGGGTTCAGGCTCAATGGCAACGCATGGGTGGCGTAGGAATACTATTGACTGAAAGTGGTCGAGCTGCTGTGAATCGTTTCGGCAACGGTTTGGTTGTTGCCGAAAAAATCGGAACACAGGTACTGAGCTATAGTGAAGTGTCAGATCTGTGGAGTTATAGCAGTGGGCTTCCAATTGAGATTCATCAGCGGGCTGTAACTCCTAACCATTTCAAGGTTAGTTCAGATGGTACAGTATATCTTGGCTATTATTTCACAGTTGGCCATGCGGGCACGCAACGAATAACGCGTTGGTTTCGAAGCACTGACTCGATCTCAAGTTGGGAGGAAGTTCAGCGACAGGGTCAGTACTTTGACTTTTCCTACCCCTTTTTCATCACGAACAACGGCATCATAGTAGGTATAGAGCAGCCTACAGCCGGTGATACGAGTAGTGGTTCCAAACTCTACTTTTCAACCGATCAAGGATCAAGTTGGATTGACTATTTACTGCCAACGAAATATGTGTCGGATGTTCGTTATGCCGCCAGTGGTATCATCGAAGCTAATCTCTACCCCATTGGTTTCCACCGCAGTACAGACCTCGGTCTAAGTTGGACTCGAATTGATAGTGCAACAATTCCTCAAAACTTATATTATGCTGGTTCAGAAATATGGTATGGCCGCACAGAACGGACTAATGGCTCCCAGCTTTATCGGAGTCTGGATTCAGGTAGTTCGTTTGAACCAATAAACATTGACGATGGAACTGGCAATTCTTCACCAGCCGAGGCTCAATATGTCCGGGCTTGTTCTGGAGGGACCTTGGTAGTCGGCGTCAATCGGAATCCAACGTACGACTTCTATCTGTCTTCAGATACAGGCGCTACATTTCAGAAATTGCCTCCTGAAGTAAATACACATGCACAGGGAGTCTATCTGCACAATCCGGCAAGACTTACTGTCCAAAGACTGGAAAACGATTTTCGAACGGAGACATTCTTGCATTCACATGATACCGGAAGAACGTGGTACTCACTTGCATCTTTCGTTGCTAAAACCATAGTAGTCGCAGCAACTACAGAGAGGTATCTGTATGTTTTTACTACATCAGGCTTGGTTCATCAGATTGATTGTGTGAGCGGTAGCAAGCGCATACTGTCGAATCAGATTCCACATGCACTCTTTTCAACTCTATTTGACTACAAGAGTGGTGTGGATGATGTTATGATTGCTGGAACAGGTATTAAGGGGATTCTATGCAGCTCTACTGATGGAGGTGCTACATTCAATCCTATCACGGATAATTACGCTGGAGTTGTCCGCCACTTCGATGGAAAAGGATTCACGTATTCACTGGCAGTTCCTGAATCTGAATCGGTATTAGTGTCCGGTTCCAGCATGAACACATTTACAACCGATCATAGAAATACTGATGGTGTTTTTGTGCTACCAGATATGATGTATTCTAGCGGCAGTAACTTACTGCACGGAACCTACTATATCAACTTTAGAAATATCGTGGATACAGCCTGGAGCGTAGTCCAAAACGATACTGGTCGGTCTGCTACCTTTGGCGAACTCCAAGCCGTTATTCCCCTTTCCAACGGAACCAATGCCCTTTTCCTTTCTGCCACGCAAAAAGCCGCACGAACGGGTCAGCCCGGTGACACGTCGGTTATTACCCTTGCCGGCCTTCTGCTGCACAACCCCGAAACCAACACCACAACACAACCCCTGGTTCCCCCCTTCCATAACCAACAATGGATCTATGATGTGCTTCCATTAGGGGGCGATAGCGTGCTGGTGGCCATTGGTTCAAACATCCAATTCGATGGTTTGCCTACGCCCAGCCTTAGCTCCGGTACGTTGTGGAAAGGCTCCCTGCAAACACTGGAGTTCCGCGAGGTGTTTAACGGACGCACCGATGCCGGAAATGCCTACAACTACGGATGGCAGTTTGCTAAAGACAGCGCCGGACGCATCTACGCTTCGGCCTCCAGTGGTGGCATTGTGTGGTCGCGTGATAACGGCGAAACATGGCAAGACTTTGACTACGAGAATGTAAAATCGTGGACAATCCGCGACATCTGCATCCACAAGGGAATGCTCTTTGCTTCTACCACAGAAGGGCTGTTCCGTCGAGAACTACCTACCAGCGTAGATGTGCATGATCAAGATGACGTGTTCCTTGTTCAGGTGTCACGCAGACCCAACCCTGCACAAAACAACGTCCGCCTGGAGTTCCGTGGCCTGGACGTACTCCGCTCTGTTCCATGGTCGGTGACGGTAGTAGATGTGCTTGGCAGACCCATGGCCGAGCTAACACCTGCACTCCGACAACAAACCGGATCCGGCACCTACCAATACGACCTTGATGTTTCCGGTTGGCCAACCGGTGTGTATGTGATTGGTGTGCAGGCAGCCCAGTATTCTCGATCGTTTGTTGTAGCCGTGGCGCGGTAGGGGCGGACTACCTGCGTAGTACTTCAACAATCCTACGCATAACGTTTGCATACTTAACGTTGTGAACGCGGATGATTTGAACTGCACCAGTCGTGGCGAGTGTATGCACGATCATTGTCGCCAGGTCCCGCTCCATTGTATCCGAAACACCGGCTACATCAGCAAGAAATCGTTTGCGACTAAGGCCAATCACAATAGGAGCCACGGAGGAAAATGTTCGGATGTTTTGCAGAATGTCGAGATTGTGTTCCGTGGATTTTCCGAAGCCGATGCCAGGATCTATGTACACCGGTGATTGTACTGTACCGAGCGCAGCCAATCGTTCTTGAAAAAAATCTTTGATATCGGTGACAACGTTGGTGTAGGCAGGATTCGATTGCATCGTTTGCGGCTGACCCTGCATGTGCATGAGAATGTACGGGACGTTGCGTGTTCGCACGAGATCGAACATGGCTGAATCTAAACGGCCGGCACCAACATCGTTGATAATGTTTGCACCGGCATCCAGAGCCTCTTCTGCCACGGCAGCTTTGTAAGTATCAACAGATATCGTAATTGATGAATTACGTCTTCGGATTCCTTCGATAACGGGTAGTACGCGACGCTTCTCTTCCCCGAGAGGTAGCGGAATCGCCCCCGGACGTGTGCTCTCGCCCCCTACATCAATGATATCGGCCCCTTGATCAATAAGCCGAAGAGCGTGTTCGGTTGCTGCGTGAACATCTGCGAATTGTCCGCCATCCGAGAATGAATCCGGAGTAACGTTCACAATTCCCATGATTTGCATAACCAGTTTATTCCGGAACGTTATCGAGCATGGAATCTATAACTGTACATGTGGAGGCTGTAGGTGGCGTTAGTGGAAGTCGGTACGTTAGTGCGATGTTTTGCAGGCAGTGCATAATGTACTTGACTGGAATAGGATTGCTCTCAAGAAAATTCGCCCTGTACCACGGTAGCAGCTCACGATGTAGTGCCTTTGCCCGATCGGTTTCATTTGCAAGAGCTGCGTGAATCAAGGTGCCATACGTCACAGGTGCATAATTACTGATTACCGCAATCACTCCCTTACCTCCAACGGTTATGGTTGGTAGAGCAAGATCGTCGTCTCCTGCCAATACGCTCACGTGGGGGGGGGCTTGCGCTGCAATCTGTGCAATCTGTGCAAGGTTAGCGCTGGCTTCTTTAGTTGCAACAACCAAGGGTATGGCATCCATGATTGCCAACTGCGTCTCGACACTCATGTTCGTTGCTGTTCTTCCCGGCACATTATAAAGTATTTGAGGAAGATTCGTTGCATCTGCAACAGCGCTATGATGTCCAATCAAGCCTGCCTGCGTTGGTTTATTGTAGTATGGCGTAACAACGAGGAGGGCGGAGGCGCCGGCTTTTTCTGCTGCCCTACTAGCTGCAACCGTTTCGGCAGTGTTATTCGAGCCACTACCGGCGATTACCGGAATACGTCCGTCTGCAACAGCCACCGCTTCGCACCACAGGGAATACTTCTCGTCGGTAGTTAGTGTTGCCGCTTCGCCAGTAGAGCCTGCAATTACAACGCCATTCACTCCGGCTGTAATTTGCCGGTCAACCAACTTCCGGAAAGCGCTGATGTCCAATCCACCGTCTGCATCGAACGGAGTGATCACGGCGGTATATAACCCATATAACGTCATTGTCTGCCGGCCCTCTTCACGATATATTCGCGCAATGCAACATCAAACGACTTATCGGTAGTAATTCGTACATAGTCAACATTCTGCATTCTGCACTCGCGCTTGACTTCAGTACAGAAGTCTTCGATAGCCATGCGATAGCTGCGCTGCAGATGCAATGGGTGTGTAGGTAGTTCAAGGCCCGTTTCCATATCCTTAAAAACTGCTGACGACGTGAATGCAAAGTCCACCTCTCGTGGATCCAGGATGTGCATTACGAGCACGTCGTGCCGATTATGTCGGAAGTGTCGCAACGCCTGCATGATGCTGGACGGATCGTCGAAGAGATCACTGATGATTACAACCAACCCACGGCGTGTTAACCGCTCTGCCAGCGAGTGCAGCGCTTGGGCCATGCCTGTAGTGTTATGGGGTTGTGCAGCGTTTAGTGCCTTTATCAGTTCACTGATGTATGGACGCTTACTACTAGGTGGCAGGTATAGTTCAACCTGTGTAGTGTAGAGGGCCAACCCTACGGCATCGCGTTGTTGAAGCACCAGGTACGACAATGCAGCTGTCAGATAACTACCGTATGCAAATTTACTAATATGTCCGTCGCTGGCATACGCCATGCTGGCACTGCAGTCAAGAGCTATCACACAACGAAGATTTGTTTCATCTTCATACTGCTTCACATAAAAGCGATTGCTCCGCCCGTACATTTTCCAGTCAATGTGCTTCAGCTCGTCACCGTGACGGTACTGACGATGCTCAGAGAACTCAGCCGAAAAACCATGGAAGGGGCTTTTGTGCATTCCGGTAATAAAGCCCTCTACAACCAGGCGGGCACGCAGTTCCATACTGCCTAGTTTAGCAACAACATCGGGATTAAGATATGAGGTTACGTTTTGCATGATCGGTCAGAAACAATGGAGTCGGCTCCTGTAACGACGATCAAGCTTCTTCTGTGGTGCCGTGCAGGTTGAAATATGTTGCATGGAGTAAGGCAAACCGAACGAGACCGGCAGCATTCTTCAAACCCAGTTTATCCATGATGCGGGCGCGATGAGTTTCAACAGTGCGAGGGCTGATAAACAGCTTTTTGCCAATGTCTTGACTGGTAAGCCCCTTTGCAACCAAGGCGACGATTTCCTCTTCGCGTTTGGTAAGACTAATTGGTGGCGTATCTGAAGATCGGGTTTCAGAGGGAGTACCTTCAAGTTGTGCGAGAACCGTACGACTGTACACACGCTCGCCCAACATGACTTTTCGAATGGCTTCGATAAGTTCATTCGATGTTACTTCCTTGCTTAAGTAACCATCGGCACCTGCATAAATAGCACGCTGAATTGAAGTTTGATCTTCTGCAGAACTTACCATGATAATATTACATTCGGGCATCTCTGCCTTAATGCGTTGCGCAGCCTCGATGCCGGAAACCTGAGGCATGAGTACGTCCATGAGGATTAGGTTGGGCTTTAAGGTACGAGCAAGGTCAATAGTCTGCGCACCATTTACCGTTTCTGCTACAACTTCTATGTCTGCTGCACTCGATAACAGCCTACGTATTCCGATTCTGGATATTTCGTGGTCATCTGCGATGAGTATGCGGATGGGATTATTGATGTCAGGCATAGTGGTACGTACATCTATCTATGTGTCAGTGCGAAATATACTAAGAGACAACGTAAAATATACTAACAGAGTTCCACGAATCAATATCATTTTACAGTTGGCTTCGCCATAACTGCACATCGGCATCACTTGGCATGCGCCAGTCAGCCCT
>CAZGHI010000018.1:28666-29322 GCA_964525565.1 uncultured Hyphomicrobiales bacterium
GCGAAAGGGCAAGGCTGCCAATTTTTACACCGTCGGGCATGCTACTTCGCTTGAACTGATTGGCAAAAAATCGTTCAAGAAACAGCACGAACCATGCCCGTAACTGTTCTGCAGAGTACAGTTCCGCAAATGCGTAGCATGCAAGGATGTAGGTGCTGTGTACCGACCGTTGTAATCGCACAAAATGGTAGAGGAAGAAGTCGTGCACTTCGTAGGGACCTAATATCTGCTCCGTATGTTGTTGTATAGATCCATCAGAATGCAGGGGGAGAAGTTCAGGCGATACCGGTGTCTCCAGAACATCTTCCAATACGGACCTCAACTCAGGTGAAGCTTTCGATAGTGCATACCATGAAATGAGATAGCGAACGAGCGTTTTAGGGACACCGGCATTTACATGATACATTGCCATGTGGTCGGCATTAAACGTACACCAGCCGAGAGCAAGTTCGCTCAAGTCTGCTGTGCCTACAACAATGCCGTTTTCCATATTTGCAGTATCCATCAGAATGTGCGTTCGCCGCCGCGCCTGCGCGTTCTCGTACACCACGTTGTGTACCGAAGAAGAGTGCCCAACATCTTCAAAATGGCGTAGTACAGAATCCGAAATATCGATTTCTTTGATTTTCGAACCGGTATGTTTGGCGAGCAAACGT
>CAZGHI010000018.1:29344-33876 GCA_964525565.1 uncultured Hyphomicrobiales bacterium
CGTTCGCATTGAGGTTCCTAATCCGGGCATGGTAACTGCAATCACAGTGTGATGAGCAAGCCCGAGTAATTCGCAGGCCTCTATGCAAACCAGTAAAGCCAAAGTGCTGTCAAGTCCTCCCGAGACACCAAGAACGATATGTCTCGCAGCAGCTCTTTGCATCCGAACGGCTAGGGCGGTAGCCTGAAGCAGGAGAATGTCTTCGCAACGCTCAGAACGTTCCGATGCCTCCACCGGAACAAAGGGTAATGCCGGAAGGGGCTTTAGGATACTTGTCCGTCTTGCCTGATGCAGCGGTACTGTGATGTAACGCATGGCAGATTCGGGGACATTCTGCGTAAACGTTGTTGAGTTTCGGCGCTCACACTGCAGACGTTCAATATCAACATCGGCAAGTGCCCAAGCCCCCTGTAATGCAAGCCGTGGACTCTCAGCACTAATATCACCGGCTTCGCATATCAAACAGTGTCCGCTAAACACCGTGTCGGTTGTGCTTTCTGTAGGTCCTGCAGAAGCATAGGCATATGCCGACCAGGTTCGTGCACTTTGCTGGCGCACAAGGTTGCGTCTGTACTCTGCTTTCCCCACTATCTCGTTGCTAGCCGATGGGTTCAGAATGATGGTGGCTCCATGTTGCGTTAGAAGGCCACTAGGAGGATGCACTGACCATAAATCTTCGCAGATTTCAATGCCAAAGGTTGTGCTTCCGTTGCTGTTCCCAAAGAGAAGGTCTGTTCCGAATGGAATTGGATGATGGTTAACCTCTATCTCGTTTGACAATCGATTTACGCCACTGGTAAACCAGCGATGCTCGTAATACTCGTTCGATGAAGGGAGGTAGGTTTTAGGAACAATTCCATGAACCCCCCCCCCACCAATAACGGCTGCACAATTAAAGATCTGTGCGTTTACTGCTATCGGTAAACCCACAACAACAAGTGGATGTACAGAAGAAGACCGCTCTGCCAAATCAGAAAGCGCGCTCAGCGAAGCGCTCAGCAGATCCGGTGAACGAATAAGATCGCCAAGAGAGTACCCGGTAATGCAGAGTTCAGGGAATACGACTAGATCTGCCCCTTCGGACTCAGCACGGAGTACCCACTGCCAAATAGTGTCTGCATTATGCGGTACGTTCCCTACACGGACAGGCGGACTTACAGCCGCAACTCTGCATAGGTGAAGAGCACCAACGTCCGCCTGCTTCATTATTCCCAGGAAATGGCGCCTATAAGCTGCTTATTAAACTTATCGTTTGCGCTGTTGCCAAAAACTTCTTTATCAACCTTACGAATGATTCTGGTGGCCTGTTTTAACAGCGAAGCACCACTCTTCGTGATTGACAGAACAACGGCTCGTTGGTCCGACGGATGTAGATTCCGTTTAACGGCTCCACGCTCTTCAAGAATGCGGATGTGTTTCGAAACCAGCATCGCATCAATACCAGTAAACCGACTTAGGTGAGCCTGTTTTACCGGTTCATCTGACTTCATCAGTGCACTGAGACATAAAAGAAGGATGTACTGCGTTGGGCTCATGTCAATTTCTTCCAATGCAGCATCGGCAGCATAATCCCAGCGTACAGCAACGCTGGCAACCAACACTCCCGTTGCCTCGGCCAAGTCTCCGGTAATCAGTTTTTTGCTCATGTTTCGTCCTTTAGTGTAACAATGTTGAGTACAAATTTAACGATGTTGAGTACAAACTTAACGATGTTGATTTTTGTGGAATGGAATTAGCTCACAATGTCGTTCATTAGCATTGACAAGTTATATTGTGACACGTTTGTCACCATATCAGGAATACCGGCAAAACGATGATATCAAAATCCACATCGTATGCGATACAGGCGCTTACATACCTGGCATCGCAGGTTGAAAAGCGTGAATACATAACAATCAGCGAAATAGCGGAGGCTGTTAATGTGCCGTACCATTTCTTAAAGAAGATACTTGCACTTCTTGCACAGAGTGGTTTACTGATTTCGCAGCGAAGTGCACGCGGGGGAGTTACGTTTGCGCGAGATCCGAGGCAGATAACGCTTCTCGACATCATTAAAGAACTTGACGGACCGGCACTGTTTACAGAGTGCATCCTTAATCTGCCTGGTTGCGGGGCAAGTCAGCCATGTGCACTTCACAACTCATGGGCTGTAGAACGAAACCGTTTGGAGCTGATGTTCTCCTCGACCTCGCTTGCAGATGTAGCTAGCCGCCTCAAGGAGAGGAACATCAGAAATCGTTGATCTTCTATTTGTTGTTGCAGACTTGGAAATAAATCTTGCATAAAAAGTATTTTTTCTATATTTGTGATAAGTGACTCTCTTATCGCCAGCTATGATGCACACCAACTTTCATCCTGTTCTTAACTTACTGAACCGTGTTGCACTGGTGGAAGGCGGACACTATCCTGACATTATTGCTATTGCTGAAGTTGTTGCCGAGCTAGAACGCACCGTCCGTACAATCGAAGATTCACATGCCTCCATTCTGTCCAGAGCGCAAGCCTTGTCACTGACAAAGAGGAAACTGCACCGATTACATCTACTGTCACATGAGTTTACAACGCCCAAAGGTGGCAGCGCTTACTATGCTCAGGCTATGGCGGAAGTTCAAAAACTTACAACCGATCTCGAACTCAAACTCGAACAACTATCAACGGAGGAACAATGAAATCAATTCTTTATATCTGCTTGGCTGTACTTGTCGTGACAGCCTGCAACAGTGCTGATGAAGCAAAGCAGGAAACTGACAGCGTCTTTGAGGTGAAGAAACCGAAAGCGGTGTATGGAAAAATCCAACATGTTGACATTAGTCCGGAAGTCAACGCAGCCATGGCTGCTGCCGGCAAGGAAGTGTACGAAGTAAAGTGTACAGCATGCCATAAGTACGAAGAACGGTACGTTGGTCCGGCGTTGGGTAAGGTTACCGAGCGAAGAACACCTGAGTATGTAATGAATATGATACTTGACACAGAAACGATGATAGAAAATGACGACACGGTGAAGTGCCTTCTTCAGGAATACCTCATGCGCATGCCAAACCAGAATGTTGATGAGAAGGATGCGCGCAATGTGCTCGAACATCTGCGGGAATACGCTCAGAATCATTAAACAAGCATGTACCACCTTCACGTATTAAAGGCATAATATGAAACGTTACATCACCTGGACACTGGTCGCCGTGCCGATAGTTGTCCTTCTTGTTATGGTCAGTTGCTCACAGCAAAACCAGGGCGGCGTTGGCGGCTCCGATGCCGCCTCGCAGGTGTACGTGGCTCCCGGAGAAAAAGACGCCTTCTACAATTTTGTTTCCGGAGGGTTCAGCGGCCAAATGTCTGTGTATGGCCTTCCAAGCGGTCGTCTGTTTCGCGTGATTCCCGTTTTTTCTGTTGATCCGGAAAAAGGTTGGGGCTTTAGCGAGGAAACAAAACCAATGCTGATGACTTCGCATGGTTTTATCCCTTGGGATGATGCGCACCATCCGGTACTGTCTATGACGGATGGCATGCAAGATGGCAAGTTTGCATTTATCAATGGAAACAACACCCCGCGTATTGCACGCATAGACCTGCGAGACTTCCGTACAAAAGAAATCATCGAGCTACCGAATAGCGCCGGTAACCACAGCAGTCCGTTCACTACGCAAAACAGCGAATACGTTGTCGCTGGCACGCGCTTCTCCATTCCTGTACCCAACGAAGACGTAAGCATCAACGACTACAAAGAGAAGTTCCGCGGTACACTCAGCTTCGTGTCCATGGACAAAGAGTCGGGTAGGTTTACACTGGCCTTCCAACTACTCATGCCCGGTTTCGATTACGATTTAGCTCGTGCAGGCAAGAATGCCTCCGCAGACTGGGTCTTCTTTTCTTGTTACAATGCAGAGCAAGCCCAAACAATTAAGGAAATCAATGCATCACAGTTCGACAAAGACTTTATTGTTGCTGTTAACTGGAAAATGCTTGAACAAGCTGCTAAAAGCGGTAAGGGGCGCACGCTCAATGTTCGGTATGCACATAACGTGTATAACGATGAAACACATATGGCTACCCACACTCTGAAAGAAGGTGTCCGCATCCTCACCCCAACTGAAGTACCCGGAGCTGTGTACTACATACCAACTCCAAAATCACCTCATGGCGTTGATGTAGATCCAACGGGAGAATTCATCGTTGGTGGCGGGAAGCTTGCTACGGTAATTCCTGTTCTTAGTTTTAGCAAGATTCAGAAGGCCATTGCGAATAAAGCCATAGAGAAGGAAATCGACGGAATACCGGTGCTGAAATATGCCGAGTGTATGGCCGGTGAAGTAAAGAATGCCGGCCTTGGACCACTACATACAGAGTTCGATGGCAACGGCTTTGCCTACACGTCCATGTTTGTAAGTTCAGAGATTACAAAGTGGTCACTTAAGGATTTCACGGTTGTTGATCGTGTGCCTACGTATTACTCCATCGGGCACCTTCTCGTGCCCGGTGGCGATACCAAAAAGCCGTGGGGCAAGTACGTTATCGCGTACAACAAAATCACAAAG
>CAZGHI010000018.1:33891-44398 GCA_964525565.1 uncultured Hyphomicrobiales bacterium
TGCCTACCGGTCCGGAACTTACGCAGAGCGCCCAGCTTTACGACATCTCCGGCGAAAAGATGAAGCTTTTGTTGGACTTCCCAACGATAGGCGAACCGCACTATGCACAGGCAATCCCTGCTGACCTCATCTCTCCTAACAGTACAAAATTTTACAAGATTGAAGAGAACAAACATCCTTATGCCATCAGGAAAGAGGCCGATGCACGTATTGAGCGTAAAGGCAATGAAGTGCATGTGTATATGACCTCTATCCGTTCGCACTTTGCACCCGACAACATCGAGGGCGTGAAGGTTGGAGATAAGGTGTACTTCCATGTTACCAACCTGGAGCAAGATTGGGACGTACCACACGGCTTCGCTGTTCAAGGGGCATCGAATGCAGAACTGCTGATCATGCCGGGTGAAACACAAACATTACTGTGGGAACCACGATATAGTGGCGTGTATGCCATGTATTGTACAGACTTTTGCTCGGCACTGCACCAGGAAATGCAGGGATACGTGAGGGTTTCACGGTGAGATCGTTCCATCGCATCATAATCGCCCTTTCTGCACTGAGCTTTCTGGGTCTGTTCTTCATGCCAATGTGGAGCATCTTTCTGGAAGCGCCGCAGTACCCAAAGGGAAACGAGCTGGGCATCATGATCTATATCAACAAGGTTCAGGGTGCCCAGCCAAACGACCTGCAAAACCTGAATGGTCTCAATCACTACATCGGGATGAAGAAAATAGACCCCGATGCTATCCCGGAACTCCGATACATGCCATTCATTGTGGCCGGTCTTATCATCACCGGATTGTTCACAGCGTTTGCCGGTAACCGTACGGTGCTGCTGATCTGGTTGGTTGTTGTCTTGGCGGCAGGTGCTCTTGGTTTGTACGATTTCTATCAGTGGCTGTACGACTACGGACACGACCTGGACCCTCGGGCAGCAATTAAAATTCCAGGCATGGCATATCAACCACCAGTCGTGGGTTCCAAGCAACTGTTGAATTTTGTGGCACACTCATACCCGGCCGTTGGTTTCTACGTTATTGGAATCGGCTGGATTGTGGGAGCGGTTACATGGTTCGCATCAAGAAAAAAATCATGATACAACGTATTACCACCTGTTTGCTCTTCTGTACACTTGTCGCATGCAACAGTCCCGAACCACGCAGTCTGAACTTCGGTTTAGATCAGTGTGCTTCGTGCAGAATGAACATCGAAGACCGACGATATGGCGCACAGGCCGTACTCAGAACCGGTAAACAGGTGGTATTTGACTCTCCGGAATGCTTGTTTGGATGGTATCTCGGACGTGACGAGCAGGCACGCGACAACATCCATTCAATGTGGGTGACCGACTATACGAAGCCCGGAACGTTCATTCGGGCTGATGATGCCTATTACGTGCAGGGCGATGCATGGACATCTCCGATGGGACTTAACGTTGCTGCCTTTTCCTCTGCAAATCGCCGGGACTCAGCGATACGCGTGAGTGCTGGCGAGCCCCTTACCTATCACAGCGTTCTCATTCAGGCGGAAGAATACCGATAAGTGCGGTTCACAGCAACCATAGTGCTACTAGCAAGTATCGTGCTCGTACCCGCTCACCTGCCATTGCTATGGTTGAGTATCAGGACCGTACAGCGGGACTATGCACTGCAACAGTGCCAGAGAACAAAGGTTAACTGTCAGGGATCCTGTTTGATATCACGCACAGCTCTCAACAACAACAGTACAACCACTAACCAGGATGTTCCCAAAGCTCTTTTGAGTGAATCGCGACAGCTTGATTGCGCCATTGCTGCACTGTTTTTTCCATGGGGACCCGCCGTAGGGCGGCATACGCAGAACATTTGCCAGCGTTCATCTATCCCCCCCCCACCAAGCCTGTCATTACCCGACAAACCTCCAAGGAGTTAGCACCTCAGTCCGCTAACAAGTAATTTTCAGTTTCTTTGGAGAAAACCTATGAGATTCCTCATTGGAGTGGCAGGTCTGTGCGCTCTTCTCACGGCATGCCAAAACAGTACAAACCCTCAGAACACAACACCCGAGCCAACGTATCAACTGATTGGCACAGGAACGGCGAACGATGTTGAAGTATGGTTGTATGCCGATAAACCGCTTGAAGCCGGCTACAACATTGTGTACATCAAGGCAAAAAGAGGCGGGGCTTTGGTGAACGGCAATGTTCGCATATCAACAACGATGAACATGGAAATGCACACCCATAGCTGTCCAATCATTCAACCGGCCTCAAAACCCGATCAGTATGGATACGTTACAGGCGCCATCGTTTTTACCATGGCCGGAACGAAGGATCAGTGGACGGTAATCATTGAAGCAGGCGATGCAAGCACAAGTCGGCCGGCCAGCGTGAGTATTCCAGTTGATGTTGCAGCCACGGATAATGTGCGGAGTCTTCAAGAAGAGTCAGTCACAACATATGTTGTACTGCAGCCACCTCAGAAATGGAACGTTGGTTTTAACGATTTTGTGGTATGGATGTTTAGCGGTACTGATCCGGAATATCAACCCATGACTGACGTATCAATGACAATGACACCTTCGATGCCAAGCATGGGACATGGATCCAGCGGTAATATTAACCCAACACACCAGGGTAACGGCAGATATCTGGGTCGCGTGAACTACTCCATGAGTGGCGATTGGGAGGTTAGTTTACGCACCGTTCTAGCAAGTGGCACCACAGCCATTTCTACCTTCGCTGTTCAGGTGCCATGATAGCTGTGCTTGGAACCATCGCCATCTCTTGTGGACTGTACGTGGCGTCGCCGCCTGCTGTCCCGGCAATGCCGGACTCTATACGAACAGCCGATGCAAACTGCATCACGGTGTATGCCGATGGATGTACCTGTCCCACTAATACCATTGCAACGCCAACCACCCGATCAATAGACCAACTTATGCAGCATGCCACGGCAGCCATGACCAGACGTGCGGCGCTGGCATCTGAACCATCTATTCGTGGTCTCAACATCAATCAGATTGCGTTGTCTATCGACGGTATGAAAATTCATGCTGCCTGTGTTGATCACATGGACCCGCCTACGGCATACATGGAACTTGCCAACCTTGAAAAGCTTGACGTGCAACGGGGAGCCGAAGACATGCGCTACGGTGCAAATCTTGGTGCGGCTGTTGCATTCACACTGCGCACCCCCGATGTTACTGTCCCATTTGCCGCCGACGCCGCACTCTCGGCTGAAAGTAACGGGTGGATACGCAATGCCATGGCTGTTGTGAGCGGCTCAACAAACACACATGCCGGGCAAATCTCAGTAAGCTATCGAAAGGCGGATAACTACAGAGCCGGATCGAATGTGCTGGTAGAAGGATCGGAGTATGAAAAGGTGAATGTGGCTGCAAGAGTTGTCGGTACCATCAACGATCGTCATGTTATCTACGGCGATGTGATATACGATCGTGCGAACTTCATGGGATTTCCAGCTCTACTGATGGATACACGGCGGGCAGATGGTTTGATAGGAGCGGTTACATGGAAAGGAACCTATTCCAACTGGACAAGTTCTGTGAAGCTGTACTCTAACCGTGTTGATCATCAAATGGACGACTATAGCAGGCCGCTCTCACAAATCCAGTCGAGAGCCTTCATGCCCAACATGTACATGCCGATGGTTGGAAGAAGCTCCACAACAGGCATACTTGCAGAAGCTCGCATTGGTGTTGGTCAAGGATTCCTGTACGGAGTGCTTGACTGTTCATTACTCCACGCTCGCGCTGATATGACCATGTTCCCAACCGACACCACAATCCGAACAATGCGCCTGATTAACATTGGCGATGCACAGGTAAACACCAATGGCCTGTTGGTTGGCTACGATGTGTCGCTTACCGATGATATTTCAACCCAGACGAACATACGTGTAGAGGTTAGCCCACGGGCATTACAGGATCCCACTGCACGCAGTGTGCTGAGTGGTTATGTACCTGATGCGCAGTTTTACCGGACACTAGTAGGTACTTCCGCAAGCGCAGCGCTTACAGTTCGTACGTCGGACTATACAACAAGCCGGCTGATCCTTAGTACTAGTCAGCGCATGCCCACACATCTTGAACAATATGGGTTTTGGATTTACGATCCACAAAGCAACTTCGTAACCATCGGCAATCCGAATCTGAAACCGGAACGATCGTGGCAATCTGAACTCACATCTACATATACCTCAGAGAATGTTCGCCTGATAGCCGCTGCATACGTACAAATCATAGATCAGTACATTGCCCCTTCCCCGCCTGCTGCACGCACAGAAGCGCCCATGGAAAGAACTTATGGCAACGTTGGCACAGCATTGCTGATGGGCGTTGAAGCAACAGCCGACATCCGCATCCATGAGCTTGCATTCGCAGGTGTTGTGCTTGGCTACACACGAGGAAGATTCACTTCGCTGGCCGACAATGTACCAATGATACCGCCATTCTTTTCGCGTATTCGCGCCGTCGTTGGCACCGAAGAACTGAATGCTGAAGTGGCCACATCCGTTGCAGCACGACAATCACTCATCTCCACTACCGTCCGACCTGAGAATGCAACCGCTGCATGGACCACAACTGACGTTACATGTTTGTGGAAAGTCAATGCTCACGTTGCAGCAAGCATTGGCATTGTGAATGTGTTCGACACACTTTACCATGAACACCTCAACATCAACGATCTTCTATCGCCCGGAAGATCTCTAAGGGTGTCAATACGAACCACATGGTAAAAACAATTATCATAACATTCCTGTGCCTATGCCCTTTCATGGCAACGGCACGCACATTGAAGGTTGGCGTACACTCATTGTACCAACGCATCACCGATGCTCTTATGTCTGCCGAACGGGGCGACACGATTCTCATTGCCAAAGGCCAATACACGGAAGGCACACTCATTGTTGCAAAGCCTCTCGTCGTGCTTGGCGAAACCGGTGCCGTAATTGATGGCGCCTTCACAGGCGGCACGCTGATGACGATTCAATCAGACAATGTCGTGGTAAAGGGGCTTACATTTCGCAATGTTGCCGTGAGTTACGTGGACGACAATGCAGCAATTAAAGTTGACAAGAGCAATCACATCCGCATTGCGAACAACGTTATCGAGAATGCAATGTTTGGAGTGTATCTGCGCTCCGCAAGAAACATCCACATTTCGGACAACACCATCATAAGCAGGCTGCCAAGCGAAGAGTCGAACAGCGGGAATGGAATTCACTGTTGGACGAGTAAACACCTGCTCATTGAGAACAACACTGTGCAAGGGCATCGCGATGGTATCTATTTTGAATTTGCGCGCCACACCCTTATTCGTAATAACACCAGCAGGGAAAATCTCCGGTACGGACTTCATTTTATGTTCAGCGACAGTTGTACGTACGAGCGTAACGTGTTTGAGCACAACGGTGCCGGCATAGCCGTTATGTACACAAAACATGTCCGCATGGCCTACAACACCTTTAAAGACAACTGGGGGCCAAATACATACGGGCTGTTGCTGAAAGACATATCACATAGTCATTTGTTATGCAACACATTCGTGCGCAACAGCATAGCAATTCACAACGAAGGCAGCAGCAAGAATCTGTACGAGGGTAACGTTTTTCAACAGAATGGATACGCCATACGAGTGCTAGGTAATTGCACGGAAAACACCATTCGGGGAAATACGTTTACCGGTAATGTGTTCGACGTTACTACTAACACTCGCAACAATCCAAACTATTACCATGGAAACTACTGGAGTGCATATAACGGGTACGACCTGAATCGCGACGGGTACGGAGATGTACCTCACCACCCGGTGCGATTATTCTCCCTAATGGTCGAGCAGATGCAATCGTCAACCATTCTATTGCATAGTGCGCTGGTTCATACCCTGGATATCACCGAACGCGTAATACCAACCCTAACACCGGCTGCTCTCGTTGATCGAAATCCACTGATGAAACCACCCAAACGATGTGCTCCATGATCACTACACATGAAATAGGGAAAACGTTCAAAAATCGAACCGTGCTCACAGACATATCCGTTGTCTTTCCTGCATCTTCAGTAACGGCTGTGGTAGGCCCAAACGGATCCGGAAAAAGTACACTCATGAAAATTCTTCTGGGTCTTGTAACTCCAACATCGGGTTGGTTCTCTGTTCTGGATCAGAAAGCCAGTGGTAGGAATCATCTGCGCGAACAGATGGGGTACATGGCACAGATTGCTCGCTATCCCGAGAATCTAACAGTGCACGAGGTAGTAGATATGGTTCGAAGTCTACGGCCTTCAGCGCAAACACCCAACCTTCATCAACTGGTAGATCAGTTTCTGTTACGGGAACACATCAACAAGGTGATGCGCGTTCTATCCGGCGGTACACGTCAAAAGGTTGGTGCCTTACTTGCTTTCATGTTTCAGCCCAAAATACTTCTACTCGACGAGCCAACTGCGGCAATGGATCCTATAGCCGCCTCGCAGATTAAACGCAGCATCCTCGATGCCAAAGCATCCGGTTGCACGATTGTGGTAACAAGCCACCTTTTGGCAGAGCTGCAGGAAATTGCCGATCGCGTAGTGTACCTGCACGAGGGGCGGGTTGTTTACAGCGGCACTGTTGATGATTTGGTGCAGTCAACCGATGCTCAGGACATGGCTGATGCAATTACCGGCATGATGCTTCGGGAGCATCAAGCATGATCGTTCGGCTTACCCATTTTGTGCTTAGAGACGTTATTCGCGGCAAGTGGCTTGTTCTCTACATGACCTTCTTTCTGATGGTAACAGAAGGTCTCTTATACTTTACGGCCGGAGAATCTCGAACCGTAGTTGGACTAATGAATGTTGTACTCCTGCTTATCCCCCTGGCTTCCGTTGTTTTTGGCGTAATGCATGTATATAACGGACGCGATTTCATGGAGCTCATGCTTACTCAGCCCGTGCAACGATCCAACATCTACTTTGCCATGTACAGTGGAGTAACAGCGGCTTTCCTTGGTGCATTTCTTATCGGTGTTGGAATACCGGCATTGCTCCATGGAATTGCCTTTAGCCCACCTGTTCTAACCTTACTTGGAACAGGTGCGCTGCTAACATTGGTCTTCTTTGCAATCGCCTACTTGATTGCTGTGGTGGTGAATGACAAAGTAACAGGTCTTGGAATAGCTTTTGTAGTGTGGCTGGCAATGGCAATTGTGTACGACGGATTGATTCTAGCCATTACCGTAGCCTTCTCCGACTATCCGTTGGAGACAGCCACCATCGGCATGGTTGTATTCAATCCGATAGACATGGCCCGCATTGTTGTCATGTTAACCTTCGATTACGCAGCACTCATGGGGTACACAGGAGCTGTGTTTCGCACATTCTTTGGGAGTGGACTGGGTGTTGCACTTTCACTCGTAAGTATGGTGGTCTGGATCGTGGTCCCGCTGGCAATCGGACGGCGGGCTTTCGAAAAAAAGGATTGGTAGATGAAACCATATCGTCGGGTTGTTCGTCCGATGGCGCTTTCCAAAACCACCATCATCGAACTGTGCCTAAGTACCTGTCCCCTGCCATTGGCTTTTTGTGCTGTTTCTGCATTTCCACGCTTGCGCTTTTTGCCGAAGAATCTGTCCGCGGACGCGTTGTAAACCCTTTTGGCGAGCCAGTTCAGGCTGCAACCATCCGGCTTGTTTCGGCACGTGACACTACCATGGTGAAAGGGGCCATAACAGACCGTAAAGGACAGTTTAGCATAGACAACGTGGCCAGTGGACCCTACCGACTGCGTGTGAACATGGTCGGATATGCACCGCTTACGATGACAACGTTTGTACGGAACAGTACCGTTGACGTTGGCGACCTCAAACTCAGTCTGGATACGGTACAACTGCGCCGTGTTCAGGTTGAAGCCGATGCTTTGCCGGTTCAAATGAAAGGCGACACCACTGAATTCAATGCAAAAGCCTTCAAAACCAACGAATACGCAACGTCTGAAGAACTCGTAAAGAAAATGCCGGGCATTACCGTTGAAGATGGTACTGTGAAGGCACAAGGCGAAGAAGTGCGAAGAGTTCTGGTAGATGGCAAGCGTTTTTTTGGCGATGATGCACGGCAAACGCTGCAGAATGTGCCGGCCGATATGGTGGAAGGTGTGCAAGTGTACGATGCGCGATCGAACCAAAGCATGTTCAGCGGGTTCGACGACGGAGGCACGGAGAAAACCATTAACCTCGTTACAAAGAAGGACAAGAGGAAAGGGGCTTTTGGTAATGCATACGGCGGTTATGGAACCGACGAACGCTTTTCCGCCGGCGCCACCTACAACGCATTTAATGGGCCACAGAGACTAACGATGCTCGGTCTTACCAACAACATTAACCAGCAGAATTTTAACCTCCAGGACTTGCTGGGATCAATGGGAATCGGGGGGGGGCAGGCACGCATGATGGGAGCAATGGCCTCACGGGTGGGAGCGGGAAACGTTATGTCCCGAATGGGAGGAAGCGCGGCAAACCTCTTTGTTGGACAGCAAGATGGCATTACAACAACACATGCGCTTGGTACGCAGTACAGTGATACTTGGTGGGAAACATTTGATGTAAGCGGAAGCTATTTCTTCAACTATGCCGACAACAACAATGGATCGTACACCGACAGACAATACGTGGAGCCTGTTGGACAAACCTATACAGAGGATAACCACAGCAGAACCATAGGTCGGAATCACAGATTTACCTTCCGAATGGAGAGTCAGCTTGATTCTGTTAACAGACTTCTCATCGAGCCGCGGCTATCGTACCAAGGGCGTTCGGCCAACACAGGGTTAGACGGGGAATTTGCACTAAACGGGTCGCCCCTGTCCCGTACAGTAACCAACACATTCAACGATCCGGCAGCCATTAACCTTGGTGGCAGCGTAAACTACAGCCATCGGATGAACACTGAAGGCAGAACCGTGTCGGTTGAAGCGTCGGTGGACTGGAGGAAGACCAGTGCAGACGGCACGCTAAACTCCCTTAATGCCTTCTCAGACGGTGAAGACACAACCAGTCTGAATCAGATAAACTCTAACCAGCAAAACGGAACCACCCTACGAGGAGAAATTGGGATTACAGAACCGCTCGGAAACGCCGGACAGTTACGCCTTTCGTACAACCCATCCATTACAATTGATAACAGCGATCGGAGCACCTTTGAGTACGACCAACGTACAGGAGAATACAGCATTCCATTGCCACTCCTTACAAACGTGTACAACAATACCTACAGTACTCAGGCAGCCGACGTTCAGTATCGGGTAAAGCTGAATAACACGATTATCAGTGCAGGGTTGGGCTATCAGTACTCCGTTCTGGAAGGAAACATCACATCTCCACAGTCCGGCAACATCAGGAGAACCTTTAATAATGTGCTACCGACCCTGATGCTTCGGCAACGTTTCTCTCAGCAAAGTGAGTTAACCCTGCGTTATCAGCAACGAACCCAAGCCCCCTCCATTACACAGTTACAGAACGTTATTGACAACAGCAATCCTTTGCAGCTTTCAACCGGTAATCCCGAACTGGATCAAAGCTTAACGCACAACATCATGTTGCGATTTCGGGATGTTAACTGGATGGTTGGCAGAACCTTCTTTGGATTTGTTTCTGCAAGCCTGATGGAAGACTACGTTGGTACGAGCACGGCTGTTACTCTGACAGACACTACCATTGGCGGAGTACCATTGCCGCGTGGAGCTACGATCACCATACCGATGAATCTTAGCGGGTTCATGAGAGTTAACTCTTTTTTCACGTACGGGTGGCAAGCAAACATCATCAAGAGTAATGTAAACCTTAACGGCGGTGTAAACTACGTTCGAACGCCCAGCATGGTAAACATGCAGGATAACTTCAACAATTCCACCAATATTCGGCTCGGTACCTACATCAGCTCTAACTTCAGCGAAGACCTTGATATCGGCGCTGGCTACGACGCACAGTACAACATCATTATTAACTCACTCACACGCGAACAGGACGCAAACTACTTCTCACATACGGCAACCGGACGTGTGATTTGGAACATCGGACCGTTGGCATGCAGCACTGATGTAGCGCACACCATGTTTAGCGGACTGGGACAGGGCTTCGATCAGTCATTTACCGTATGGAATGCCGGCCTTGGGTGGAGAATACTTGATCGTGCCGGCGAAATTCGATTATCCGTGTTCGACTTGTTAGGGCAGAATGCAAGCGTGAACAGAACTGTGAACCCGGTTTCGATCGACAATACGCAGACGCAGGTTATCACAAGATATGCCATGCTAACGTTCAGCTACCAGCTCCGAAACTTTAGTGGTGCAGCACCTCCACCATCTGGAAGGCCACGATTCCGTCCGGACTAGGTCTTGATTACAACCTGCAAATTCTCAATGATGTTACGTACGGCAATCATACTAGCGCCGACTGCTCATGCATTCCGACTCATCCGGCCGGGAACAGCCCAATGGGGAATATGTAACTTGACTATGCATTCCCATATA
>CAZGHI010000018.1:44412-46182 GCA_964525565.1 uncultured Hyphomicrobiales bacterium
TCCGGTAGAAATGAAAACGGCCCCGGATGAGCATAGCTCCCGGAGCCGTAGCATTCAAAGCGTTCCAGATACCAATTATGGCAAGCTGCCAATTCGAACAACCACGCCCGATCCATGACCCAAGGCATAGGTGCCCGGACTCAGCTTGCGAACGTCAATTGTAACAACATCATCGGCTTCCCATTCGCAGGGGAGGTGTACGCTGCGTCCAAACACATCGGTAAGCTGCACTGAGCGTAGTGGCAAGCCCCTTTCCAACAGTTTGCCTTGTAATCCCTTTACCCGCAGATACGCTGATGCAGGTTGCGGCCACACCACGCAATTAGAGCGGAGGTCAAGGACTGACATCACGGAAACATTTTGCGCAACCGGATACAAGCCCACCCAACCGTATCCCGCATGTTCCACGCGGGAAGCGGCAGGAAGGCCTGCGCTCACCCAACCGCGAACAGTTGCCCCCCCCATGGAAGTAGTATTTGAAGTTGTAGCAAGCCATCGTGTTTGAAGCTGCGCCGATGCTCCGGAGACCATCACCATCAGGAGCACTATACACGAAGCCATAAGTTCGGTTTGTGAACAACACAACCGTAGAGTGTGATGCCACCATCCGTGTTTCGATTGCATAGATCACCTCACGCGAATGATGTACAGCACCGCTGCATTGGGAGTCCGCAGTGCAATCTGGCGATCGGTGGCATCGGCAATGCTCGTCGAGTGGCCGTATTGTTTTATTCCGTCAATCTTTGTCAGTGGTCTTTCTTCGAACCCTTGCAGGGTGCCATGATAAGTACCCACAGTTTCATCGTCGGAACCAACAGGTGGGCCGGCATCAGCAATGCGAGCATGAGCGTAGGCATCACGGCTACCATCATCCGCTCCACGCAAGAATAGTCCTCGTAGATCCGGCAGGTTAAAGTCAGTGTTTTCGTCATCATCGTTGTTACCGTTACCCCACAGAGTACCAATTGCCTGGTAGAGCATTGGTGAGGATTTGGAACTCATTGCAGCGCCGTTGCACACAGCCCAGCCTTCGGGTACGGACGATGCTTTCCCTGCATACGGCATTACGGAGCCAACGGGCACGGTTCCCGGTGTTGCAAGCGCATACGGTACGCTATGGAGAGCAAGCCGAGGTACCAAAGGTTCGTTGTTCAGAGAAAGTTGGACCCAATACTGTTTATGCATTGGCGGGAGGGGGTTTGTTCCTTCGCCGCCCAGCACCAGGCTAAACACACCGCTGGAAAACTGAACAGTGCAAGGATTACAAATAACGATCAGATCGCTTGTATTAGGGCCTGCATGCAGGCTCACTGTTACCGGGTACTCACCATCGGGAAGCGGCTGTCCGTTTTGCTGAAAGAGCTGACCCTGAAGTGTTATTGATTCAGGTATCTGGGCGTTTGTCGTGCCAAAGCTAAGTGCGAGAAGGAAGATTATTCCAAAGAGAACAGCGAATGTTTTCATGGTGTACTCCTTAACGCACGGTATCGGATTCAGTGGTCTGCGATGGCACGTGTGTCCACGAAATCTTTGAAAATGTGATTGTAACTTGTTCCGTGAGTTCAGCAGTGCCATCGCCGTTAACATCACCCATTGCAACATGGACACTTGTAATAATAACGTCTTCAAGTTCGTATTGCATTAGCAGTTGTATCCTGCCTGAACCATCGCTGCTGCGTACAACCAAGGTAGCTTTATCATAGTGCTTACCTGTGGCGCAGCTTTTATAGAGTAGTGGGGACGCTTTGTCGATTTGTTTAACAAATGTCA
>CAZGHI010000019.1:0-18967 GCA_964525565.1 uncultured Hyphomicrobiales bacterium
CCCCCGTGCGGACTTCGTACGTCTAAAGGCTCTGCAATTGGAATATGCACAGCAATTGAAGGATGCAACAATGGAGGTGCAGAGAGCGCTATCTGAGTTAAAACTACTGATGGGGCTGGAAGCAGGGACAGTCCTTACAGTCTCGCAGGACGACTTCCGAATGCCTGTAGAGTCGTTACGGAGTATTTCTCTCCAGTCGCTTCTCGACACTGCACAACGTGTGCGCCCGGATCTTACCATGGCAAGCCTCGATGTTACGTATTCTGATAAGCGCCTTGACTACGAAGTAGCCCAACGCTTCCCTGACCTGACTGTAAAACTGGGATATGATAGAGCAGGGAACTTTATGTACAACTTTCTCGGAGTAGGAGTTGCACTAGATATTCCATTGTTTAATCGCAATCAAGGGAATATCAGCCATGCTACTCTGGAACTCGAGCAAGCGCGATTGCGCTATGAGCAGCATGTTCGCCGCGTATCGGTTTCCATAACAACTGCTTGGCAAAACCTGAAGAACGCTACTGACTTCTATCAGAGCATTGAACCTGGCTTCGAGAATTCATTGGAGGAATTGCTCGTAGCCTACACAAAGAATGTGCAAGCACGAGAAATGAATCTGCTGCAGTACATGGATTACCTTCATTCATTTGCAGAAAGCAAACGAATCATTGTTAATGCAATAAAAGATGTCCGCGACAAAGTCGAAGAACTGAATTACTCCGTGGGAATTGACGTTGTACAGTAATAATCATGTTTTCATAAACTATGCACACCATAATCATACGAATCCATCCAACGCTACTTCTTCTTCTGCTGTGCCTTGTTAGTTGTGATAATGCAGACAACACGATTCCATCACCAAAGCGGCAACGATACTGTCTGGGCCAAACATTCAAAGCCAGCATTCGAACCACCACAGTTCAAAGTGAACCAGTAACGCAAAGTATTCCTCTCACCGGAGCGGTTGAGCCCAATCCCGATAAGGTCGTCCATTTTGTTAGTCTGGTAAGTGGCATCGTGTCGCAGACGTTCTTTTCGTTAGGGGATAAGGTTACAAAAGGCCAGGTACTGGCCTATCTACGAAGTTCACAGCTCTCAGACCTCGAGGCACAGTTAAAAATCATTGATGCACAGATCAGCGTTGCGACGAAAAAACTTCAGTCTATGCAGGCTATGTTCGATGATGGTGTTGCCTCGCATAAGGACCTGACCGAGGCGCAAAGCGATCTGGCTATTGTGAAGGCAGAGGCCGACAAAATCAGATCACATTTACAGCTATATAGTGCGAGTTCCGAACAAGGTGTTTTTCTCATCAAGGCTCCGGCAACCGGAATTATCACAGCAAAATCGATAGCAGCAGGAACACAGATTAGTGCAAATGGCGACGTACTATTCACAATCACAGATCTGAGCGAAGTCTGGGTATTAGTGAATGTGTACGCCAGTAACGTTACCAATATTTCGATTGGGATGGGCGTAAGTATCAAAACACTGTCCTATCCAAACGAAGAGTTCAAGGGGACCATCGCTGCCATTTCTCAGGTACTCGATGCCGATGCAAAGGTGATGAAGGCACGGGTAGTATTACCCAATGCCGATCTGCGCTTAAAGCCGGGAATGATTGTTGATGTTGCTGCTGTACGACATCTGGAAACACATGCGATAAGCATTCCTACTTCGGCAATCATCTTTGACGCAAATCAAAACTATGTGGTTGTGTACCGCAGTGATTGCGACCTGGAGATCCGACAGGTTGAAGTGTTATTGAAAAGCAACGGAACAACGTACATATCGGCGGGATTACGTAAGGATGAGCAAATCGTGGTCAACAATCAGCTCCTGATTTACGAACAGCTCAAAAACTTCTACCACTGACCGATATGCAAAAGTTCGTTCAGGGCATAGTTGCCTTTTCACTGCAAAACTCCGTCGTTGTGTTCTTCGTAACGGCACTTCTCGTTATCACTGGCGTTATCTGTTACATCAACACTCCCATAGAAGCATTTCCGGACGTTACCAATACACGTGCACGCATCATAACGCAGTGGCCCGGACGAAGCGCCGAAGAAGTAGAAAAGTTTGTTACGCTGCCGGTAATGAAGGTGATGAACACCATCCCGCGAAAGGCTCAGGTACGCTCAATATCACTCTTTGGCCTGTCGGTGGTAACCGTGATTTTTGACGACAATGTTGATGATTTCTACGCCCAACAATATGCCGCAAATCGTTTAAAAGGAATCTCACTACCCGATGGGGCTGAAGCGTCGATTGAACCGCCTTACGGTGCAACAGGCGAAATTTTTCGCTACGTGCTCAAGGGAAAAAATCGGCCGATTTCTGAACTCACGGCAATACACGATTGGGTAGTGGAGCGTGAACTGGTGGCCGTTCCAGGCGTTGCTGAAATTGTAAGCTTCGGTGGAGAGGAAAAGGTTTACGAGATTAAAATCAATCCTACTGAGTTAGCAAACTACGACCTCTCGCCACTAGATGTCTTTGATGCCGTGTCGAAAACAAACATCAACGTCGGAGGCGACGTTATCGAGCGTGGCAGTCAGGCCTACGTTGTAAGGGGCGTTGGTCTGCTCGAAAGCACGGAGGATATCGAGAACATCTTGATAGAAGTACGTGGAACTACACCAATTCTGGTTAAACATGTTGCAGAAGTGAAGGTGTCTGCCAAACCCCGCCTTGGAGTTGTTGGCTTGCAGGACGACGATGACCTGGTACAGGGCATTGTGGTCATGCTCCGAGGTGAAAACCCGGGAGAGGTTATCGCGAGAGTAAAAGAAAAGATCGCAGATCTCAATGAGCGTATTCTACCAAACGATGTAACGATTGAACCGTTTTTAGACCGAACCTCACTCGTCAACGCAACAGTGAACACCGTAAGCAGGAACCTTATCGAGGGCATTCTGCTTGTTTCCATTGTCGTCTTCGTTTTTCTGTTCAACTGGCGAACAACCCTTATTGTAGCTTCTGTGATCCCGCTGTCATTCCTGTTTGCAATTGTTATGCTTCGCATTCAAGGGTTGCCGGCAAATCTGATTTCGATGGGAGCCATAGACTTTGGTCTGTTGCTGGAAGGTACACTCGTAATTGTGGAAACAGTATTCGTTGCAATGGAGCGAAAGGCACACCATCTTGGCATGGAACGCTTTAATCGTCTCGGCAAGATGGGACTGATCAAGAAGAGCTCGGGTAGCGTTGCCTCGTATATCGTTTTTGCACAAATCATCCTGATTGTAGCACTGCTGCCAATCTTCTCTTTTCAGAAAGTTGAAGGGAAAATGTTCTCTCCCTTAGCGTTTACGCTCGGGTATGCACTGTTGGGATCGCTGCTTCTGAGCATCACCTACGTTCCTGCTCTGTGCAAGGTATTGCTAACAGCAAACATTGTAGAGCGAGAAAATGTGATCTCGCGGTTCTTTAAACGGAGCTTGTTTGCACTCTTCCTCTGGAGCAATCGGCGGCGGCTATTCACACTGATTGCCTTTTCATTACTCCTCGTGCTGAGCACCGTCGGATTTGTTTTCTACGGATCTGAGTTCATTCCGAAGTTGAATGAAGGGGCTTTGTATGTAAGAGCAACCCTGCCCAACAGCATTAACATCGAGGAGTCAAAAAACCTTGCTCGTGAAATGAAACAGAAGCTGCGTTCATTTAACGAGGTACAGTTTGTGCTCAATCAGGTTGGAAGACCGAACGACGGTACTGACCCAACCGGCTTCTTTAACATAGAATTCCATATTCAACTCAAACCACGTGATGAGTGGAAACGTAACATTCGCAAGGAAGAGCTAATAGAAGAAATGAGAGCAACACTACAGATGTACCCTGGTATCGTGTTTGGCTTTAGCCAACCTATCCAAGACAACGTAGAAGAGTATGTTGCGGGAGTAAAAAGTTCGCTTGTTGTAAAAATCTTTGGAGACAATCTTTTCGAATTGGAGCAATATGCAGATCAGGTAGCCGGCGTACTTCGTGGCGTTCGCGGTATTACCGATTTGAATGTGTACAGAAACATTGGCCTACCAGAGTTGCGAATTAAACTCGATGAAAAGCGAATGGGCAAGTACGGTGTAGCTATGGCAGATGCACAGGCCGTTATCGAAATGGCTATCGGTGGAAGAGCAGCAACCACATTCTATGAAAATGAACGAATGTTCGATGTGCGACTGCGATTCCAGAAAGAGTATAGAGACAACCAGGAAAAAATTGGCGAGATCCTGATTCCAACTATGCACGACAAGAAGATTCCGCTGCGCGAAATCGCAGACATACGGTTTATCACAGGCCCAACGTTTATCTACCGCGACGGTAACACGCGATATATCGCCGTTGGATTCAGCATTGAAGGCAGAGACCTTGGGAGTACCATCGCAGAGGCAAAACACAAGGTTGCTCAATCTGTTCAACTGCCGAAGTCGAATAAACTTGTATGGGCCGGTGAATTCGAAAGCAAAGAACGAGCTAGTAAGCAGTTGGCAGTAATTGTTCCGGCTGTTCTCTTGCTGATTCTCTTCTTACTGTACTTCAACTTCGGAACAATAAAAGACACACTCATCGCTGCCAGCACCATCCCCTATGCATTCATCGGAGGATTTATCTCCCTGTGGGCAACACAAACGGTGTTCGGAATCTCAGCAGGCGTCGGCTTTATCATCCTCTTTGGCGTTAATACAATTAACAGCATCATCCTCATTGCCGTAATGAAGGACAACCTCCGGAGAATGCAACTCCATGAGGCCATATCAAACGGTGTAAACAGTCGGATTCGACCTATTGTGATGATTGCCTTAATGGGGTCCATGGGATTGCTTCCTGCAGCACTCTCAACCGGTATGGGATCTGAAATTCAGAAGCCTCTGGCAATCATGATTGTTGGTGGTCTGATTATCTGTATGATACTGTCGCTTACCGTGCTCCCGCAGGTGTTCTACTGGGCATATCGGAAATCAGAACAATAACGCTGTGCATTACTATGCACAATGGTATCCGTTTCTCAGACAACAACACGTACATTGAGTTCAATATGAAGATGGGTCTGTCTAATTACACGTAGCTATACATAGTCAAGCACAATCTGTTATTGGCTTCTTGGTTGTTGCTGAACCAAATGAGTGCAGGCTTTAGAACAACACTTCCTTTCTCTGTGATCAAATCTGTACACAAAATATTGCGGTTGATATTCACGTTCCATCACGTCCGCTGTATGTAAAAGCACAGTACCGAACATACACTCAGAATGCCAAGCAGAACACTAATCCGGTATCCTCTTCATAGACTGTGAACTCACTCAATCTGTCTCTGTTGTCATGCGATGGTCAGAGAATCGTCATGGATAAGAATTAATGGGATAACTCGTGCACACATATTCCTTATGTGTTGAGAGCCGCTCAGTGTTAGACTGTTTGCACTGCTCACAGTGATATATTACCGTCAACAAGCAACAAAGCATTGAAGAGTCAGGATTTGCCTTCAGATCCATAAAGGGGGAACGAAGTATGTATTTAACCATAGAGAACATACTGCTCGTTGGTTCTCTCTTACTCCTTATCAGCGTAGTGGTTGGTACAACATCGTACAGGTTTGGTGTACCAACATTGCTGCTATTCCTAGCCATAGGAATGTTAGCGGGTTCCGATGGCATAGGTGGTATTCACTTTGACAACCCAGAGATTGCCCAGTTCATTGGTATCGTAGCACTCAATGTAATTCTGTTCTCTGGCGGCCTTGATACGAACTGGAAAACAGTACAGCCTATTCTACGTGAGGGCATTGTTCTATCTACACTGGGTGTTTTACTGACTGCATTGTCATTAGGTGTATTCGTATGGTGCATCACTGACTTCACCATTTATGAAAGCATGCTTCTTGGCTCTATTGTTTCTTCGACCGATGCAGCAGCAGTGTTTTCAATTCTGCGCTCTAAAAGTCTTGCACTGAAAGCCAACCTTCGTGCAACGCTAGAACTGGAAAGCGGGAGTAACGACCCCATGGCATACGTTCTGACCATTGCATTCCTGTCTCTTGTTGTAAATGAAGATCAAAATGTTCTCACCACGATTCCATTGTTCTTTCAGCAAATGATCTTCGGGACCATCGCTGGCTTAGGATTTGGGAAGCTGAGCAAATTCATCATAAACACAATCAAACTTGGCTTTGAAGGACTATACCCAGTTTTGGTTATTGCTCTCATGTTTATAACATTCTCTGCCACTGATTTTATTGGAGGCAACGGATTCCTTGCAATCTACATTTGTGCTGTGTACATCGGGAACCAAGATCTGATTCATAAGAAGACAATTTTCCGAATGTTCGATGGATTGGCCTGGCTTATGCAAATTGTTCTCTTTTTAACACTCGGACTGTTGGTCTTTCCTTCACAAATTGTCCCGTACATTGAGGTCGGTATCCTGATCTCAATATTTCTGATCATCGTATCGCGCCCTCTGAGCGTGTTCTTAAGCACGATGTTCTTCCGAATGCAACTGAGAAGAAGACTGTATATCTCTTGGGTTGGTCTGCGTGGCGCCGTACCCATTGTTTTTGCAACCTATCCACTCCTTGCTGGAATCGACAAAGCTCATATGATTTTTAACATCGTATTCTTTATCTCCGTCACTTCTGTTCTAATCCAGGGAACTACTTTGCCGATAGTTGCTAAGTGGTTAAGAGTAGTACTTCCAGAGAATGCAAAACCCGTTACCGAAGTAGATAAACTCGTGCTCGAACTTCCAAAGTCTTCACTGCAGGAGTTCGAAGTGTTGCCTGAGTTCTACGCTGTAGGAAAACGAATTGTCGATCTACAAATACCAAAATCCGTCTTCATTGTGATGATTAAACGAAATGGTCAATATATTCGGCCTGGCGGCTCAACAGAACTGAAAGAAAACGACGTGCTGATGATCCTTGCAGACAAAAAAGAGGATATCGAACAGGTCTCACATGGTCTGCGAAATGTTAGTGGTAACAATCATGCGTAAACCATGAAAACTCGTTTTATAGTTCTTATTGACTTTTCTGCGTACTCAGACGCAATAACGAGTTATGCCTATGACTGGAGTCAGCAGGTGGGAGCTGAACTACTCTTTGTTCATCAATCATATGTGCTGGCTCCGGCATTAACAAGTAAGTCGGATAGGGAGTATATAACCGAGCAAACAACTGTTGCAACTTCAGCAGAACTGCTTGCGTTTGTACGTCGTATCATTCCCTCTTCTGTACCGGTGTCGAGTCACGTGTCGCCCGATAGTCTGCTGCACACACTTTCCACGTTGTCAAACGAACCCTATACTAACGTAGTAATTATGGGTATCAAGGGTACGAGCGTTCTAAAGCAAATATTTCTGGGTAGTGTCGCAACACAAATCATTGATTCCACCGATAATCTTGTTGTGGCAATGCCAAAAGAAGTTACTCGATTCGCACATGAAATGGTGTATATCGCAGTCACAAAGAAACACCCGTTAAACATACTGGAACTAAACAAGCTTTTAAAGCTGATACGAACGGACAACACAACACTTACATTCTTCAATCTCGCAAAACCTAATGAGCACACACAGGGAATAGAAAAGTATTTGGCGGACTTGTGCGAAATGTATGGTGATGGATACCAGGTGAAGTATGCTACGTACAGGGGAATAAGTCCATCGAGCGACATTAAGAAGGTGATTAACTGCGAGTCCGGCGATCTGCTTGTGGTTCAACGTGGTTCGCGCCTTCTTACAGACCAGCTATTCAGAAAGTACCTTATTAACGAACTTGTTTATGAAGGACTGACGCCTCTGGTTGTGTTGCCATAAGAGTACTGCCAGTGTAATCACACAATGCCGTCGCCAATGCTAAGGGTTCACGAGCTATACCCTTCCTCGAATGATCTAAACCTGTTGGCTGAATCGTTCCTAGGCTATTATCAGATACACGTTGCTGACATGTGAATACATGTTGCGACCTGTAGAATTGGCTCCTCCCAGTCTGCGAACAAGGACGAGCACACCGCGCACAATAACGCAACATTGCGCACGAAAATGCATGCACCCCAAACGTTGCAGCATTAGTGCACTGATTCACTCCAGCTTGCGCATCGTGAATGCTGCGGACATCACATAAGCCATGCGGTGCAATCCCACATCCACCTACTACCTGTATGTGGAATACAACAAGCAGAGCAGTACGTGAATAAGTAGAAGGTATATTGTTGGTCATTTGAACACGTCCATCGTTGGAGTTCGCATGCGTCATTTATACGTTACTCTCATCATCGCCCTTCTCGTAAGCGATCCCCTGCATTCGCAAGACAATTCTGCAGACTTTTCACGCCTGCATCCTGCTTCGCTCTCCATGCAGCACCTTCTGCCGTTGTTCACAATTCACGGCGTCCCTCGGTGTCAGAATGCCGGCGACTCTGTTGTTGTGCTCATCAACCATGGCTATTGCGTTGGCTACTCTCAGTCTCATAATCAACCGGTATGGGTTGCCTACCAGGTATCGAATGTAAAACAGGGCACAGACTATTCACGCTTCCCATACTTTACTGATGATCTTCGACTCGATCCCAAAAACCGCATTGGAGCAAAAACGTTTGGGAACAACTACGATCTAGGGCACATGGCCCCTAATGCTGCCATCAACAAACAGTTTGGCAAGCTCTCTCAAATGGAAACATTTTTAATGAGCAACATTTGCCCGCAAAAGGCTGGGTTAAATAGGGGTGTCTGGGCTAAACTGGAGGCTGCCATTCTTGAAAAGTACGCTACGATTAAAAGCAATGGGGAACATGTTTGGGTGATTGTTGGCCCCATACTTTCTAATGCGCCTGATAAGATTGCACGTGAAAATGGCACATTCGTTTCCATTCCGGATGCATTCTACTGCATTCTGGTACGACCGAATCGATATCCATACGATGCGCCGGGCAATGCCGATTACATAGCATTTATCTTCCCGCAGAACGTAGAACAGAGTGCACCACTGGATGCTCGATATTTAACAACCATCAACACGGTTGAAGAGCGAACACGAATCAACTTCTTTCCGGATCTTACAAAGACGATGGAAACAAAAATCGAGAATTCCAAAGCCACAGAGGTTTGGTAACCCTGACCGTATTCGTGGTAGTTTTGAGGTCTTATCAACAACACATTCATTATCGTGCTAATTATGTTTACTTCTTCTGCTGCAATCCGAACACAACTACAAGCCCTGGCACAAGAAACGCATTCACCGTGCGTTACCATTTCGCTCAATACGCATCGTACCTTTCCGGACAATCAGCAGGATGCCATTCTGCTCAAGAACTTAGTAGCCGAGGCCAAAGGTAGAATTGAGCGTGAATTCGGTCACAAAGACACCTCTTCTCTTCTGCAGAGACTTGCATCCGTAGTTGGCCAGGTTGACGTTAACTACAACCTGTCCAGCTTGCATGTATTCTGTTCGAACTCAACTCTTACGCTCGTACGCTCCCCGTGGTCAACCGATAACTCGGGTGTCCATATCTCCGATCGGTTTGCTGTACGCCCCTTAATACATGAACTCTCTCGTGCAGAAGAGTACGTTGTTATGCTACTATCACAAAGTGGCGTTCACTTGTACAGCGCCTTCAATGCTCTGATTACCAATGAAATTCAGAACGAGAACTATCCTATTCCCGAAAGCACTCTCTACAACACAAACCCCGAAAAACTGAGCGACCCTAAGCATGAAGACAATTTAGTTCGTGAATTCTTAAACAGGGTTGACAAGGCATTTGTTCGTGAGTTCAATTCCTCGGGTAAGCCGTGTGTTGTTGTATGCACAGAAGACAATTACAGCCGATTAATGCAGGTGGCTGATAAGCCACATGTGTACATAGGTTACACACCGGTAAACTACAATCAAACTGCACCTCACTCTCTTGTAGCACAAGCCTGGCCAGTAGTTCTTGCCCGTCAGGAACAACGAATGCGAAAGGCTATAACGGAAGTTCTCGAGGCACCATCAGACTTGGTACTTGCAAACATAGCCGACATTTATACTGCTGCCGCAGATGGCCGCGGCGATCTCTTGGTCGTACACTACAACTTCCGTCAGCCGGCACTACCACTCGATGATCGAACCATACAACTGATAACCGACCAACTAACACCCGGTGCAATTGACGATGTTACAAGTGCAATAGCTTGGAATGTGTTTACACACGGTGGTCGCGTAGTATTTACCTCCGATGACGACATTGAAAGGCTCGGATCAATCGTGCTGAAGGTGCGATTTTAATGCTCCATTCGCACGACGAAGAAAATTCACGTAATCAACAGTGAAAGAAATAAGCAGTCCAAGTATAGTCATGATAACAGTTCTAAAAGAGCGATTCTTCCGACACATGCATCGTCACCCTAACGTTAGTTGGAGCATGGTTGAAGGATCGCTTGCAAGACACCCGCAGAAGCTGAAAAGCTTAGAGCAGATGGAGGCTACAGGCGGAGAGCCGGATGTGGTTGAGTGTACACTGTACCCGAACAACATTTGTTTTTTCGATTGTTCAACGGAAAGTCCGAAAGGTCGTCGTAGTGGCTGTTACGACCAGAAAGCACTTGATGAACGCAAAGAACATAAACCCGCTTTTAACATTGTAACCATGGCAGCGGACATGGGAGTAGAGCTGTTGTCCGAAGAACTGTACCGATCGCTACAGCAGTTTGGTCCTTTCGACATGAAAACATCAAGTTGGATACTAACTCCACCAGAGATTCGCGCTCTCGGTGGCGCTCTCTTTTGCGACTATCGGTATGGCAAGGTCTTTGTTTACCACAACGGTGCACAGTCATATTATGCTTCGCGTGGTTTTCGCACACTACTGAGATTATAAACCGAAGCCCCTTATCCAAGAAAGAATAAGGGGCTCGGATACAACAACATCCAACGTTTCTCCTATCTCTTTACAACTGTACCGAGTGTTTTCCCATTAGAAAGCACTATATACATACCTGACACAAGCTCGTTGACGGATAACGATATTATGTTGGATTGAGCCGTTGCCTCTGCAACAACTCGACCAAACACGTCCACGATACGAATGGAAGCATTGTAAAGTTCAGAAGGCACTGCCACATTGAGCACATCCGTAATCGGATTTGGCCAGAGCGAAGCGTTTTGCGCACCGTTAGTTTCTGACACCGACGTTGCATTCTTGGCAACGACTCTGAGTATTCGTCTGTCTGCCCTTGCCTTTTCACCATCGCCATTATTCCACTGTACCACCTGCATAGCAGTGTATAATCCTTCGGTATCCGGCGTTGCTGAAAACCCTACTGTTACGTTGCGAAAGGGTAGTAGCGATTGTGGAAGTGTCGGCTCGATTGTTTCAATTGCAAACAGATGCGAGGGAGAAGCAATTGACTGAATAGTGTAATATTCATTATCGAGTGCATGATAGAAATTTGTGAAACCTGTTGCGTTAAGTCCAGGTGTTGTTACTCCAAGATCGATAATATCGTTTAGTTCTTCTGTTCGCGATGATGCAGAAACGGGGATGGCAAATGTACCCACGGAAGTTTCCAACAGAATCTCAGTGCGATAAATACCTTTACTGTAGGGCATAAAGTACACATCGGAAAGCAACGATTGTCCGGGTTGAATAGTCACTGGGAGATTCTTGTGCACTTCTACCTCAAACGCCGCCGCATCCTCGGCTAATATGGATACGCGATGCACTGTGATTGCTGTGTCGCCACCGTTGAGAAGCAGCTCTACACTCTGCGAAACAGGAGTCGTAACATTTACCTCGCCAAAACCAACCATGTCCTGCGGGTACACCTTGTTCTGCATCTGCTCTTCATTCACGGCAGTTGCCGACACATACACATCTACCAGCGAACCATCGCTGTATTCAATAGTGATGGCATTCCACGCCGTGCCGGTTTCAGCAGGTGTCCATTCAAACGAAAGATGCTGTGGTGCCATCACCTCGAGGTGGTCTGCGACTTTAGGACTGACCACGGTAAGTCCATTGTCTTCAGCACTCACAATTCGTGTAACCTGTAACGCTTTCGATGTTGTATTCATCGCGATGTCATCAACTTGTAGTGTTGTCTTTGTTCCTACTGGAATCATACCACACTCAACGTGACGCAGTCTTGTGACTACTGCTCTATCATGTGGGGTCCGATCGTACCAACGCGTGAAAACATTATCGTCGAACCCACACATCACTACTTTATCCTGTGCTACCGCTAGCTTCAGTGGCCCACCTCCCGCTTCAGGAAGGTCGCGAATTCCCCAGTTGTGTCCCGCATCCGATGACACGTATTCACACATAACAGCAATTCGTTCTTCTCCTTCGGCGATAAATCGGAGACCTACAGCAATGAATTCTGAGCCTCCTGCTCTCACCATATCACTTGTAAGAGAAAGCGCATCATGACGTTCATATGACCAGGTATCACCACCATCGGTAGAGCGATACAATCCACCTTCGGTAACATCAGAAAGATTGTAGCCAACGGCAATCATATGAACACCAATGTTGGCAACAGCAGAGATACTAAACTCACGCATTTCATCCGCTAACGAAACAGTCCACGTTCTTCCTTCGGTGCCGGACGTCAATATGAGAGGTGTGCCGGTTGCCTCATCCGTTAGCTGTGTACCATAGGCACACACCATCCCATTGAGGTAACGCACACCATTCAGAATAACCCGCCCCTCTGCCGGACATGTAGCTTCAACTATTTCGCCTTCGATACCATCTGCTACCAAGATCACTGGCGTAGATACATCCTTGGAGCCAACCATCACGATCTTACCTGTGCTCGTAACGGTAATGCCTCGCAACTCCAGTTCTGCATCAAGTGTAAACTGAAACGTGGAATCGTTTGCTGTAATACCAACAACTGTTCCACCAGACCCAACGGCAATTACGCCATAAAATGGATGAAATGTAATTGCATTGAGGGAGCCGGTTCCTACAGACTGGACAACAGTATTCCATGTGATACCACCATCTTCCGACCTAAGTATTGCCCCCCCCTCTGTAGTCATCCACGATACATAGCGACTCGACGAAACGATTGCCGTACCAATGTGTCCGTCTGGCAATCCGGTTTTTGTCCACGGACGATTCAGTGGCGTTCCGGCAACAGCCGGCAAAACGCACAGTAATGCAATGAGTACCCTACATATAAACATCAGAAACCTCCATAACTAAAGATTCAAGTAATGAATGGAGGCATTCAACGATGAGGGCAGTAAAAGGTTTCACCAGTGCGCATGCAACAAGTGCCGCCTATGTGCGAAGGCGCATGATGTCGTTGACAGACAGGCTTAAATATCTGCCGGCCAGTTCAAATAGCTGAGTTGCATCTGTACCTTGGGAACGAAGGAACTTCAGACTTTGTGCACCATCTGATTTCGACAGTTTGCGCCCACTTCCATCAAGAACGAGTGGATGGTGTTCAATTGTTACGTTCTGAAAGGGGCTAAGGCATGTTAGTTGGGAAGCCAGATATTGCTGTACCTGCGATACAGGAAGCAAGTCTTCGCCTCGTACGATGTAAGAGACACTAAAGTCAACATCATCCACAACACTTATAAGATTATACGACGCTTCACCATCTCGTTGTCGTACAACCGGATACGGCAGTGCAAATGTTGGCGGGGTTTTCAGTCTCCACACCACATCCTTCGAGTCCAGATCATGGTCTGCATATAAGCAAGTGCCCGTGTAGTGCATATCCGCACTTCGCGAGCGAATCTGTGCACGGCTACACGTACAGCCAAACACCAGATTTGCATCTCTCAGCGCTTGTAGTGCACGTAGGTATCGGCCTTTACGCAATTGCTGTGACCACGATGTTGTAAATTCTTCTACAGAATGCGGTCCAATATCCCAGTCAAGTCCTAGCCATTGTAGCGATTCAAATACATCATGGATGTATTCGGGTCGTACCCGTGCAGAATCGGCATCATCTATACGGAGCAGAATATGCCCGTTAACCAAGCGTGCCCTAGCCCACGTGATAATCAGGTTTACGGCATTTCCTGTATGCAGAAAACCAGATGGGGTAGGGGCGAAACGTGTTCGGATTTCGGACAAAGGCACAATGGTTAGCTAATAATTCACAAGACTTAGCCAACGATCGTGAAGACTTCTCGTCTGCCACCTTCGCATAGCGGCACAATGTTGTTATGATACCACGAGCGCCATTCGGCATCCTTCATGCCTGCTGCAAACGATCGCTCCATAGCCGCCAGACTCTCAAACGTGAGTTCCAGAACGAACGTGTAGTATTCTGCAACATAGTCCGAGAGTATTCGGACTCCACGTACTTCAGAGTCCGCTCCCTCAAAGAACCGTTTACCGTCAAGTATCTGGTGCTTGAATTGCGAAGCCATACCAAACTTCACACGGAATGTATCACGAACGACGATCATATCAGCTCCCTCAGATTTACTGTAAAAATGAGCAAACAAAGCTAGAGGGAAATGCATCAGGATGTTCAATCAAGGGGCTAAAGGGCGAATCACATGTTTACTTCTCCGGTCGCACTATTTTTACCGAATGAAGATATCAGGTTTTAGCATGTGCAGAAATGCCGACATTCTGTACTACCCGATTCGACCGGCCATTGAGAGTGTTCTCCCCATCGTTGATGAGTTTGTTGTTGCTATTGGAAAAGGTGATGCCGCCGATAAGACACGAGAGATTGTTGCTTCCATCCCGTCAGAGAAGATTCGCATCATTGACACGGTGTGGGATACTGAGGCATTCCCAAATGGAACCGAGAATGCACATCAAACGGATTTGGCCATGCGGGAGTGTTCGGGTGATTGGCTTTTGTACCTTCAAGCCGATGAGGTCATTCATGAACGATATTTAGAAACGATCTACAAGCGATGTGAAGAGCTCCTGAACAATCGCAATGTTGAAGCTCTGCTGCTGCGCTACCTTCATTTCTGGGGCGACTACTGGCATTACCATAGTAGTCACAGTTGGTACGACAGAGAGATCCGCATCGTCCGCAACGACCCTGAAATTCATTCATGGGAAAGTGCCCAGTCATTCCGGCGTATTCCCAATTTCGATGGACGCTCGTACCGGCAGCACGAAGGCACTTTCAAGCTGAAGGCTGCTGATGCCTTTGCAAGCGTTTACCATTATGGTTGGGTACGCCCACCACGATTAATGCAGGACAAGTGTGTTGCACTAGATTCAATACATCATGGTGCAAAAGCAGCAACGGAACGGCATGGTAACACCGTACGATTTCACTATGGCAACATGAAAAAGCTCAAACGATTCAGAGAAACACATCCGGCTGTAATGCGTGAATGGATAGAACGTTTTGATTGGGATGACGAACTCTCATTCAGTAACGAACCATTGCACAGACAGCTCTTTAAGCATGAACGCCTTCGATATCGCACACTCTCATGGGTAGAAAACAACCTCCTGTTTGGTAAACGAATCGGGGCGTTTAAGAACTACCACCTAATACGGGTGTAAACATCAATATCACCCCACATTTTCAGAGAACCACAAACACACAGAGCCTGGATATCACGTGGCTGCTGACCACAGGTGCACTTTCCACACCAACGGCATGTATCACGGGTCTCCTTACAAATCCATCTTCGCATCCGTAAACTGCCTATCGAAAGCTGATGCAGATTTTCACGGTGTTCGATATCAGCGTTCAAGGAAGTTATTGTGCAGGTCTTACCGGTTACATGGATTATTTGAATGCGTTGCCACCATGGCGTAGGGTTGAATACGTAGTGAGGGTGTACAGCACCTGCTGAACAACACACATGCTTTGCATTGCGTTGGTTGGCGCGTTGGCTCTGGAACAACTCGGTATGCCGTCCGATACTATGCGCACGCCTCACCGCAGCAACGTTAGCGAACGAACACGACCTCAGGGTCGGAGTCCGGCATCCCTACGCGTCCAAAGGCACAAACGACTATCGCCTTATTTCGGCGTACGGCATGGATAAAAAACAAGCCCTCGAATCAGCCGGGCTGTTCGAGGGCAGACGTAGAATTCGCAATGTAGTCGTGATGATGTGGTAACGCGAAGGCGTTGTTACTTATTGCCTTCTGCTCTCTTCTTCTGGTATTCTTTTACCATTTCATCTTGGATGCTGCGTGGCACCTGCTGATATTTAGCGAATTCCATTGAGAATTCGCCCTTCCCTTGCGTTACGGAACGTAAATCAGTTGAATAGCCAAACATCTCAGAGAGAGGAACTTCGCTAACAACCGTCACGTATCCTGCATCGGAGTCTGTGCCCATGATCACACCCCGACGCTGGTTGATCTGTCCGATCACAGTACCCTGAAATTCTTCCGGAACGCTTACTTCCAGCTTCATTATTGGTTCCAAAATGATCGGCTTTGCCTTTTCGTATGCTTCGCGGAAGGCCATGAGAGCAGCCGTTTTAAATGCCTGTTCCGATGAGTCCACAGGGTGAGTTGCACCATCGTTGATAACTGCACGAATGCCAACAACTTTCTGGCCAATAAGCGTACCTTCTTGAATTGCCTCACGGAATCCCTTATCACAAGCAGGGATGTATTCGCGTGGAATTACACCACCAACAATATCGTCAACAAATTCATAGGTTTCCACAGCATCCAGCGGAAGTGGCTCAATGTAGCCGCCTACGCGACCGAATTGTCCAGAGCCCCCTGTTTGTTTTTTATGGGTGTAGTTAAACTCAGCACGTTGTGAAATGGCTTCGCGGAATGCCACCTTCGGACGTCCAACAACAACCTCAGTATTGTATTCGCGCTTGATGCGTTCGATATAAATATCCAGGTGAAGCTCACCCATGCCTTTGATAATGGTTTCACCACTTTCATCGTCGCGGGTAACGCGGAACGTCGGATCTTCTTTCGTAAACCGGTTTAAGGCCTTAGAGAAGTTAACCTGACCAGCCTTGTCCTTTGCATTTACCGCCAGTTCAATCACCGGCTCCGGAACGAACATAGACGTCATCGTGTAGTTAACACTGCCATCGGTGAATGTATCGCCGGAAGCACATTCAACGCCAAACAGGGCCACGATGTCTCCGCATTGTGCCGACTCAATGTCGTGCATTTCGTTGGAGTGCATACGAACAAGGCGTGGAACCTTGATTTTTTTACCATTTGAGATGTTGTGAATAAAGTCTCCCTTTTTCACCGTCCCCTGGTAAACACGCATGTATGTAAGCTGACCGTATTTACCATCTTCGAGCTTGAAGGCAAGCATCACCAGTGGTTTAGACGGGTCGCTTTCGAGCACAATTTTCTCTTCGTTGTTATCCTGGTCGAGTGCCTCGTTCTTGATGTCGAACGGAGCAGGAAGAAACTCGGTAACGCCATCGAGGAGAACTTGAACACCTTTGTTTTTATAGGCAGAACCACAGAACACAGGCGTCATCTGCATGGATAGCGTACCCTTGCGAATGGCAGCTCGAAGTTGCTCTACGGACGGCTCTTCGTCCATGAGGAACTTCTCCATGAGTTCATCATCGAAATCTGCAGCAACCTCGATGAGGCGATGGCGAAGTTCCTTTGCCTTTGCAGCCATATCGTCAGGAATCGGACCTCGTTCGACAAATTCACCATTATCGCCTTGGAAGTAAACAGCCTCCATGGTCACAAGGTCAACAACGCCTTTGAGTTTGTCTTCCAGGCCAATCGGGTACGAAACAAAGGCAGGATTATGCTGGAGTTTTTCCCGTAGCTGGGCCATCACCCGATCCGGGTTTGCACCAGAGCGATCGGCTTTATTAATAAATGCCAGGCGGGGGACGCTATATCGCTTCATTTGACGATCGACCGTAATGGACTGCGATTGCACGCCAGCAACCGAGCACAAAACAAGTACAGCGCCATCGAGAACTCGGAGTGCCCGCTCTACTTCTACCGTAAAGTCAACGTGTCCCGGAGTATCAATCAGGTTAATGTTGTAGTCGCCCCACGTAGTGTAGGTGGCAGCGCTTTGAATCGTGATACCCTTTTCCTTTTCGAGCTCCATGGAATCCATTTTTGCGCCCGCGCCGTCTTTGCCGCGAACTTCGTGGATTGCGTGAATTTTACCCGTATAGAAGAGGATGCGTTCCGAAAGCGTTGTTTTGCCTGAGTCAATGTGGGCGCTTATACCAATGTTTCGGACTTTCGAGAGGTCAGCCATGGCAATTTTACAGTGAACAATAGGAAAAAGACAACAAAGATACAGGAAAGTTCATTAGGAAGCCAAACGACCGTTCGAACTTAGCCGGGTTATCTCGGGCACGGGCAGGGATCGGGTGCGGGAAAAACTTACTCTTTTGACGTCACAAAAATCCGGACTGTTCGGCAAAAGAACCGGCCTTCGGGGGTGTCGTTACTAAAAAGAAGTTCGCTCGAGCCAACTCCTCGAGATTGCGACAGTGGGATTCCCAGTGCCGAAGCAACATTTTCGGCCCGCTTTTCGGACAGCTTTTTGTTGTAGTCGTGGTTGCCAGTTTTATCGGCATACCCAACTATGTGAACCTGCGAATCGTTGCCGATCATGCGCTTGATTGTTTTCACAATTCGGTTGTGCGATTCGGTTAGCTCCGAAGAGTTATAACCAAATACCACGAGGTTGTACTGCTCCACCTTGTTGGTAACGGTCCTCTCAACGGACGCCGGCAGCTCATGCGATGCATGCAATATGGTACCATTATACAACTGCACTTGCAATGTTATGCTCAGTGGTACACCTGAGTCAATCTCTAAGTGGCGATCGAGGAGAATGCTCCATACAATACCCTTAGAGTCAATACCCCCTTCTCCACCAAATCGGGTAACAACACGGTCGTTTTGGCGAGCAACGATATTCCAGGACTGTATCGCTTCCGGTTGTACATTCCTTGGTCGCAAGTACAACATCGGCACCTGTGCCCGCAGCAGTGTGTCTTCCACGATAAAGGGTTCGAGAATTTCATGTGTGGATGTAACGAACTCCACCCG
>CAZGHI010000019.1:18977-19968 GCA_964525565.1 uncultured Hyphomicrobiales bacterium
CCTTCATCGGTCTTTATTGAACTCGGCAACTGTGGCACACCTCGACCTTCTACACTCAGCCTGTTTTCATGAATATTCCACATACGCATCAGGTAATACTTTATCCACGTTGCTCTTTGAAGTCCGAGATGCGAATCGGATCCTTCTACCCCACCACCGGCACTGTGTCCGATAATCGTAAGTGTTGCGTCAGGATGTTGCTGCATTCGCTTACCAATGATATTTAACGATTGATAATGCACATCGGTAATACTACTCGATCGGCCTAGATGATCAACATTGAAATCCTCGGTACCACTTTCCGTGAATACGTAGCGGCGCGATGGTGTCGTGTTCGATTCATCAAAAAATAGATAAGGCAGCATCGGCGCCATAATCCTGTAGTGTACCGTTGTAAACCGAAGCTCCGCTGGTACGAACTCTTTCCCGTCGGCTGTAGATCCGATGATTTCAAGTGAAGGGGGCTCGGGTTCCGGAATCAGGATGTTGACGGAAGGTGCAACACTCTCTGCCAGTACAATGCCGGACTCGGGTTCCGGCGGGTACAGCGGACTCTCAAGAGGCTGGATTGTAACAGGCATGTGCTCGGATCGCAATGAAAAGAGAACGTCAACACCAAACCGAGCTGCGAAGCGGTTCCAACGTGGTTCTGGTGTTAACGACGTAAGGCCATATTCACCCTCCACCCACGGTACGATACCAATGTTCTTGTCCACGTGAATTTGCCATCCACCACGCATAATCGCTGACCAGAACATTGACCGAGCCGCAGCAACAGTACCCGACGACTCGTTTCGTGTGCGCCGACCATTTTCGAACCGAACATTGTTCGGTTGCAGAATACGGGTACCCTGTTCATACGCAACGTTCGTAAACCAGCCACGCCGTACTCCAACACCAAGGTGAATATCATCATTCCAATGAGTTAATGGTTCCAGCAGCATATCAACGGCCACCCAAGGACTGGCAATGTGAATCTCGTGCGTGAAGG
>CAZGHI010000019.1:19978-25098 GCA_964525565.1 uncultured Hyphomicrobiales bacterium
TGGTTCCAATAGCCGATACTCCACCGCCATCCACCACCGCCTCTTCGGTTTCGTGAAAGCGAACGTTCTCCGCTGAATACGTCAGAGCCGATCGCACCTGTAACCAAGGGAGCACAGGCAACCGATACGATAGGTGCGCACCGAATCCAACACCTAAACCTTGGTTAAACTCGGCACAACATACTGTTTGCTCCGGTACTCCTTGTAGTGTTGCTGTATGTCCCACCAACGCTCCAGACACACCTAAACCAATGTACTGAGCATTGCACATCACGGGCACCATGATGAGCGCTATGAACACGCTCTTCATCGTACAATTCGTAGTGGTTGCATATACATTCCATCGGACGTTGACAACACCACATAGTATTGCCCTGCTCCAAGCATACTTACATCGGCAGTTTGCTGATGTTCGCCGAACAGTTGCGGTCCGGCGAATAATTCAGTCACCGTTCGGCCACCCATGTCCACAATCGTAACTGAAATGTTGTCAGATGCCACAAGATTCCATCGTACATGAACAGTTGTTTGAGCAGGCTGCGGAGTAACGGGAAAGAGGATAGTCCGTTCACCCGCGATGATGTACCGTGTTCCTTCTGCATCTTCACAGAGATCGTTGACGCTTACCTTGCCGTTGTGTAAACGCGTTCGTAGTCGGAACCCATCAGGCCAGGTAACCTGGGTCATTCGAACAATGCTTTCCGGAGAGTCGCCCAGCTTTACACGAAAGCGGATTGTACCAACAACTCCCTGTGCCGGCACAGGCACGGCTGTAATCACACGAGTGCACATGCCCCCTACCGGGCACGGTGCTGCATCATCTGCCGGTTGCAACACACTGCCGTTGAATTCGACCTCGATTTCAACACTCGAAGGCATTCGTCCACCTGGCCATCTGGCTGCAGTCTGCAGAATAGGAATCTCTACAATCGAGCCGGTAGCAGTCGACAACTCGGGCAATGCAAGCGCAACGCTTGCAGTGTCAATATCCCGTAAAACGCTCACTGGATACCAGAATCCAAGATGCGCCCCTATCACGGCATTCTTGCAAGAAGCAACATTCATCTCGGCACTCACAATGCCTGTTGCTGCGTTCATAGCGCAGTTGTTCGTTACCAACCCAATAAAGGTATTGCCTCCCGTTGCATTGTTCTGCCAGCCTCCTGCAATAACCGAGTTCGAGACTGAAGCCATGTTTGATGTTCCGCTTCCAATGAACGTGCGTGTCCTGCATGCTAAATTCGTAGAGCTGCTTCTGTTTCGTTGCAGATCGTCGGCATCCACACCACGCAGATCAAAGCCATTGTCCGCCTGAATGCTTCCACGTAAGAGTGCTTGTTTCATCGGTCGTAAATACACTACCAAACGCACCTTGTTCCGGTGGAATAGTGTATTCGATTGCTGTTGACACCTATGTGTTTGATGCTTTAAAGGTCGTTGTGTGTCCGCAACAATGTTGCTATAATGATAGTGGCTTGCAGAAGAGTTGCATTCTCGGTATGAGCACCGATGTTGTAACCCGCCAACGCCCGATAAACGAACGCTTGACAATATACCGGGCAAAGGTCTTCACGAGACGTGCTTATAATCTTTTTGCATTCGTCTGTTGTGATGTGGTCGGTAATCAACGAGAATTCCTCTTGGTCAAACAGACCACGAAACCATTCCCGCATTCCGATTGCTTTGATCGTTTCTTGAACCCTCGGTTGTGCGTGCAGCGTTAGTTCCATCAGGTACGGCGCATCGCTCGATCTATCAAAGGCAGTAAGCTCCGGATGTGCAAACAGCTCTTGATACAACTCGACTACGGCAGAGGTCCGCTCTGCCACCTTCAACTCCGTACGTATCGTTGCAAGCGATCTTGGCATTCAATGGGGCTTGGATTGCAGGGCCAATCGGGGCGTACCGGACCTTACTACATGCGCCATCCAGGACGGCACACCCCTATCGTACCCTTGATGGCGCCGTTCGTTAGGGTAATCAACGCATCACCCGGCGTCACCGCAAGTACGATATTATCCTGATTGTGTAGAATACATCCTACTCACATTCATCAGCGAAACTACTCTAATCGGTACTACGCCCATAACCACATCTTCACATCACGGACATTGCCCTGCTTTCAAGATAACCTTCTCCAGGTTCCATAGCTGCACATTGCGTTTCAGTGTAATGCCAAACACCTTAAAATCTACGCCCGTGGCACCAATGAACTGCGCCTTTGCTTGTTGGCACGGTCGCACACCACCGGCGTAGTCGCCTCCAACGAGCATAGCCGTTTGCACCCACGGTACCATAACATCCGCATCGAACAACTTGAACTCTAAACGAGGGAACCCCAGACCAAAGTTTGCAGCTACGGCTGTTGATGCCCCCGTCTGCGCCTTGCTGCCCTTTTCCATAGAATAGGTTCCAGCACTGCCAAGCCCCTTAACCTGTCCTCCTTCGAACGAAAACCCTGTGCTGCTTTCATACTTGAAATCCACATCAATCAACGATGATCCATCCGGAGGAACAACACTATTCACAACAATCTGAACACGCACATCCATCATTACAATCAGTGGGCCAACGGTGATTGGAACTTTAAGTATTGTTATCGGCAGTTCAAGATTCACGGCATCATTTCCCGATCCGGCACAGTTGACTGAAACCTTAAAGTTCCCTTTCATACTCGGATTTGACAGCTCGTACTTCACGAGTTCGCCATTCTGCATACGGATGTTTGTTGTGGTAGTAAATCTGTGTAATGTGCCGCTCATGGAGTAACGAGCCCTTAACGCTTGCTGAATTTTCTTCTCGGCATGAATGTCCACCTTTGCATCGTCTCCCTTCATCTTCCAGAAGATTTTGTATGTGAAGTCACCCCACTCAAGTTCTATATCAAAGCTGTCGCGACCGGTAGGAGTCATAACATGAGCCTGACCGTTCTTGTCAACTACCTGAGGTGCTAGTTCGCCGTTAAAGATTACGGGGTACTCCCAGTCAATCGTTGCGTTCTTGAACACCTTGTTTAGCGTAGTGCTCTTTGTTGTTACAATAGTCTGATCGCCCTGATGCATTATGCCAGCAACTTCACGTAGTCCTTTTCGAAATACAAGAAGTTGTGTACCAACGGCAATCCTGGCAACATTCGTGTCTGCGCGCTTAAACGTAAATGTCCACGATGAATCCACAGAAATGAATGACGAAGCGGTTGCAGCACTATCCAGATACACAGTGTTTGGCATGTACTCTACTTCGTATCGTGACGTAGCTGTACCTGGCAATGCCGGTGTAGGTGAAACAGGATTATTGTCCGGGCAGGCAACGCAAACAACGGTAACAACAATTGGTAATACCCACCGTGTAACAAACGATTTCATGATGTCGCATAATGTATGTTGAAAAGGGGCTACGATACGCAGTACTGCAATCAGAGTTGCACGATCGTCAAAACTGATACTGATTCTGCTTTGTTTGACTACTTTCGTCTAGCCATCACATCACTGCTAGAAGGAGTGACATCGAATGCAGGCTCACGTTTGGATGATAGTGCTCGGCACATGGTTTGTTCTTGTTTCATGCAACAGCGCATCAGATGACAAAACACCGCAGGCTGAGCCTGCAACCTCCCACAGTCATAACGGACCGGACAGTTCTGCTGTAGCAATTGCTGTTATCTCGCTTGACCCACAGGGATGGGATGATGTACGATCTTTCATGCAAGATTTGCCTCGCCCTTCAACCATTACGATATACTATGGAGATGGGAACGTATTAAGTGGCAATCACTCGCGTGCAATCCACCTCCTTGATTCACTTGTGGCAACGGAATCGCTGAAACCATCGGATCAGCCTGCTACGCTTCCGTACTTCTCAACAGCACTCACCTCGGCCATTGGTTCTTCCTTGCGATCGTTGTGCAAGCACACGCGAACCGTAGTATTGGGCACCTTCCCACCGTTGCTGCTAAAAACGAGGGCGGACTTTGAGCGTGTTGGTCCAATAATTACAAAAACGGAATTAGATGCACTATCGGCATTACCAGATCATAAGTTCATTATGCTCGGACCATCCGAGCCCTCTGTTCTTCGCGACATGCTCCTTCGCGCATTTCAGGAAGCAAACAGCAATGTTATCTCCATCAGTTATCGTACCGGAGTCAATCAATAATGTACCAGGTTGTAGCACTTATTGCCCTTGTATGTCTTTCCGCTTGCGGGTCGGCACCAAAACAAACAACGAGTCAATCATCCCAACCCGAAAAGAACTACGAATCGTTGTACGGTCCTGTTGTTCTGACCGAGGATACAGTAACTGTACAAGCCACAGCGGGTGGACTCACTTACGCTGCACTGCAAAAGTCAAAAACACCGTCGCGTACAGAGGCCTTGAGTAGAGTTGGAGACGAGGTAGTGATGAATTATGGCGAGGCCATATTCCTGGTACTCGACAGTTTAAATCCTGCAGAAGTCACCATTGAATCAACGATTGATGAAACCACCAAAACAGTCACACTGCGGGTTGTTGATAAGAACAATGACATTGTCCTCCTCACACACAAGTGTCAAACGGTAGATCGCATTGGGGGGGGGGCTACAGAATTTCCTCGTATTCAATTAGCCGAAGGATTAACCCCGGAGCAAGTTGTTGTAACACCGATGTGCGACGAGAAGAACAGAATGGCCGGATATTCAATTCGGTATGGGTCGGAAGAGCGGGGTTGTCAAATTCAGGCGCAGGCTAGTTTGAAATCTTTTCATCGGTGTGGAGATAAGCCAACACCTGAACCCAAGAAAGGCGCAAAAAACAAGGGGTCGGCGGTACGCAACGATACGTGGCGACTGTTGTTTTACGGTGACGACCGAAAGTAACCGCACCGCTCACGGTTCAAGCCAGTACGTCTGCATGAGCCCCTTCCCTTTCACCTGAACAACCCCGTGTTCGCGTATGGTACATGGATGTTGTTGTCGTGAGAGCGCTTCCACAAACGAATGTGTACAAAGTATGCGATCGGGCTCTGAGAGCGACTCCATTCGAGCAGCAACATTAACTGCATCGCCCCAGACATCATATGCAAACCTACTCTCGCCAACAACGGCTGCAACAACATCGCCGCTGTTAATACCAACTCGAAG
>CAZGHI010000019.1:25125-27580 GCA_964525565.1 uncultured Hyphomicrobiales bacterium
CGAAAACACTCTCGTTAGCATATGCACGAAGAGTCTGCACCATGTCTAGTGCAAACAACGCCATGCGCCTGGCATGATCTTCAGCCGGTTCTGGTAACCCAGCCGCTGCCATGTAACCATCGCCAATGGTTTTTATTCGCTCAACCCCATGGTTTGCAGCAGCACGATCGAATCGTGAGAATAGCTCGTTGAGAATACGCACCACTTCCTGTGGTGGTATTGTTGAGGTGAGTGCCGTAAATCCAACAAGATCGGCAAAGAGCACTGACACGTTTGAATACGAGTCTGCTATTGACCGCTCACCGGACTTCAGACGGGTGGCTACTGACGATGGCAACACGTTCAACAGGAGTCTGTCGCTTCTCTCCTGTTCGACACGAAGATCACGTGTGCGTTCGGACACGATACGTTCCAGCTCTTGATTCCGGGCTGTTATCCTTTTTACCCGCGACCGATAGAATGCAATGCCGGTAAGTATCATGGCGACAGCAGCAGCTAATTTCACCCAAATCGTCTGCCACCAGAGTGGCTGTATGATCACGGTGAGTGGTTGTCGTGGTTCTTTCCATACGCCGTCCACATCAAACACCTGAACGCGAAAAACATACGTACCGGGGCTTACCTGGTGGTAGCGTGCTGCTGAAAGATCCGACGCGAAAATCCAGCGCTCGTCATAGCCCTCTAATAGATAGCGGTAGCGTAGGAACCTTCCATAGGTTACATCAACGGCGCCGAACTCTATGGAAAACGGTGAGTCGCCATAACTCACCATCAGAGTATCTCTGTTATTTAACCACGAGTCCATCGATTTTACAGTATCATTCACCAGCAGCTTATTCAGGTACACATGGATGTCATTCCGCAACGATGGCAACCGGTTAAGATCCATGAATGCCACGCCTTTGTCATGCACAAGTACAAGGTTTACGAGGTTGCCCACCTTTGGGAAAAGCGCAGTTCGAATAGTACCAATGGTAGCATTGTTCTCAACTGGAATCAGACGAAAGCGTTTATTGCGGGGACTAAAATGTTCGATCTGCTCTGGTGTAGCCATCCACACATCTCCGCGGTGATCTGCAGCCGCAGCAATGTATGGTTCACGACCGACAGCCACGAACGGACTACGAATGCGTCTGTACACTCGTTCTTTTAGGTCAATCTCAACGATACTTCTGCGGTCAGCAGCATACGCCTTTCCGTTATCAAATACAGACAGGCATTTGATGGAAGCCAGAGGTTCGGTGAAGGGATCTTTCGGACGAAAGTCAATTGCCGTTACGTTACCATTTCGATCCAGCGTTCCAATCTGGCGATGACCATATACCCAAATCGTATTATCGGCTGCATGCACGATACCAACAATTGCATCGCTGAGAGCCAGTTCAGTGAATGCTGCTGTTGGCGCCTGGAACTCCATCCTATCCGTATGGGAGTTAAACGCATAATGTCCATGGTCGGTGAGCACCCAAATCCTACCATCGGGAAGTTCCACAATGCGCGAAGCAATGTTACTCTCCGCATTATTTGTGATTTCGGCACCGCTGAGCACGTATTTACGGATGTGTTGCTTTTCTACATCTACAAGCAACACGGAACCGTAACATCCTAACCAAATCTTACCGTCGCGGGATCGGAGTGAAGAGCAAATTCCCGTTCGCTGTTGGTGTTCGGACGCAGATGAAGAGCGACCACTGACAAGCTGATCTCCGCGAATATGATAGTGCTGAGTTGAGTGATCGTGTGCGTTAAAGAGAACTACATCACCAGAGCCGGACGCAGTGAACAACATGGCCAAGTATTCGCCAATCATTACAGCAGCTTTAACGTGCGACAGCTCGGGTACAACTATTGATGCCGGCATTAATGGGTCGCTAACAATGAGCCCCTTATTCACAACTAAGGCGGTAATCCTGTGCAGCGAATCACAATGAACGGGTAGAACTACATCAGATTGATCACTATCCAAACCGCGAATAAATGAATATGTAAGTGTGGATGTGTTTACAAGATGCACCCCCCCCACTCCCGCCAGCATGATCTTACCATTTGTGTCGGATTTCCATTCTACATCGGTGTAATACGCTGCGGGAAGGAAGCGGGCATACTCGATGTTACCCGTAATCGGGTACTCAACGAGATCTCCATTTGACTGCGCTCGCACAACAGACATCGTTTGCCTATCCGTTTGAAGATAGAGTGTATTCCTTTGTGTTGTTGCTGCCACAACAACCTTTTCGGTTGCACTGCCCTGTAATGGGCTCTCGCCGACCACTTCCTTTTTACGTAGATCAACAAGCCAGACTTTCGTTGACGAAACAACCCACATGGTACCTGTCGTATTATTTACGACTCTAGATTCCGGCGGCAGAAGGCCAGGCAATTTCTTGATGGTTCGCGTGCGAAAGACTGAATCATTCGGTGTTTTCACCATTAATATTCCATTGTTGATTGTCCA
>CAZGHI010000019.1:27592-44502 GCA_964525565.1 uncultured Hyphomicrobiales bacterium
CCTTTCGCATCAGAGGTAATGGACGTTGTGCCTGTTAGTGATTCCTCCTGTGCTTTCTGCTGGTTGAAATAGCGAGCAGGAACAATCTTGCCGGTAAACATATTTCCTAAGAACAACCGTCGCGCACTATTCTGCGCAGCAAAGTCTCCATCTGCCCCACTGCATACAAACACTGTATCGTTTATCAGATACATCGCACCGATCCCGCGATAGGGCTCTGCAAGTCGCGATCCCCCTGGTGTAATATTTCGGAAGGCTTGGCTACCCGGGTTGAATGTTGAGATGCCATGTACGGTTCCAAAGTGCATCGTTCCGGCTGACGATTCCATGATGGAATAACAGCGCACGCTGAGCACGCTTGCAGGGTCAGCAGGGTTAGGAAGGAACTGCGATACGGACCTACCATCCCATCTACACAGCCCTTCTTTTGTGGCAACCCAAGTATATCCGGCGCGATCTACATGTGCAGCATACACTTCTGAAGATGGTAATCCAGACGCTGTCGTAATGGAGCGGAGTCCGAATTCGCCAGCTTCCGCTAAAGCCACAGCAAGAAACGTTGTCAGGAGTAAAATGGAAGTGCGCAGTAAACACATGGAGCGAATCTAACACGGTGAAGGTAGTCTAGGTGGTCGGGAAATAGAAGTTTATACAGAAACCATCGGTGTGGCATCTGTGCCAGCCTCACAATGCCTTTTCTTAGAGGTTAATAATAATCATGCTTGGAGAGTAGTATCACACATTGAAGCTGCTGGGGCAGCGTACAGCATCTGTCAGGTTGGCGCGAAAAGGTCAACAGCACCATTCTCTGTTCAAGACGTGTTTGTTGTTGCATACCGATTTCGTCCACACCCGCAAAGGAGACGTGAACCTGAAAGAACATCCACGTTAAGCGCCGATTCCCAGACCATTGTCATTAACAATCAACGCCTTAAGCAGTCAACGCCGATGCGATTCAAATGGCTTCATGAACTCTATTGGTTCTGTGCACACGAAGTAGAGTAAACCATTCGGGCCTCATTGATTAAACAAGCTCCCAGCGTCACATTTCATGGGCGTAGAAATACATTCATTAACGCTGGCCAGCAGATGTTCAATTCACGAAATCGTAGGCCCACAGAAGGTGGAGTCGAACGGGAAAGGAGTGTGCATTTAGAAATTCTACAACCTGGTGGTGGAGGCGGGGGAGGGCAGCCCAACACGAATTTGGCCAAACTATGGCCCGCCCCCTACCTAGTGCAACGATTCGCCCCATTCCGGGCCTTAGCCTCAGGAATTTTTTCAGAAAAAACATCGTGCTGAAACACAATTCTCATTCGCGCGCGAACACACCGCTACACTTCTGTTGGCTTCTCCAAACTCAATGAACGTAACTTCGGTGCCTTGATGCCGACAACGGAAGTAACACCCAGTGTAACCATTGCTCCAAAAAGAACACTCGGAACTAAGCCTAACAGCTTTGCCGCAATGCCGCTTTCCAGTGCTCCAAGCTCATTCGAAGATGAGATGAACATTGTATTTGCTGCCGCTACACGGCCACGCATATGATCCGGCGTATATACCTGAAGAATGGTATGACGAATGACAACACTTACTCCATCAAATGCTCCCACCACAACTAAGAGTATAACACTAACAAGAAACGTTGTACTTAGTGCAAATCCCATTGTTGCTAGCCCAAATCCACCAACAGCAAATAACAACAGCTTGCCGGTATGCTTCACAGGAGGATGTACACTAAGCCATGCCATCATCACAACACTACCAATGGATGGTGCTGCGCGCAGTAGCCCTAAACCAGAAGCATCAACGTGGAGTACATCACTGGCAAATGCAGGTAATAGTGCGACTGCTCCACCAAAAAGGACGGCTAACATGTCCAGTACAAGTGCACCAACAATAACTTGATTGCCAAGAATAAACTTGAGACCCATGGTAACGTCGGACCGCAGGCTCTTTCTTTCATGGTGCACAACGGCCTCCATGCGCGGTAACCAGATTAGAGCAACAGCACCAGCAATCATACAAACAACGGTTGTTAGCGAGGCTGCAAAAACGCCAAACTGACCATACACTAATCCACCTGCAAGTGGACCAGCTACCATAGCCCCTTGCCAGCTTGTGCTCGCAATCGCTGTCGCCTTTGGTAAGTATTCGGCAGGCACCACCCTGCTCAGTGCAGTAAACATTGCCGGTGAATACATGCTTCGCGCAAAACCATTCACAACAACAAATGCTAAAACAAGCGTTGTGGTAAGTTCTGCACCTACTACAGAAATTGACGATCGTTGAACAAGTACTCCGGTGCAGATCGCACTTGCTACAATGAGCAGAGTTGAAAACCACAATACCCTACGCTTTTCTAACCGGTCCACGAGATAACCCATCGGAAGAGCTGCACCTATTGCCGGTATCGCTTCGGCAAGACCAACAAGGCCAAGGATCAATGGGTCACGCGTTATCTCCCATAACGTCCATCCAACAACCAATACCTGCATATGCCAGCCGGTTGCGAGAAAGAATCGCAGGGCAATGTATGCACGAAAAGGGGCTCTGTTTACTGGCACGAAACAAAAGTAGGGATGTGCGTATGCGTTTCGTCTCCTATCTTCGCCCACATGATCACAGCACAAGGACTACCATGGCGCATCGTGTTTCCAGTCATCTGGAAAAGGCTGGTCCTGCTTGCTGCTGTATCGTGCACAGTTGTCATTGCCTACCATTGGTATGCTCACCCCATTGACATTATTGATCCACCCATCGCAATCGTAGGTACGTTACTAGCAATTCTTCTGGGCTTTCGGGTAAACAATGCTTACGATCGGTGGTGGGAAGCACGAAAGATTTGGGGAGCAATCGTTAACGAGAGCCGCAGCGCTGCACGATTAATTCTATCGTTTTGTGAAGGGGCTACAGAAGACGTACGCCGCACACTTGTCTTCCGCCAGATTGCATTTTGCTATGCGCTTACTGCGCACCTCCGACAGTTGCCGGTTGCTGATACCGTCCGTCCGTTTCTTGCTGCCAACGAGAGCGAGCTTCTTTTGCATCGTAAAAATATTCCTAATGGCATCTTAGAACTACAAACCAGACACGTAGTGCAATTGCGGAATAGCGGACTCATTAACGACTGGCAGCAGCAACAAATTGAAGATCACATTGAGGCGCTTACCGATTGCATGGGAATGTGCGAACGTATTAAACGTACTGTGTTTCCATACGACTACGCGTGGTACACGTCACGTTTGGTTGATGTGTTCGGCTTGCTCCTACCATTCGTTATTGTTGATTCTGCCGGATGGCAAACCGTTGGATGGACGCTACTTTTAGGCTTTACCTTTTACTCGGTTGACAGGCTGGCAAGAACAATTGAAAACCCATTTGAAAATCGCGTTAACGACACGGCAATGCTTGCCATCTCAACAACAATCGAAACTGATTTGCGCCAAATGCTTGGCAACACAGAATTGCCTCTTCCAGTGCTTCCCATTAATGGCGCTTTGATGTAAATCAAACCCTACGGAGTTGTGCGATCCATCACAGTGGCCACTGTTGCATCGCCGGTTACATTAACTACAGTCCGACACATATCCAGCAACCGGTCTACCGGAACGATGATACTTATCCACGCAGGATTTAAGCCAACACTCTGCATTACGAGAATCAATGTTACCAGTCCGGCACTTGGAACTGCGGCTGCTCCTATCGAGGCAAGCGTTGCTGTAACAACAATGGTTAACTGCTGGGTTATTGTTAAGTCTATCATGTGAAACTGTGCAAGAAAGACAACTGCAACGGCTTGATATAAACTCGTTCCATCCATATTCACGGTCGCGCCAATCGGCAGCACAAAACCGGTTATGCTCTCTCGCACACCAAGTCTGTTCTGAACACATTCAATGGTAACGGGAAGTGTTGCTGCTGAAGAACTGGAAGAAAAGGCAAGCATCTGAGCCGGAGCTATGGCTACGAAAAACTGTTTAATGCCATCTCCAGCACGGAATATCTTTAGCACAAGGGGGTACACAATGCCAACGATAGCAGCAAGTCCGAGCACAATGGTTATGCTATACCATCCAAGAGCCTGAAACATGGTCACGATCTGACCGGGGTTACTTCCGGCCATGGCGCCAACCTTGCCAGCTACAAGACAAAAAACAAAAAATGGCGCCGCATTCATCACAATATTCACAAGCGCTACGAGCACGTCGTTCATGCCAACAACTACTCCACGCAGAGATTCTGTAGCGGCTGGTCCGACAACAATCATCCCGATGCCGATTAACACAGAAAATGAAATAATCTGCAACATCGCTCCGCCGGAGAGTGCACCGAACACATTGTCTGGTATAACGTCAACAATCGGCTGAAGTGGACTTTGTGTTTCCCTCGTTTTTGCTGCTGCTATCTTATCGGTTAGCCCACCATCTATCAATTCTACTCCATCTGTGTTCTTCACCCATTCTTCATACCGTGTACGGTTCTCCTGGCGATGGCTTAACGGTACGGATTCTCCCGGACGAATGGTATTTACCAGTACAAGTCCGATTGTTACTGCTGCTACTGTTGTAGTCAAATACAGTAAAAGTGTTCGGATTCCCAGCTTCCCAAGTGTACGTATGTCTCCAAGTCCCGAAACACCGTGAATAACGGAGAGTGCAACGAGTGGCACAGCTATCATCTTCAGCAGTCGCAGAAAGATGTCGCCAAAAGGATCAATCCAATCGGACGTAAACTTCTGGAATCCGAACCAAGCCGAAAAGACAGCCCAAAGAAAACCTAGGAGAAGGGCAATAAGAATCTGCCAATGTAACGCCACTCTTTTCATCGGCGAATCACAAACGACGCAGTATGGTCACCGCCAACGATAAAGAACACTCCGTCCGGCATTTGTGAGATACGAATTAGATGGTGTACATCGGATGGGGTTGTGATGTGCTGGATTCCCAACATATCTACAATTCTCAAAGATGTTGGCTGTGCACAATCAACCAAGATGTAGTCTGTGGCCGGATTCGGATGCACTGAAAACGGAGCTGTTTGAGCTTCTGTTGTAGATACGGACGTTGCTTCAGATGGAAATCGAACACGATATCGCTGCCATGTGTCGGAGCACCAGTGTGCCACAACCTCATATGAATCTCCAAGGGGCTTTACAAACAAGCAGTCGCCTTCCATGAGTTCGGCTGTTGACATAACCATACCATCGCCGGCCGGATTAAAGTTGGCATTGGCAACGGCATCGTGCGAAGAAATGAGACGATTGCCGCCGGTTGGAACAGTGCTTAAGATTGAATCTCTGAATTTCACAATGTTCGGCGATCCGCCACTGCCCCACCATTGAAGTTTGATGTATGAGCCACACATCAAATCCATGGTTTCCCAACACCTGCAAACTGGACTGGACTCAGGACTACCAACCGGCACACCAAGCATGCGTTGCACATTTCCAATTTCCCGCGCTTGCTCCCTGCCTTCATAAATGAGGTTCCGACCGGGAAAACACTCAGGCGATGGCCCGGGGTCTTTTTGATCCCAGTCGGTTTTGGCATGCCTGAAGAAGAAGGTGTACATGCCCGTCTTGATCTCGTTAACCACCTGCGGTGGGGTTAGTCTGCCTGATCGTTGTTGCTCGTATGCACCAAGGTCAATCTTTCTACCAACTAAACGGGGGTTCCCAATAACATCGGTTTGATGATGATTCACATACCGATCAATAATTCCACCATCACGTGCAAGCGAAAAAGTCGAAAGGCGAAGACCATCGTCGTCTGTACCATAGAATCCGTCGGCACCGGCTGTGTTTTCCGGGTCCTCAAACGCAGGGTCTGACTGCCAAAAACCTAGCTCAAAATCTGCCTCCACTAAATTAGCCGTGCTCTTAAGGGTAAACGTATCTGATGTCCCTACGTTCGGTTTCTTGCGTATGTGTTTTTCATTTTCAGAAAGATTGCCATTCCAAAAGATGGAATTAATCACCTCCCCACCATGTAGCCAAGCTGTAGAAGCCCGTGTTTCCTCGGTTCCCATTGCGGTTGTAGTGTTGTTGTGGAACGTACAGTTCACAATGTAGGTCCATGCTTTGTCAGTAACAATCGCACCTGCTTCAGCTCCGGAATTTCCGGTGAATACGCAGTTTGAAATCTGCGTAATCAATGGCGAGTTTTCGACAGTAACTGCTCCGCCATGTCCCAACGTCTTGTTATTTACAAAAACACACTGCGCAATGTAAGGTCCCCATACAATTGGACTGGATGCAATATCCTTCAGGGTAATGGTACCACCGGCCACCCCATCGTTGTTCTTAAAAACACAGAACTCAATCCGAATACGCGTACAGTTTTCGGCAGCGATTGCAGCATTATTGTTCTCGAATTGGCAGTTTTTAATGCGCGGAGCGCCTCCGAACACTTCAATGGCTAGGAACTGCGAATTCACAAACACGACTCCATCAATAGCTGTTGATGAATCGCAGTTTCTAACCGACATAATAGTGCCGCCATCGCCATGAAAAAAAACGGTGCGATTTCTAAACCAGTCGCGCTCTTCACGGAGCAATTCCGTGCCCGTAAATCCTCCGTAGAGGCGAACACCGTTAACCATGGACAGTGAAGGTCCAATCCAGGTGTACACTCCGCGAGCAATCCATAATTCATCGCCCGGTTTTGCGAATGCCAGTGCCGTATGAACGGTTTGGTAAGCGGTTTGCCAGGACTTCCCATTCCCACCAAGTTCTGCGGTGGCCGATACATAGAGCGTATCTGCTGCTTGAGCCATGGATGTTAGAACTATCGAACAAACTAAGGCAAACACTTTCATTGGGCACTCCTGTAACAACATATCCACAATTAAAAAAGATACGGGTCATTGTCGAGGCGACAATGACCCGTATCTATGTTTTCTGCTGCGAATGGTCTTACGCCATTGCCGGCCGTTTCCGTGGAGTGCGCTTTGGCAGCGGCGCCGGTTCGGCATCGGCTCGTGGCATTATGGCATCCGAACCAAAAATATTCCCGGCATCTGACGATACCAGCATCTCCTGGTATTCGCGAAGTCCAGTGCCCGCAGGGATAAGCTGACCGAGAATAATGTTCTCCTTTAATCCGAGCAGCTTGTCGTTCTTTGCTGCCGTCGAAGCCTCGGAGAGCACCTTGGTTGTTTCCTGGAACGATGCTGCAGATAGCCACGACTCTGTTGTTAGCGAGGCCTGTGTAATCCCCAGCAACAGTGGTTCCGCAATTGCAGGTTCTGCCTTTCGTGTTTTTACTCCGGCCTTGTCTTTTTTCTTCAGCTCGTCGTTAATCTCTTTTAGTTCCTTCCGAGAAATAATCTGACCGATTTTGAGCTTACTGTCGCCTTTGTCAATTACAACTAGTGCAGCTTTCAGATTGTCATTCTCGTCGTTAAAGCGAATGCGATCTACCTGATCGCCTTCCAGGAATCTCGAGTCGCCGGCATCAGTAACGCGAACCTTTTGGAGCATCTGGCGAACGATTACTTCAATATGTTTATCGTTAATCTTTACACCTTGCATGCGGTACACCTCCTGGATTTCGTTAACCAGGTAGCCTTGTACTTCGTTAATGCCCTTGATGTGCAAGATATCGTGCGGGTTAATGGCACCTTCCGACAACCGGTCTCCGGCTCGCACCAGGTCACCTTCCTGAACAAGCACGTGGCGTCCGATAGGCACCGGATACTCCCTACGCAGCTCGCCGTCGAGTGACGTAACAGCAATGATCCGTGAACCACGCTTCGGCTTGTCGATCGAGACAATCCCATCAATCTCGGTAACTGCGGCAGGATTCTGTGGTGAACGTGCTTCGAATAGTTCGGTAACACGAGGCAAGCCACCGGTGATGTCGCGAAGTCTTCCCAAGTCGCGCGGCATTTTTACGAGTTTCGCTCCAACGGCGACAACTTCGGCATCGTCCACAACAATCTGCGCACGAGTTGGAATAATGTACTGTTGGATGAGCACACCATCTTCGTCCACAATTTCAATTGCCGGGCTCTTTGTACGGTCACGAGAATCGATAACAATTTTGGTCGTATGACCGGTTTGCTCGTCAATGGCCTCCTTATACGTCAAATTCGACACAAGGTCGCGATAACGAACGCGTCCGGCCTTCTCCGTGATGATAACGGAGTTGTATGGGTCCCATTCGTACAGAACTGTTCCCTTCGTCACCATCTGACCATCTTGCACCTTGAGTTCGGCGCCATACACTACATCGTATTTCGTAACGATACGGTTGCTTCCCGGTTCAACGATGTTGATTACACCGGCACGTGAAACAGCAATTTGCTGATCTTCTTCGTCACCAGGAGTAATTACAGTTCGCACGTTTTCAAACTCCACACGACCATCGAACTTCGCAATGGCAGAAGACTGAGAGAGCGACAGAGACGCTGTACCACCGGTGTGGAAGGTACGGAGTGTAAGCTGCGTTCCCGGTTCACCAATGGATTGTGATGCTATTGTTCCCACGGCTTCGCCTTTGTCAACAAGCTGGCCAGTTGCCATGTTTCTTCCATAGCAGCGTGCGCAGACGCCACGACGGGATTCGCAGGTAAGCACTGAGCGTATGGTTACGGCCTCAATAGGCGAGGCTTCGATCGCCTCGCTAATGTCTTCTGTAATCAGTTCGCCTGCTTTTGCATATACCTGGTTCGTAATCGGGTCAACGATGTCTGACAGCGAAACGCGTCCAAGAATTCTTTCCTTGAGTGGTTCTTTTACCTCTTCGCCATCTTTCAGCGCTCGCATTTCTACACCACGAATGGTACCGCAGTCATTATCGCTGATAACAACATCCTGTGCAACATCATGCAGACGGCGTGTAAGGTATCCGGCGTCGGCCGTTTTCAGAGCCGTATCGGCCAGACCCTTTCGAGCGCCGTGCGTAGAAATGAAGTACTCAAGGTTTGTGAGGCCTTCTTTAAAGTTCGAGATAATCGGGTTTTCGATAAGCTCGGCGCTTCCGGTAGTTGCCGTTTTCTGTGGTTTGGCCATAAGGCCCCGCATACCTGCAAGCTGGCGAATCTGCTCCTTCGAACCACGTGCCTGCGAATCCATCATCATGTAAAACGTGTTAAAGCCCTGCTTTGCAGATGCTAGTTCGCTGTACAGTTTATCGGCAACACGGTTAGTTGCTGTACTCCACGTATCAATAATCTTATTGTACCGTTCACCTTCGGTGATTACACCGCTATGGTAGTAGTCTTCGATCTTATCTACTTCGGCTTGCGCCTTGGCAATGATGCTCTCCTTTTCAGCAGGGACAACCACGTCTGCAATCGATACCGACAATCCTCCACTCGTAGCAGTGGTAAATCCCAGCTCTTTGAGTTTATCCAAGAAATCTACAGTCTTAGCCAGGCCGGCTTTCCGGAAGCATTCCGAGATCACCTGACGTAAACGTTTTTTACCCAGCATCTCGTTCATGTACCCCATTTCGGGTGGAACGATCTGATTAAATAGCACACGGCCGGTAGAGGTTTCTACCATGCTTCCATTTATACGCACCTTTATGTTAGCATGAAGATCAACTGAGCCACTATTATATGCCACAATGACTTCCGCCATCGACGAGAAGATCTTGCCTTCGCCCTTCACACCGGAGCGCGACTTGGTAAGGTAGTACACGCCTAGAACCATGTCCTGCGACGGAACAGCAATTGGTTCGCCGTTCTGTGTATGCATGATATTATGGCTGCTAAGCATCAGCAGCAAAGCTTCAAGCTGAGCTTCATGGCTAAGTGGAACGTGTACAGCCATCTGGTCGCCGTCAAAGTCTGCGTTAAAGGCCGTGGTTACCAGAGGGTGTAGTTGGATGGCTTTACCTTCAACCAGTCTGGGCTGGAATGCCTGGATACCCAGTCGGTGAAGTGTAGGGGCGCGGTTCAGGAGCACGGGATGTCCGTCAATTACCGTGTCCAGGATGTCCCATACTTCTGTTGTCTTCTTCTCAACCTGTTTTTTGGCGCTCTTAACTGTTTTGCAGTGACCACGCTCAATAAGTTTACGAATGATAAGGGGCTTAAACAATTCAACTGCCATATCCTTCGGCAATCCGCACTCATGCAGTTTGAGTTCGGGACCAACCACAATAACGGACCGGCCAGAATAGTCAACTCGTTTACCAAGCAGATTCTGACGGAAGCGTCCGGTTTTGCCCTTAAGCGTATCAGCCAATGACTTTAGCGCCCGCTGAGATTCGCTGCGAACGGAACGCCGTGAATTATCGAATAGTGCGTCAACTGCTTCCTGCAACATCCGCTTTTCATTCCGCAGAATAACTTCCGGAGCTTTGATGTCCATCAGTCGCTTCAGACGGTTATTGCGGATGATAACGCGACGATACAGATCGTTCAGGTCCGACGTAGCAAAACGGCCACCTTCCAGGGGAACGAGCGGACGCAGATCCGGTGGAATAACAGGAATAATATCCAGTACCATCCATTCGGGTTGGTTCGGCTCTTTTGTTGGAGCTGTGCGGAAGGCATCAAGAATACGAAGCCGCTTAAGCACATCGGCGCGCTTCTGCTGACTCATATCTTCCTTCAAGGTTTCCCGCAGCAGGAAGTAGTCTTCGTCTGGGTCAACTCTTCTGAGCAGTTCCTTTATTGCTTCGCCACCGATAAGAGCAATAAACTTCCGAGGATCGTCATCATCCATGTTGCGCTCTTCGGCGCGCATGGACGACAGTACCTCGAGGTACTGATCTTCGGTAAGCAGGTCCTTTGGCTGCAATCCTGTTGATCCCGGCTGGATAACAACATACGACTCGTAGTACACGATTCGTTCGATATCCTTGGTGGGCATACCAATTACGCCGGAGATCTTACTTGGAAGTGATCTCAAGAACCAGATATGCACAACGGGAACGGCAAGCATAATGTGCCCCATGCGCTCCCGACGAACGCTCTTTTGCGTGACTTCGACGCCGCAACGGTCACAAACAATGCCTTTGTATCGAATACGCTTGTATTTGCCACAGGCGCATTCCCAATCGCGAATCGGACCAAAGATTTTTTCACAGAACAATCCATCTTTTTCCGGCCGAAACGATCGGTAATTGATCGTTTCTGGCTTCGTTACCTCGCCGTGCGAACGATTAAGGATGTCGTCCGGCGAAGAGATGCGGATGGTAATCTGCGAATACCCACGCTTTGGGACATTCTGGAACTGCATTCTTACTCCAGTCGGTAGTTCGTTATGTTTCAATTAGTCAATTTTTACATCAAGACACAAACCTTGAAGTTCTCGTACGAGAACATTGAACGATTCAGGTATGTTTGGCACCGGAAGGTTCTCGCCCTTTACGAGCGCTTCGTACATCTTTGCCCTACCCTGCACATCGTCGCTCTTTACAGTAAGCATTTCTTGCAGTGTATGAGCAGCACCATACGCTTCGAGTGCCCACACTTCCATTTCTCCAAGTCGCTGACCTCCAAACTGCGCCTTTCCGCCCAGTGGCTGCTGCGTAATCAGAGAATACGGACCAATAGACCGGGCATGAAGCTTGTCTTCTACAAGGTGCGACAGTTTCATCATGTAAATGATACCCACGGTGACCTCGTTAGCAAATGCTTCACCGGTGCGTCCATCGTACAACACCGTTTTCCCTGTGCGTGGCAATCCGGCCTGGTCCAGATACTGACCTACCTCATCCCACGTTGCACCATCAAAAATTGGTGTGGCAAAGTGAACGCCAAGTTTGCTTGCGGCCCAACCAAGAGCTGTTTCGTACAACTGCCCCAGATTCATCCGCGATGGCACACCCAGGGGGTTAAGAACAATGTCCACCGGAGTACCATCGGGTAGGAATGGCATATCCTGAACTGGTACAATCTTGGACACGATGCCTTTGTTACCGTGCCGACCTGCCATTTTATCGCCCACCTGCAGCTTGCGCTTCTTCGCAACATATACCTTTGCCATCTGCAGAATGCCAGGCTGCAATTCGTCGCCGGCAGCAATTTTGTTACGCTCGATACGGCCGTCTAACATGATTTGCTGACGTCGTGTTTCGTAGTTCTCAAGGAGAGTACGAACCATTTTCATCACTTTGGCATCGGCAACCCAGTCTTGATCGAGGTTCATTACCGAAGGAACAAAAGCCCCGGCTTCGTACTTGGACATGAACTCCTTAGCCGAAAGTTTTGCTCCGGCACGAAATACAACCGTGTCGTTTGCACTTCGGATACCAACACTGGTGTGACCATCGAGAAGTTCTCCGATGCGTTCAACGCAATCAAGGTCGAGTGCGCGCAGAGCCTGTTGTTCTCGTTTGGTAATCAGATCCTGACGTTTCTTTTCTTCTAAGCGGAACTCACTGTCGCTGGTGAGTACTCTGCGTGCAAAGAGTTTGGTATTGATTACGGTGCCTTTAATTCCGGGTGACGCTTTGAGACTCACGTCTTTCACATCACCGGCTTTGTCGCCAAAGATGGCACGAAGCAATTTCTCTTCCGGTGTTGGATCGGTTTCGCCCTTCGGCGTGATTTTACCAATCAGAATGTCGCCTTCACGCACTTTAGCGCCCATGCGCACAATGCCACGATCGTCAAGATCTTTCGTTGCCTCTTCACTCACGTTGGGAATTTCGCGCGTAAACTCTTCTTCACCCCTCTTTGTATCTCGAACCTGGAGGGTGAACTCTTCGATGTGAACAGACGTAAAGATGTCCTCCGACACCATTCTTTCGCTGATCACGATAGCATCTTCGAAGTTATAGCCACGCCAAGGCATGAAGGCTACAAGTACGTTTCTGCCAAGTGCTAATTCGCCTTTCTCCGTGCTGGCGCCATCAATGAGGGGTTCTCCACGTTTTACTCTCTGACCAGCTCGAACGATAGGACGTTGATTAACGGCAGTGTCTTGGTTTGTGCGGTAAAACTTCAGCAGGTCGTACCGTACGATGCGGTCGTTATCAAAGCTGAGCAAACGTTCATCTTTGGACCGTTTATCGTCGTACCGTACCTGCACGAAATCGGCGCATACGTATTCAACAACACCGTCATCTTCGGCGAGGATCAAAGCTCGAGAATCCCGTGCTACACGTGCTTCCATACCGGTACCAACGAGAGGTGCTTCAGGTCGAAGCAGAGGTACGCCCTGACGTTGCATGTTAGAACCCATCAAAGCCCGGTTCGCGTCGTCGTGCTCAAGGAATGGAATTAAGGAGGCGGCCGGCGAAGTAATCTGGTCCGTGCTTACTTCCATAAAGTGCACCTCGCTTGGCGACACGATTTTATAGTCGCCACTAACTCGTGCCTTCACAGCGTCGCCAACAATGCGGCCCTTGGCATCGATATCCGTTCCTGCCGGAACGATGATGAGTCCCTCTTCTCGGTCTGCCGACATAAACTCGAGTTCATCGGTAACAACACCATTAACAACCTTAACATATGGTGTTTCAATAAATCCGAACTTGTTTACACGTGCATGAATTGCCAACGAGGAGATAAGACCAATGTTTGGCCCTTCGGGTGTTTCAATCGGGCACAAGCGTCCGTAATGCGTGTAGTGAACGTCGCGTACCTCAAAGCCTGCACGTTCGCGCGTGAGACCGCCAGGTCCAAGCGCCGACGTACGACGTTTGTGCGTGATCTCGCTGAGCGGGTTGGTTTGGTCCATGAACTGGCTCAGCTGATTGGTTCCAAAGAACTGGTTGATTACGCTAGTGATTGTACGGGCGTTAACCAGTTCAGTTGGTGTTATGTTCTCGCTATCGCGCACACTCAAGCGCTCCTTGATGGTCCGAGCCATGCGCGTTAAGCCAAGATTGAATGTGCTTTCGAGTTGCTCGCCAACGGTGCGAACACGGCGGTTTGCCAAGTGGTCAATATCATCCACCGGCATTTTACCGTCACGCACTTCAATCAAATATTTTATGATAGACACGATATCGTCAACCGTAAGCGTCGTCATGTCGAGCGGTACATTCATGCCGAGCTTTTCGTTGATACGGTACCTACCCACCACACCCAAATCGTAGCGCTTCGGATTAAAGAACAACTTCTCAAGCAATCCCCATGCTGTATCCAGGTCTGGCGGATCGGACGAGCGCAACTGGCGGTAGATGGTTTCTAAGGCATCTTCACGTGTTCGTGCCGTGTCTTTCGCTAGCGTTTTTGCAATGATTGGTTCATCGTTCGGACTTTCGTACCGATATAACTTCATCGCGTCAACTGAAGCCCCTTTCAGCATTTCGAGCATCTCGGGACTTACGATATGATCGCGCTGGGCAACGATCTCACCGGTATTCATATCAACCACGTCTGCTGCAACACGTCTGCCCAGGTAGTCGTCCGTTAAATCTGCTGCACTAACATCTTCGGTAAGCTCGAAGAGGTTCAGCAGGTCTTCATCGCTGGAATACCCGAGAGCGCGGAGCAGGGTGGTAACGGGGAATTTCTTTTTCCGGTCAATGTATGCATACATCACATCGTGGATGTCGGTTGTGAATTCAATCCACGATCCTTTGAAGGGGATGATGCGTGCAGAGAAAATTTTCGTTCCGTTTGGGTGGAGTGCTTCGTCGAAGAAACACCCTGGCGACCGATGAAGCTGAGCCACAACAACGCGTTCCGCGCCGTTAATGATAAAGGTACCTCTGGGCGTCATTGCAGGAATTTGGCCAAGGTACACTTCCTGGTCTATAGCTTCGATATGGTCTTCCGACGTTGGATCGGCTTTTGAAGAAAGCCGCAGACGTGCCTTCAGCGTCTTTGCATACGTCAGTTCTCGCTCACGGCATTCTTCCTCTGTGTACTTCGGTTTTTCAACGAAGTAATCAAGGAAACTCAGTTCGTACACGCCTGAGTTATCCTCGATAGGGAAATTTGCCCGAAAAGCGCGCTGAAGACCAATTTCACGCCGCTCCTCCGGCTTCACGTCTTCCTGTAGGAATTCGTGAAAGGAGTTAATCTGAATACCCAGCAAATCGGGGTAGGTGTGGTGTTTAACCACGTGACCAAAAGTGACCCGCTCGCGCAACCGTTGCAGCGGCAGGGTGTAGAGTGTTGCGTCCTGTGGACCTTGCATGGGAAGGGGGCTCCCTTTTACTCAGAAAAACGTTACTACGTAGCCAACGGGTAAAGACAAGAACGCCCGGAACGGTACAAACGACCGTTCCGGGGTGATTTTCGTAGGAGAAATGTTACTTGAGAGTAACCTTTGCGCCTGCTTCTTCGAGCTTTTTCTTAAGCGATTCGGCTTCGTCTTTTGGTGCTCCCTCTTTTACCATCTTTGGTGCACCTTCTACGAGGTCCTTGGCTTCCTTCAAGCCAAGACCTGTAATCTCGCGAACCACCTTAATTACGTTCAGCTTCTGAGCACCGGCATCAGTAAGCTCAACATCAAATTCGGTTTTTTCTTCTTCTGCGGCTGCTGGTGCTCCACCTGCCGGGCCTGCTGCCATCATAACAGGTGCTGCGGCTGTAACGCCAAATTTATCCTCAAGAGCTTTCTTGAGATCAGCAGCTTCAAGAAGAGTAAGCTGTCCGATTTTTTCTACAAGTTCTTCAACAATTGCTGACATACTGTCTCCGAAAAAAAGTTTACAAAGTTGTGTTAATGGATCAGGCTGCCTGTTTCTTGGCAACCTCTTCAACAAGCATGATCACATCGCGCATCACAGCATTGATGGCTCCGTGAATACCTGAAATCGGCGCATGCAAGCTTCCAACAATACCGGCAATCATGTCTTCGCGTGTTGGCAGCTCTGATACTGCCTTGAGTTGCGAACCGTCGAACACCTGACCTTCGATCAACGCAAGTTTCAGACGTGGTTTCTCGCCTTTTTCAAAAAACTTGCGAATCACCTTAGCCGGGGCAATCGGGTCGGTAGAGCCAAAGATGATTCCCGTTTGTCCGAATAGCTTGGACTCGTCAATAGTGTACCCGCCAACTTCCGCCAGCGCTCGGAGGATGAGTGTGTTCTTGGCAACACGCATCGTTGATTCCTTCTCGCGAAGTTCTCTCCGAAATGTTTGGTCGGCAGCGACGGTCATGCCGGTAAAGTCCACAAAGTACAGGCTCGACGCCGTACTCATCCGTTGGACGAGGTCGGCGACGATGAGTTGTTTCTGTTCCTTGGTTACCATACGGCTCCGTTATAATGTAGTGTTTGTCCGTTGTTCAACCGCCGAAGCGGGTTAGAAGCAGAACGCCGGACAGTGCGTAATAGGCATTGTTAGGAATTAGTGATCAACACCAATGGAATGTTCATCAACACGAACACTTGGCCCCATTGTGCTGGAGAAGTAAAGACTTTTAACGTACTTACCTTTGGCCGTGGCTGGCTTTGCCCTCATTACGGTTGAAACAAAGGTTTGTGCATTTTCTGCAAGTTTTTCCGGCGGGAACGAACACTTTCCGATGCTGGCATGGATATTTCCGGCCTTGTCCACACGGAATTCAATCTTCCCTGCTTTTACTTCGGCCACGGCCTTTGCTACGTCGAATGTTACAGTTCCACTCTTGGGGTTCGGCATCAGTCCACGGGGACCAAGCACACGGCCGAGCTTGCCAAGTTCACCCATTACATCTGGTGTTGCAATGATGATGTCTATGTCTGCCCAGCCCCCTTGCAATTTCTCAAGGTACTCGGTAAAGCCCGCATGGTCTGCTCCTGCTTCGAGTGCCTCTTTGTCTTTCGGACTTTTGGCAATGACGAGCACACGAACGGTTTTCCCCGTTCCATGAGGAAGGGCTACCGTTCCACGCACAAGCTGATCTGCCTTCCGAGGATCTACGCCAAGATGCATACTCACTTCGAACGACTCATCAAACTTTGCCGTTGCATTTTTTTTCACCATCTCAACGGCATTCTTGAAATCATACACTTGCTTACGGTCGTAGCTCTTAACAAGTGTTTCGTATCGTTTATTGGTTGCCA
>CAZGHI010000020.1:0-6884 GCA_964525565.1 uncultured Hyphomicrobiales bacterium
CAGCAGATTTACAGTCGGCCCACGTTGGCCACTTGCGTCCCCGCCCGGTACGTTAGAGCCGACAAACTTACGATGCGGATACTGAAATACCAAGGTGCTGGTAACAAGAGCAGTGGTTTGGGTATTGTATTCCATCTTGGTCGCTCGACCGGGTCGCCTAACCCTTCAAATGTGAAACCAAGAGCCAGCAGACGTTAACGATGGCGTTGAAACTCACGGCAGATTTAGCCGAACCGATTCTCGCTGCAAAGTCGTAAATGTAGTGTTCACAAAGAGTTAAACACTTTTCAAGAGTTTCTGAAAGGTGGTAGCATGGTTGTGTTGTAATGGAGAGTAGTTGTGCAAGCACTGATAGCTATTGAACCACTTTGTCCCTGCTGACGGCAAACGCTGCTACTGTATATGAAACATTCAGGTACACTCCAGCCGGCACGGTACGGGGGGCAATCGGACAACGTGTTAATGTTGAACGGGTGGTGGACAGGGCTCCGTGCTGATAGAATTGATCAATCCTATTGTTATCCGAATACACTCTCTGTTTTCAAGGTAGCCGTCTGTGGCAGTAGGATTGGCCACTTCCGAACTTGCTATGGACACGATTTCCCACTTTGTTGAAAGAACTACCCCCGTTTATCGTTCTCTTATGCCCATTACGGACACCCTTAAAGTGCCCCCGTAGCCCAGGTACAGCCAAGTAGTTCGCATCCGAGGCTAACACACTTACCTCATGACTGAAATATTTATGCTCCATAAAGAGATCGCGGTAATGATCCGCATCGGCTTCTTCAACACATATCAAGGCGCCATTTGGCAACCAAACAGCGGAGCGGTCCTATATAAAGATTGATGCCTTTTCTACGGCAGTAACCTTAAACGGATTACCCCAAATACATAGAATAAAAAAGCTAAGAGATATGATTCACATGAAACGTTCTATTAACAAGTTCATGCCGAAGTTCCCTCAGTCTTGTATGAATGTGCAGGCCGTCTTGATCTGTGCACCCTACTATCATACCACGTTGCAACACATCACATTAAACAGCTTACGTGCTTTTCGTCAATGCTAAATCGCAACACACGACGATATTATATATGTTTGGATTCCAACCTAAATCCGCTCACGAGGAATCATTCAATCCAACAACACTTCACGGCTATGACCACGTCTTAGGTTGTGATGTTCAAATCACTCAACAAACGATTAGTCAGGCGACACCACCGACAATACGGGCTTCCTATACAGTTTGCCATCTGACAGAAACAAAGCCGAAACAGTTGTTCCGTTGGTACTGTTTGTTGGAAAAAGAACCACATTCCGTGGGTGAGCTATTACACTACTTAGTCGCAAACCCAGCGGTGATACAACCACAGAGCACAGATTCTCTTGATTGACATCGTACGTTACCAAGACACACTCTTTGCCGGCAACGCAGCACACAACTTCTGGCTGATTACCGAACATTAATGGCAGGGAAAGGTGTACTAGCTTGTTCGGCTGAGTTAATCGAATTGCCCCGTTGGTTGGCGTAAAACAGTAAACAGTGTCTGCTCGCGCATCACAATACGCCGGCGAAACCGGGAAATATCGTACGGGTATATCTATGTCAAAACTGTCAAACCGAAATGTCTCTGGGTCTTCTTCCTCGATGTACGGAATGGAGACATAGGTTGAGTCAGTATTTGCCCAGGTACCAAAAGTTTGCTCCGATAGGGGAATCTCTATTATTTTGTTGTTTACGTACGCGTTGGTACGGTTAACATCCGAAAGCCAATAGCGATACGATCGGTACAATCTGGCTTCCTCTCCGTTGATCACAGTATCGATAGCATTGCCGGCTGTTGTAATTCGGTATCGAACTCTGCTCGCATTAAACACGATAGTCTCTTGCGGTAAAACTAGCTGCTGTTTTATTGAGTCGGGTAATCCACGATTGTATTGTGGTAGCACATAAGCCGTATCAAACGTTGTCACAAGCGCTCTGTCAATTAGTGCAACGCTCGCTGTTTTCCCATCGTCGTGTACGTGAACTCGAACTCTTTCATCAAGTTTGATATGGGTTTTCAATGGCCAGCTATGTAACCAGTCAAGGGTATCAACCATGACTACAGATTGCTGGGCATCAAGAGAGTCCACAATTCCTAATATCTCTGTCGCCCCATCAGGCATTTTCAGTACTGTCAAGGGATTGTTACTCCCAACGATGAATACGGCAGCTGTATCTAGCTTGCGCCTATCGCCACTATTTAGCTTAACCGAGATTATGCTTGAGTCCACTACAACCATATCTAGCTGGCGTTTCACCTGACTGCTTGCTGCATAAACTTCCACCACTACTCTGCCACGCAGCGCTCCCAGTTGATCCTGCTTTACAGTAAGTAAACCGGCCATACATTTTATACACGAGGAGCTACCAACGCCCATCTTCACAAGGTAGCGTGGTGGAGAAGGGGCTGAAGTCAAACAAACCTGGCCAGCGAGCACAATTAGACCAAGCAAAGTTGATACGACTGCGCTGAGTTTGTTCTCCAACATCAACATTTGCGCCTACTCATGGGTTCGGAATTGGACATGGACTACCATCAGAAGTGTGCCAGATTGAAACCATGGTAAAACCAAGAGAGATTACAAACTGCGATGGATTTGCCGGTTGGGAGACAAAAAGCACGGATCCAATTTGCATTGTAGTATTGTAATTTATATGAGCTTCTCCGACGATCTCTGCACCTTCTTCTGGGGGGCCGGGCAGTTCAATCTTGACAACGCAAGTATTCCCTTCGTTGAATGCGCATCCAGGCAGGGTTTTGCGTCCAATGAGATATGCTACATAGGCTGAAGCAGACTCTGCAGAAAACGCGAGTAAAAGCGCCAGCATAAAAATGTTCACGAATAACTTCTTGAACAAAGCCATGCATTCCTACGATCAATAAGTTAATGATTAGCTCGTAGTGAGGAAAGTAAAAAAAAAATGAGTTATGCTAACGCAAACCGTAGCTTCCTTCACCCGCACATCGCAGTAACGATTAATCCCGGGTGCAATAACATTTCTTTGCTACCACATTGCAGGTTTGCGAAATCAACGCGCCAAACTTTCCGATGTAAAAAACCCCTTAACTCTGCAGCATCATCGCCACAAAGTCTCGAAACAGGTAGTCGCTGTCATGCGGACCGGGACTTGCCTCAGGATGGTACTGCACTGCAAAAGCTTGTTTGTCGGGGATGGCAATACCTGCACATGTATTGTCGTTCAAATTGATATGCGTTACATGTACGTTCGAAGGCAACGATGATGTCTCAACGGCAAAGCCGTGGTTCTGTGATGTGACCTCTACAGATCCGGTATTAAGATTTTTTACCGGATGGTTAGCCCCACGATGTCCGAATCGCAGTTTGTATGTCTGCGCTCCCATTGCTAATGCCAGTATCTGATGCCCTAAACAGATTCCAAATATTGGCTTCTTTCCAAGCAACGTTTTTACGGTTTGAATGCCCTCGGTAACAGCAGCCGGATCACCCGGCCCATTGCTTAAAAGAATGCCATCGGGCTGTAAATCCAAAATAGAATCAGCAGATGTAGTCGGCGAAACAACGGTAACGGCACAGCCATAATGGGTAAGCCTACGAATAATGTTTCTCTTTATGCCAAAATCTATAGCAACAACATGCTTGACTGTATTGCTTCCATTCTGAGCATCAACGACATAAGCACTTTTTGTTGAAACATACGGTGTAAGGTTTGCACCCACCATACTCGGAACGCTCCGCGCTCTGTCCACTAACTCATCATCTCTTTTCTCTCCGCTGGTGTCAATAACGCATCGCATTGCACCTTCTGAACGCAGGATACGCACTAAGGCCCGCGTGTCAACCCCCTCAATTCCGGTAACGTTGCTCTCTTCAAGGTACTCTTGCAACGATTTCGTAGCACGATGATTTGAGTATGTATGAGAAAGCTCGCGAACAACAAGGCCAGCGGCTTGGATACGATTGCTCTCTACATCGTCTGGATTTACACCATAGTTCCCAATGTGCGGATACGTGAATGTGATGACCTGTCCGTAATACGAAGGGTCGGTAAGAATCTCCTGATACCCCATCATCGCAGTATTAAAGACCAGTTCACCTTCCGAAACACCTCCCTCTGCTCCTATTGCCTCGCCAGAAAAACACTGTCCATTTTCTAATGCCAGTACTGCAGGAACGCGCTTCATAATCTCCGGAATGTGAAGAAGTGGAAAAGGGGCTTTGCCAGGTGTTCGAAAATAGGCCGAAGTGTACTATTTTCGTTGCAAAGGAGTTTGCCTTCAGTATAAACGCCGCACATCTCCGCCCTCTTTCGCACCGCCTTCCGGCGGAGGTGTCGTACACTCTCAATGGCAAAGTACTGGTCTTAAATCAAAGCTACGAGCCCATTAGCGTATGTTCTGCTAAAAAGGCCCTCCTGTTACTTTTTCTTACGAAAGCTGAAATGGTTGAACAGCGCACTGCTGTTGCCATTCGTTCCGTGCGCGATGTGTATCCATTCCCAAGCGTAATCAGGCTGAGTGCATATCTACGCGTTCCATTCAAGAAAATCGAACTCAGCCGAAAGAACATCTTGCGTCGCGACGGTTTTAAGTGCATGTACTGCGGAGATCATAAGCCGCCTCTTACAGTTGACCATATTATTCCGCGTTCACGCGGTGGAACAGACCAGTGGGAAAACCTTGTGTGTGCCTGCATCAAATGCAACAACCGAAAAGGAAATCGTACGCCTGAAGAAGCGCACATGAAACTTCTTACGGTGCCACGGAAACCCCATCACGTTCTCTTCCTGAAGCATTATGCAGGCAAAGTAGAGGAAACATGGAGGCCGTACCTTTTCATGGACTAAACCTCCATACTCAACGGCTTGACCGAAGAATCTTAGTGAATCCGTAAGGTTTTCTGCTCGATTAGCGCACTACAACAATGCTCCGTCGATATTCCTTTCCACGGGCTGCAACCACAACGGTGTACCTACCCGAAGCACAGTTGGCAAGGCTGATGCGGTCTGTTTCGCCCTGCTCATGCGCTACAACGTTACCAAACATATTGAATACCTGAACAGAGGTAACTCCATTGCCGCGAACCATGATGTCATTGGCCGTTACACTAGGCGCAACGATGATGTCAGAGCCTGCTTCATTGTCAACGCTTGTTGGAACGTTAAACAATTCAACGCGATACCATGGAGATTTGTATTCTGCTGTATTTACCATCAGGTTAAATCTTCCCGTGGCGCTGGGTGCATAACTCGTTCCACGCTGAGCAGGTTTGCCATCCGACCCTAATGGAATTACCCGACAGGAGTCCCAACCTGGTGCACGAAGCGTGATGCGGATGTTCCTGCCTTCAAGTTGGAAGGGTCCGGATCCCCACTCCCGCAGCTCATCCTTTCCGGCCCATGATGATCCCGCATTTGCCCCGCGTGAGCCAATGATTAACAGGGAAGACCCGGATGATGCAATTGGCTTATCGGTGAGCGAAGAAAGCACAACACTGGTATTTGCCCCTTGCCCTATCTGTTCAACCACAATATCAGCTTCATTAACAAGCTGCCCTTGAAGGGCACCGGCAACACAGATGTAGCTTGGAGACAACACGCGCAGAATGCCTTTTGTTGCATCAAAAAAAATCTGATCGTTTTCACCATTCAGCGCCGACGGATCAACAGGCGTTGCAGAAAGCGCACTTACTTCACGGTGCGGTGTTAAACTTTCTTCCGGCTGGAACTCACGTATTGTTTCTACTCTGCGAAACAGGGGAAGTCTGCTATCTGTGTAAACGCTTAACGAGTATGGCATCTGCACATGGAATGGCGGATAATCAATTGCTTCACGGTTTTGGGCTATGCGAACAACCTTGCTTGTAGTAGCAATGTCGTTTCTACGGAACATATTGCTCATTGCAGGAAGTTGCACAAGCACGTTGGGCTTATCGTTGATAACCCAATATGAATTGCTGTCCACCTTCTCTTTGCCAACTACCGACTCCGATTCTGAAAACACGCCAACAAAGATGCCATCCCAGTTTTGCAAGCTTGCATATACGGGCAGCACAATGCCGGCTTCATGTAGGTAGTATCGTGGATATGCAATAGAGGCATTCATCAAAACAAGGGGTTTGTTCTCGTACTTGTTCATTGCATGTGTCTGAACAGTTCCTCCATACATTTCTGCAAGCATGCTCTCGGGTGAGTTGCGTGTTTCGGTACTTGCAAAAAAGTCGTAGTTCATGCCGCACTCTTGGTCCAGACGTGAAAACAAGCGGGACGATGGAACAAGCAATGTGGCAGAACCAAGTGTATCGCGTATAAGTTTACGATCTGCTTCCAAGAGGTTTGTAAGCTGATGTCTGTAGAAGTCGGCGTTTGCTTTCATACGTGCAGGCGTAACCCGCGTATCCAAGACGCGGTCACGTTGAAGTGTTGCATTCGCAATACTTTCACCTGGAAAGAGACCGTCACTGTTGATCTCTCGAAACGACACGTCGTCTATGTACACATCGCCTGTATCCATTCCCATAAGTATCTGCATCATTGCTGCACCCGCATCAAGCGATGAGGCTGTAAAGTCGTATGTGTACGCTTTCCACGTGGAGCTGAGGGTGTACGTTTGGTCCATTCCATACGAATTGTACGGATAGCCACTATTGTGGATGAGAATACGCACATCCCGCATACCCTTCGCTGTGCTGGTACGCATGTTCAGTGATAAGCGATACCGGTGTAGTCGTTGCATTGAGCTAAGGGTCTGAAACAAACTGATGTTACCAACATTTGAAGTGTTCCCGGTCCGGCCTATGCGTACACGAGCACATTGTGTTCCCGAAACCTTGTCGGTTTCGGTGTACTGCAGTATGGCCT
>CAZGHI010000020.1:6953-7419 GCA_964525565.1 uncultured Hyphomicrobiales bacterium
GAATCTGGTCTGTTGTGTTCGATGCAGTCACAGTCCAGGCACTACGTAGAGCTGCATCGTTATCGAGTCCCCTGTCTGCAAGAAAAGCATAGTAGAGGGAGTCCATCAGAGCAAAGAACGTACGTCCCACAGTCCCGTTATATGATGGGTTTGCTTCCACAATTTCGTTGGTGTACAGCCAGTACGCTGTGAGTGGGCTATCTTCAAGCGGCATAACAAACAAGAGTGCCGGATCGTCTTTATAGGCGAAACCGGTATAAGGATTTTCGTGCGTTAGCAGAAGGCGTATCACATCGCGATGAATACGCTGTATGGTGGGATCAAAAATCACCATCATCCGTGCGCCCCACCCAACGCTGTCAGGTTGGCGCACACCATCGCCGGGACGTGGCATCCAGGAATGCTGAAAGGTAAATGCATACCGAATACCTTGCTGACGCAACTGATGAATGAACCAATCGAGTCG
>CAZGHI010000020.1:7429-7698 GCA_964525565.1 uncultured Hyphomicrobiales bacterium
CTGAGGTATTCCAAGCCCCCCCCCGGTAGTCGTTGGAGCATCAGCAAAAATGGATATCGGGAAATATGGTGCATAATCGAATCCGGCAAACCGAACAGTATTAATGCCCAGGGCTCTCAATCGCGCTGCTATTGCGATTGCTGAAGCGCTATCCGGAAAACATCCGCTCCACTGAAACATACATCCTACAATGCGAAACGGACTTCCATCCGGCCGAACAAAATGCCCGTCCTTTATGGTGATTCTGCCAAGCTCAGTACTATCCCATG
>CAZGHI010000020.1:7710-42107 GCA_964525565.1 uncultured Hyphomicrobiales bacterium
CAGCACCACATCACCACCAAGAGTAAATGGGTAGGGATTGACAAGGGGCTGGGCATGTGCGCTCATTTGCAACCACAAGCATGTCGCGATTACACTTGCAAACAGCGTTGAGGCATTGGGTAGGTTTCGTACCATATTCATCCGGTTACCGTGCTACATGGAAGAGACTATGTGTGGCGGACTGACCACTTCGGAGTGTGAGAACATAGGTGCCAGATGCAAGACCAGAAACATCTACTCTACAGTGCCCGGAAATCGCATCTACATTGGCTCCACCAACGAGCATCCCGGTAAGGTTACGAACCTCGATGGTGGCATCTGCAGAAATCGTCATTGTAACGCGAACATCAACAATGGTGCTTGCCGGATTGGGGGAAACAGATCGTATTCCGAGTGTTGAACCTGCATTTGCACCTTCGTGAACACGGACCGGCACCTTAAATAACGGCGGCGCTGACCCTGAAAAGTCTTTATACAGGACTTGTTCGGCTAGCGATGCAGGTTCTGCGAACCACTGCAACAGAACGGATGCATATACATCACGGAAGTCATAGTTCATCAACAAGTCGCCGCGTTCATCCAGATTCTCAAGGTCTGGGTCAGCACCAAGAACAGTGCCACCAATAACCTGTTCACCGACAACAAATAATGGCGCCGCCGTACCGTGATCGGTACCGAGTGAGCCATTTTCTGCTACACGACGTCCGAATTCGGAGAATGTCATTCCACTAACACGATGGGCATGCCCCTGATTCTTCAAATCATCCATAAAAGCAGTAACTGCACCACTGAGTTCTGCTAACAGGTTTGCATGAACTCCTGTTGTTGCATCTGTGGGGTTTACCTGATTTGCATGTGTATCGTAGCTCGCACCATCCCAGCTTACGAGATACACCTTTGTTTTCAGTCCGCCGGTGATGAGTTGCGAAACAACACGAAGTTTAGCAGCAAGATCTGTTTGTGGGTAGGTTACCGATGGAGTTGGTGCCGTATCGGCAATATCTTTAACAACCTTTGCATACACATCGGCAGAGCGAGCAATGTTGCGCATGAACTCTACTTCCAATGCAGCCTGAGTTTGTCCTAGGTCGGCCGGTGGTACTTCTTCGATGGCACCACCGCTTCGCACCAACCGATAGGACTCATCGGGGTCGCGGAAGGTGATACCCATGGAACCCTTCGGACCTGAGAATCCTAGTGACTGTGATGTTCCAATTTGCACAGCAAGCGGTTGCTCGGGAAGCGTGTTTGGGTACCCGGGCGAGAGCACGTCAAGGTATCGGCCAATCCATCCTGTAGTACCAAACACCGAGGCATCGGTGGCAGTAAGCCAGATATCGGTACCTCGAAAGTGTGACCTGTCCGGATTGGGGTAAATCACTCCTTGGACCACCGCTAACTTCCCTTCTGAGTGCAACCGCCCAAAACCGTGCATTGCAGGATGCCACCGAAGTGTGTCGGTAAGCGGTAGTGTTTGGTGCTTTGTGAGTGCCAGGTTTGGACGGTTCGAGTGATACAAGGGATTTTCGACAGGAATAACGGTGTTTAACCCATCATTACCGCCAAGCAACTGAATGATCACGAGAACCCTGTCGGTGTTGCCAAGCAGCTTACCGATGCGATCGTCGCCCCCTGCCAACGCTCGTACGCCAATGCGATCAATAAGTGTGGGAAGCGTGGCTACGGCGACTCCGGATGTTCCAACATTGCGTATAAATCGTCTGCGATTCATGGTCCCTCCTAATTCAGTTGAAATTCCGGCATGCGAACGATTGCTTGCATCAGCAGCTTAATTCTGCTTGCGGCCGTGCCGCTTTCGATATCCCATGTATAGGCTGGCGCACCTGCCATCATGATATCCAACAGCACTTCTTCTTGCTTGGCTGATGTAGCAACCGGAAGAAGAAGCATTGCCATGTTTTTTACCACTGACTCTGCTTTGTTTGATTCCGGAAACTTCTTTACTAAGGTTACCAGATCAGGCTTCAGTTGTGCTCCCTGTTCGTCAGCGAGCATTGTACTGGAACCGGTTACTCTTCCATCCAAAAACGATTCAGCAAAGCGTTGTCGAAGAGGAAACGTGCTGCTGGTTATCCACTGATGATGGCCGGGCCATCCTTGCACCGTTGGCGGGTAGAACGGTATCATGGTTAGAGCCGACATTGCAGCAATAACAAAGGACGGGTGCAATGTTGGTACACCCAGAACGCTGGCCAACCCGATGCTCAAGACCATGGGATCTTTGATCAGTGCACCACGGATGGCAACATCGTAAAAGCCTTCGCTGGCAAAAATTTTGGCGAATACCGGCCTCAAGTTATAGTCATTATCTCTAATAAGTTTGGCAACGGCAGCTATGCTTTCCGGTTTCGGATAATACTCAACAAAGGTTGTAAGAATTTTGTTGGCAATAAACCGCGCACATGCATCTTGTTCTAGCGTGATCCTGATTACATCCTTGTATTCCCATGGTCCAGTCTGGCCTAGAATGGTCTTTGTACCAAGATCGGCTAGCTGTCGGTTATACACTGATGTTAAACCGGACACCCGCCAGCCCGTAAATGCACGCGATGCTTCTACGATGTCTTGTTCTGTGTAGTTGCCTATACCGAGCGCAAACAATTCAAACCATTCTCTTCCAAAATTTTCATTTGGATTCCCCTTAACGCTCTGATCACCATTCAGGTACCTGAGCATAGCGGGGTCGCCAACAATGCCTTCAGACAGTGCACGAAAGTTAAAGCGTTGCTCCCGAAGCAGTTTGCTTTGAGTCACCATCCATTGTGCAGCATACACGGTGATGTAATCGCTTGTAAAGTGATTGTGCCACATACCCACAAGTCGTTCGCGGAAACTGGGACTTTGCAAACAATGCCTAATCCACCAAGCCTGCAGCTCACCCCAAAGTCGTTGCGCCTCTTGGAACGTGCTTGCCGGCTGCTGATCTGCCCAAACTGGCAGGGTTAGTGGAGGGTCGGCATCCAATATCTGTTGCACAGCACTTTGCGGCGTTCTGCCAACCAAGGCATCGGCTGCCTCCCATGTTGGGTGAAATGTTGTACGTCGCAACAGATGCAAGGCGTCGGCTCTGGTAAGCAGTTGGGTTCGTACCGTAAGGTCCATAGTACCTGCTTCCTTTCATATAAGCGGTGAGTAGTCAAATTACAACTCTTTGCTGCGAAGACAATACCCGAAACTTTATGTAACAACATATCCTCCGGCACATTGCGCGTCGTAGCTTTGCCGCAATTCATACGCTGGAAGTTTGCATGACACAGTCAACACGTGAATGGCTCGTTGCTATAGCCATAATCCTGATCACATTGTTCGCCTTCTTTGGCAGCGCCTTGTTCACTGGAAAGAATTTCCTCAGCCAGGGTGACAACGTTGCATTTTACTCCTTTATCCCCTACTTAGAACAGGCAGAGAAGACCGGAGAGTTCCCGTTATGGATGCCGTACATCTTTAGCGGTATGCCCTCGCTGGCGTCGTTTCTGGCTACCGGCGATCGCACGTACGATGTAGCCAGCATGGTAGTGCTTGGTATCCCCCGGCTGTTTGGGGAAAGCACCGGCAACGATACGTGGCGATTGGTACTGTGGTATGCCATCTATGCTGCCGGTGTTTTCACTCTCCTGCGTTCTAAGGGATTTCACCAAGGGGCTGCCCTCTTCGGTTCTCTTTCGGCAGTGTTTTCCACTTGGGTGTTGGTGTGGATCATGATCGGTCATAGCACAAAGCCGGTTTCCCTGGCAACATTACCATGGATTCTGTACGCCCTGGAGAGAATACGCGAACGGTTCACACTCACTTCGCTTCTCGTACTTATCCTTGCGATGACGGCTCTGGTAAGCGCTACGCACCCGCAGATGATGTTCTACCTGGGTTGTGCCGCTGCACTTTACTTGATTACCGAACTCATCGTTCGCGTTGTTCAGAAAGCAAACCCGATGCCCGTGCTCACCTCGGCCGGCGCCCTGATTCTTGCCACCGGACTGGCCTTGGGGACACATGCCGACATGTTCCTTGCAACACGAGAATACACGCCACACAGCACTCGCGGCTCCGCACCGCTGGTCCAGGTTGAAGGAGCTCAGCAGGAGCAGGGTGGAGGCAACGATTACGAGTACGCAACCAACTGGTCGTTTTCCCCCGAAGAAATCGCAACATTCTTCGTTCCAAACTACTATGGTTTTGGGAATACGAAGGTGAAAATGCCGGGAGCTTCCAAAGAACAGGAAGCCAATTTGTATTGGGGGCAAATGCCGTTTACAGATGCAGCAAACTACATGGGCATTGGTGTACTCATGTTGGGTCTGATCGGAGCATGGTCTTATCGCAAAGACCCATTCGTCATTTTTCTTACGGTACTATCAGTCTTCTCTCTACTGTTATCCTTCGGGAAGAATTTTAGTGTCCTGTACGACGTGTTATACAACTATGCACCGGCATTCAACAAATTCAGAGCCCCCTCCATGGCGCTGTGTTTGCTACAGTTCGCAGCACCTGTGTTAGCGGCTTACGGTTTAACGGCAATCGTTGGGTGGGCAGGTGATGCAGCGCGAAAAAGAACGGCAACCGTTATTGCAGGCCTTACTCTCGGCTTCTTGGTTCTGGGCTTTGCCTACGCGAACGTGTATGAAGAGAGCTATAAGGATGCTGTTGCGCAAGCCATCATGCTCAAGCAACCCGATAAAGTCACCGACGTTAGTCAGATTAGTCCTCAGTACCTGAACGTCGTGTTCGAGCAAATGAAGTCAGACTGGATTCAAACCGGCTTTATTGCCGTTGCCTTTGGTTTGCTCATTTTTCTAGTTGTTAGGGGTACCATCAAACCCAAGGTAGCTCTGTACGCTGCCATTTCCCTCACGGCTATTGATCTCTGGAGGGTTGCGGCACGACCATACGACCCAAAAGAAGGAGCTCCGGAAAAAACTGTTTTTCGCCGAACAGAAGCTGTTGACGTAATAAAACGAGATAATGGCGTGTTCAGAATTGCCGACATCAGTACGATGCCGGCAAACTGGTGGGCATATCATTTCATTGAAAATGTACATGGTTACTCTTCGGCTAAGATTCGCCTTTATCAGGATATGTTGGACATAGCCGCCATGGGCCCGCAAAGCGAGCCTCGCCCCGGCAACAGCATCATCATCAACCCGTTTCTCTGGAACCTTCTTAACGTTAAGTACATCGTTGCCAAGCAGCAAGTTTTCTCAACACCACCGTTATACCGAGCTGCTAACGGAACGATGATCTATGAAAATTACAGCACACTTCCGCGAGCGTGGTTTGTTGACACCCTGATTGTGGAGGCAGATCGTCGTACAACCTTGCATCATTTACGCGACGGCGATTTTAACCCTCGGTCCGTTGCATTTGTTGAATCAGACCTGCAGGTTCCCCCAACAACAGGTGCGACTGAAACTTCTGCTCGTGTAACGGCAAAAGGCAATCAGCACCTTTCCTTTGCCGTGAAGACAAATGAGCGCAGACTTCTTGTTGTTAGTGAAGTGTATTACCCGGAGTGGCACTGCTACATTGATGGTAGGGAGGTCCCCATTCATCGCACCGACTTCCTCCTTCGTGGTGTTGTTGTTCCTGCTGGTGAGCACAATGTGGAGTTTCGATTTCACAGTCCTGCGTATGAAACCGGAAAAACAATTAGTATAGCATCAAACGCCGTGATCTTTTTGGTTGCACTTGGTGCATTCGGCGTTTGGTATCGTGAACGAAAGAGGAATACTACAACAGCATGACTACCTCTGAACTGATGGCCTACTGCGCTACATCGCTTGAAAACAATTCCTTTCTTGTTTTTGACGATGTAGTCCTTAAGCACATCACTAGAGCACAAGCAGAAGTGATTCAGCACAAATATGGTTCGCATGAGCTGATGTACTTGCCCACCTACGAAATTGAATTCTTTGAGTGGCTGCGTTCCGAGGATCCTGATGTATGGAACGATCTCTGGGCAGCCGACGAGCGGCCTGCATACGTTGTTAGCTTGGCTCACCTTTCAGACTTCTGTGGTCAGGTTGAAGGGGTGTTTCACATCCGCGATCTGCAAAGCGTTGACAACTATTTCTTCTCTCCGGAAATGCTGCTCGAAAAAGAAAGCGCCGATTTCTTGAATGCCGTTCGCAATCGTTACACACAACACCAAAGCATGACAGTTGCCCAATTGCTGGCATTGGAAGTAAGCACCGGTCCGGTTGATATCTGGCACTTTGCGTACCGCAGAAAACTGAAGGTCGCAGATGTAAAGATTGCCGTTCGCCAATTAGTTGACGACCGGATTCTATTGCATGTACCCAATGCCGACCATTTGTCGCAGCTTTTTCATGTGAGTTAACCATGCTAGTGCTAAAATTTGGCGGCACATCGGTTCAGGATGCTGCAGCTCTTCGGCGTGTTGTGGCAATCGTTCTGGATAAAGCTTCCACCACACAACCAATCGTTTGCGTTCTGTCGGCCACATCGGGTACCACAAGCGACCTTTTGGACCTCGCACACCTTAGCCGATTGCATACAACTGACGTAGTGGCGTGGTGCAATCGCATCCTGAACAGGCATACGGCCATTGCAAGGGAACTCATTAGCGATGCCGATTTTCAACAGCAAGCTGTACGGAACATTGATGAGATCGTTAGCCAACTCCGCAACCTGTGTCAGGGTATTCAACTGCTACAGGAATGCACATCGGAATCTCTCGATGCCGTTGCTTCGTTTGGTGAGCGATTAAGCACGGGGATCTTTTACCACGCTCTGGCAGCAGCCGGAGCACCGGTCTCTGCGGTATCAGCAACATCAGTGATCAAAACCAACTCAGCATTCACACGGGCAACGGTAAACATGGAAGCAACGAGAGTTGCTTGCACTGCGGTGTTGCTGCCGCTGCTTTCGCCCGGGAATATCGTAGTCACCGAGGGGTTCACAGGATCCGATGCGTCGGGTCGAACAACAACTCTGGGAAGGGGCGGCTCCGATGCCAGCGCTGCAATACTTGGCGCTGCACTCGGTGCCGAGAGTATCGAAATATGGACGGATGTTAGTGGAGTGTACACAGCCGACCCGAGAATTGTGCCGGCAGCGCGACCGATAACGACACTTTCGTTTCCTGAGATTCGAGAGCTTGCCTTGTTTGGTGCAAAGGTTTTGCATCCCGACACCCTCTTACCTGCAGTTGAGGAAAATATTCCCGTTGTTATTAGAAACACCTTTGCACCCGGCGATCCCGGAACTACAATTACTTCCTCGCACGCAAACCATGCACCAATTCATGCTGTAAGTCTTGTACGATTGTGTTCTGTGGTTCAGGGAACCAGACGTGATCTAGACGTCGTGTACAATGTTGACGTGGTACAGCGGATAACCCTGCTCAGAGCAACATCGGCAGAACATGCCATACTGATTGCGCATACACCGGACGCACAAGATCAAACAACCGTTGCTGTTGCCTGTGCCGATATCTCTGCAAGTATTACGCAAGGTTCCGTTATTGCCATTACCGGTCCGGGTGTATCGGAAAGCACGGTAATCTCAAGAATTACTTCTGCTGTTGCCGAGTACACAATTCGCGCTTTCATAGTTGGTGCCAGTCCATATACATCCTTTATTGTGGCGCCCGAAGCCGATGCCGTACAAATTCTTCAGGCCATTCACAGACTCATCGAAGTGTAGGGCTCACTCTTCGTCGTCATCTCCATCGGCCTCGGTTGAAGTACGACGAATGATGTCTCTTATCGGTTGTATATGCTTTAGAAAGATTGGAATACACAGAGCACTGGCAAACAATCGAACAGCCGTGGCATCGGCAGTGTTCAGCGTTGAAACGCGCAATACAGCCACTTCAGGCAAACTCAGGACGATGAAAACGGTGGCAATCGTTGCCGTCATTGCTCCTACATGTAGATTGCGCCGAATGATGTAATACCCCACAAGGTACATGCATGCCCATGTGACCACAAAACCCGGGAATGAGACCAACCCTACTCCCAGTGCTGTGGCTAGGCCTCGACCACCCTTACCCTTAAGAAACACATTGTAGTTATGGCCAACAACCGAACCGATACCGGCACATGCCCATGCCTGATACCATGTAGGATGTATGTGCTGTGCAGCAATCACTGCAATCGCACCTTTGGCTGCATCGAGTACGCCCGCAAAAACAGAAATCCACAGGTTTCCTGAAACATCATAAAGGTTTCGGGCACCCAGGTTACCGCTTCCTTCCGATGCCAAGTTGCTTCCGGTACGAACACGATGCACCAGCCATGCTGCGTTGAACATCCCTAGGCAATAGCCCATGATAAACATTGCTGTTAAAGCGATCACGAGCGTACCTTTAGCAAACGCAACTGTATAACCGAAAACATGGCAATAAGAGCAAACGTTATCCACGCCAGTGCTGATGCAAACCCCATCATGTTGGATTGTTCAAATGCATGATGGTAAACACTGTAAACCAGCGTAGTCGTTGCACCAAGTGGCCCCCCCCTTGTCATTACATACACCTCCACAAAGATCTGGAAGCTCTTAATGGTATTGATTACAACCACGAACAGCATCGTAGGACGAATCAGCGGCATAGTTATCCGTGTAAACTGTTGCCAGGCTGTAGCGCCAAACAGTTCAGCATTTTCGTAAAGATCTTTTGGTATGGCCTCCATAGCTGCCAGGAACAGCACCATATAGTAGCCCACGCTTATCCATACATCCATGAACATGATTGCCGGAAGGGCTGTGGTCTCCGATTGCAACCACCCGTTGGATGCTGTCGGTAACCCCATCATTCCCAGCAGTGCATTTACGTAGCCATCGCGTGCATACAGGTTTGTAAAGACCAAAGCAATCACCACTAAGGATGTTACCGACGGTAGGAAGTAGCTGGCACGAAGCACATCAGCAAAACGAGCAGTTTGTTTCCGAACGGCAACGGCAAGAAGAAGAGCCAATGCTGTTGTTACCGGAACTGTACCGGTGGTAAACACAATGGTATTGCGCAGAGCCTGCCAAAAAGCTTCGCTCTTCGATACCGCCACATAATTCTCGAATCCAACCCAGCGCATGTGATTGGTTAGTGTCTGGTACTCAGTAAAGCTGAGTACCAAAGCATATCCTAACGGATACAACCAGAACACCGCAAGGGTAATAACCCAAGGTGCAAGTAGAACAGCACGAAAGGCTGATTGCTCTTTCATGTGATGTGCTTTACTAGGTTTCGAAGTGAAACGTACAACATCTCAACAGGTAAACCCACCACTGTGTAATAGCAACCTTCTACACGGGAAACAAATACAGCTCCAAAATCATCTTGGATACCATAGCCCCCTGCCTTATCCATTGGAGAACCACTGCTAACGTAGGCTTGAATCTCGGTATCATCCAACTGCCGGAAGGTTACATTCGTGACACTCGAGACAACGTGGCGATACGTGCCTTTTGCTGTGGTTGCAACCAACGAGAGACCCGTGTACACCTGATGGGTATTGCCACTGAGCATTCGAAGCATGGTAAAGGCTTCTGCTTCATTGGCCGGTTTATTTAATACGGTGTCTCCGAGAACAACAGTTGTATCGGAACCGATAGCAATACACGCAGCGCCATACAATTCTGCACCTCGCTCTGCCTTGAGTGTTGCTAGGTGCTCAACATAACCACTATATGGTGGTTCAGGCGCTACACTGTCTTCGTTAACATCCGGAGAAACCACATCGAACGTAAATCCAACATGTCGCATTAGGTGTTGTCGGCGTGGCGACTTTGATGCCAGCACCAGCGGAAAGGGTAGATTGAGAAGAGCGTTTAGGTTAATCATCAATCACGAAGCTCTATGATTTCACTATTTGAGGATCGTAAAATCAACACGACGATTCTGTTGGCGTCCCTCTTCTGTGGTGTTGGGTGCGATCGGTCTGGACTCACCATAACCTTTTGCCGTTAGCCTGGCAGCGTTGATTCGCGAACGTACGAGGTATTCTTTCACAGCATTAACGCGGTTCTGACTCAACGAAAGATTATCCGTATCCGAACCAACATTATCTGTATGCCCGGCCAGTTCAATCCGTATATCCGGATTTGCCATGAGGAACTGTGCCAGCCTTTGTAGCTCTGCCGATGATTCGTCGCGAAGTTCATGTTTCCCATGGTCAAAAAACACATTGTTCAGCCGTATGGCGCCAGCTTGTGAAAGTGGCGAGAGAAGTAAATCCTTGACCTGCTCCGTGTAGGTTGGCAAGCCCTTTGTATCGAACACCTCACTGAGCGGATAGTATCCTTGAGCTTCGGCGTGGACACCGTACTGGGCGCCATGAACAAGTGCAACACGGAAAGAACCGTCCGTTGGTGAGCTCAGGGCAGTGCCCGCTCGCTTAGCGGTTGCAAGATCTTCATAAACAACAGTGGCTTGTACAGGCTCTTTCGTTACAGCATCGAGCACTCTACCTTTAACAAGCGTAACTGGTTGCGGCTTTGCCCCGGACGGCAACGCAATCTGAAAAATATCGAAGCGGCCGATTGCGTTTGTATTGCTGGAGTAATAGCCTTGATCTCCTTGAGCCGTTACCTGAAAGAAACTATCGTGTTCATCTGAATTAATTGGCTTTCCAAGGTTCTTTGGCTTTGTCCACGTTGTCCATGAATCGTCCAGACGTGTTGATACAAAAATGTCCCTTCCTTCAAAGCCAGGATGTCCGTCGCTGCTGAAGTAGAGCGTCCGACCATCGGCCGCAATAAACGGACCCGTTTCCATACCAAGGGAATTCAGCTCGTCACCCATGTGTAAGGGTTCTGACCAGTCGTTCTCCGGAGTTCTGAACGATACATATAAATCGTTACCACCTCGTGTATCCTTACGTTGAACTGACATCACCAATACAGTACCATCAGGTGATATGTGCGAATTGATCAATTCGCCGTAGTTATAAAATCCCTTGATGAGCATTGCGATTGGTTCTGACCAGCCTGTTTTGGTTCTGGTGCTCATCGAAATGCCCCCGGATGTGCTGGATGTTCCGTCCGACCGGTACAGTCCTTGAATAAACAACGTATTTAGGTCCTGCGTAACCGCAACAGCAAAGTTGTGTGAAGCATTATTTAGGGGGGGGCCAAGGTTCACGGCCTTCTGCCATGCGCCATTGGAATCCCGCTCAGACCACCAGATATCACCATTGGCTATAGTTCCCGTGTTTTCGGGATGGTGATTTCTGCTGAACACAAGAACAGAGCCATCGGCAACGATGCAGTCAACAAGTTCATCTGCCTCGGAGTTTACGGTTATGGGTAGTCGTTCCGGTTTAACATCTGGCCGGATACCTTCAACAATGTGCACCTGTTCCATTGGGAAGGTTGTGCATTGTATATTATCTGCCTCTACTTCCGACGGTTCTGAAATGTAGAAACCAACAATTGGGCCATAGACCTTGAAGTACGAATAGCATAATCCTCCCACGAAGATTCCGTTTACGTAGCATGCAAGAGCATCGTTACGTCGGCGTACTTCCAACGTTACCCAGTCTCGTACCCCATGTACGATGGGTTCGGACCGGAACTCGGAGATGGCTTGGAATGCACCTTCCTTATACCGAACTAGGCGTGCTGCACCATCACTACGAACCATGAGGATGTACACATTATGAGCATTGGAGCCGTTAAAAATGATGCCGAACTCTGCATTCTTTTCGCCGCGTACTTGTCGCATGCGAGCTGTTAGTGTCCAGTTTTCTGACTGCGGAAGCGCCTGTTTTTGGTAGAGCGTATAGTAAGCATTCACCTTTGAATACTTTAGTGAATAAACGCCCGACTGAACAGTTGCCTGTAGTTCACCATTATCGGTTGACCCTACAAACCATTGATTGGTGTTATCGGTAAACTCTTCCTTAAGGATGGTACGAGTTTGGCTGCTCACCGGCACGGTGAGCGATGTTATGGCTAGAACAACAATAGTCAGGCGTGCGATGCTAATATTCACAGCAGTACCTTAACTGATTATTGGAGAGCAGATTGAATTGCGCTAATAACTGCGGGATCATCAGGTTTCGTTTTGTAGTTGAACCGCGCAAGTATATGACCATTTTTACCAATGAGGAACTTTTCAAAGTTCCATGGAATGTCACCTGCGAACTTCTCGTTGCCATCGCCTGACGTAAGCCATGCATACAGTGGATGCTTGTCTTTTCCCTTCACCACAACCTTGCTCATCATTGGGAAGGTAACACCGTATTGCGATGAACAGAACTCCTTAATCTCGGCGTTGGTACCAGGTTCCTGTGCACCAAAGTCGTTGCAGGGCACACCAATTACAACCAGCCCTTGTTTTCCAAACCGTTGATGAAGTTCCTGGAGTTGCTTATAGTGTGGAGTATAACCACACATCGAAGCAACATTAACGATGAGAACCACCTTACCGTGGAATTGCTGTAAGGGTGCAGGTTCACCGTCAATAGTTGTGAGTGAAAAGTTAAAAAAGTTTGGCGATGAAGCTTGCATAAGGCAAAGTAGAATGGTGAGCAGTGTTTTCATAGTTGTAGAATGTATGCAGGATAGTGTTCTTTAACGACGATTAATTTCCGGCAAACGTGCCGCCACTACAAACACAACAGGAGGCTGGCCTGTCTGATTTATGAACTGCGTTTCGGCAACGGTGTAGCGATCTTGTGGCAAGTCTGCTAGCACAGTCCTCACCTGTGCCAACTCTCGTTCTCCCTCGGCGTGGCGATAACAGACAACGGTGATGACACCATCCGGCGCCAGAACAGCCATGGCCTGCTCTAAAGCTGCCTTTGTTGTGTCTGCAAGAGTGGTGATGTTCTTATTTCCGCCCGGCATGTAACCAAGGTTAAACGTACAAGCTTTAATCGTACCACGATGATGCTCGGGAATGTGAGCAAGCATCGTCTGATGACCATCAAGAATGAGATGCACAGATGCATGGGTATTGTTCAATCTGGACTTGGTAACGTCGAGTGCAACCTGCTGTACATCGAATGCATATACGGTACCAGAGGGGCCAACGCGAGAGGCAAGGAATGCCGTATCCCATCCATTTCCCATCGTTGCATCAACAACAACGTGCCCGTTATGTACAACACCACTCAGAATGTGATGCACGTATTGAACGGCATTGTCAAACATGTGAACTCCAAAAGCGCATTGGTGATAGGTCTTCGTTTACTGGAGACAACTTCATAATGTGGTCGGCTAAATGTTGGGCCATCCATGGCGCCCATAGCGACCCTTTGGAACCAAGCCCGTTTAAGATAAGATGTTGGGGATGGCGAGGGTGCCGGCCGCACACCGGACGCTTATGTTTCATTGCCGGGCGAATTCCTGCCTGATGCTTTACAACAACTACGTTCCTGTGAAGCAGAGTCTGTGCTGATTGCAATAACGCTGAGGCAGCCTGCTCCGTTCCCTCGGAACGAAGAAAATCCCAGTTATATGTTGCGCCAACTCGGGCACGATGGGCTGGCACTTGTGAATGGATACTCTCGTAGGGAACTACCCATGTTCCCCGCAGATACACGGAAGAGAGGAGGGGGCCTTGGTATTCAACGTCGAGGATTTCGCCCTGCACAGGCTGAAACGGCAACCAACTCCACAGCGGATGAGCAGAAGCTTCCCATCCGGTACACCAGACGATGGCATCTGCATCACAACTCTCCCACATTTCTACCGTGCGATGTTCAACATCAATTGAAGCTGCTGTGCTCAGTGCCATCGTTGTTTGTTGAGTGTTCACGACTGCACCTGGATACTCCACACCCCCAAGGGGCATAGGAACACCATCGTACTGACCCGGAGGTATGGATGTCCAGGGTACAGGAAGACCCCGACGTGCTGCCAGCTCCCAGTACTGAATATCCTGCGGCGTACCGAACACCCTACGAATTGTTACCTCTCTGAATACAACAACCCCGGTTTGCCGCTCAAGTTCGCGATATGCGGAATGCGCAACATCAAAGAACTCGTTATACCGCCATGAAGACCGTGGACGAGTCCCTGTAATGGGGTTCACAAGTCCAGCAGCAACGCTGGTTGCTGATGTTTGTTGTGCACTATCAACAACAGAAACGATTGCACCGCGTTTTGCAAGCTCATACGCAACCCATGCACCCGCAAGACCATATCCAACAACAATAACGTTCACGATTTGCACACCAATGCATCACTATGGCATGCTTCGTTGTTCACGTGTTTCAAGCTTGGAATACGGTTTCGAAATTCTGTTCAATTTGATTGCAAAGGTCTTCGACAGAAATGTTCCGAAGTGCAGCAACACGTTCATAAATATTTTTGATAGCAGTTACGCTATCGTCATTCGTTTCAAGAAACAACTTACTACCATCAATGGCTCGCACGCAATCTGCAATCAGTGCATTGTCTTGTAGCACAGCCGAGCCAAACGAAACGTACAGACCGGCTTCTGTAAGCCGTTCCATGGTTTCCCGACCTTTGTTAAAGTTGTGAACAACCCATGGCTGAACAACATTCAATTCGCGGTATAGAGTGAGCACATCGGCATGCGCGCGAACACAATGGATTATCATTGGTTTGCACAGCAGCTCACTAAACGAAATCTGGTCTTCAAATACGCGAATTTGATCTACCCATCCTACAGGAATTGCGCGATCCAGCCCGCAGGGGCCAACGGCTACCACAGTAGGTTCATGAGCAAAGTCTCTTGCGATGAAGAGCACGTCGTCCACATCTTCATCAATAGACCGAGGCAGAACGCCAACGCTGCACGGTAGGTCGTCTGCCAGATCTTCGGTGTCTGCCTCGATAGGAACAGACAGGATACACTTTACATCCGGATCGCTGGACCGGTGTAAAGCAACGATGTCATAAAATGTCATGCCTGAGGAAAGTGAACGTTGTTATGTGCCAAAGATACAGCCACGAGACAATTTTGAATGAGTTTGTCGGGAAGTTAGTGAAGATATGATTAATGGCGTACAACACCTGCATCAACGATGGATTACCCGGAGTGAAACAAAAAGAAATGCCGGACACCTTGTTTGGTATCCGGCATGCTGAATACATCGCAGATTAGTGCATAGGCAGGGAATGTACTCTGAATCTTAGTACATATCCATGCCACCGCCGTGATGACCGGCTGGTGCAGCTTCTTTTTCTGGGATTTCCACAATCGTGGCTTCGGTGGTGATCAGCAACGAGGCTACCGATGCTGCATTTTCGAGTGCAACACGAGAAACCTTTGTTGGGTCGATTACGCCTGCTTCGAACAGATCTTCGTACTGCTCTGAATATGCGTTGAAACCGAATGCTCCGTTTCCTTCTTTGATCTTGTTTACCACAACCGATGGTTCGATACCTGCGTTAAGCAGAATCTGGCGGATCGGTTCCTCGATGGCGCGGCGGATAATGTTCACACCGGTGCGCTGATCTTCGTTTTCTACTTGAATGTTTTCAAGGCGATTTACAGTGCGCAGGTATGCTACCCCACCACCTGGTACGATGCCCTCTTCCACTGCTGCACGTGTTGCATGCAGAGCATCTTCTACACGAGCTTTCTTTTCCTTCATTTCTACTTCTGTTGCGGCTCCAATCTTCAGAACAGCAACACCACCACTTAGTTTAGCCAGACGCTCTTGCAGTTTTTCGCGATCATAGTCGCTCGTGGTTTTGTCAATCTGAGCCTTGATCTCATTTACGCGCTTCTTAATCTCGTCGCTCGATCCGGCACCTTCAACGATGGTTGTATTGTCTTTATCAATGGTAACACGCTTTGCAGTGCCGAGTTGCGAAATGTTGGCAGCATCAAGCTTAAAGCCTTTTTCTTCGCTGATTACCATACCACCGGTAAGGATGGCAATGTCTTCGAGCATGGCTTTACGACGGTCGCCAAATCCAGGAGCTTTTACTGCGGCAACCTTTAGTGTACCACGCAAACGGTTCACAACCAATGTTGCGAGGGCTTCTCCTTCGATGTCTTCAGCGATAATAAGAAGTGAACGGCCTGCCTGTGCTGTTTTCTCAAGGATTGGGAGAAGGTCCTTGATTGCGCCAACCTTTTTGTCGTGAATCAGGATATATGGGTTTTCAAGAACACACTCCATGGTGTCAGGATCCGTAACGAAGTATGGCGAAAGGTAGCCGCGATCGAATTGCATACCTTCAACAACATCAACGCTTGTATCGGTACCTTTTGCTTCTTCAACGGTAATCACACCATCCTTGCCAACTTTATCCATTGCATCGGCAATCAGTGTTCCAATGGTGGAGTCGTTGTTGGCCGAGATTGTACCAACTTGGCCAATCTCTTTTTTACCGGTCACCGTACGGCTAAGCTCGCGAAGTCCGGCATGTACTTCCTTTACAGCAAGATCAATGCCGCGCTTCAGGTCCATAGGATTCGCACCGGCGGTAACATTCTTTAAACCTTCACGGACGATTGCCTGAGCAAGAACGGTAGCCGTTGTTGTTCCATCGCCGGCAATATCACTCGTTTTAGAGGCTACTTCACGCACCATCGCTGCGCCGAGATTCTCCATTGAATCTTCGAGTTCAATTTCTTTTGCTACGGTTACACCGTCCTTTGTAACGGTTGGTGCACCGAACTTCTTGTCAATAACAACATTTCGGCCTTTTGGTCCCAGCGTAACTTTAACAGCATCGGCAAGTTGATCTACACCACGCTTTAGTGCCGCACGTGCTTCCACGTCGAATGAAATTTTTTTACTAGCCATTGTTGTGTCCTTCTAATTGTTGAATTATCGTTGTGTGTGTTGTATAGGTAAATTGAGTCAGCGATTATTTAATCACAGCAAATACATCTGTTTCACGCATGATCAGCAGGTCTTCGCCATCAAGTGAGATCTCTGTTCCGCTGTACTTTCCATACAATACCTTATCGCCAACTTTGAGCGCCATCGGCACAACCTTGCCGTCGTCCCCTACCTTACCGCTACCAACGGCAAGTACTTCGCCTTGCATCGGCTTTTCCTTGGCTGTGTCCGGAATAATGATTCCACCCTTTGTGGTTTCTTCTGGTGTTGCAGGCTTAACGATCACCCGATCGTGCAATGGAGATAGATTCATCGCAAACTCCTTACAATTTGAAATTGAACATGGATTTCAATGAGAGTAGCACTCTAGTTCGGTGAGTGCTAACAGGTGACAAAATTATGGTACTTCTGCGATTGCGTCAAGTGAAATGATGACAATAAACACGCCATCATGGCGCGATTTATGTCGTTTTGACAGTGTCGTGTTGACGCTAAAAAAGAATGCCGAACAGTGCGTCAATAATTAAAATTCCGGCGGCCGAAATTGTAAAGGCCCGTACGGTGCTCTGGCCAACACCTTCAGCCCCACCTGTGGTGTTGAACCCGACATGCACACCAATGAGTGCTGTAAACCCACCAAAAACAAAACTCTTAGCAATACCGGTGAGTATCTCGCTCGTTTGAAAGAACTGTTGAATGGAGCTAAAAAATGTTAATGCGCTAAAATCAAACTTCACAGCCGTTAAGGCATATGCTCCAAGTAATGCCACCACATTCGAAAACACGGCAAGTACAGGCATCATGGTAATCGCTGCAACGGCGCGTGGCATAGCCAGATAACGGTTCTTGTCTATTGCCATCATCTCTAAGGCATCTATCTGCTCACTCACATTCATGGTGCCAATCTGCGCAGCTATAGCGCCCCCTACTCGCCCTGCTATAACAAGAGCTGTTAGAACTGGGGTAAGTTCCGTAAACACCACTGTGGCAATAGACCCTCCAATAAAGGGTCGGGCAATAGAAATCAGATTGAACTTTGCAAAAAGGTTAGTCGCTTGCAGAGCTGCTATGGCACCGGTAAACGACCCAACCAACAATACCAGTGGCAGCGAGTCTGATCCAACAATGCGCATCTGCTGGAACACTAGTGCCCTGTCTTTGAACAGTCTTGGTAGAAACACCATGGTTGCAAAGAACAACTGCACTACCTGCCCTACTTCGGCAAGAGCATTTATAATCTTCCGACCAACAATCTGAAATGCCTGTAGAACCATGAATATGCAATCTAGGCATTGCACAATGAAAACGCCTGCTGATCCTTATAACCAGCAGGCGTTATAGTTACTGTTGCACCCGGCTGCAGAATTCCGCCTACCCGCGCACTCCACGGCTAACGGTTACATCGGCAAATCCGCGACTGTTAAGATACCGTTTGAGAATTGCTTGCTGCTCTTCTGTGAGTATCGAAGAAAGGGAGCGCAGGAATGACTTCTCACACTCTACAAGCATTTCTCGTATTCGCTGAGCAATGTTGCTGTTCCGCAGTGCCTCACGGGCACGGGCATTTAGTGCACGAATGGCTTCTATGGCCTCTTCACGAGTTATTTCGCCAGCCTCCAGCTTCTTAAGTATCTCTTCGCGTGCTGCCTTCACCTGAGCTATCACGTCCGATTGGTGCTTCCGCATCATCTGATGTGCTTCTTTTGTACACTCATGGAACTTGCCTAGCATGTCGGCAACCTGCGCCCGTTGTTCGGCTGTTAGGTTCAGCGCATGCAACAATCGAGCAAATGGATGAGGTGGGTTTGCAGGTGTGTCCGGACGTCCTACACTCGGATCAGGGCGCTCGCGAACCGGCTGAGCAACTGTGGCGTCTTCGAAGTCAACCGATGCCACCAATAATTCAAATGCAGAGACATTCGAGCCAACGAACATTTCTGAACCGGAATCGGATGGCCCGGTGCCAACCGACTCGCTGCAGCCAACTCCAACAAAAACAAGGGCTGCTGCCAAAAGAGCCTTAAAGGCAAATCGGATGGTTATCATTGTTCTCCCTTTCGTGAAACTGTTTACTTATCTCAATGTCGGTGTTGACTGTGATCACTGTTCTTGCGCAACAATCCAAATAGGCTGCATGGGTTACAGCAATCGTGTCAGTTTTTTCATTATTGTCATGCATTTCGCTGCGTGTAATGCTTTATTTAAAGCACAAACACCTGCAGATGCATGCATCCGACTTACGGTTACCTACCCGAAACTACATAATACAACGCTGTCTTGGTGGGCCCCACCAAATGCCCAACCTGCAATTGTTCGCGTCAAACGTATGCACTCCACTAACTGGTTGCATCATGCCACCGTTTCAACCGAGCCGTACTCCATTACCATAACCGATACCCTCATAACCGAAATAGAAATTCAACAGGTGTGGACGGTAAACGAGGTTACGTTTGCGGCTAGCGGGTACATGGCTCTCAACAAGCAGAGCACGGCAGTCACTACCTCCGCTCACAGAAGGGTGCTCGTTGTTGTTGAAGACAACATTGCACAATCGCTGATTCCTGAACTGCACCGTCTCGCCGACGATCTCATTCGTGAGGGATGGATTGTGCATACCGCCCTTGCTCGTTCTGATGTAAGTCCGAAGGAGCTGAAAAGTCAGGTTGTGCACCGGTACTATGCCGACTCGGCTTACGGTCAGCTTACCCATGTTTTTCTCATCGGACACCTTCCCTATGCTACATCAGGGGGCTTTTTCACTCGCGGCACCTTTCCTAACCCCGATTTTCACCCTGAGCATGGAGGTGCATGGGCATCGGATGCATACTACGCCGACATGACTACCAGCTCAACTGTAGGGGCAGAGTATCAATGGACAGATTTTCAGGTGAATATTACCAGCTATACTGTCGCCTCCAGACCGGAAAACAAGAACATACCCGGCGACGGAAAGTTTGATCAGTCCATGATACCAACGGATTTGGAATTGTGCGTTGGCAGGCTGGATATGTGGGATCTCCCAACATTCGGAGTAATACCCGGATCGGACAGAAGTCGCGAAGTTGCGCTCATCAAACAATACCTTCAGCGAAACCATGAATACCGCAGGCGAGCATTCGAACCGCCAAATGCTGCCCTCATAGACGACAATTTCGGTCTGTTCAGTCGTGTTCAGAATGGACTTCGCATTACCGAAGCCTTCGCTACATCAGGCTGGCGCTCGTTTTCTGCGATTGTGTCAGCCGACAACGTTTTCGAGGGCGATTGGATCCCGGATGCAACCAACAACCGCTTCACACTTGATACAGGTAAGGTTTTGCTTGCTTACGGATGTGGTGGTGGTGGATACGAGCATTGCAGTTATGTAGGCGATACACGAGAGTTTGCTCAGTACCCGTTACATGCCGTTTTTACGCTGCTGTTCGGTAGCTACTTTGGCGATGTTAACTCCACCAATAACGTTATGCGTGCAACACTTGCAAACAACGGGTGGGTACTTGCATCAGGCTGGGCCGGGCGTCCGCATTGGTTCCTACACCCTCTTGCTGCCGGCGCAACAATCGGAGAGTGTTTTCGGTTAAGCGCCAACAATGCGAATACTTATTTGGGTTCAACCTATATGGACGTTGAGACCAAACTGTACGATCATTATCCGTTGGGCAACCGAGGCATACACGTAATGTTACTTGGCGATCCTACACTCACCCTTCAGGGCCCAGTTATGGATGGTAGCGTTACCGTGGCGAACAATTCCGATGGCACTTCAACCATTACATTCCCTGGTGCTCACTTCACAGCAGGAAGTTCCGATGAAACAATAACCTACCTTGTTGAAGGGGCAACAAGCAGCAACAATCCCTTTAACCTATTACACACAGAACTTGGAAGCAATAAGCCGGAGTACTCCGTAACGCTTACGCTTCATCCATCAACAACCGTTATCCGCGTGAGGCCGGTTCTGCGCTCAGAAACCACTGCCGGACCACTGTGCGGGCGTGGACTGCTCTCAGCATCCGGCATTATTTCTCGTGTTGCAGACAATACCAACAAGAGTGAACAGCCCCTTGGCATTCCTATTTTTACCGACATTCTTGGACGAGTGTTTACTGGTTCACCAGATCAGTTACCACCCGGACTGTGGTTGATATCCGTTCCCGGACAATCGCCCTGCGTTTACAAGGTAGTCCGGTAGAGCTGTATCATTCCGGCACCTCGCGAGTCTTTGCTGTCCATTCATTCTATTTCAGGGACACCATGTTTCGTTGTTTGATAGTTATCGCTGCAACTCTAGGTTATGCACTCACGGCTTTAGCGCAGATTTTACCTGGTCGGGATGCCTATTTAATCCGATTAGAGGCTCAGACCTTACCAAACGGCGTTGTTCTCCCGCAAACAACTCACATCATGAAGCGTCCAGCAGCAGGAACGTATGTAAATGGTGTTGTTATCGTGAAAACACGCGCAATCCATGGCATACATAAAAACGACAAGCTAATTGAAGGCAGCGACGCAAACATGACGTTGCAGTCCATAGGAGCTCAGACGGTTACAAGCACATTTGAACGATCTGTTGCCGACAACACAATCCAAATGCAAACAGCAACGGCAATTGGACTTGACCGATTTTACACGGTGCATTACTCACAAGAGATAGATGCTTTCGACGTGTGCCTGCGCCTTATGGAAGCCCCAGACGTAGAATATGCAGTGCCCGTAGAAATTCACAGCATGAGTTTTACCCCCAACGACCCTGACTTTGCTACAAAACAGCCGTGGCTTACAACCATGAAGCTCCAAGAGGCATGGGACGTGTCTAAAGGTTCGGCAAGCGTAATCATCGCCATTGTAGATAGCGGAGTTGACTGGGAACATGAAGACCTTTCGGCGCAGATTTTTACGAACGTTAACGAAATCCCAAACAACAACATTGACGATGATAAAAATGGTTACATAGACGATGTTCGAGGGTGGGATTTTGTTGGAAACATTACAACAACCGAAGCACAGAACGGAATTCGTAAACCCGACAACGATCCGAAAGTTCGATTTAGTACGATCAATGGTACCAATGGCCATGGCACGGTTAGCGCCGGCTGCGCATCTGCGCACACAAACAATGCAAAAGGCATCGCTAGCCCGGGATTCAACTGCAAGATCCTTCCCGTTAAAGTTGCATCCGACAATCCCCAGGTTGGCGGTATCCTGGCCGGATACGAAGGTATCGTGTACTCCGCCGACATGGGAGCACAAATTATCAACTGCTCCTGGGGTGGAACCTCTAACAACCCTATGGGACAAGAGATCATCAATTACGCACTCGGTAAGGGGGCGTTGGTTGTGGCTGCTTCAGGAAATAACGGATTGTACACCGACGTAACTCCGCATTATCCGTCCAGCTACCGCAATGTACTGTCGGTAGGCGCATCTACTTTAGCAGACCAACCGGCTAACTGGAGTAACTATGGATCTGATGTAACAACATATGCACCGGGTGAAAACATCTACAGCACATTCCCAAACCTAAACAGGTATCAGGCGTTTACGGGTACTTCGTTCTCTGCCCCCTTAGTTGCCGGCATCTGTGGACTCATCAAGGCAGCACATCCAGACTGGACCCCAGAGATGGTACTGCAACAGATCCGGTCAACAAGCGATGCCCTGAATGGCGTTTCGGAGGCCAATAGAATAACCTACTTCGGACGAGTTAATGCGGCACGAGCACTCAAGTTCAACCAATCATTCTCATCAGGTGACAGGATACCCGGCATTGCTGTTGAAAGGGTTACTGTTACCGGCAACAATGCCATTAACAGCTACGCTCCCACCGAGGTTATTTTCACGCTAAAGAATTATTTGGCAAGCGCTTCGAACGTAAAGATTACGATAACACCAAGAAGTAGCGGTGCTACTATCAGCGGCAACACAAGCGTAACCATACCCAACATTGAACATAATACCACAACGCCACTACCACTTACCGTTCAACTACAACCAACATATCCCTGGTATGAGGCTGAACTTTCATTCCTGATTACCATTCAAAGTGGGCTTTATGTAAATTATGTTATCGTTGGCGCCCCGGTGAATCTACCCACATCTAACCGACACACCGCTGTCCCGTCGAGTCCGCTCCTGCCATACGAACTACTCGATTACACATCCGATGGCATGCTATGGGTTGGGTCGAACTTTTTCGGGCAGCCTGCAATTGTTGTAGGCAGTGTTGCCGGACAAAGCGGTGTAGCATCTCTCCCATACAAACCCACAGTAATCAAAGGTCTTGGCGGCTATAATGCACTTATTGGGGGACTACAGACCGGAAAGGCAACGATTTCACGAACAACAAATGGCCAGTCATGGACACCTACCGATGTTAGCGGAAGCATGGGCACGGTTGGCGGCATTGTGATGTTTGATGCACAAAATGGAATGGCCGTTGGCAATCCGGTTGGCGGTAAGATTGGTGCTGCCCGCACTACCGACGGCGGAGTAACCTGGCAAAAGATGAACAACACGCCGAACTCGATTACGAACGAAAAGGTACTGGACGGTGTTCTAGCTAATACTGCTAACGGTTTATGGTTCTGTACTTCTGCCCGCCGAATCATTTACACAACAAATCGCGGCACAACATGGGCGACATCCGTGTTAGGGGTTAACGGTGCTGTTTTAAAGTCCATAGCATTCAGCGATGATAAGAATGGTGTTTTGGTGTATGAAGCTGGTGGTGCATCGCTTGTGGCTTCGTGTAAGGATGCGATTACGTGGACCCCAGCCGTCTTCGACCCGTCAACATTGGGCATTCGTGCCGTTGCAACCACAAGTCCCGGTAAACATCACTTGCTCATTGGAGAGAATGGCGAGGTGTACGGCAGCGACGATGTAGGAGCATCATGGCAAGCAGTACTGAGTAAGCCCACCACCACAACAACAATGGCCATTGCCCGTTCGACATCGCCAACCACCGTTGCAACGCTTGGTGATGGTATCGGCATTCTCGAGTACCGATACTCCGGCCCAAATGGGACGCGTTTGTTAAGCGCCTCTGTGGACACGTTAAACTTTGGATCGTTGGAAGAAAATCAAAACAGACTTCGGAGTGCACGACTAAACAGCACGGGAGAAAGTGATGTTCTTGTTGAATCCGTAGAAATCACAGTTCAGGGTTCTACTCCTGCAGACGCATTTCGTTTAACAGGCAATGTTGGACCGATTATACCTTCCGGAGGTTATGCCAACGTTCCGGTTCGCATGTATGCAACTCAGCCAGGAACGTATCGCGGAACTTTAACAATACGGTCAAATGCGCAAGACGGCCCCATAACAATTGAACTGGTAGGTATCGTTGGAACGCCTTCTTCAGTACAGGAAGAGGCCACGACGCATTCACTTAACATCTATCCAAACCCAGCGACAACAGAATTCACCCTTTACCTTCCAAGCCCATCGGTTGTTTGGATTACCAACATGTCCGGGGTAACGGTAGGCACCGAGCACAGCCTCCCCGCAGGCGAGCACATTGTTCCCTTGCATTCCCTAACAGCGGGTTCGTATTTCGTGATGGCGCGTTCTGCTTCCAAAACGTTTGTAAGCCCCCTCATCATTCTCCGATAAGGTACATCACCCAAACGAAGATCGGGATAAGTCAACGCCGCCTGTAGTCACACGGCGGCGTTTTGCTTTCAGCCACACATAGAGGATGTAGCCGGCACCGGCCACCAACAAGAGCACAAAGAATAGCTGTCCCCACTGAAAGGTTCCCGGGTACACGCTGGTAGTTCCATCAGGGTTTACGACAGTGTATGGGCGCGAGTAGTAAAATGCCGGATGGAACGGCATGCTGTAGTACCACGGAATCGTACCCATGAGGTATCCCATCATAAAGCCGTCGCCCATACCGCCGTAGCGGTGGATCACGTAGCTGTTCGTACCGTTGTTCGAAGGGATTGCAGTCCGTTCCGTTCTGCGGGGTACACCATAGCGCGACGTGTATTCCTGCGCAGAGCTTAGCCGAGATCCACCAAACGTGTTGCGCTGTGAACTCATAGGCATGGCTTGGGGTGTGCTGCTCGGTGAGCGAGGAGCGGAGTACTGACGCTGTTGGTACGGTTCCGACTGCCGCGAAGGCGATGAGCGCCTGCTGCCACCAAAAGACCCGCCTCCGGAAGGACTTTGCCGTGGGGCTGATCGTGGTGGTGAATAACTTCTGCTGCCTCCTGAAGAGCGACTTCCACCAAACGACCCCCCTCCTCGTGAATTTTGGGCTGCAATATCACTCGGTACCGTTGTCAGAACAGCCGCAAAAGAAAGTGCCGTTAGTGCTAATCTCTTCCACGTATTCATCTCCAGACTCCTTCCCGCGTTAAATCTCCGTTTTCTTCGCGAAATGTGATTTCTCCAATAAGCTTCACGTTAGGCGGACCACTGATGTGTACATACAAACTCACAATGCCGTCTTGGCGATACCCATCCAATGCAATAATTGTGCCCTCCAACGTTCCGTCGCTATCCACCGTTAGCAACCGCATTGATTGCGCCTCTTCCTCTGTGAAGGCCGGTTCGGTGGTTGCGACATTATCCAGATATTCTTGCAGCACATTCCGGGTGTACATCGAGCCGTCTTGTCCTTTGTACTGGATAATGGCATCAAAAGCACCATTTTCGTCCAGGTTCAACAAAAGTTCACGCACACCCTTGAGTTGTGTGCCATTATAGTACACTGCTGTTGTCTCGAGCAGTCCGTTGCTTTCAATACTGAGTTCTGGCATATACCAAACTACGACGTATAAGATCAGGATTGGTTGCGCTATCTTGGCGTACAAATTTCTTAATGGAGTGTACATGGCAGCCGAAGACCCCGGGGTAATGTTCGATCCAGGCAACCCTTACGAACGTCCATCGTTCACACTTGGCATCGAAGAAGAGTACATGGTACTTGATCCGCAAACCTTCAATCTGCGGTCGCACGTAAATCTGGAACTCATCAGCAAAGGACGTGTGCTGCTTCACGAGCACATCAAACCGGAGATGCACGGATCAATGCTGGAAATCGGTACCGCTGTATGCAGAGATGTAAAAGAGGCGCGGTTCCAGGTTACAAAAATCAGAAGTATTGTACACCACCTGGCAAAACAAAACGGTTTGCTCATTGGTGCATCTTCAACGCACCCTTTTGCTCATTGGGAAGAGCAGGATATTTATCCCGATGACAGGTATATGATACTCATCGAAGACATGCAGCTCCTCGCTCGTTCGCTGCTCATCTTTGGCATGCACATTCATATCGGCATCGAAAACCGAGAGGTGCAGATTCAGTTGATGAACGAGATGCGGTACTTTATGCCGCACATTCTGGCCATTTCCACCAATTCTCCGTTTTGGGAAGGGGCTAATACAGGCTTGAAGAGCTTTCGTTCAAAAATCTTTGAACGATTCCCCCGTACGGCTCTTCCCGATTTGTTTTCAGACTGGAGCGAGTACCAACACTATGTAAACTTATTGGTAAAATCGGGTTCAATCGACAATGCGAAAAAGATCTGGTGGGACATTCGGCCTCATCCATTCTTTCCAACGCTGGAAGTGCGAATATGCGATCTGCCGATGCGTATTGAAGAAACCGTTGCTATTGCAGCACTATGTCAGGCTGTTGCTGCAAAGCTCTACTCTCTCTACGAACAAAACTTATCGTTTCGGCAGTACCGCCGGTCGCTGCTCATGGAAAATAAATGGCGTGCTGTTCGATACGGTTTGGATGGTAAACTTATTGACTGGGGTCGGCAGGTTGAAATGCCGGCTCGCGATTTAATCAAGGAACTGCTTGACTTTGTGGATCCCGTTGTGGATTCTCTGGGTTCTCGCGACGAAATAACCTACATCGAGAGAATTTTGGCGGAGGGTTCAGGGGCCGATCGGCAACTGCAGGTATTCAAAGAAACGAACGACATGCGCGAAGTGGTGAAGTACATCCATGCCGAAACAACGAACGGTTTGTTTTCCGATGTAACTCCGTTTCTTGATGCTGTTCACCCTCCATCGCCTGATGCAATCGCCGAGAAGGCAACATCCATAAAAAGTGAGAACGATCCACGCTAACCTGATTTTATCACAACACCCTTTTTCCACCTCCTATCTTCACAACCACCTATTCAACGATTTCGTACAATGACTGCTCTTTTTGCTGGTTTGTTCTTTGCGCTACTCAACGTTGTTTGTGTTGCTGCCGATTCTACCAAAACAACACTACCAATTTTTCACGAGCCAACTACAACGTCGGGTCGGGTGACCATCGGGGGGAAGACCATTGATTACCAGGCCACGGCCGGACACCTAACGCTTACAAAAGAAGATGGTACCGTGCGGGCTAAAATCTTCTACGTTGCCTATACTGCAAAGAATACTACCGATGCATCGATGCGACCGTTAACATTCTCTTTTAATGGTGGTCCCGGATCGTCGAGCGTTTGGCTGCATCTAGGTGTACTAGGACCGCGCAGGGTTCTGATGGCGGACGATGGAAGTTCACTGCCTCCGCCGTATGCACTTGTAAACAATGAGTACTCCTGGTTAGACCTCACGGACATGGTATTTATTGATCCCGTGAGTACGGGCTATTCACGAGCTGCCGACGAAAAGAGTGCAGGTCAGGAGTTTCATGGGTACAGTCAGGACATCGAGTCTGTGGGTGCCTTTATACGCCGCTACGTTTCGGACAACAAGCGCTGGTCTTCTCCAAAGTACCTTATCGGTGAATCGTACGGTACTACAAGAGCAGCAGGTTTAAGTGAACATCTTCAGTCAAGATATGGAATGTACCTTAATGGCATCATCTTAGTGAGTGCAGTACTCAACTTCCAGAGCATCAGCTTCGACGAAGGCAACGACCTTCCGTTTGCTACCTTCCTTCCCTCGTATGCGGCAACGGCTTGGTATCACAAAAAACTGAGTCCTGAACTTCAGTCTCTACCCTTGGCCGATGTTGTTTCACGTGTCCGTTCCTATGCAATGGCCGAATACACAGTGGCATTAATGAAGGGTGATGCTTTGCCAGAGGATGAGCGCCTCAAGCACGTTCTCCAACTTTCACGTTTCACAGGTCTCGATACGCAATACATCAGCCGTTCGAATCTGCGAATCAACATCCACAAGTTCTGCGCTGAGCTCCTCCGGAACAGCGGAATGCAAGTGGGCAGATTCGACAGCAGATATCGTGGTTTTCTGTATAACACACTATCGGAATACATGGAACGCGATCCAAGTCACTACCCAACTATTGCCGGTTGCTTTTCAACCTGCATAAACGACTATCTCACCCGTGAACTCAACGTAACAACAACGCTTCCCTATGAAGTGCTCACCGGCAGAGTGTGGCCATGGGACTTTGGTCATGCAAAAAACGAATACCTAAACGTTGCTCCGAATCTCCGCAATGCCATAATGATGAACTCCGATTTAAAAGTCTGGGTACTCAACGGCTACTATGATCTTGCTACGCCATTCTATGGAGCCGAATACACGATGGACCATCTGTCGTTGCCGAAGCCCTTGCAAAAGAATGTGTCCATGACCTACTACGAGGCAGGACACATGATGTACCTTCTCAAGTCAGCACTGGCGCAAATGCGATCCGACGCTGTACAGTTTTTTGGCAAGTGACCGGCATGAGGTAACTGCAGGAACGCTGCATGAACTAAACAACATCAAGTTCCTTCACACTTTCCGTCCAGTACCTCCTGGGAACCCACAGCAATCCGAATGCTTCGCCTGGTGAAGCTTCGATGTGTTTATGGTGTGCTAAGTGCGCACGATGAACTGCTCGCAGATACGCGCTTTTGGGTTTTGGCGGCTTACCAATGCGCCGGTGGATAAGGTAGTCATGAACAAAAAAGTAGCTCATCCCATACAGAGCTACGCCAATACCCATCCAAAATGTGGGCTTAAGTGGTATTCCGAGTACAATTAACGTTATACTTGATGTTGTAAAAAATAATACGAATAGATCGTTGCGCTGCCAGAATGAAGCCGGCGGACGATGATGGCTTTTGTGCACCACCCATAAGAAACCGTGCATAACGTACTTATGAAACCATGCAGTGAAGAACTCCATGGAAACAAAAGCAAGCAACACATAGAGAAACGCACTCATAACGCATGCTACAATACAACAAGCCAATGTAAAATAAGCGGAAACAGCGAGGTCAGACCAAGTATAAACCCCTTGCGAACATATGTCTTGGCCTGCAGAGTGCCGCTCGGAACTCTGTAGTAGTTAACGGCCATGGAGACGTACAGTGCTGCTCCTATTGCGCCAATGATAGCAACTGTCAAGGTAACCACGGCCGGGAATCCCAACCCTAAAACCACAGCACTGCACAGCAACCACATTCGCATATGGCGGGCATCCCGCTCGTTGTAGAGAACGGTTACAGCCTTAATTGTTGCTTTCGTATTCACAACAAGCAACACATATGCAACTGCGAGAAGTACCCCCTGCATCATCGTTAGGAATGCCTACAATCGTCGTTCATGTTTTCGCGCTCAACTTGAACTGTTGCATGTTGAATACCAAACGAATCGCGAAGCGTATTTCGAACAGTATTCACCATGTGGTCGTTCGGCTCACGAGTTACGATATGAACCGTTGCTGTAACATCGTCCTGACCTAACTGCCAAACATGAACATCGTGTACGTTAGTCACCCCTTCGATGTTCTCCAGCTCAGTTCTAACAGAATCAACATTTATCGTTACCGGTGCAGATTCCATGAGAATAACGCTTGCTTCTCTGATAACCCGAATTGCACCACGCGTAATAAGAAGCGCAATAACGATGCTGATGGCTGGGTCTATCCACGTCCAATCTGTAAAGGTGAGAATGATAGCAGCAACAATCACGCCACCACTACTCATTAGGTCAGTAAGAACATGTAGGTAAGCGCTTCTCGTGGTAATATGCTCCGACTTGTGAAGATACATAGCGCTTACGCCATTGGCAAGGAATCCGATCACAGCAATGCGAAGCATCCACGTAGCATCAATGTTATGCGGTTGCGAAAAGCGCTCCACGGCTTCGATAACGATGTAGATGCACATTCCAAGCAGGAGGAAACCGTTGGCCAGAGCGGCAAGAATCTCAAGTCGGCGCAAACCAAACGTGAACCGAATGTCGTGCTCACTCCTAGCTCGCGCTGCCAAGCGCAGTCCGAAGTATGCAATGAGCAACGATGCAAGATCTACGAACACATGCCCTGCATCACTCAGAAGCGCAAGGCTGTTGGAAACAATGCCGCCAACGATCTGCAGAATAAGAATTCCACTTGTAAGAGTAATTGCAATGCGCAGCGGACGGATGTCGCGGTGGTGATGAATACCATGACTATCCGCATGTGTATGGCCAGCGTGGTTTACGTGAAGGAACATGAGAATTAAGGAATCAGCAACTGAACAAGTGCAACAATTGTTAACAACACCGGCGCAGCAAAGAGCATTGAATCGAACCGGTCCAGAAAACCGCCATGACCGGGAATAAGCTGAGAACTGTCTTTTATGGTTGCATCTCGCTTAAGTAGCGATTCAGCCAGATCGCCAACTTGTCCAACAGCTCCAACAGCGGCACCACATAACAGAGCTAGCCAGAGGGGAGTACTGTGCATCAGCCATGCCGACATAGCAGCAAACGAAAGCAATGCTGCAGCAAATCCTGCTATAGCCCCTTCCCAGCTTTTCTTTGGGCTTACACGGGGAAACAATTTGTGTTTGCCGTATCGCATTCCTACAAAATAGGCGGCTGTATCGCATGCCCACACTGCAACAAACAGTGTGAGCACCGTCGTGGCGCCATTGTTGCCAAACGTTCCGGTTACCATGTTTGATTTCATCTCACGCAGAACGATTAATGTACCCAGACAAACACTCACAAAGGCAACACCCATTATGGTCATTCCGGTGTTTAGAATGGCATTCTCGCGGTCTCGCCACAACTCTGCCGTCAGTGTAACAAGAACACCGAGGATGAAGCACAGCGCTGTAAGCATAACCCAAGGACTGGCATCGGCCGATGCATTGTGCATTCCTAGGGTCAACATAGCTTGTAGAACCAAGCCCCACACGACTCCAACACTTTGGTTTGCCGAAGCACGTTTTGTTGCAACAAGGCCATAGAACTCACGCAGCGCCAGTGCCGACACAATCATCACAGCAATACTAAACGCCCAACCACCCAGCCAGATAATGCCTATTGCAAGAGGAATGCCAACAACCCCAACGGCAATGCGAGTCCAAAGATTATTCATAAGTGAAACAAAACTACTCTCGTAAGTTCGCATGCCATGCAAGTGTACACCCTTCCTGATACCAGCACCGATGTGCTCCTAACCGGAGATTCTGATTTTGTCATAGAGTTTGCACAGAGGCTTACTAGTGCCAACATACCATTCCGCATTCTTGCCCCGCTTGATGGGTTGGACGAGCTGGACTTTGAGTTCGACATTGTTCATCCGGATGTGATGCGGCAAACGGGAAGCGACGCAGACTACGGTCCGTTTAGTGAATTCGTTCTTGATGATTTAAAATCATACGAAGGAACGTTTACACATGTAGTGGAGCTTAGTGTGGCACCGTCGTTGGATCGTTCTCCAACTCTTGAGATTGCGGCATCACTCTATCCTGGTGCAACCATAGTCGTTTCTGCTCTCACAACCACGGTAACCGAAATGGGTTTACTGTGCAATGCTGCTCATCGCATTACCGGAATTACGCTTGCTCCTTCGATAATCACCACAGCAACAACCATAGATGTAGCAGCAGGGTTGAATACCGATCGCAGACACCTAACTCGAACAATCGCCCTGTTCCAGGCACTTGGTTACACGCCGCAAGAAGTTGAAGACCGATTGGCACTTGTGCAGATGAGGGTGCTGGCTATGCTCATTAATGAAGCTGCATTTGCTGTTATGGAAGGGGTTGCAACGCCAGCAGACATAGACACCGCCATGAAGCTAGGCGTTAATTATCCGAACGGATTGTTGTCGTGGGCAGATGCGATTGGGATACCGGTAATTGTTCTTGTTCTCGAAAGCCTATATCGAGAATACCACCAGGAACGCTATCGTCCATGCGTGCTTCTCAAGCAATACATGCGTGCGGGATGGACCGGGAAGGCAGCAGGAAGAGGGTTCTACGTCTATTAACAGCATGCTTGTTGCACTCGATTTTGACGGCACGATTACAAGTACCGACGTGAGCGATGAACTGTTTGCTGAATTCGGTGATTTTCATACGCTCAGCTCACAGTTACTTGCCGGGGAATGCACTGTAGCAGAATACTACGTTCGTGCACTTGAATCCATGGGGGCACGCTGTTCACCAGACACCCTCCGGAAGTGGCTTGACCATCAGGTTGTGGACTCTGGTTTTGTTTCGCTCATACAGTGGTTACAAGCCAAGAATATCCGAACCGTTATCATCAGTGACGGATTCGATGCATACATCAAGCCGATATTAGCCCGAGAAGGTGTAAGCGATGTTCCGATTTATTCTAACCGTATGACGTGGAACGGACGGCAATGGGAGGCAGAGTTTCCGGGAGCATCAGATGGTTGCTCTTGTTTCTGCGCAAGTTGTAAACGCAATGCTGCGATTACCGTGCTAGGTGATAACGAGATATTGGTATATGTAGGTGACGGAAGATCTGATGAGTGCGTTGTTAATCACGCAGATGTTGTTTTTGCAAAAGGTAGTCTGGCCGCATATTGTTCTGAACATCGGGTCCCGCACCATCCGTTTACCACCCTGTCTGATGTTCAGCGAATACTTGCTTCGAAGTTAACAACCGGCGTATTGCGTCAGCGCCGTCAAGCAGTACTGGCGAGAAGAAGTGCATTCGAAGCAGAATAGTTTGTTGGATTGCAATTAAACTGATCGGCCGTGGTAGCGGACTGTGGCCTCGTTATTAACCATTACGAGGATACATCATGCGAACATTCATTGCATTGGCGTTGTTTGTTACTGTCATTCATTCTGCAACGGCAGAGCATCGGCACCGCAGCGATCGGAATACACCACGAACCGATAAGGAACAACGTAAAGAATTGCGCCTGTGGCTTGCCAAGGAGGTTCTTCCAACACTGCAGCAGTGGCAGCGAGAGTACGATGCCTCTCTTGAAAGTGAGGATTTACAGGTACTGCAACGTCTTCGGTCCGAAGCCAAGGCAGAGCGAGAGCGCTTTCGATCGGCTATAAAGAATCGGGAGACTGACACCACGGTTAACACAGAAATACCCGTTAAGCACCAGCAGAAATTCAAACAGCATCGTAGAGAGCTAAAGCAAATTTTTAAGCAAGCAGAGGACATTGTCAGGCGATCGAAACCAGTACTAGAAAAACTTTTCGCCGATAACAGAACAACTATTGAGCGATGGGTAGAAAAGGCGCAATCGTTCAACAGTCGGCTTCCGATTGTTGGCAAGGACGGGAACATAAAAAACAAGAATGTGATAAGGTTTATCCTGTGGGACGGGAGCATTCCCGCACACAGAACGGTACCGGAGAACGAGGGTCACTTCGGTGCCGACGATAACAACTCCACATCACCATCGCAGGTGACTGTTTCTCCAAACCCGGCTTCTCAGCAGATCCGCATACAAATGGACAGGTGCCCTGCACAACAGGTGTTAGTACGTTTGCTTACGATGGATGGCGCACTCGTGAAGAAACAGGCAATGATGACACTGAACAGCACGTTGGATGCAACCATGGATATTGCAGATCTGACCGATGGAACATACATCATCAGCATTCAAACGCCAACATGGCAAAAGTCTGCCCCATTCGTGCTTCGTAGATAATTGGCTGAATTGTGCAGTTTTGTCCATGGCAACCTTTAAACAATACCCTGCAAGTGAACGAGGCCATTATGATTTTGGATGGCTCAAGACTGCGCATATATTCAGTTTTGGTGAGTATCACGATCCATCAAGAATGGGATTCGGAGCACTACGTGTTCTCAATGACGATGTAGTGGTAGGGGGCGCCGGTTTCGGCACACATCCGCACCGCAACATGGAGATCATTTCGATCCCACTTGAAGGCATTCTTGTGCATCGCGACAGTATGGGTCATGAAGAGGCGCTAACGCCTGGCGAAGTACAAGTGATGAGTGCCGGAAGTGGTATAACACATAGTGAGTATAATGGTTCGGACAGTATTGAGTTAAAATTTCTACAGATTTGGATCATACCGGATAAGCAAGGTGTTCAGCCACGCTATGACCAGAAGAAGGTTCACATGCCACAGGATACGATTGTGGGCATAGTTGGTCCGCTTCAGTCGGGCATGCCGTTATGGATACATCAGAATGCATACCTATCCATTGGCACCTTAGGGGCAGGTACAGGAATCACCTACGAACAGCATGTTGACAGCAACATCACCTTTGTCTTTGTGGTTGACGGCGACGTGAGAATCGGTTCCGTGTCAGCAGGAAGACGAGATGGAGTGGGAATCATAGAGAGTCCGAGTGTACCGATGGTAGCGGAGAGGGAGTCACAGGTGGTGGTGATTGAGGTGCCGACATTGATGAACTGAAATTCATTGAGCCGGGATCGTTAGATCCCGGCTCGATGAAAAAAAATTAATTCTTCAAACAACCAAC
>CAZGHI010000021.1:0-5532 GCA_964525565.1 uncultured Hyphomicrobiales bacterium
AATGTGGGTTGAAGTTATAGAACACAATGACAACATTTTTAAAGGACTTTTAAGGAACGATGCAATTGAACTTGAAGGACTAAACGAGGGTAAGACAATTTATTATCATTCAAACGACATGTACGACATAGACAGTGGAAAGTAACGCCCATATACAAAACGGCATCTGCCAACATGGGTTTTGCGTCAGGCGGGATAACGTGCTTCTATTGACAGTTTTGTGGATAACTGAAGTGCCGTTCTACGTGTCGAGTGTAGTGCTAAAAAGCCCGCCCGAACGCAAAGCCGAAAAACGCATCGAGCATACCGGACTGAGGTGGTTGTTTGCAGTTCCGCATATTCTCACTGCACAACGAACGGGTGTCATGAAACACACGTTATGCATCGCTTAAAAGAGCGGACTACTTAGAGTAACAGACCACCCGAAAGTACCCGTGTTGCCTAAGCCCCCTACCGGCCACATTGCATCGAATCGGAGGTGAGCCAGATCGCTGATGAACGTTGGTATTCGAGCCAAGGCAAACCCTGCTTCCATATAGGGCGTTGTTGTATTCTGCCATACGGTAACCATGTCCGTTTGTCGAGACCCCCTCGTTATCCCTGCACCATATACTGCTATAAGGTCTATACCCCTGGCGTTAGAGAATGTTGGGATTCCAAGTGCTCGCCACCAAATATCCGTGAAATTGTGTTCTGCATGGAATACCAGGGCGGTATGTCCGCCGTATCGGTTTACCGACACAGTAGCCAACTCAGTAAGGGTACTAAGCGCCGGATATCTTCGGAGCAGGCTGAACTGATATTGTAGTGGTGCCCAGTCTGTTAACACGGTACCATAGGTAACATCGGCATTGAAGAACATGGGTTTGTAACCGGTGGAAAATGTCGCCAACCGCAGGCTCATGGATGCACTGGCAGTTGCAAACTGGCGATTGCTGACTGTTTCCCTGCCCACAATAGCCCCTAGTGTTCCTGAAATCCAACGCTCGTCGCCGAAAAACTCTTCCAGAAAACTCTGTTTGTTGAGTTGCATTTCCAGTCGTAGCGTTTGATAGTTTCCTGCATCTGCCAATAACTGTTCGCGATGTGTTGGGGCAACAATCGTGTTGTTCACATTACGGGCCACTTCCGCAGTGAGCGCAGCTTTCATGCGGCCGGTGGCAACGTGAATGCCTGCATTCCATCCTTCTTTTCTGTAATAGTCTTGATACTCCATGAAGAGCAGATCATTCACATTCATCCAACCGGGTTTGCCCAGTATGGAACGCTGGGGTTGTATGGTTGCGTAGGTGCTGAACACGTTACCGAATAGGGAAGCATCGGCTACGTCTCCACTGAACAATGTGGACTGCAGTCCGATATTACCGGCAACGGTGTTATTCTGTCCCCACAGTCCTGTAAGTGTTAACGATACTGGCGTGTACACGAACTCCAACTCGCCCCCAAACGCCCAGCCGGTAATCGTTGTTCGCGTTAACAGCGGGAGCACATTCATACCTACCGGTCCAATGTCCACAAGTCCAATGCGCTCTTTTGTATCGCCTGAGCGGGGCGTTCTGTTGGCAATGATACTATCTGCAGCGCGGTACGCCTCCTTTTCTTCGTCGCTCATTTCGGCATATGCATGATTATCCCAAAAATCGGGTCTCGAGCTATCCGCATCATTAGCAACTGTTACGTGTTTTGCCCTACCGCGTGTTCTAATGGTTACGCCTGACGTTTGAGCGGTTACACCGCGAACAGTAGTATCGGATGGAGGACGCAGTAGCGAGTCTGCAATTGGCACATTGGCCTCTGCATTCGTTACGTATGCTTCTATGGAAAGCTTGCCTTTGAACTCTGCAAGCCCGGTAATAACAGCCACCGAGGCTTCTCCGCTGATGTTCTGATACATTGGCACCCAAATGCCGTTGTCTGCTTGCTCGTACTTCTGCGAATACTTCAATCTTTTTACAAATGGAAACGCAGTTTCGGCAGTTGTCGTAAACTCTGCTGCAATGGTTTGGTATGAGCTGTCAATGATGCTCAAGGTGCCTTCGAATCCGGGAAACAAGCGTGAACGGGGCTCAAACTCCAGCTCATATACTAACGCCTTGCCCATGGCCTTGCGGTTCACAATGCGATAGGTGTACATATCGGGCGCACCTTCGCCCAGTGGTGTAATTAGACGTGTGTTCATAATGCGCAGCTCCGGACGTGTAATGTCCAGAAAATCGTCGAACACCCCCAGATTGTTCGCTGCCGGAATGTTCCGCGTTTGTCGTCGTTGTTCGATATGAACGCGCTTTTCGCGTTCCGGATATCGCCGGTAGTACACCTTTGATATCGTTTCTGTGATGCTTTCCCGTGGCTGTTGTTCTTGTCCCATGTTTGGTACGTCCAGAACCACCTTCATCTTAGAATAGGTTGTACTAATCAGCGTGGTTAAACGTTGGTCGTTCTCTTTTGCGCGGGCTATAGCTCTACGCACAACTTCCATGGGTTCAATATCTGCCGTTACCTGCACAACATTCTTGGTAACACCTGTAGGAGTAAGTGCAATAGCGAGATCTTTTCCGGGTTGAGCCGGTATTGTTGTGTCGGCATACCCTATGCTACGAACGGTAAGAACAGTCATTCCCGGATCGAGTGGCAAACGAAACGTTCCGTTGCTGCGGGTATAGGTACCACGCGTTGTGTTTACGACTCGAATCGAGGCCCCCCCCAGGGGAGCACCCGTTTGTGCATCCCGCACCGAACCGGTTTGAACAGTTTGTGCAGATACGATTCCACTCACCGGCAGAAGCAACATCGCACAAATCCACTGCCTATAGTGCTTTAACATCTTCCTTACCTCTGTCGCGTTGTTCCACTACCTGAACGATCTTCCAACCAAGCGCACCTTCCAGGCTATAACGCTGCGATACACCTATAAGCAAGGCACTCATTCGCTCCAGCGTTCTGCTCAGAATCAGTCCGCCAACGTACCACGGACGGAACCCCATGGCACGTATCATCTCTTCTACTACGTGCGCTGCATCGCGATGATCAGAGGCCACAAAGGTGTCGAACACGGGCGGCGATGTGTGCGGCACATCAAATGCTGCCGCCGATAGTGAGTTGAATGCCTTTACAACTCGAGCATGGGGCATAAGCGCACATAGGTGTTCTGCAGCACTTTCATCATGCGGCGTTACAACATCATCCAGCGTAAGAGTCAGCGGGTTGGTGATACTCACAACAATGCGGTTACCAACAATGGCACCGATACGTTCGGCAATCTCCTGTTCAACAACGTATGGTACAGCCAAAATCAAAATCTCCGAAGCATCAACGGCGGACTCTACCGATGCATGGATGGACGTGTTGGGCAGTTGCGTTTCCGGATGAACGGTGGCATTGCTGTCGAACACATGAACGCGATAGCCAACACTTGCCAAGCGTTCAAGCAGTCGTGAGCCCATGGTTCCAGCACCACCGATTATTCCTACATTTGGAGTATTCGTAGTAATCATAATTGTTGCAATATCGGGTATCCGGAATAACACTATGAAAATCGTCGGTTGTTTTATTGCGCCACTAATGCTCTGTTTGGTTACTACACCTGATTTGCGCACCCAGACCGTACCCACATGGTCCGGAGAGATTGCCCCGATTATCTTTAGTAAGTGCACCCCGTGCCATCGAGGTGGCGAGATTGCTCCATTTCCATTAGAAACATATAACGATGTCGCCGCCCGTGCTTCGATGATTGCTGCTGTTACGTCATCGCGCTACATGCCACCATGGAAACCCGATCATACTTGGGGATCGTTCCTGGGCGATCGTTCGCTTACCAACGAACAGATACAGGCCATTCAGGACTGGGTAGCGGCGGGTTCTCCGCCGGGAAATCTGGCCGAGGCACCGCAGCCCCCTGTGTTTCCCGACGGTTCACAACTAGGCATTCCAGACCTTGTACTGGAGATGAGCGAACCGTGGACCGTAAAAGGCAATAGTCGCGATGTGTATCGCTACTTCGTGCTTCCAACGAATCTCCTCGAAGACAAAACTATTCGTGCGCTGGAGTTTCGTCCCGGCAATGCACAGGTTGTTCATCATGTTTTATACTTCTTGGATACAACAGGCACAGCGCGAATGCGCGATGCGGATGATCCTGAGCCGGGATACAGCGGGTTTGGCGACCCCGGTTTCGAAAGCTCTGCATCATACTTGGGCTGGGTTCCCGGGTCTCAGATGCGCTTCTATCCGGATGGTATCGGCGCACGCATGTTTAAGGGTAGCGACCTTGTTGTTCAGGTTCACTATGCACCGTCAGCAATCGAACAAACCGACCGTTCCAAGGTGAACGTGTTCTTTAGTACTAATGCGGACCCCAGAGTGATACAAGAGTTCGCCCTCTCTCCACGAAATCTTCGCTCCGGCTCTTTTGTGCTGCCACCCAACACCACACCAACATTCACCACCGAATACACTGTTCCACTTGATGTAAGCATCATTGCCGTGGCTCCACACATGCACTTGCTTGGAACAGCGGCACGGGCTTATGCAGTACCACCGGTCGGCGATACCATACCTCTGGTTCGCATTCGCGAATGGGACTTTAACTGGCAAGGAAGTTATGCTTTTAAAAACCCTGTGCGGGTTCCACGTAACTCTAAGCTTATTTATGAAGCAACGTATGACAACACGGTAAATAACCCGTTGAATCCAAACACGCCTCCGCGAACAGTGCGCTGGGGAGAGGCAACTACCGACGAAATGCTGCTCTGTTACTTCCACTGGCTGCCCTACCAACCCGGCGACGAAATGATATCCATGGAAACCCAGACGCCATCGGATGTTAGCGAGTCACCGATGTCCGACTCACACCTCTCTCTGCTCCTTTCACCGAACCCAGCATCCGAAAACGTGCAAGTGCAGCTTGCGCTCAATTCAGCAGCGGACGTAACCATAATACTTACCACTCCCATTGGCGAACCCTTAATTACCTACTACTCCGACACACACTTCCACCAAGGGCTGCACACCTTTCCCATCCGGACCGACAGGTTAGCCAGCGGTGCATATGTTGTTGTTGTGATGTGTAAAGGGGCTGTGGTCTCCGCCCCATTGCGCATCGTGCACTAGACTTGGGTCTCAGCTTGTACAGGCTTATCAAAAAAGTCTGCAATCTTCGGCGCCAGATTTACGAGGGCAGGAGTAATAACGAGCGTAGCGATAATGCAGACCAGAATGTTTTGGTAGATGGCATCGGAGAGGATACCGTTGGTAAGACCCGTAGTTGCTATCAAAAATGAAAATTCACCGATCTCAGCCAGGATTACGCCCGACATTATGGCTACACGTTTCTTTACTCCTATCACCTGCAACAACACGCTTACAATAAAAGCATTAACAATTATCACAACAATTGCCGACAGAAGGTTAACGTGCAGCCATTCCACATTGATGTGGAGGAGCATCCCTATTGACATAAAGAATACACTTGTAAAAGCATCGCGAAATGGTGCCATCACGCGTTCAATGTATTTGGACTCTTCACTGCCAGCA
>CAZGHI010000021.1:5548-8404 GCA_964525565.1 uncultured Hyphomicrobiales bacterium
GGCCAGAAATGCGCCTAGTGCCAACGACATGCCAAGCTCCTGCGTGATGTAGGCCGCACCAAAACAAAGCCCCAATGCACCTAGCACAAGAACCTCTGCCGACTCTGTTCTGGTAACAAACCGAACCAGGCGCGGTAGTACCAAACGAAGCAGTGCCACAAGCAGAACAATAATTCCTATGAGCGTGCCGATTTTAACAACAATTGCTACGGCCGATACATCAGCCCCGGGACTTAACAGAGTTACTACAATCATCATCGGAACAATGATGATGTCTTGAAATACTAATACACCCAGCACGGCCTTTCCATGTGCCGTAAATACTTCTCCGCGATCACTAAGCAACTTCATACAAAAAGCTGTGCTGCTCAACGAAAACGCCATTCCAATCACTATCACAGCCTGCAGTGTTAAACCATAGCCGGTGAGCAGAGAAACAAGCCACGCACCAAATGCGATTGCTACCGAACATATTAGCACTTGCAATGTTCCACCCAAGAGCACGATTCTGCTTCGCTCAATCAGATCGTCGAGCGAAAATTCCAAGCCGATAGTAAACAACAACATGGTTACGCCAAGCTCGGCCATGCTCGGTACAAGCTCGTCATTCTGCACATAGTCCAACACCATAGGTCCCAGAATAACGCCGGCAGCAATGAGACCAATGATTGGCGGTAGGTTGATTTTCCGAAAGAGCAGAATAACTGCAACAGCCGTGATACACAACACAACGAGTTCGTCAACAAACTCGAGGTGCGGCATGGTTAACGTCCTCCGAAAATTGCTGATCCTACTCTAATCATAGTGGACCCTTCGGCCACAGCCCACTCTAAGTCTGTGGACATACCCATACTTAGTTCGAATGCGCTGGTCGGAGCCAAGCCTCGTTCAATGGCTGTATCACGAATAGTACGAAGCAAGGCAAAGCCTTTGCGTACGGTAGCTTCGTCGGTAGAAAGTGCGCCCACCGTCATAAATCCGCGGACATGTAAACGTTTCGTTTTTGAAATGTGCTCTAACAATGGCTCGACCTGGTCGGGTGCACATCCATGCTTAGTTGCTTCTCCGGATGTGTTTACTTCCACCATAATGTCAAGGTGACGGTTGATGTTAACACATGCTTTGTCTAACTCATCCACAAGACTCACTCTGTCCACGCTCTGCACGCACGTTACAACCTTAACGCAATCCTTTACTTTGTTGGTTTGCAGTGCACCAATAAAGTGCCACACAACATCAACATCCTTAAGCTGCTGAGCTTTTAAAATCAGCTCTTGCACTTTGTTTTCCCCGCACAGGTGCAGTCCTGCCTGCACTGCCTCGCGGATTTCAGCCGGTGTTTGGTCTTTCGTTGCCAGAAGCACTCTCATGTCGCCCAGTTCCCGTCCGTTCTGCTCGCAAGCAACATGAAGTCGTTGCATCAATATGCGAATGTTGGTTTGAATGCTCATGAGGCGAAGATACATTGTACACCTCGATTTCAAACGGAGTGTTTCTCGATAGTGTATAAGGTTCTAGCGTAGTCGTAGAATATATTCGCCAATGCGAACATTTATCCTTCGGTTTCTCGACGCTGTCGAGCGTATTGGCAATAAGCTGCCAGACCCCGTAACACTTTTCCTCATCGCAGCGGCGTTGGTTGTTGGCACATCGTGGCTGTTCAGCTTTCTCGGGGTATCGGTTGTTCATCCCGGCACGAAGGAGGTCATCTCGGTTGTGAACCTGTTATCTGCCGACGGGCTGCGCCGGATGTTTACCGATGCGGTAAAAAACTTCACCGAATTCCCGCCATTGGGATTGGTGTTAGTCACGATGATTGGCATCTCGGTGGCAGAGCGAGGAGGTTTTATCACGGCTGCATTGCGAACTACGGTTCATATGGTTCCACGTTCAATGCTAACCGCAGCTATCGTGTTTGCGGGAATCAGTTCCTCCATAGCAGCAGATGCCGGCTATATCGTACTTGTTCCTCTCGGTGCTGCCATCTTTGCTGCAGTGGGCAGGCATCCGCTTGCCGGTTTGTCGGCAGCTTTTGCAGGAGTAGCGGGTGGTTTTAGTGCCAATCTTTCAATTACATCGCTAGATCCGCTACTGAGTGGTTTAACAGAAAAAGCCGCACAGTTAATTGACCCCGCATACACCGTTAGCGCTGCCAGCAACTGGTATTTTATGATTGCATCAACATTTGTGATTACCATTATTGGCACGTTGGTATGTGAGACGATGGTAGAAAAACGGCTTGGTGTGTGGAAGACTTCGGCCGATTCTTCTGCTACGATGCAACAACCTCTGAATTCCACCGAAAAACGAGCACTCCTTGCTGCAATCGTAACGTTCTTCATCGGCATCGGCATCCTTGCTGCAATCTCAGCGCCCGAAGATGCCATCCTACGTGATGAGGCGGGTACACTTAAGCCCCTTGAAAAGAGCATCGTTGTGGTACTCATGCTTCTGTTCCTAATTAGTGGTATTGTCTATGCGGCCATGACTAAAACCGTACGATCCGATAAAGACATTGCTGCAATGGCAAACGACGGCATGGCAACAATGGGCAGCTACATCGTGCTCAGCTTTGTTATGGCACAGTTCATCAGCTACTTCGGTTGGTCGCACCTTGGCATCGTCACGGCGGTGAATGGCGCAGCTTTTTTACAGTCACTGAACATTCAAGGCCCCTTCCTTCTCGCTTCTTTTATTGTTGTTGCAGCACTCATAAATCTTCTGGTGGCCAGCGCCTCGGCAAAGTGGGCAATCATGGCACCGGTATTTGTACCAATGTTTATGCTTATCGGCATCAGCCCTGCGGCAACACAATTGGCTTTTCGTATCGGCGACTCATCAACAAACATGATTGCA
>CAZGHI010000021.1:8428-19291 GCA_964525565.1 uncultured Hyphomicrobiales bacterium
TTGTGGCGATGCAACGATATCACCGCCAGGCCTCGATGGGCACACTGCTCAGCCTTATGCTGCCATACTCCTTTTCGTTTTTGGTAGTATGGACCCTGTTTATGTTGGTGTGGATGACTCTTGGCATTCCCCTCGGACCCGACGCTGCAGTGTTGATGCAACCATAAGCGGTTAGCGCACAACAACGAATTGTGATTTGTATGCCTCTCCCTCCGTCAGCATACGCAGCGAGTACACACCAGGAGGAAGATGGCGTGTGTCAATAATTATCTTCGTTGCTTCTACAGAATGTTGTTGTATCGTTTTGCCCGATGCATCCACTATCCATAGCTGTACAGAACTGAGTCCGCGAGGATTGGTTACAACAATCCTGTCGGATGTGGGGTTAGGAGCTACATTCAACGCCTTTGCAGTGTTCCAATCCGACTCGCTAACACCTGTTAGCACGCCAGTAATGAACTGATGCCTGGTTGACCACGAGCTAGTTCCGTGTTGATTACTGCTTCGCACTCGCCAAAAATACCGCGTGCCACTTGCCATGTTCCCTACGTGGGCCACCGTATCTGATATGTTTACTACCGAATCAACAATCGTAGTGAAAGCCAGGTTGGTACCTACCTGCACGTCGTAGTGCGTTGCAAATGGAACTCGTTCCCAGGCCAATCTCACAGGCAATCCCGATACACCTTCTTCACGGTTGGCCGGAGTAATCAGAGTTGGTGGCCTAACAATCGTAGAAAACTGCCACACTTCCGATTCCTGGCCTTTTCCACCACCGCCAAACGCTGTTACCCTCCAGTAGTATTGGTGCGGCCCTTCCTTTAAGCCGGTAACGCGAAACGATGTATCAGTAATGCCGTCGAACTGTTGAACAGAGTCCGTAAATGCAGATGTCGGCGAGAGCTCCACACGATACGAAACGGCACCTTGTACGGGGGCCCACCCTAATGCAACTTCGGTTGCAATACCCATGCTGCCGTTCTCCGGATGCAGTAATGTGGGTTGCGAAGGCCGAGGTGGAAGCGCTGTTATCGTTCCTGCAAAAACCCCGCGGCCGTGCGTGCCAACAACAATTCGTTTATCTTCATGCCGCGTAACAACCATATCTATCGGAACATTACCAATTTCAGAGGCTGCTATCTGCGTCCAGACCGTGCTCATACCGTTGATCTCGGATGTCATGTAGAGTCCGGTGGATGTTGCCGCTACCAGTACATCCGTAGTGTTGTCAAATGGAACAATATCAACCCAGTTTACAGCAGGTCCGTTGCCCCCCCCATTGGGGAACTCCTCAAGATTTCCACTAATTGCCTGCCAGGTTGTGCCTCCATTCTCAGTAATAAATATACTTAAAATGCCGTAGTTGGACATGGTCGCAATCACACGCTGTGCATTCCTACGGTCAACTGTGAGTGCGTTCACAAAACCACCTGCGGGAAGTCCTGCCGACACATCAGTGGCAAGGGGCTGGCCCTGATGTGCCTGTTCCATCCGGTACACCTTTCCTACACTGGTACCATAATACAGAATGTGAGCCGGTGAATGAGATACTGCAATGGACGAGATCCGTCCACTAGGAATTCTGCTATTGTGCAGCGTATCCCATCCAATGCTAACCGAGTCGTCGGCGCCCATTGGAATACTCGTTATATCATTATTGCGCCAGATGATCCTTCCTGCCGGCGTGAAGACACAGTGTTCTGCATTTGGATCAACTGCAAAGGGATTGATAAAGAGATAGTCGTCGCTGGACGGGCCTGCGGGATCTATGCGTGTACGAGCTACTTCCACGCCATTCTCATCGAGGAGTAAACGACGGATTCGTCCCTGTTGCGAACTCACGTACAGAGTTCTGCCCTTCTCTGCAAAGCAAGAGTATCCGCCATCACCCCCGCCTCGGTTAAACCACGGTTGTGTACTTTCCGAAGCATTGGTAGCCCATGTACCGTTGTCTTGCATACCTCCCACAATATCGTGTGTGGGTTTATCGTGACGGATGCTCACGGCATAGTGTTGTGTGGTAAAGTAACCTCGGTTAAGCGATGTCCATTGCACTGTATCGGCAAACATCTCGCTGGTAATAAAAACGCCGGCATCGTTAGCCGAAATCAAGCTGCGCGGCTGACTGGGATGAAACAGCACATCGTGCTGATCTGGATGATGATTCGGCCAAAGTGGAAATCGCTCGCCGCCTTCCACCGGAAAACCATAGCCCCCTATCCAAGCGATGTCTTCCTTTGACCGGAATCCCGACGTGGAGCGATAGAGATTTGTACCCCCGAGGATAACAACATTGGTATCATGAGGACTAATGCGAACCAGAAGGTCGTACCCTCCCTGTGATATGAAGTCGCCTGACCTGCCGCCCATAAGGGGAATGTTTGCGCTACGGTTTATCCATGTACCATCGGTTCCTGTGCCGTCGCCTCCACCATACTCATAACTCCACAATGAGTGCCACTCTTCTCGTGTTCCCGTGCGAAGATGGAATTGTCCCTTTGTACCCTGGTTCGGAGTTTCGGCAATCACGAAGATTTTGTCTGCCTCAGGCACTGTACCGATAACTGCGCGGTTAAATTCTTTTGGCAGATCCGGCGGAGATATATCTGTCCATGTAATGCCATCAACAGACCGGAAAATGCCCTTTCGTGCTGCCGTCGTATTCTGAACAGCGGTAAAGCTGCTGAGAGCAGCATAAAGAACACCTGAATCTGTAATAGCAATATCGGAGAAGTAGGAATCAGATGACAGTGTGGTAGTCCATGTCCCCCCCCCATCTGTACTACGAAGGATACCAAACCGTGCTGTTGCATTGTACACAACTTCATCAGAACCTAATGTTGGAAGAACAATTCGCCATGAGTATGCAAACGAATGCAATGATGGTGTGCGATCCGATACGGTTGACGGCAGTACAGAAAAGGTGTGTCCGCCATCGGTGCTCTTCCATATGCCGTTGCCTGAGATCTGTGCGCTGTTTCCGTAGGCTTCGCCGGTTCCATAGTACCAAATATGGGTTCGGCCCGGCCTTCTGTCCTGCGCGAGTGACGTGATATTGTGTAGTTCATGCGAATGTGTTACCAGGTACCAATCGGTACCGGCATTCGAAGTGCGCCACAGTCCACCGGATACACCGCCTGCCAGCAGAATATTCTCGTCGGTTACGTCCATGGCCACTGCACGAGTACGTCCACCGATGTTCCACGGGCCAACCTGTTGAAACGATGCATAGTTCTGCACACCTTCGAAATGCTTTAGCTGGTGCACCGAGCCGGGTAGCCTGCGTGCAAACTGCAGTTCTTTCCAACGCATATTCGGCGGTATCTGGCCTGTTGCCGGATTGCGATATTTCATTTGCTCAAACTCGCGACGGCTCTGAGGTGAAATTGCTGCATCGCCGCCTGGTGTGGTACTGCATGCCGCCAACAGCATGCAGCACAACGCTAGAAGCAGTTGTGTTCTCTTCATCGCCTCACCATTCGCATCAGGGTTGTAAGAACATTCTTTCGAAGTACACCGGTTCCGAATAGTAGTGCAACGAAAATCGGGACTACTACCATTCGGAGAGCTATGCCCGAACCAGAGAACTCATCGGTAACATTTACGACGGTATAAAGGATTGCTGTAAGAGCGGTGGTGATGAGTATGCTGCGCACGTCGTACGTCACGGGATAGAAGCGAGACGTGTAAAACGCCAAAATCACTACCGACCCTCCGTATGCAATTACCTTGGACCATGCCGCTCCCATTATTCCCAGTGCCGGAACAAGGACTAGCATAGCACCAACATTGAGCGCTGCCGCAACACCTGTTGCAACTGGTAGCCAGCCAGTACGCATGGTAATATGTAGTCCTGCAGCAAGATTTATAAATACACCGTTCAAATAGTAAGCGAACATGACAACCGGAATAATACTCAATCCTACCCAGTAATCGGGATTAATGAATCTTCCACCAATGAACGGCATTCGTACCACATACGGCATGCTGGTGGCTGTTACCAGGAACACAATTCCGCACACAACGGTGAATAATGTTAACACTTTTGAAAGCAGTTGTTTAACGTCAGCATCGTTGCGATGATTTAAATAGAAGGGCTTGAAAGCATATTCAAACACCGTTACGAACATCATGAGCGGTAGCGCCAAACGAAAGTTGGTTTGATACAAACCAAGCAAAGCACTTGATGTGAGCATGAGCATCACCGTCCGGTCGGCCATGAGGACAACAATGCTCGAGAAACTTGCCGGAACCGTAGGTAGTCCAAAGCGAAGCATGTTCCAAAGCAATGAACGGTGCAGCCCATGAAAACGCAGTCTAAGACCGGGAATAAAGGCAAGAAACGTTGCAGCGTTGGTTATAGCCCCAGCCAGTAGTACACCGTAAACATGCAAGTCCATAGAAACAACAAACACAACGTTCAGAGCAACATTGATAACAATGGAGAACAGTCGCATCATTGCAAATGCGCGCGCCCGGCGTTGCATGCGGAGGCGTGCATAGGGTATCAGCACCAATGCGTCAAACAGCGGAATGGCAGATGCCAGCATAACAAGGTGTGCACCATGCTCATCCAGTTGCAGTATCGGCGATGCTGCAATTGGACTGGCAAAGAGTACAACACCCATCGTGAATATGAAGGCAAAACAGGCGACACCAATAAACGCCGTGGAAAATACGCGCTCAGATTGTGCCGAGTCTTCCTTGTCCCAAAAGCGCATAAAAGCCGGCTCCAGACCAAGAGAGTACACAATTCCAACAAAGGCAATTGCGGCATATATGGCCGTGACCTCGCCAATCTCAGAAGCTGTGAGAAAGTTGGTGTATAGCGGGGTGAGTAGAAACGTTAGGAAACGGCCTATCACCGTGGATACGCCGTACACAAGCGTGTCTGATGCCAGCGCCCGGATTTTACTCTGCATGGTTCAACGTTGTTCGCTCCGCTCCTTGCGGCTAGTTTTGCGGTTTGCTGCAAATGTACAGATGCTTCTATGACCATACGTGCTTTCTCTCGTGTTCTGTTATTCGTCCTGTTTGTTGGGTGGTCCGCAACAGTTCATACCCAGCAGGCTTCCACTCCGACTGCGATTCGACTGATGAAATCAGTCCGGTTCCTGGCATCCGATACATGCGAAGGACGCGCGCCCGGCTCACAAGGAATAGAAAAAGCAGCCGATTTCATTGCTGGTACGTTCAAGCGCTTCAATCTAGAACCTGCAGGTGTACATGGCACCTATAACGACCCGTTTACTATGGTAACGAAGGCTAAGCTGGGCCCCAACAACAGTACTGTGATCAACACAAAACGAGAACGTCCGGGTGTTCCGCTCGAGAGAACGCCCGTAAGCAAGTTGTCGTGGAAACTTGGTGTTGAGTATCAGCCATTTGGATTTAGTGAAACGGGAACGGCAACCGGAAGAGTAGTGTTTGCGGGCTACGGTCTCTCGCCGCATGGTAAAGGGTACGACGACTATAAAAATATTGACGTGAAGGGGGCTGTGGTTATCGTGCTGCGCGGTTTACCACCCTGGGCAGAACGCGACGATACCTATAAACACTTAGCAACAATTCGAACAAAAGCTACTATTGCCCGTGACAAAGGTGCTGTTGCCCTTATTATCGTTAACGGACGCGGCGACTCCGCCGATGTACTATCTCCCTTCGGTGTAGATCGTCTTGGCAAAAGCGCCGGAATATTGTGTGTGCAGGTCCGCCGTACACCATGTGCAGGAGTCTTTCCGAAGTCAGCCCCAACTCTCTTTGAAGCAGAAAAGGAGATTGATGAGAAGAAGAAGCCACGCTCCTTTGAGTTACCGCTCACAACGGCTGATATTTCGGTAGATGTAGAGTACGTGCAAAGCACAACGCGAAACATCGTTGGCATGATACGCGGTACCGATCCCGCACTCGCGGGTGAGTTCATTGTGGTGGGTGCTCACTACGATCATCTGGGTCTTGGAGATGAACATTCGCTCAGCGGTAAAAAGGAACCTGCAATTCACTATGGAGCGGACGACAATGCCTCTGGAACAGCGGGATTGATGGAGTTGGCTGAGCGCTTTTCACAATCACCCACACCTCGGAGCATCGTTTTCATCGCTTTCAGCGGAGAAGAAAGAGGACTTGAGGGGTCGAAACACTGGGTTCAATCGCCCACGGTTCCATTGGACAACGTCGTTGCCATGTTCAACATGGACATGATTGGTCGCCTTACGAACAACAAGCTTAATGTTCACGGTGTGGGAACGTACATGGAGTGGCCAGCAATTGTAGAAGATGCAAATAAACAGGCGCAGTTCACGATATCAACAACGGCCGATGGCTTTGGCCCGAGCGATCACAGTTCGTTTACGCCAAAGAAAATTCCGGTGCTCTTCTTTTTTACAGGACTGCATACCGACTACCACCGTCCGTCGGATACATGGGAAAAACTTGACTACGACGGTCAGGCACGCATTCTTGACGTTATTGAGAACTGCATTCGTGCTGTTGGAAGCCGACCCACGCGGCCCGTATTCACAGACGGAGCCGAAAAGCCGAAGGCGCAACCCACTACCGGAGGTTTCCGCGTTACGTTAGGAGTAATCCCTGATTACTCCGACGATCCACAGGGTTTGCGCATCAGCGGCGTTCGTGAAGGCACACCAGCCGATAAAGCTGGAATGAAGGCAGACGATATCATAACCCGGCTGGGTTCGACAAATATCAAAAATATTTACGACCTAACGGCTGCACTAGGAGACAAGAATCCCGGAGACAAGGTAGAAGTTGTTGTTATCCGTGATGGCAGATCTCTCACGCTAAACGTAACGCTTGCCGGACGGTAACGTGCGCTACGGCAGCGTTGCCAGTGCGTAGGCCATAACAGCAACTGCATACGTGCATGCATTCAGCTCGTTCGGATCAAGCTTGTCCGGCGTGTCTGCATCAGTGTGGTGATACCAGAAATATTTAGAGATGTCCACAGTAAGTTCCAGCACAGGAACGCCTTTTTCGTACAGAGGCGATGTGTCGGCACCACCCTCTCCATTCTCCCACTTCGTTGCTCCTACTGGCTGCAATAGAGTAAGAACATCCTTCACATGGGAAAGGAGCGAATCAGGTAGGCTGCCACTGAAGCCTGTCGGTTGAAATGTACCGCCATCAATCTCCATCGCGGCATGATGTTTTTCGTCAGCAGTTTGCTCTGCATATGCCTTGCCACCGCGCAGACCGTTCTCCTCATTCGTCCAGAAGCACACTCGCAGCGTTCTGCGTGGTGTTAACCCCGCCCTTCGAATCGCATGAAGTGCTCGCCATGCTACAAAACACCCGCTGGCATCGTCCATAGCGCCGGTACCAACATCCCACGCATCGATGTGTCCGCCCATAACAACAACTTCGTTCGCAAGGTCCGTGCCCTTCAATTCGATGATTACATTCCGCGAAGGCGCATCAGCGCGGGTTTCGGCCTCCATGTACAGTTCAACAACTGGCTGTTCACCCCTATCCTGCAAACGCTGCAGCAGCAGCGCATCTTCCATGGTAATGGCCGCGGCAGGGATGCGCGGCACACCCTCTTCGTAACCCATGCCTCCGGTATGAGGCGTTTGCATTCCGAATGGACCTACAGACCGCACCAATGAGGCCACAGCACCTGCTGCTGCTGCTGCACTGGCGCCACGATACCGATAGGCAACTGTTTCGCCGTACGATGTAAACGGCACATTCCACACAACAATCTTACCAACTGCCCTATGCTGATTCTCGGCAAGCTCCTGAAACGATCGCACAACGAAAATCTCGGCCCTAAGTGGCGCTCCTCCAGTTCCAATACTTCCGCCTAAACCAAGCATTGGCATTGCATGTGGATAGCCCCCTTCCACCAATCTGCACCATTCTTTGCCTCGTACCCATACGGGAACCATCACCGGCTGAGTTCGCACAGTCCATCCCTCGGCTGTAAATCGCTGTATTAACCAGTCAATCCCTTTCTCAAGGATTGGTGTTCCACTCAGGCGTTTTGGAAAGTGGTCTGCAAAAAATGCAACCTCGTTCCACAGCGAATCACCGTCGCGTAAAATGGAGGTGAGCTTTTCTGCAGCCGGTCGGATGATGTTTGCAGACTCACCTGCGTCAGCGTTGGTCCGGAAAACCACCAACAATGTGAAAAGAAGGATAAAACAGCGTGTATGTCGTGGCATAATAATGCGCGCCGGAAAAAAATGAACAATCTCCCGAACATACAGCAAATCAACGTGGATTCTGCCATGCCGTGGATTTGGCGATAGGTATCTTTGCTTTCCTGTTCACAACCAGCTCTGTTATGGCGCTTACTATCCGGGCACTGGCCCCAACAAACACGCTACCGTTTATCAAGTGCCAGTGGGATTTTTACCGCGACGATCCGCATTGGGTTGCTCCACTGGTGGCCGAACGGCGTAAACTTCTCAATCAGAAGGTTAACCCGCTTTACAAGCATACGCAGATGCAACTGTTCCTTGCTGAACAAGACGGCAAGGTCGTGGGAAGAATAGCGGCAATCCGCAATGGCAATCACTTGGCCACACACCATGACGATGTTGGCTTTTTTGGATTCTTTGAATGCATTCACGATCAGGGTGTCGCTTCGACACTGTTTGCAGCAGCAGAACAATGGTTAAGAGATAAGGGGCTAAAGCACGTGCGCGGCCCTGTAAACCCCTCCATGAATGACGAATGCGGCCTTCTTGTTCATGGTTTCGATGGTCCGCCCGTTGTGCTCATGACGTATAATCCAACCTATTACCCCGGTCTTATAACCGGTGCTGGATATAGCAAGGTGAAAGACCTGTATGCATATTGGTTGTCGCCGGCTAAGTATCGCTCCGAAAAGTTGGAGCGGATGATTGAAGCAATTAAGAAGCGCAACCGCATCACGTTTCGCAATGTTGACTTCAAGAATAAACATCAGTTTCGTCAGGATGTGGAACTTATTAAAACAATGTACAATACGGCATGGCAACCAAATTGGGGATTTGTGAAGATGACGGACGAGGAGTTCGACTTCTTAGCTGCCGACCTGAAGCAGATAGCCGACCCTGATTATATTTTCTTCGTAGAGGTAAAGGGCAAGCCAGCGGGTTTTATCCTTGCCTTGCCGGATGTTCACCAGGCTCTTATCTACAACAAGAACGGAAGCATGCTGGGCGCAGGATATCATCTTCTCAGCAAACGAAAACGAATAAATCGCATCAGGATCATTGTTATGGGTGTTCTACCGGAGTATCAGAAGTCTGGCGCTGATGCTGCCTTGTACCACGAAATTGGCGAACGGGGTCACAAGCGCAATCTGGTTGGCGCAGAGGCAAGCTGGATCTTAGAAGACAACGAAATGATGAACCGGGGTCTTACTCAAACGATGAATGCCGATCGTTATAGAACCTACCGCTTGTATCAAAAACCTCTGTAACAACCACCACAATTTTTCGCGCACACTTACGCATCACAGTCACGATTCCTATGGGCAGAGCATTTGAGTTTCGAAGAGCACGCAAGGAGAAACGCTGGGCCAACATGGCCAGAACGTTTACCAAGTACGGTAAAGAAATTTCTGTTGCAGTAAAGCAAGGTGGTCCGGACCCGGAAACAAATCCTCGCCTACGCGTTATCATTCAGAACGCAAAAGCGGCAAACATGCCGAAAGACAACATTGAGAATGCTATCAAGAAAGCTTCGGCTAAAGATGCTGCCGACCTTACCGAGGTGAACTTCGAAGGATACGGTCCGCACGGTGTTGCCATTTGGGTTGAAACCACTACAGACAACAACACGCGCACGGTAGCCAATATCCGATCGTACTTTAACCGCGGTGGAGGTCAGTTGGGAACAACAGGATCACTTGAGTTTATCTTTAGTCGTAAGGGTGTGTTCACCATACCGTCCGTGGGTGTGCAACGAGAGGAACTAGAGTTGTTGCTTATAGAGAATGGCGCGGAAGACATCGTGGATCAGGACGACGAACTTATTGTGTACACATCGTTCGAGGATTTTATCGGCATGCAGCGGGCACTGGAAGAAAGCAATATCGTAGTATCGAACGCTGAACTTCGCAGGATACCCAACTCTACGGTTAGCCTCTCTGATGAACAAGCAGAAGACATCATCAAGCTCATCGAAAAAATCGAAGAAGACGAAGACGTGCAGAATGTTTTTCACAACATGAGCGAAGAATAATGTGTGCAATTGTTGGCGTATTCAATCATCCCAAAGCCTCGGTTCTAACATATTACGCATTACATGCACTTCAGCATCGCGGTCAGGAGGCAAGTGGCATTGTAACGGTGTACACGGACAACAATCGTAACAAGAAACGCTTTGGAGTACACAAAGGTGAAGGGCTGGTTTTAGACGTATTCGAAGATCACAGTCTCTTTGAAAACACACTCCTGGGTACTTCGGCAATAGGCCACAATCGGTATTCAACAACAGGATCGAATTCACTGGCAAACATTCAACCGTTTCATTTCTCGTACACGGGCGGGTTGTTCAGCTTAGCACATAACGGAAATCTTACCAATACGCGAGAACTACGAAACAGCCTAAAAGCCGACGGCGCAATATTTCAAACCACCACCGACACCGAAGTGTTCATGCACCTGATTGCGAGGTCCAGACAATCCACTCAGGTAGAGCAGGTGCGCGAGGCCGTGCAATCTGCTCAAGGCGCCTACTCTCTTGTTATGATGGGTGAGAATGCCATGTATGCGTCGCGAGACCCACACGGCTTTCGGCCACTCTGCATTGGGAAACTGGAGCATGAACAAGGAACGGCCTATATCATTGCGAGTGAGTCGTGTGCGCTCGACATTCTTAGTGCCACCTACCTACGTGATGTGGAACACA
>CAZGHI010000021.1:19305-39496 GCA_964525565.1 uncultured Hyphomicrobiales bacterium
ACACAACGAAATCCTTGTGCTCGATGCCAAAACCATCGAAACGGGTGAGTTTACATCGCATTACATCAACCACTCCATGCAGGAAGGTAGGCATTGTGTGTTTGAATATGTGTACTTCAGCAGACCCGACTCAATGATTTTTGGGCATGCAGTTGATAAGGTTAGGCGTAAACTTGGAAAGAACCTCGCCGAAGAGAGTCCGGTAGAAGGAACAGAGTCCGACAAAGTTGTGGTAATATCAGTACCCGACTCGGGCAATACAGCCACACTGGGATACGCCCGCGTAAATGAGAAGAAATTCCCAACACGCTACGAGATTGGCCTTATCCGTTCGCACTATGTTGGTCGCACATTTATTGCACCGGGGCAAAACTCGCGAGAGTTCAAAGTAAAAACGAAGTTCAATGTTGTGCGCGGTGTGTTGGAAGGAATGCGGGTTGTGGTGGTGGACGATAGTATTGTGCGTGGCACCACTTCGCGGTCGCTGGTGAATCTCATCCGTGAAGCACATCCACGTGAGGTTCACTTACGCATTACGTCGCCCCCTGTACGGTATCCCTGCATGTATGGCATGGACTTCCCAAGTCGTGAAGAACTTGTGGCCAACCACTACAGCAACGAAGAAGACATTGCCCGCGCTCTAGGGGTAGATTCCCTCCGATACCTTAGCGTTCAGGGGCTTATGGACGCCGTTCCACATGGACCGGGAACGGGCTACTGCAATGCCTGTTTCACTGGTGAATACCCTGTTCCGGTGGATACTGAAGCGTCAAAAACACTGATTGAAGACTAATCGTATGGCGCTTGGTTCAAGCAAAAGGTGGAAGTTCGTATTTGCATTTTTTGCCGGCATCGGAGTGTTGGCGGTAGTGTTGTCTGTTCTGTACCGAGAACTTCCCAAACCAACGGAAGTGTTAGACCGAAAGCGCCGGGCACAGGCAACCAGCGTCCGTTATGCCGTGGTCTTTAGCCCGATTGATTCCTTGCAACGAAAGCGTATCATAGAAGCTATCGTTGCTGACATCGGTGCCGATACGTTAACAACAGACTTTGTGATTGGAAGTACAGTGTCTGACCCGTGGTGTGCAAGTCTGCATGAATATCGCCATCAGTTGAATAGGGCCATGCGGGAAACGGGGCTGCTGCCAATTGGCAAGCAAACACTGGTTATGAGCATGATTGCCGGATTCCTTGCCAAGAGCGATTTGCCTGCTCATCTATATCTGATCGGCAATCTGAATCCGGATGACACAAGTGCTCGAAGTATGGCAGGCATAGTGCATCGAACGGAGCAAACGGTGGATGCCATTCGATGGAGGCATGGTGCGCGTGCTCCGGTAAACATTGTAAGCTTCATGGATACTTCGGCAAGCACAATCAATGCTCAATACATCAATATTTTCCGCACACGAGTTCCGCAGTTCGAGCAGCGATAAGCAGATGTAGTGTTATTTGGCTGTGATTACAATTTCCGTTCGCCTGTTAAGAGACCGGCCGAACTCTGTGGAATTGGTTGCTATCGGCTTCGAGGATCCATGGCCGGCAGTTTGAATCCGGCGAGGGTCCACACCACGTTGCACGAGATAAGACTTAACGCTTTCGGCTCTTTTTTCTGATAGCGCTTTATTTAGCGATGCTGACCCCACATTGTCGGTATGCCCTTCTACCAATATTCGCATTGACTGGCGTTTATTCATAAAGTCGGCCAACACTTCCAGTTCTTCAACAGTACGGTTCAGCTCCGCACTGTTTGTGGCAAACAGCAGATGTTCGATAATAAATTTTCTTCCGATTTCTACAATCGGAACAAGCTGTTTAACCAATTGATTCTTCTGCTCATCCAGAATTGAAACGCTAATGGAATCTCGGTTAACCTTGGCATCGCTGCGATACGATATCGCGTAGAGGTTGGTGAGTTGTGTGCTGTACTGGTCGAGGATACGTGAGAATGGCTGACGTATGTCGTACACAGCGCCACGCGTTTCATCGGCCATCTTTTTATATCCGGACAAATCCGGAAACGTGATACAGAATATGCGTACCTGATTCTTCTGGAGATGTTCGATGGCCACATCGGTTGTCCAGTAGGTTCTTCCATTGCCTTTTTCGCCGAATTGGTGGTAGGGAGCATCACTAACCATTACCAGTACACGATTAGCCGCTGGATTCCATTTCATGCCCAGACCTTCCCGGATGGCTTCGAGTGCGTTCTCTTTCTCGTCAAACCCGCCACTTGCAAACACCTTATTCAGCCAGCCGAGAAATTCTTTTACATCGGTAGTTGGCTGATACACTTGTTCTACAATGTCAGAGAAAAGAATAAGTCCCAAACGATATTCTATTCCGCGGTTTCGAAGTGCAGCTACAAAGTTTTCGATGTTGTTTTTTACGCCGTTGATGTACGCTTGCATGGTGCCTGTTACATCAACAAGGAATACAAAATCAACTGGGATACGTTCGTTGATGTTCACTTTCTCAATTGAGATAACGGGTTTCTCTTGCCCGTCTTCCATTACCGTAAGACTTCGCGGGTCTATGTTCTCCATCACGCGGTTACTATCGTCGTAAACTTCAACGATCAGTTTAACAACAGGAAACCGCGAAATGTCAACATTTCTAATGGTTAGTTGCAAACCTGCCAGTTCTGAGAGAATGCGTGCTTTTTCAGCCTGTTTAATGGCCTTGGATAGCGAGTCTGTACCCGACGCATACAATGCCATAGCCTGTTGTGAGAGAGCAACACTCCACAAACAAGAAAGGGCGCACCCAATGGCCGCCCTTAATAGCCGATGTCCTGGATGATGGAACATCAATATTTCAGTTGCAATCTCTCAGAAGTTTAATCTCAGCACAGGTGAAACCATGAAAAAGTGTTCGCGTTCCCATGGCATAGCATCTCGCAGCGGTGTACTGTACTTTCCTTCCACATAAAGCCAGTCACCAAGAAGAGGTAGATAGGCACGTCCAAGCAGAATCTGATTGGAGAACTGAGCGCTAATGCCAAAGGGAAACGACCCCTGGTTGCGGTACTCAGCCTTCACGTACAGCCAATCCAACGCTTCGTCCGGGTGGAACAGGGTAAGCCCGTTCACGCCTTGGTAGGCAAGGAAACTACGGCCCGCTGCTACATCGTTAAACAGCGCAGCTTCGCGTACCTCGTAGTACCCAACACCTACATCAAAGCGGAAGAAGTTTTCCGGACCCTTAGCTCCCAACCAAATATTATAGAACAGTGTTGCCTGTCCTGTTGCACGTAAGATGTATGCGGTTCCACTAGGATCAACAGGATAGCGTGGCGCCGTTACTCTTCGATTCCCCAAGTCAAAGACAAAGTAGGTGCTGGGATCTATCGTTGTCTGATCGGAAATGCCCTGAAGTGGGATTTCCATGTTCAGCCCAATGCCAAATTGGGGGTGCTGAGGGAGATGAAAGTCTAAGCCCCCTACCAGTTTTCCTCCATATCCTGCATTCAGGTTCCGTCCCGGTACAAACTCAAGCAAACGGTCTTGCCCATCTAAACTCCCAGTGAGACGGTATCCAAATCCAAGACGAGCATTAAGAAGGTATGGAATTGCCGTGCGTGTGTTATAATCAGTGTTTGTGTAGAGGGGGCGTTGAAGTTGTATGCGCGCCTCCCCTGACGACCAATAGTGATAACCAACCTGATCTGTACCCATCGAGGCTTTCAGCCAGAAACCGCTTTTGCCGATTTTTAATACCTGATCGAAGGCTGACAGAGTAAATGCGTGTGTAACATTCGTTGGCTCCATGAAATTGATAATTTCATCAGCCTGGGCTGCGGTTGGTGGCACTGCCGGCGGGATATCCTGGTAACAATACGGACGCTTAGAATCAGAAAGTTTGAAGGCCAGCTTCCGCATGTTCTGGGCAATTTCAGCGGCAACCATTTTCTCGGCACCACATTCAATCAGAATAAGGTCGTATTCGGGTTCCGGCAAATCCACGCGCACAGGTGCGGACGTAACAACAATGTTGTTTTCGTCCAGGCTACCCTTGTCGTAACCCATAAGCGCAAAGATTTGTTTGATTTGAACCTTTAGGTCTGGTTCACAAACGCGCCAGCGCGGAAAGTACTGCAGTATTTCCGGATCAATTGTTTTCAGGGCCTTAACAATGGCCTCGGTGTTCTGCGCCTGTACCGTATTGGCTACACCCACCAGTACAACTGCGGCAAGCAAAACAAGTAAGAGTCTGTTCATTGAGTAAACCTAGGTTCGGTAAGGGGCTTGGCTAGAAGTTAAAGATGAATCGAAGTGCAGGCATCACAACGGCTGATGTTTCCCATGGTCGCGGATCTCGGAAAACGGGTGCGAAGACACGTGCATCGAGACGAAGTGCAAAGTTGGTGACTACAGGTATTTGCAACCAGGCCGTGCCAAGCACTGTTTCATCGAAGTAGTTCAACGAGAAACCGGCAGGCGTTGACCAACTTGTTGTCATGAACTCAATTCTACCTGACACGCCGCCTACCGTTGTGTTCTTTACATTCTTGAATTCTGAGCTGTCGGTAGAACCGTAGAACTCAGCCCATGATTCCATACCATAAATGGTGCCACCGAGACGCATACGGAACAAGAAGTCTTTATCAATAGACACGGCAAACGAGTATTGCAATGTTGCGTGATACCGCACCATGAAATCCTGGTACTGGTTGGCATCGGCGTTAAACACCATGTGGTTGCTTTTAACGGCATCGTCGAACACATAGCTCATTGCCAGGTTAAACACGCCGCTTTCATCAATCACTTTGATAGGGAAGTCGAACGATCCGTTTATACCCAGGCCGGCATGTGTCATTGTTCGTGTGTTACCGAACGACGTTGAAAGATTACTCCAGCCGCCCGTAGGTAAAATGAGACCTAACTTTGAAGAACCCCAGATTGCATTCATGGCAAGGCGTTCCGACCACAATGACGGGTAGTTAATATCTTCCAAGCCATACTTTAACTCAACACCATACTTTGGTAGGTTGGAATTCGTGGCTTGTGTACTGTCGTACTCCATGGTACCGTAGTTATTAACCATTTGCCTTTCGTACCGGCGGTACGAAACACCATCGGCAAGGCTGACGATTACCTCGTTATTGTTTTCGTAATCCTGCGGCCACCCTTCGGTGATGCGCATGTACAGTTGGGTATTGTCTTCCGGAATACTTATGGTATTGCCATATTTCTTATCAACGAACCGAATTCCTTCTTCACCAATACCCTGAGCTTCCGGAGTTACGTTTTCGTAGTTACTTTGAATAAGCTGATTATTCAAGTATTCCAGCAGGTTCGATGCTGCCGTACCACCAAGAACATCGCGTCCTTTTAAAGCTTGCCCATCCATCAGAAACTGCTTTTCCAGGTCAACGTTATTGAGCTGTGCGGGCATGAAAACGTCAGTTGGTGGATCCAGATCGTCCTTCAACGCATAGTAGCTTTCGGAATTACGTTGTGTGAGCAGAGCAATAATCTCGAATGGCTCATCTTGATTCCGGCGAGTAGTTACAACATAAGCCTTCTTAAACTGAGCACGCTCCCAAGCAACCTTCTGAGTGTAATAGCGTTCGTACGCTTTACACCCGGGTTTCTTGAGCGTATTCTGGATTTCTTTTTCATCCATGCCTTCACCACCGGTAAGCACGATGCTCTCAACATCGTCGCGGGATTTACAATCCTTGGCTTCGTCTGTGATTTCGGGTTCACGTGGACCGAGGAGGATGTTCAATCGGCGAATGGATTCTATCTCATCGCCGTCGGGCACCTTATACACTGAAACCATGCCATAGCGCCAATTCTTAAAGCGCATCAGCAGGTTCTTCACCTGGGCATTTTGTTGTGCAGTTGCCGGCACATGTGCCAGTGCGATTATCGCAAGGCACAGGGTCGAAATTATTGTACGCATCATCTGGCGTTGCATTCGTTGTTAGTCGTCAGTTGCTTACAGATACTGTTTTGGTAATCATTCGTGGGCGAGACTCAACACCATCGGCGCTTGCTGTTGCAGAGATAGTGATCTGAACGTTGCCCTTTACTTGCCCCTTTGTAAGCGGGAGTTTGCCTTGTAGTTTCAGTGTGATTTCGTAGTCGTTACCGGACACCTTTCGCGGTTTCCCGACGGCAACAACTTTATATGTTTGGCCGGTGCGCATATCGCGAACCGACGAGTTCCCGATGTTAGCGGTAACCGAACCAACTCCCGCACGCTCGTTGCCATCTGCACTGATGGAGGGTGGTTTCACCTGGATGCCCTTAACAATAAACTCGCCGCTTTGATTATCGGTGATTGGGTCGGCATTCATGTCGGTAGTAACGATTGTTGGTTTTTTCAATCCTACATCACCGGAACCACTCCAAATGGGCACAACTTCTCCAGAGCGAGGATCTTTCCATGCCACATTTAGGTTTACCTTACTTGCTCCAGCCGGCACTGTAATATTATCGGAACTTTGAACATTAAGCTTTCTCACTGGTGCAATTTGCGACCCTGTGCCCATGTCGAACTGCATGATAAACTCGTTGGGCTTAATCGTGCTACCGGAGGACGGAGCCACCACCAGTTCAAGAGCGTCGCCCCACGACATTTCGAGGGCACTTTTTACTTCGTCTTCGTTGGTGATGGTTGATGGATATACGTACACCGAACAGATAGCCGGCTCCGACTTCTTGCTTTGATTTGTTTGAACAAGTTGGAATACGTATGGCTCGTCGCGTGGTGCCAGTGATCCCGATATTGGAATTTCCAGGTTTTTAGCTACCCACCGATTGGCACCTGTGCCAGAGGAACTGGCCGTTGCACTGCTGGCGGTGATGGTTGCCCCACCCGGTTGCGAAGCAAATTCGGTTTTACCATCCGCCGGTGTTACTTCCATAGGAAGAACAAGCTTGCTCAGCTTATCAAACACGCGTACAACGGTCTCCAGGTTGGCAATCTTGGGGTCAGTTATCTGCGGTGTTGGCTTAAGCACACGGATGTTAAACTCCATCATTCCCTGGTTGCGGTCGAAGGCATTTTCAGCTTTAATACCAGGAGTTGTAAGCTTAACAATTGCTCCGAAAAGCTGAATTCTAGCCTTTGTTGGGAGGTCGTCAGTTTCGTCCTTGAGTTTTGCTATCTCAGCATCGAACTTTTCGATATCTGTCTTTACCAAGTCAGCGCTTGGAAGGCCTTCGGTATTTCTGAGCAATTCTTCACGAACTTTCAGCAGGTCTTTCACCTTAAGCTGAACCGTTCCGATGTTTACTTTTTCTTCGGGGTCTATATCCATGTTCTCGGCCCCTTCCTTAATTGAAACACCGAGAATTTGGTTAGTACGTGAAGAGAAACGCAATTTGTACCACCCGGCATCGCGCGGCTCGAAGTTTACCACAAACGAGCGCTTCTTTCGTGAACCATCAGGACCAAGCTTTTTCGTCTCTTCCTGTGAATAGTATAGTTCTGGTTCCTGAATCCGACCAGGTTTAAATGACGTTGTTTGTGGTATAGTGTATTCGGCTGCTAGCAGAATGTCTTGCATCTGCTGAACAAAAGCGGCCGGATTGGTTTTGTTTTGTTCCCACGCTTGCTCGACCTTCTTTTCCATGTCTTTTACTTTCAGCTCGAGCATAGCTGTTGCCTTCTCTTGCCATGAGCTGGTTTCTTGCGGCACGGATTCGCTGTTCTGATCGTTATTGTACAGGATTTCGTATTTCAAATCGGAGACGTTGGAAAGTTTCAGGAACCGTCGCATTCTTTCCAGGTAGTCTTCAGGATCTTCGGAGTCCTGCATTTTCAGGTTTGCCACAACATCGGTAATGCCCACTTCTACAAGGTACTTGCGTTCTGGCTTAATGTCGGCACCAATTGCTTCTTTTACGTTAACGCCAGGCGGTGGAATGGTTATCTGATCTTGCGGACGCGTGTTGATGCCCTCGGAGCCAGCACCTACCTGCAATTGTGAGAGAATGCTCTCTACAATGCGCATAGATTCTTTCTGCTTTGCAATCAGGTGCTCCTCGGCCTCGTCGCGCTCCACAATAATGATGAGGAGTTCGAGAATTACGGCCAAATAGAGCACGAAGTAAACTTTACCTGCTCCACCCTTCGACATTGTTACCTCCTGGCTGGTACGGGGCTATCGTTGATCGTGTACGTTATCTTATTTACCGGGCGTTTCTGTTTCTGACACTTCTGCTTTCACTGTGCCGTGTGTTTCAGTTACCGACGATGGTTTTGCCATCTTCTTTGAACAGCACGAAGCTTTACTATCCATATTGCTCATCCCTGCGTGAATCACCGGCGTGGATGTTGTTTTTTGCACTGCCTTGGTTGCCTTGGAAGCGCAACATCCCGATACACTTTTTTGCGACGTAGCACAGCTACCCTTCACGTCGGAGGTTACAGTAGCTGTTGCCGAAGCACTTTCGTTTGCACCTTTCGAAGCCGCAGTTTTTTTATGCTCGTCACAGCGAATGGCACACACCACGTTGGTAGTACACAACGTGAGTGCTAGTATCAGTGAACCGATGAGACGGTAGTTCATATAGTTTCTCCTATGCTCGTATGGCCTTAGGGGTTACGCAATTTTCCACATAGGGGCGAAAAATATGCCTTCTGTACCTGTTATCCAAGTCCGTGCCTAATTCTGGAACAGAAAACCGGCTGTGTTTTTGTTACACAGCCGGCGGTTTTGTGTTTTTTGCCCTGCAAAACAGGTTCATTCAACTTATGAACAACCAGTAGTATGGCCACAGTCAGTGCATACCAGGCAGGAGCCGTTTATCTTAACATGCATACTTCCGCATTTGCCGCATGCTTCACCCGTAAAGCCAAGTTCTATTGCTATTTTCCGTACGTCAACCTGTAGGTCGGCTTTACCGTCGCTGCTTTGCGGACCATTGGATCCAACCACGATTGGTGGGGTAAAGGTACCGTCCTCCGCCACGGGACGTGCTCCATCGGGCAAACCTGATTTTTCGGGTAGTTTACTTTTTGGGGTTGCAACCTCGTCCACTGCCTTTACGTGAACAAAGTCTGTGCGGTTCAGGTAATCGTAGCCTAGGGTGCGGAAAACGTAGTCCAGGATGCTTGTGGCGTTTTTAATCGCTTCGTGTCCTTCCACAAAACCAGCAGGCTCAAATCGAGTAAAGGTAAAGGTATCAACCAGCTCATCCAACGGAACACCGTATTGCAGCGCTTTCGACGCCAGAACAGCGAAGCAATTCATCAGCCCTTTAAATGACGCTCCTTCTTTGTACATATCAATAAAGATCTCGCCAAGCTGACCATCGTCGAATTCGCCGGTACGTAGGTACACTTTATGTCCGCCTACTGTGGCCTCGCGCACGTATCCGTGCCGTCTCTTTGGCAGCCGACGGCGTTCTGCGCGATGATACACGCGCTCGCGGATTACTTCGTACACCTCTTTGGGTCCTTTTGTCTCGTCGAGCGTGTCTTCATCGCCCAGCATTACAATTTCGTCGTAGTTATCAGCCGAGGCATTGAGCGGCTGGCTCATCTTTGAGCCATCGCGGTACAGCGCAATAGCCTTTACCATCTGCTTCCAGCTTTCAATGTGCACTTCTTCCACTTGGTTCACGGTGGCCTCACCCGGCATATTGATGGTTTTGGAGATGGCACCGGAGATAAAGGGTTGAGCGGCTGACATCATGCGAACGTGTGCCATATAGGGGATATAGCGCTGTCCGGTTTTACCGCATTTGTTGGCGCAGTCGAATATGGGAAGGTGTTCTTCTTTCAAGCCTGGAGCCCCTTCCACCGTCATCGTTCCGCATACGTAGGTATTGGCTTGCTCTATTTCGTCTGCTGTAAAGCCTAGACGTGAGAGCATATTAAATCCGGGGTGGTTGATTTCGGTTTGTGTAAAACCGAGTTTCTCGCACAGGGCTGTTCCAACGGTAAACGGATTAAAGACAAATCGTATATCGAAAGCGGTATCAAGTTGTTTTTCGATATTCTCAAGCACTTCCTCGGTAAATCCTTTTTCGCGAAGTGAGTTTTTGTTAATAGCCGGGCATCCAACAAGGGTTCCATGCCCTTTGCAGTACTTTTCGATTTCTTCAATTTGTTGTTCAGAGTATCCAAGGCGGTGAAGGGCAATGCTAACGCTGCGGTTCACGATTTTAAAGTATCCACCACCGGAAAGTTTTTTAAACTTCACAATAGCAAAGTCGGGTTCAATGCCAGTGGTATCACAATCCATCACAAGGCCAATGGTACCCGTTGGTGCAATAACGGTAGCCTGCGCATTTCGGTAGCCATATTTCTCGCCAAGTTCCAAGGCTCGGTCCCATGTTTCACATGCTGCCTTCAGAAGGTCAGGCGGACATGTATTGTGATCAATTCCGCGCGGTGTAATGGTCAGACCTTCGTATTCCTCCTTGCTTACGTTATATGCTGCACGCCTGTGATTTCTGATTACGCGAAGCATCGCTTCGGCATTGTTCTTATACCTCGGGAACGGCCCAACATCTTTGGCCATTTCGGCTGACGTAGCATACGACTCGCCGGTCATGATTGCACTCAACGCACCACAAATGCTTAGTGCTTTGGGAGAGTCGTATGGGATGCCCATCACCATCAGCACCGTACCTAGGTTAGCATAGCCTAAACCGAGTGTTCGGTAGTTGTAACTGCGCACGGCCACTTCCTTGGATGGAAACTGTGCCATTAGCACAGAGATTTCCAACACAACGGTCCACAGTCGCACAGCATGTTTATAGTCTTCGATGTTAAACGTGCCCGTGGTTTCGTTGTAAAAGTGAGCCAGATTCAGGGATGCCAGATTACATGCTGTATCATCGAGGAACATGTATTCCGAGCAAGGGTTGGAGCCGTTGATTCTGCCATCGGCCGGACATGTATGCCACTCGTTGATGGTCGTGTCGAATTGCAGTCCCGGGTCAGCACTCTTCCACGATGCAAGGTTGATTTTCTGCCACAAGTCGCGTGCGCGAACTGTTATACGTTTTGTGCTGTCAGTGCGCCACACAAGGTCCCATGTGGTGTCGTTCACAACAGCATTCATGAACTCGTTGGTAACACGAACAGTGTTGTTGCTATTCTGACCACTGACAGTAGCATACGCTTCACCTTCGTAGTTGGTATCGAAGGTACTAAAGTCTAGTGAAGTAAATCCTTGTGCAACCAAGTCCAGTGTTCTCTTTACTGCATTATAGGGAACACCTCTGTGAAGGGCGCGACGTATGAGCGTGTCGAGCTTTGGATTCTTCTTTGCTTCTGTACCACCGTTGTGTGCCTCGTCCATAATGGCCTGTAGAAACGTTGCACACACCTTACTCCCTGCAACCAACGAGGCTACTTTTTCCTCTTCGCGCGCCTTCCAGTCAATAAATTTTTCGATATCTGGATGATCGACGTTAACGATTACCATCTTAGCGGCACGTCGTGTTGTGCCGCCGCTTTTTATTGCACCGGCGGCACGATCGAAGATTTTCAGAAAGCTCATCAATCCACTGGAAACACCGCCCCCTGACAACTTCTCGTTTTCGCCACGAAGATTACTAAAGTTAGATCCAGTGCCGCTTCCATATTTAAAGATGCGTGCTTCCCGTGTTGCGAGGTCAAAGATTCCTCCCTCGTTCACGAGGTCGTCGCTCACGCTTTGAATAAAACATGCATGAGGTTGAGGATGTGAGTACGCATCCTTCGAGCGAACCAATCGTTGTGTATCAGGGTCAACGTAGTAATGCCCCTGAGACGATCCGGTGATGTCATAAGCCCAGTTAAGACCGGTATTAAACCACTGTGGTGAATTGGGGGCAGCCATCTGATTCAGAAGCATGTACGCCACTTCGTCGTAGAATGCCTGAGCATCATCGGCACTATCGAAGTATCCATGTTTTTCGCCCCACCATCTCCAACACCCTGCTAGACGGTGAACTACCTGTTTAGCGGAACGTTCGCGTCCAAGCACTTCTTCACCGGCCTCGTCAACCAGTCGGTTGCCATTTTCATCTACCTGCGGTACGCCTGCACGCCGGAAATACTTCTGTGCCAAGATGTCGGTTGCTACCTGCGACCAGCGCTCCGGAACCTCGATGTCTTCCATATCGAAAACCACCGTTCCATCCGTATTACGCAGTGTTGACCGCCGCAGAGTGTACGTAAACATGTCGAAAACGTTTACGTTCGCCGATGTAAACCGACGTGAAATGTGCATACCTACCTCATGTGTTGTACGTGAACCAGATGGTGAAAACAGCACTGGCGATCACCGTACCCAACATCTATGAAAGAAGACGCTTCCGCAGCGGTTCAGTATTCACACCGTCCGCCCATAGATATTCGGTACAGAGATCGTCTTGCCCCCCGCTGTCAAAGACAACGGTTCACAAATTAGCTGATGGGCAATGGCGTACAAATCGCAAACGGTTGGTGTGGATAAAAAAGGGTAATGTTACGTTTCTGTTCCTCCAAATTGCATAAATGGTACTTGGCATCCCGGATTTGATTACTGCTCTGCAAGCTGCTGACAAGTGGCTCTTTACTGCAATCCATGGATTGTCGGGCACGTGGTTGGACGCCGTTGCCATTGTAATTACAAGTTCAAAGTATTGGCGTCCGGTTTGGATTGTTGGTGGAATTTGGCTTCTGTGGAAGGGTGGTGCAAAGGGGCGATGGTGTTTGGCAACGGCTGTTGCCTGCGTTGTTGTGCTCGATCCTTTGAGCAACTACCTGATAAAAGAAACTTTGGGTAGGCTTCGCCCTTTCGATGTGTTGGAGTTCGTCCACCCGCTAGTATCAGCAGGTGGTGGCAGCTTTCCGTCGAACCACGCTGTTAACAATGCGGCGGCGGCTGTTGTCTTCAGTTCCTATTACCCAAGGCTTCGATGGTTATGGTTCAGTATTGCAGCAATTATCGCACTCTCGCGTGTGTATTGTGGTGTTCACTGGCCGTCTGATATCCTTGCCGGCTTTACTCTGGGTATGGCCGGCGGATATGGAGCCGTGTTTCTCACACGTCGGTTCTGGAGCACACCTCATCGGCAGCCCTGATTCCGCTCCGTGCTGCGGCTTCAATTGTTGCGGGCAGTCCGGGAACGGTCCAGTCACCGGCAACGGCAATGTTCGTTGCTCCAAAGCGTGCTTCCCGATCGTATGGCTGTAGCATGCCACTGCCCCAATACCGTTGGCGTTCTTGTTCTAGTTCAGGAGTAATAAGCGGAGTAGCCAGTTTCTCTTTAATCACCTGTGCATGTAAGCGTTGTGCACGTGATCGTGCGGGAAACAACCGACGTAATTCGGCATCGCACCTCTCTACGATTGCTTCTGCACTCTCTGCAACCTCGGCCGAGGCTGCACTAACGGTAAGCGCTACTAAGCCGGGATGAATGCGTTGCTTGTTGAATACCCACTGCACCGTTGTACCTAATGCTGCTGTGAAATCGGTGTCGAGCCACTGAACATCATACCATAGGTACACACTTATAATCGGACTATATTCCGAACGTGGTGGCAGTTCTGCGGCAACATCACTTTCAGCAAGGAGTCGCTCCAAGGAACGCTGTGGAACAGCACAAACAACGGCATCAACCTGTAATACATCTCCATTTGTAAGCTTCACACTGTGTACACGGTTGCCTTCTCTATTCATCGAAACAGCACCGGTAGAAAGGTGTATTCTTCCATTGCGCTGCATAAGCCATTCGGGTAATGAATTAACAAGATTACTAAGTCCGGTTGTCGGAATCCATAGTCCCGAAGCACCACGATTGCCCATAAATGCAAGGCGCATCACATTCACAAGCAACGAGGCCGGGGCTTTGTGAAGTGGTGCATTAAGGGTTGCTAGAACAAGGGGCTCCCAGAAACGGACGATGGCATCGTGCGGTTGGTTCTCCCTTGCTAACAACTGTTCACACGACAATCCGTGCACGGCAATACGTTTACCAGACAAGCGAACTGCCAAGCGAAGGCACAAAATCCGCGATGCCGGACGCAATCCTCGCAAACGCAATAAGCCTATTGCTACTCCCAGCTTTCCGGGGAGTGCAGAAGCATCGAGGACATCCCCTGTACCGCCGTCCGCATCTGCAAAAGCAACACGCAGTGCCTGCTGCTTGTGTAGCAAATGAAATGTACCGAGATTCTCCATCACATATTGTGCAGCCGCATACGCTCCCATCATCACATGCTGGCCATTATCAATCTCAACGTTTGTTTGTTTATCAACAAACGATCGTGCCCTTCCTCCCAGATATGGGCGCTCCTCTACGAGTGTTACCTGCCACCCGTTGGTTACAGCACGTATTGCCGCTGCAATTCCTGCCCAACCGCCTCCTATTACTACTGCTTGCATCCGGCAAGTTATCGCATGATGTTCACATTAGCTGTATGTGGTAGAACCGTTTCGTTGCCGTGCACATGTATCACGTACGACCCTTGTGGCCATGCGCTCACGTTAATCATGTAATCTGTTGCGTTGCCCAGATACTCAGTTGTTTGTACTGCGCCCATCATGTTTAGCACAACAAGAGTACGCGGCTGATCTGCTTTTGGCAACAACACAAGTATGCGATCTGTTGCTGGGTTTGGGAAACACTGTATGGTTGCGGTGTGACGCACTTCTGTGGTGGTTCGCGCCTGCAGGTGTACGATGGTGGCCGGTGCGCTTGCTGCTTTCTCAAAGGCCACTGTGTCCGGGCTGATGTTACGCATCTCGTAGTACACGCAGGGTTCTTCGGCGGTATAGGCAAGCCGTAGCCTATATGTTCGGCCCTGGCCCTCGGCAAGGTATACGGTTTGTTTGCTGCATGCCTGTGTATCGTGACTGCTAGTATCCTGGGTTTGCGCTGCTTCGGGCAGGCCTACGTCCGAGGGTTCTGGTGTGCAGTTGCTACACACCTCTTCGATGCTAAGCTGCACTCCGTTGCGCTTCTGTCCGGTAACTGCTGTCTCTATCACGCGCATCGTGCCTACGGTAAAGGGTTCCGATATAAGCTGGGTTGGCCCAAAAGCTGCCCGCCATCCCTGTGGTGTGGTATCACTGGTAAAGGCAAGCGCCCGGCCACTCTCCAGAAACACCTCGAGGGCCACATCACCGGTAGCGGTAGAAAAACCCCGTGCTACGGCTACGGGCTGCGGACTGTAGTCGAGGTTACTTTCGTTCTCGTGGTCTGTGAGCTTATAAAAGCCTTCTGCCGAAGCCAGTACTCCGGGCACGGAGGCGTTAGTACGCTGCACTACACGGCGCACCGTTTGCAAACCACCCGGCCAGTCTTCGCGTTGCCGCATGGCTAGGTGCGGCCACGTGCCGCCTTCATACACATAGTTAAAATGCAGGGTAGGGCCGGATGGTGGCGCCGGTAACGGTGGAAACGGACGCAGCATAATCTGCTGGGTCTGAATTGCCGTAAACTGCTCGGTACCCTGCCACCACGTGGCCTGACCCGCCAAACGGGCATTACGCACATGCTGGTACAGGCTTTTTGCAAGTACGTTGTAGTTGAGCACAATGGCCGAGTCCGACAGGTTTCCGCTCTCAATTTTCAGCAATTGGCCGTAGGTATGCAGCGTGGTGTCGTTCTCCCACCCTTCCCAGGTGAGCGAGTCGCGGCGCACGATGCCCTGCGTTTGCACGGGACTGAACAGCGAGTGCGACCCGCTAAAGGTGGTCCCGGTATACCAATAGTTAAGCGTGCCATTGCTGGTTATCTCCGGGAAGTCAAAGAACTGCCGGTGCCTGATCTGGCTCCGCTGATGTGGACTAGCTGGCAGGTACTGCTGCCAGGTGATGCTCTCGTGCCCGTAATGATAACTATCATCGTAGCCGTTGGTAGTGTCGCGGATGAACACCGTCATCGGATCTGTGGTAAGGCTGCGCGTAACAACAGGCAGTTCATTCTCGGCGCTTACCGTGGTGTCGCTCATGATGGCTATGCCCGCTGTATTGTTGTATGGTAGCGCTGGCGGACCTCCGGCATAGTTCATACCCTTGAGTTGGGGCAGGTAGTTGGCTATCAGCAGTGGGTTACCATCGGCACGGACACGCGTATAGCGGATGTGGTTGCCCTCTTGCCATACCACCGAGGCATTCTGTGTATTGAGCCCGATGTTACTGTACACATTAACCGAAGGGTACTGTGCTGCTGTGTTTGCTTCTATTGTACCGAAAGCCGGACGTGGCAGCTCCATTATTGAACCATTAGCTGGGAAATAGGGGGCAGATGCTGTCTTCGTGCCTACGCCAATCCCACGCCCGGATGCGCTCCAGGCATAAAACAAACGGTTGGTGGCCGATGCATTTATCACAGGCGTGCCCCACTGCGCTAGGTCGGTGAGTGAATCGGCGTCGTGGTTCAGGTTCTTGTAACACACAACAAGAGAACGGCCTCCGGTTTCTAACTGGCCAATGTCCGGATACTCCTGGTCGGCAAAGGCATTCTCTACGATGTGCATGTAGTTGTTGTACTCCTCTGCCCACTGGTCCTGACAGGCGTATACAACGTGGATGCGTGGATAACCGGCAGAGTCTTCGCGCACTACGATGCTCGGAAAACCACAGGAGAGGTCCAGCGTTTCGTCGGTGGCTATCGTTGGTCCATACAACAATGGCGATACGCCCGGGAACAACCGCGTACTGTCGGTAGCGGTGGTAGCCGGACGGTTTAGGTGCGTCTGCCGGCTTAACCGGTAGCTGGTGGTGTCCCACTGCAGGCCTGCAACACTAGGCATCTGGTCGCGGTGATAGGCCAGAGAGCGCTTGTAGAACACGGTCCAGACTCCTGCCCGGTCTATGGCTGTATCCTTGGCATGATACACCATGTGATACCGGATACTATCGCGGTAGCCCCCTGCTCCATCGGGCACAGGATAGGCTACAAGTTTGTTCTGCGTGTTCAAGGCCAAAAAGCCAGAACCAACAGCAATGCTTGCTGGCCGACGCTTTATTGAGAAGAACCGCGTCTCGCCTGGCTTAAAGTCTACGGCCAAATCCGTAGTACCGGCAATCACCGTATCAATGCGCCGTGTGGAATCCAGCGTGATTTCGCTGATCTCCAAAAGGATGCTTGTGTTTTGGTAGTGCGTGTAGTTGAACGGTATGCTAATGCGCCGAGCACCAAGCTGCCTATAGGTCCAAGCCGCGTCGCCCGCTGCTAGCGAGTCAAACTCAACCGTGGTATACACGCGAATACTATCGGCATACGCTCCATCAATCACATGCGGGTCGGTACGCCGGTTAATGACTGCCACGATGCACGAGTCGGTAACCTGGCCAACGCTATCGCGCGTGTCCAAAAGTATAAAATCGTACAAACGCTCTGCATCGGGTTCTTCCACCAGCTTCCACATGGCATCATTGGTGTATTCCTTCGTCCACTTCCACATGCGTACGGCCGCGCGCGAGGTATCAATCCACCGTTTCATCTCTGCGATGTTGCCACCTTTCAGGCGTTTGTAGCCCGTGCCCACCCATGCCACGGGCCACATCTTCCAGATCTGATCTCGCGTTGAAGAGTTACGAATCAGATCGTGCCACTTCTTTATTTCCGTGCGCATGCTCTTCTGGCCGTAGTACACGCGCATGGAGTCGGGCTGTGGGTAGGCATTGCCAACTTCCATGTCGGCTGCATAGTCTGCAAGGTTACGGCACTGCGTAATCTTCCACGGGTGGTTGGGTTCTATGAAGTCGGATCCCAGTTCATCGCGCCGCAAGATGTTGTCCGGCGTCACACCCGCTTCCGTATCCCAGTCGGTAGTGGTACGATTGGTAATCAAACCCGGGACACATGCTACTGTATCCGGCGTATCGAGTTCGCTCACGTTGGGATATGATACATTGGGATGATCATAAAACTTATCGTACACAAGCCCCTTGGCTCCAAAGGCAAGGCCGCTGCCCAGTTCCAGACGCACCTCTTCGCCACTCATCGGACGTATTTTAAAGAAGTTTACGTAAGGGGCTCCAATATTATTTTTCCCAAGGTGCATTTCCTTCAGGTAGAACAGGTTTATCAGGTGCCGTTGTTTGGGCTTGCCAAAATAGAGCGATTGCTGACAGTAGATGCGCGTATATAGTGAGTGTTCGTACGCTGTTTGTACACTACCACCGGCATCGGGGTGCAACACCCAACCATACACCACACTGTCGGCAAACTGCGGCTGCATGGGAATAGAGAACTTCTGGTACGTGTCGTAAGGAACCGTACTATCAAAGTAGTTCGTTTCGCCAATGGTTTCATAGTGTTCATAGTACTTTTTTTTAAGTGAATCGGGCACCTCGAATTCAAACCCACCGCGCTGCCCCAACGATGGGTACGGAGTGCTGCTGGTTTTCCTGTGATGTTCCCACTCCCAGTTCACATATGGAACCATCGGTGAACGTGTAGTGCGCAGAGCCACCTGGCCTATGGACGTCCAAAGAAACGGTGCGCCCATCATGTGAGCGCGTTTGATGCCATCGCCTTCCGTGTACACCCTATTCTGGCCGGCCACACGACCTTCGTATCCCGTTTCGCTGCTAACCAACCCATTCAGCAGTTTGGTGCGGTAGTACATGCCCATGTCTTCGTAGTGCATGTACTCGTCAACAGGATAGTAGTGGGTTACATACAGCCCTTGCGAGCTACCCACGCTATCGCGCCAGTAGTCCTGCGCCTGCTCAATCAGCTCACGCTCTCCGGCAAATGCTACCGCAAACAACGAATCGTACCAACCACACGTAGCATTAAACACACCAGGCGGCATGATGCTCACGCTGCGGATGGCCACGCTTACCGTGTCGTACCAGGAGATCACCGGTGTGAGCGTGTCTATGAACTGTGCGCTGGCGCCAGGGATGCCGTGAGAGAGGTATTGCTTGGTTTTGAGGTGTGCATCTTGTAGTTCGAGGGAGTCGTCTACTAGCTTGTATACTGCATCCGTCCTAAACTCCGCCGTAAACGTAATATCCCGTCCACTCCCTTCCGGCAACTGCGCACGACGTAAAATCACCTCCGTGGGCTTATCGGATACGCCCATCATACGCATGACCTTGCCACGGGAGTGTGGCAGCTCCTGTACATAGGCTAACGATGGACCAGGGATGGAGTCGAAGTTGAAGTATACAGGACTCCCGCGTTTGTTCAGATCTGGATCCAGCGGATCTGGTTCAAACCGGTGTCCACGTACCTGCATCTTGATAACGCGTGCACCTGCATCGGCACCATCGGAGCTATCCAGCAATCTCAAGTTCACCACTAGCAACATGCGCCAGCCGCTCATGCTATCAGCAAGCGCGAAGTTGTGAGGCTTTTGTCCGTGGGCATTGTATATCTGCGTACGAGGCTGGCAACTATCCAGTACGATTCGCTCCGTGCCACTGCCTGCTGATGAGTCTTTGAGCAATACATAACGGCGGTAGTTCTCATCGGATGAACTAGTCGGTACATACCCGTGATGCCGCGCTTCGAAACCATAGGGCCAGGAAGCCGAGTCTCGTGGTGCCCATGTGTCCGACGCACTTCCATTTTCGCTGCAATCGAATCGGTATCCCAACCATGGTGTTATGAACAGCTTCGTCAATGTGCTATCGTGCCTCCATTGCCATGCGCCGAGAGCCCAACCAAGGTAGTTGGTAACACCTGGATCCAAACGGGATAGCGACTGCATTTTCCTTGCACTGTCATCACCACTGCCGCCCAGATAACTCCAGTGATCGTTGGTAAAGTTGCAGCCCAGGGCTTGGTTCGCGCGCCGGAAGGACGATGCTGCCCATTGATGCCCTATCAAAAAGGCATCCGGATCAGGGCAGAAGATCGAGGTATCGGTCAGGCCGGTATTGATGCCCGGGAACGCGGAGTGGAGCGGCTGCGGGGTGATCTCATTCTGCGAAAAGGCGGGAAGCGTGCATGCCAGTACTAAGAGGCATCCGACGATCGGGCGAGTCATAGGTGCCTCCTATTTCATGTATGGGATTGCAGCGACGCGCCGGCCATACGTAACTCGCAGGAACGCTGCACCGATCGGTAGCGCACGAAGTTTTTCAGTGAGGTCCAGCCTATGCTCTCCCGAGTGCAGGATTTGCCGGTACAGTGGCATCGAGCGGCCATCGGGGTGCACGGCATCCACAACAACTGTGGCTGGAACGGGTAGCATCACCAGCAAGTGGCTCCCTTGTAGCCTAGCCCAAGCTGTATCACGTGTTGGTGCCGGCACGCTGCTCGGGCGAAGGTCGAAGTTGACC
>CAZGHI010000022.1:0-2476 GCA_964525565.1 uncultured Hyphomicrobiales bacterium
GGGGCCTGCTTCCGCCACGAGTAACGGCCTCCCCTTGTGGTAGCAATGCCCTACATGATGTTCGCACGTCCACTAATCTCGGATTCGCCGTTATCACAGTTGTAACCCTTGGCATTGTTTGCCCCATAAACGTTGAATACACCTGCTCGAAACCATGCGACGCCGAAGCACCACCACAGTAACCACACATAACTCCTACCTACTAAAGAACTATGCGCACAGCAATAACTCATGAACGGTCCGGTACATGGACGAACCGACACGAAAATGTTACCGTTCAAGTGGCGCGAATGATAGATGTTTGGAATCCTCAACCACCATCAGCCGTGACAATTCTCTCCGACATTAACGCCACGGCCACGCTCATTCGAGAACTTATCCGGTCTGCTACTCAGACGAACTCAACAATCCGCGCATACGGAGGAACGTGGTCCCTCAGTTCCGCTGCCGTCTCCCCAGATACCATGCTGAATACAAAACCGCTAAACCTTCGATTCCCTATCGCCGATGGAAGTGTTGACCTTGGCAGCCCCTTCTCAGCTTCTCAACTATTCTATGTTCAATGTGGTAACAGTGTTGGCGAAGTGTATGCTTATCTCGAGCGTCGCGGACGTACTCTTCGAACATCCGGAGCAAGCAATGGTCAAACAATTGTTGGAGCAGTAAGCACTGGCACTCACGGCTCTGCACACGACTTTGGTTCGATGCAGGAAATGGTGGCCGCAATTCATCTGATTACGGGACCCGAACCCGATGATGTATTATGGATTGAACGTGCAAGCGAACCTGCGCTCACGGCCAACTTCGCAAAACGAATTGGTGCACGACTGGTACGGAACGATGAGTTGTTTAATGCAGCTCTAGTGTCGTTCGGGTCCATGGGCATCATTATGGGTCTCCTTGTACAGTCTGTACCGCTGTTCAAGATACGTGCTACCAGGCGCACGGTTCCTTTCGATGGACAGTTACAGAATCTGTTGCAATCAATGGACCTTGCCATTGTTTCGAATCTTATCCCGGACATTGTTGACCCGGATAATATCGTTCATGTAGAAGTCGTCATCAACCCGCACAACACCTCGGGTAACGTCCACCTCACGGTTATGGAAAGAGTACCTGCATCAGAACCTTCTGCCCCCCCCTTCAATCCATCTGTGTCGCGTCCGGGCGATGACGTTATCGGTCTTATCGGTGTTCTATCCGATGTACTACCCGGCTTGGTCCCTGATGCGGCACGTGCCTTTATTAGTAATAGCTATCCCGATGTTGGCCCCATTGTTGGCACTCCCGGGGAGACGTTTCATGCAACCGATGCTCGCGGAAAAGCAGTCAGTGTGGAAATAGGTGTTCCACTGGAGCGCACTCTCGATGCCCTACAAATTCTCTTGGGGCTCCGTCCACACATAGAGTCGTATGCTGGTGTAATTGCCATCCGTTTTATCAAACAAACCCGATCTCTTCTTGGGTTTGCACAATTTCCAATTACGGCAACATTTGAATTACCTGCAGCAAAAAGCGCAAGTGCACAAGCGTATTACGATGCTGCTTTCGATGCATTTCGTCAGGGTTCAGTTCCTTACACAATTCATTGGGGACAAATTGCACCTGCCACCCCTCAAACACTTACGCATTTCGGCACAAATGTTCAACGATGGACACAAGCAAGAAACATGCTCTTACGTCCCGAAATCCGTCCGGTGTTCGAGAATCAAATGGTAAGGGGCTATGGCCTTGTGTAAATAGTCGCTCAACCACAGATGGCCCTTTCAAGTGACGCACTGGCCAGAATGTTAGCCACGTTCCGTGAAGACTACTTCCTCTCCACCAATCCATACACGTTCAACGTGATTTACTCCCCAATGGTACACGATGTCCGTATAGTTCGGTACACTATACAGAACAACGTCGGCATCTTTACCAACTTCAATTGACCCCTTTCGGTGCGCAATTCGGAGAGCATGCGCTCCGTGCAAGGTTGCTGCTGTTATTGCCTCATCAATCGTCATGTTCATATTCACACATGCTAACGAGAGAACATGCTGCATGTTCTCGCTCATATTCGATCCGGGATTGCAGTCAGTTGCGAGAGCAACTATTAGACCGTTGTCAATCATCATCCGGGCATTTGGATATGGAAGTCGCAGGGTGTATGCCGTACCAGGTAACAACGTAGCAACCACTCCGGCATCACGCATTGCAATCATGTCACGTTCTGTTGTCCTCTCTAGATGGTCTGCACTGTAAGCATGAAGTCTGGCAGCCATGGCCGATGCACCAATATTCTGTATTTCGTCCGCATGAACATGTATCGCAAACCCAAGCCCCTTTGCAGCATTACATATGCGTTCTGCTTGTTCTACCGAAAAGAAACCCTCATCGGCAAAAACATCACAGGCTGTAGCATAACCTTGCCGGTGAACTGCCGGTAGCATGACGTCGATGATGTGCTGTACATATCCGTCGGTAGTATAGGGGG
>CAZGHI010000022.1:2489-4565 GCA_964525565.1 uncultured Hyphomicrobiales bacterium
ATACTCCACCGGCACATCATGGGCACCAAGAAAAGTAATGTGAATTTCTGCAGGTGTTGTTTGTTGTAGTCCTGCAGCGGCTTCGAGAAGTAGCAATTCTGAATCGGTGCTGAGACCGTAACCACTCTTGATTTCAATTGTTGTTGTGCCATGGCGTATCGCCGACAAAACAAGACGCCGCCCTATATTCATTACATCCAGAACCGATGCCGATCGGACGGCGTTAACTGTTGACAAGATTCCACCACCTTCAGCAGCGATCTGTGAGTAGGAAACTCCGGCAAGCCTGCGGGCGAACTCATCCGATCGCGAACCGGCAAACACCATGTGCGTGTGCGAGTCAATAAAGCCAGGTAGTACTGTTTTGCCTGTACAGTCAATCTTCACGGCTGATTGTGTTTTATGTGGATAGGCTTGCTGTACTTCGGCTGTTGTACCCACAGCAAGGATGGTTCTGTCCATCAGAATAGCACCGTCACTGATCACCCCTAGCGCATTCATGCTCGAACCGGTCCGCCAACACTCTCCCGCCGCGGAACAGGTAACCAAACTAGAAATCGAATGTAAAAATATTGTCATATCAGCGTATTATGATTGAAAGTCGTCACCGCTATTTATCGGGTTTCTGTGATCGCAAATGCTGCCGCGTTAACTGCTTTTCACGTTCACGCGCAACGATTAGCTCTGCTAAATGAAAAGGAACCTCGGTCGGGAACACCGTCGAGAAGATGCGTTGCACGTCTGCCTCCCGAACGTCAATCCGATACAATATGGACATCAACCTCTCGGGCTGACGTGACAAGAGAAAGGTAATGCGGTCCACCAGCAAGGCCGTAATCGTGGCAACACGGTCTTCGGTGGAGACTTCTGTACCTGACTCGGGTAACGATAAGTCGAATGTTGCAACAAGTCTCTCGCCAAACTGTGAAGAATTCTGTGGATACATTGTGGATAACATGTTCGAGCCGGGATATTTAGAACCCGGCTGCATTACAAAAAATTCATTTTCCCTGTCTCCCGCAGCTTACCCACAACCTCCTTCACCCTCTGCACACTATCCTTGCCGCAAACCAGCGTCGCATTTGGTGTTGCCACCACCACAATGTCGTGTACATCAATAACGGCAACAACGTGATCTCTTGCTGCATTGACAACCACACTGTGGCTGCTACCCAAATCAATGACTTCGCCGTCGTGTACACTGCCTGTTTGTGTTTGCTCCCGTAACCGAAACAATGCATCCCACGATCCTACATCGTCCCAAATAAAACCGGCAGGCACAACCGCTACGTTGTCGGCTCGTTCCATTACACCGAAGTCCACAGAAATGTCCGGAAGTGTATTAAATATCTCTGCAATAGTTGCAGAGTCCATGGCCTCTCCCTCGTTCCGTGCATGTAGCATCTCGCTAACAGCATTACCTACTACAGGTAAGTGCTTCTTTAGCTGCTCTAGAAATACGGATGTCCTCCAAAAAAACATTCCGCTGTTCCACAAGTGCTTTCCACCAAGCACGTACTTCATGGCTGTATCCCTATCCGGCTTCTCTCGAAATGCCTTCACCTTCATCACAGCATCGTTCTCTGTGACTGCCAATGGATCCACCTCGATGTATCCATACCCTGTTTCGGGTCTGGATGGCTGCACTCCAATTGTTACCAGCGCACCTGCACGCCCTGCATACTCTAATGCCTGCTGTACATTTTGCCGAAAGTACACTTCATTGCTAATGTAGTGATCTGCCGTTAACACTGCCATCAGAGACAATTGCGCTGAGCTTCCCTCTCGATGCAATATCTCTGCTGCAGCAAGGGCCAGGCAAGGGGCTGTGTTGCGCTTCGATGGTTCTGCAATAACGTTCGCTGCTGGAAACCACGGCAATGTTTGTTCAATGCTCGGCTTCAGTACAGCACTGGTTACGATAAGAATCCGACTCAAGGGTATCAGCCCTTCAACTCTTCGGATAGCGTCCTCTAACATTGTACGTCCGCTGGGTCCCAGGCACAACAGTTGCTTCGGCTGCGCTATCCTGCTCAACGGCCAAAACCTCTCGCCGGAGCCTCCAGCCATAATGAC
>CAZGHI010000022.1:4575-5853 GCA_964525565.1 uncultured Hyphomicrobiales bacterium
GGCTGTTCCTGCTCAACCATTGCTGACCTCCTCTGCCGCAACGTTCTCCGCTTCCCTTCTCAACAACTCAAGGATCTGCACGGCATTTGTTGCTGCCCCTTTACGCAAATTGTCCGATACCACCCACATCAACAGTCCGTTGTCAGTGGTCGGGTCTCTCCGTAGCCTGCCAACGTACACGTCGTCTGTACCCTGTGCCAACAGCGGAGTGGGGAACTGATGCTCTACCGGATTATCCACCACGGTAATCCCGGGTGAAGACGATAACAACGTCCGGATGTCGGCAAGCGACGGCAACTCACGCTCAAACTCCACAGCAATACTCTCCGAGTGTGCGCCCAAAACCGGAATTCTCACGCATGTAACGGCAATGGGTAACTCCGGCATGTGCATAATTCTGCGGGTCTCTCGCACCATCTTTGCCTCTTCTTCTGTGCTCACACCGTCGGCTCCGCTCTGATCCACAACATTGTGAAACACAGTGTTAAATGCTAATTGATGTGGTGATATTCTTTCTTGGGGTTCTTTGCCGTCAATTTCCGCCATAAGCTGGTCAGCACCCTTCTGCCCGGCTCCACTTACACTTTGATAGGTGCTCACAACTACTCTTCGCAGTCCGTACTGGTCATGCAGTGGCTTCAGTGCCACTACCATCTGTATCGTGGAACAGTTTGGATTGGCAATGATGTTGTTATGCTCATAAACGTCGGCTGCATTTACTTCTGGTACTACCAGCGGAACATGCTCATCCATGCGCCAGGCACTGCTGTTGTCAATCACTATACAACCTTCGGCTGCTGCTATCGGTGCGTAGCGCTTGCTAATCACTCCTCCGGCACTGAAGAGTGCTACATCTACTCCTCGGAAACAATCGTCCGTTAGCTCCTGAACAATATGTTCTTCACTTCCCACACGCACTCGATGTCCGGCCGAACGTTTTGAGGCCAGTAGGATCAATGATGTGTAACGTACGTTCCGTTCCTGTAGAACGGTTAGCATGGTACGCCCCACGAGGCCTGTGGCCCCAACAATGGCAATAGTCATATGCGAAGTTACTCATGGGCTGGCAGGGGGTGTTAGTTTTGCACAATGATCGTTATTACACACACGGCTGTAGTCCTTATCTGTTTATGCCGCGCTATAGCTATCCAAGCGCAGTCCGATACGCTGTGTCGGACGTTACCGTGGGAAGCTGCGTTGGTTCGCGATGTAAACATCGTTGGCGCGGAAGGATTACACTCTGCCTCTGCTCTTGTAAGCGATGCTCTCTTACCTGTC
>CAZGHI010000022.1:5863-6158 GCA_964525565.1 uncultured Hyphomicrobiales bacterium
GGCGTCGTTCTGGCGGTCATCCTCGCAATCGTTGCAGGCATGTATTTCTTTGGCATTCTTCAGCCTGTCTATACCATTCTGCCGCACGATTACCGATACCTTGCTGAAACAGGCTTGCAAGCTGCCGTTACCCAGGTACTTACCTACGGTGTTGCCCTCGGTGTAAAAGCTGCAACCAACACTCCACGGCCGTTCCGCGCCTTTCCCGACTGCATTCGTGGTTATCAAGATCCTCTTGGCACTTCGTTCCCAAGTGGTCATGCTGCAGGATCTGCAGCTCTTGCAACAACACTGT
>CAZGHI010000022.1:6182-8969 GCA_964525565.1 uncultured Hyphomicrobiales bacterium
ACGTGATAACACCCTCTGTTGTGTATGCTCTGGCAACAGGCATAAGCCGGTTGCACCTCGGTGTACACTACCTCTCTGATGTATTGGCCGGCTACCTCCTCGGTACAGGCGTGGCCATCCTGGTCCATACGTTACGCAATACACTGTTCGATGCTTTCGATGGAATTCTACCCTCCGATCAGCTTTACCGTTTCCCTGTTGCAATTATCAGAGTTCCGCTCTAATGACTATTGCAGCAATTCAATTCACGCCACAGTTCGCCAATACAGATGCAAATGTTGCCTATATCACGTCGCTCATCACATCAACTCCGGCTGATGTCCTGGTCTTCCCTGAACTGGCCACCAGCGGATACTTCTTCTGTAGTCCTCATGAGCTCGACGGTATTGCTCTTGAACAGAACAGCCAGGTATTGCAACAGTTGATGCACGTTGCGGAGCTCAACAAGCGCATTGTGATTGTTGGTTTCCCGGAACGCCTGACTGACTCCGTGGTGTACAATAGCGCTCTGATAGGGGGCTATGGCTGCGCTCCGGTAGTGTATCGCAAGTCGCATTTATTCTATCGCGAAAAAGATGTGTTCACGCCCGGTGATACGGGCTTCTTTCCCGTTCATCTTCCTCACCTGGATTGTACGATCGGAACCATGATCTGCTACGATTGGCGCTTTCCGGAAAGCGCACGTACGCTGGCGCTGCGTGGTGCGGATGTTGTGGCTGTTCCGGCAAATCTGGTTACGGACCTGTGGCCGCTGGTGATGCCGGCGCGAGCTGCGGAAAACAAGGTGTATGTTGTGGTTGCAAATCGTGTAGGGTCGGAACACAACGGCACGGATTGTGTGACCTTTAACGGTAGAAGCACTATCTACGCTTACAATGGTGCGATTTTACAGAGCGTTCCACCAGAGGCCGACGCTACTCCCCACGTAATCGTTGCCAACATCAATCCGGCATCCACACGGAATAAAAGTTTTAATGCAATGAACAACATCTTTACAGACCGCCGCCCAGAGTTGTACGAATGAACTTTTCCTCGATCCGTCGCCTACACCTTGTAGGCATCGGTGGCATCGGCATGAGTGGTATTGCCGAGATTCTGCTTCGCCAAGGGTTCAACGTTTCCGGATCCGACCTTCATGCAAGCGAAGCCACGGAACGTCTGGCCGGCGGCGGAGCGCACATCTTCATTGGCCACGACGCAGCAAACATCGTTGGAGCTGATGTTGTAGTGTATTCAAGCGCCGTGCAACCACATACCAATCCGGAGACGGCTGCGGCTATGCAGCAACACATCCCTCTCATCCGGCGCGCTGAGATGCTCTCCGAACTGTCCCGCCTGAAATATTGCCTTGCTATTGCCGGTACCCATGGAAAAACAACAACAACAAGCATGAGCGGCCTGGCAATGATGAAGGCGGGCATGGACCCTACTGTTATCGTTGGTGGTCGGTTGCATGGATTAGGAGGTAGCAATGCCCGACTCGGGGGGGGCGACTGGATTGTTCTCGAAGCCGATGAATACGATCGGTCGTTCCTGCAACTCTCGCCAACGGTGGCAATTATCACAAATATCGAAGCCGATCATCTCGACATTTACTCAGACCTCGATGACATAAAGACATCATTCGTTGCCTTCGCTAACAAGGTCCCTTTTTATGGTACTGCCTGTGTTTGTCTTGACGACGCTGGAGTACGATCAATTCTGAAAGACATCACACGGGTGGTGGTTACGTTTGGTCTCTCTGCACAAAGCGACGTGCGTGCTGTTGACCTGGAGTTCAACGAACGTGCCAGCTCGTTTACAGTTTTGCACAAAAACCAGGAGTTAGGGCGGGTTAACCTTCGCGTACCCGGAGAACACAACGTTCGGAATGCACTCGGTGCACTAACTGCCGGCTTAGTGTGCAATGCCCCTTTCCAAGAGCTTCGCCACGCTTTGGCGGAGTTTACCGGTGTGTATCGGCGCTTTGAGATCAAAGGTGAATGGAACGGACGGATGGTGGTTGACGATTATGCGCACCATCCAACCGAAATCAGGAGCACCCTTGCGGCTGCAAAAGCTGGTTGGAAGAAACGCATTATAGCAGTATTCCAACCACACACCTACTCTCGTACACGCGACCTTGCAGAAGAATTTGCTACCAGTTTCGACGATGCCGACGTTTTGCTCGTTACCGATGTCTATGCTGCTCGTGAGCAGCCCATCGAAGGCATTACTGGAGCCACTATAGCCGATGCTGCTCGTGCCGCCGGACACCGTAAGGTTCTGTTTGTTCCGTTGCTCTCCGACGTGATCAACGAACTTCGAAAACTGTCGGTAGAAGGCGATATGGTTATAACACTTGGTGCAGGCGATGTGTGGAAAGTAGCGCGCGACCTAACAGAATAGTGCTCTTGGATGTATAAAGTGCTGTCGGGTATGAATTACGTGCCTATTTTTGTGGATGCGTAAGATTTTTGTACCCCTAACCGTATGTGCCGCAGTGATCTGCAGTTACCCCCCCGTTGCACAGAAAAACACCGGTAAGACTGCGGCTCCTCAGAAAACAACTTCACCAGCCAAATTCGACAATGAGATCCTGGCAACAGTCGGCAACGAACAGGTACGCTTTGCAGATGTACAGCGGGCGTTTCAGAAAAATCTCTCGCGTCGGTCTGTTCCCTATTCTTCTGTTCCGCGCGACACAGCTCTGGAATTCCTCCGACTCTATACCAACTACCGCCTGAAGGTTGCAGATGCAATAGACCGCGGAGTTCATCAGGACGAAGCTGTTCAGGCCGATATCAG
>CAZGHI010000022.1:8979-20113 GCA_964525565.1 uncultured Hyphomicrobiales bacterium
GCCAGGGCGACCTGCTTTTTGTACTGCAGGAAAATGACCTGCTTCACCTGATTAAGGATGCAGCGCACCGAAACATGGTACCTGGACAAAGCCTTCGTAAATGCACGCGTAGATGAACTGGTGCGCCGTAGAATGGATGAAGTTAAAATGTCTATCATCCTGTGCGCAGTTCCTGATTCATCGGGAACAAAGTGGGATACAACCCGTAGCCTTGCTAAGGCGCGCGCAATTATCGCACAGCTGAATGGAGGTGCAGATTTTGCAAAGCTTGCAAGAGACTCGTCAGACGACAAGGAAACAGGAAGCAAGGGCGGCGAACTGCCCTGGATTAGCGGCGGTTCCATTATCAAATCGGTAGAAGACGAAGCGTACTCGCTGAAAAAAGGAGCGCACAGCACAGCGCCGGTGGAAACTCGATTTGGGTACTTCATCGTTAAGATTAACGATAAAGGACCACGCGAGGTTGTGAAATTTCGGCACATCCTACTGCAAGCCAAAGAATCTCGCGATAGCGCTCAAACAGAACGATTCGCCGACACACTAATGCAAATTCTGCGCGCCAAGCCCCAACAACAAAGGGCTATGCTAAATGCACGCGGCCTGAACGCCGATGGCGACGTGTTCGAGACACTGGCAAAGGCATATAGCGACGACGATGCATCGGCACCTCGAGGCGGCTACCTTGGCGCTCCTTACTCCAGGTCGGCCGGTCTGGAGAGCAATAACTCCCGACTGCTTCCTGAATTTGAAAGTGCCGTGTTCAGCTTAAAAGATGGGGCAATTAGCAATCCTGTACGCACAGTTTTCGGCTTACATATTATCCGACGCGATTCCACTAAGGTTGGTAACGAAGCCGACGAGCGCGATAACGCAAAGAAAACGTACCGCCGACTGTACTTTGAAGACGACAAACGAACACACTACGACTCACTGAAAAAAGCCTGGGGATATGCATGGCGACATGATGTGTACAACCTACTCATGGCCACCATCGATACTACCCGTAACTCCAGCGATACATCATGGTGGAAAGCTGTATCGCCGGCCTTGCAACAGCAAACCATTTATGTGTACCCTGGGCATGAGATCACTGTTCAAATGCTTGTTGATTCTCTTCGTCAGCGAATGGACATGCGTGGCTACACTCTTAACAGGGCGGGAATGGAGCGCGCCATCAATAAGATCATTGACCCTATCCTTCTGGATCAGGCCACACGCGATATGGAAACGAACGATCCTGAGTTTGCAGCACTCATGCGGGAATTCAACGATGGTATCCTACTCTTTAAAGTGGAAGAGCAGGAAGTATGGAGCAAACTCAAATTCGACACCGCCGATGCACAGCGTTTCTTTGATACAACACGTTCACGGTGGATGACGGAACAGAAATACACTTTCTCAGAAATTTATGTGCTCACGGACAGTGCAGCTCGCTTCATTCAGCAACAGTTGCGGCAGGGGGCTGACTTTTCGGCGCTCGCTACAGAGCACACACAGCGGCAGGCAATGCGCGAAAATGCTGGCAGATATAACTCAGCTTCGCCCAAGTCTAGTTCGCTAGCCCGCAAAATCGAAGAATTGAACATGAAACCGGGCGATGTTTCGGAGCCGTTTGCAAACGATCGTGGATATTCGATTGTAAAACTGGAGTCCATTGAACCTCCCCGACAGAAGACCTTCGCAGAAGCAATGCCCGAACTCGCTCCTGCTTACCAGGATCAGTTACAAAAGAAACTTACCGAACTCTGGCTCTCCGGCGTTCGTGAAAGACACCCGGTTGTATTTAACAACAAGGTAATTGATGCCATCTGGGGTAAACGTGCCAAGTAACCTTCTCTATTGTTTACGGTACGTTTGTGCTCTTGTAGCGCTGGCGGTGTGCAGTCCGAACCTTCCTGCACAAGATGCCATGGAACGCATCGTTGCCGTTGTTGGCGATGAGATTATTCTCAAGAGTGATATAGACGGACAAATAGAGCTGTATTCTCAGCGCAACCCTGGAGCCAAGAAAAACGATCCGGCATTGCGTGAGTTTATCCTTACACAACTCATTAACGAGCGTTTAGTACTGTTGGCCGCATTGGAAGACACCAACGTGGTGATCACCGATGAAGAAATCTCTCAGCGGATGGAGCAACAGATTGCCATGATGGTACAGCAGTTCGGATCGGAACAACGCATTGAGCAACTCTACGGAATGAGTATGTCGCGAATTCGGCGCGAATTCCGCGACGAGATCCGGAAGCAGCTCCTTGCACAGCGAAAACGCGACCTGATGTTTTCGGATGTAAAAGCTACACGTAACGATGTTGAGCGATTCTATGCAGAGTTTAAAGATTCTCTGCCAATGATACCGGAACGTGTTGACTTGTACCATATCGTTCGGAACATAAAAACCGGTGATAAGCAGCGCGAACAGGCGCTTGCACTCGCATCTGCAATACGCGATTCTCTGCTGAACAATGGAGCAGACTTTGCAGCAATGGCACGGAAACATAGTGCCGATCCAGGCTCCGCGGCTAATGGTGGTGATCTTGGATCGGTAGAAAAAGGAAAGTTTGTTCCTGCATTCGAGGCAGCAGCGTTCGGACTCGAGCCCGGACAGATTTCTGAACCGGTTGAGAGTCCTTTTGGTTGGCATATCATTCAACTCATCAGTAAAACAACCAGCAGCATTCATTGTCGGCACATCCTCATTAAGGTTGGCCAAAGCGAAGATGATAGAGCCGAAGCACGCGAATTCCTTTCCGAACTGCGCAACCGCGTGTTAGCAGGCGAGAGTTTTGAAGAGCTTGCCAAGATGTATTCCGATGAACGTGAAACACAGGGCTTCGGCGGAGCCATGGGTGAAATTGATGTTCAGCGACTGCCACCGGATATGAAAAAGGTTGTTACTGACCTACACGATGGCGGCGTCTCTGAACCACTTCCGTACACAGCCGACCCAACAAAGCCTAGTTATCACATTCTTTATCGCAAACGGTTGATAAGAGCACACTCTCCATCACTGGAGTTTGATTATAAAACTATTGAGCAAATGGCTCAATATGCCAAGCGGCAACGTCTGGAACAGTCGTGGATTGAAGAACTTCGAAAAACGAAATACTGGGAAATCCGGTAAGCCAACGCCCCCTACCACACCTTGCCGATTGTTAGCCGAAAGATGTTTTCGGCATAACTACCGCCAAGCACAGGCGGAATAACTTGCTCATTAAAGATGTTATGCTCGGCACGCAGGTCAATGTCTGCAACGTCGCCAAGCCGTGCCAACACCGATAAAAAGTAGCCGCTTCGTGTGCCGTAAGTTTGGTCAAAGGCCAGCGTAACCCCACCGCTTGTGCTGAACATTTCACTCATCGCATAGCTGGCTGAACCGTCTATGGTAAATATGTTGTTGGTAGGTGTTTGTGCTGCTACCTGCGTGATATTACCCAGGCCCGCAGATAATGTAAGCGGATAGGTAAAACTCAAACTCTGCATCAGGTTAATCGTGGTTACGCCATAGTCGTTGAGATTATCCTTAGTAACAGCATCTTGCTGACTAAAGGTGAGAGTTGTGTTGGCGCCCATGTCGGCAATACGATAGGCATATCCGCTGGTAACCGACCAAATGGTTGTGTGGTTGCGGTACTGTAAAAACGGATCCGGACTGTTGCTTGTTTGCGTATATGGCGAGTATGCCAAACGGAAAAAAGGCCACCTCCGAATGTTAAGACCGAGCGAAGCCCCCCAACTAAATAGAGTGCTCGTTGAGCGTTTAATGCCGGCTAAGTTGTCTTCGTCATTGCGAACAAAGAATCCTACAGCTAGTTGACGCTTCCACAATCGTTGATCTATGCGGGCATCATAACGGATGTAATCCGTTCGAAGATTCGGCACACCCAGAGCGTTGTACCCGGCGCCGATACGCCGCGCTTTTGCCGTAATGCGGGTTCCGGTTGACGGTAGATTAAGAGTTGTGCTACCAACAATGGCCCAGTCAAGATAGGTGCTGCTCGAACTATCAATGAGACCCATCAGAAAGTCGGGTACGTCTGGTGCGGCAAACCTTGGAGCGTTCTGATCACCTTCGGTTAGTGAACCAGCCAACTCAGCTTCGATTGACCAAATACCAGGTAATGGATCTGTTCGAAGGCTGATGCTTGTAATGTAGTTTTTTTGAGGTGTGACCGTTACCCCACTATCAGGCAGAATAAGGCTTTGCGGATCGTCGGTTGCGTACAGAGTCGTAAGGATAAGGTGTGAACCTTCCGGCCGACCATAACCTATGCGTCCACCCACCATGCTCCGTCCGTAATTGCTGTTATTCACCGTGGTGTACACCGATGTGTCAACCCGAAAGCTATCCACACGCTGGAGTGGTCGTTGGGTTGTACCATATACTCCCGCAATGTAAAACACCCCCCCCGGATTCCAGTCGCCCCACCCGCCTCCGATACGTGCACCCGAGAGTGTAATCGGCGAGAATGTTGGAAATACTGTGCCCACTCCAATGGTCGGTAGCTTTTGCATGACTTCTTCTACGTCCGACATCAAGCCCATTGTCTGCAGAACTTCTGTGTAGTTCGTAATGTCTCCGTTGGCAACCTCGCGCATTTCCCGAATCTGCCTGTACTGCTCCAGCTCTTTTAACCGTTCCGGGTCGTATGCAGCAAGAGAGTCTTTTACAGAGCTATAGGAGTCGAGCAGCTCTCCTCCTTCCGTACGCATGTATGATTCAAGAGCATTGGTTGCACGTTGAGCAACGATCCGTTTAATTGCATCCGGGTCCAGTGTTATCGCAAAGGCATTAATGTTTTGCCGCACGTCGCGCTGCTCAGAGCTGATGAGCAGGTTTGCTGTGAGTGGAACACCGTATAAGGCAATCGTTGGGTTAAGTTCTGCCCGCCAAAGGTCGGGTGGCTTTTCTTGGAAACTTCCTTGCCGCGAAGAGGCCTGGGCCAGAATACGATAATTCCCTGTAAGCCAAACCGGTGCAGCTCCACTTTGTGCTCCAAACGAAAACCACTGGGCAGACGCACCGGTAGCAATGGCTACCAGCGCACAACAAAGCGTTGAATATCTTAGGTTCACAGGGTACTTCTATATCATTTTGTTGCCAGGCGTTCAACCCGGAATGGCCCAATTGGGGGGTCGAGGGGTACCGGGACAAGGTTTATCACCGGACCTTCGCCTAATTGTCCCGTCCCATTATGCCCCCACGTCCATAAACTTCCGTCAGCCCGAACAGCCATTGCATGCGCCCCGCCGGCAACAATACCCTGTACGGCATCAATGCGTGAAACCTGGACTGGTGTGGTTTTTCCAATGCGAGTACCATCGCCAAGCTGACCTAGCACATTGTTGCCCCAGGCATAGACGATTCCAGAGCTGTCGAGAGCCAACGAAAAGCCGTCGCCGGCCGCTATGGCTCGAATGCCCTTTAGCCCTGTTACCGCCTTTGCTGCGAACCTATCGGTGGTTGTACCGTCGCCTAGCTGACCACTGCCATTACCGCCCCACGTCCATACACGTCCGTCCACGCCCAAAGCCATACTATGATCAAAGCCTGCAGACACGGCGCGCACATAGCGGCTTCCATCGCCTATCTTCAACGACTTTGGAGTGTCCGTAACCTCTTCATCCATGGGCCGACCTGTTTGACCACGGTTGTTTATCCCCCAAGCGATAACAGTTCCGGTAGCGGTGAGGACTAGACTATGACCTTCGCCGGCTGCCACATCTACGATGTTCTTGAGTAAGACATGGGGAATGGGAGTTTTAAAGAATACCGTACTGTCAACCTGCCCTGTTGTGTTGTTGATGTACACATCTTGGCTTCCACCACAGCCATGCATACGATTCCACCCCCAAACGTATAGTTGACCGGTACTCGTTGTTGCCAGTGTATGAAATGCACCGGAAGCAACCTTAGAAACTTTTGATATTCCGGTATTAGCCGTTGGAGTTCCCCGTGCTGTGCGGTCGCCCATGCCAAGTTGTGCATGCTCGTTCGAACCCCAAACTTTAAGCGTACCGTCTTTTTCAACACCAAACGAGCACCATACTCCTGCCTCGAGTGCAAGAACATGTTTCACATCCTTTATCTGTTTTGGCTCTTTAACAACCGACCCAAGGCCCGGCCCTATGGCTCTGTCTATATTGTCGCCCCAACCCCAAACCTGATTTTGTGGTTGCAGTGCTGCAAGTGCGGAGAGGTTAAGGGTAGCTTGCATGCTCGGTGACATCTTAACCTGCTGCACATCCGGCATTTGGGGTTCTTGCTGAGTATTACCACCTGCAATGTTCATGGTTTGCAAAGCGCTTTCCATGTTTGCTTTAAAGAGTGGCGACGTGTTGTTAACAACATTTACATTGTCAACTTTATACTGTCCGCTTTTTGCGCCCACCACATTTGCAGCAAGGTCTGCCTGAAGTTTTGGTTTTGGTTTTTCTTCAGGCGTTGCCACAAGTGAATGATTTTCGCCCGCAGCCATCACCAAAACCGGATATTTCACGGTATCAAGTTTTTCTTTGTCGAAGAAGCGGAAATCGTCGGCGTTAACATGGCCAACCTTAGAACTGTCGATAATCAAAATACGTGCATTCCGATTCAGGAATTGTAGCACCTCCCATTCAATGGGCACAAAACGGTCGCTGCTTGCAGCATCGCGCATGCCCGTGGCACGTGCAATGTGCCATACGGCACTTGTACCCGGCAGAGAGCGTTTCTGAAAGCTGAACGTATCGCTTTCTATGCGTTCCAAAAGCAGTTCAATCCGACACATTTCGTCGGGCACGCCACCGAACAGGAAACTGATGGTGCTGTTCTGAATTTTGAAATCGTTACTGAGCATTGTGCCCATGGCTTCGTCTGCATTCACCGGACCGTAGCTGGTAACCCAGTACTTGCCTTGTTGGCCAACATTGCCAAAAATCGGATGTGCATCAACAACAGGATCATCGGCATAACTCTCACCTTGCACTTCCCAACATGCCAGCGAACCAATTTCAAAATCCCAGTTGTCGCCCGGACATTCCCCCTGAGGCGTAACCGGCGTTGGTCGGGTTGCCTGGTCACGTTGACTTTGCGAATCATCAATATCTATAGGATTCCATGTAAACCACCAAATTTCACTTTCGCCTAGAGGTACAACAACCGTACCGCGTTCCTCGTAGGCCGCAACCATCCAGGCATACCGTTGCCCCTTTACAAAGCTTCTGCTGGATACCGGATAGTTCAGTATTGTCCGTGTAAGGTTCCGTTGCTGAAACCATGCGGGATTTCGGGCAATGGCATCGGCAGGAGTCTGTGTTCCAAAGATCTCGGCAATTTTTAACTCGTACTTGATAATCTGCCCCGGCCCCGGTGGCACAGAGGCCATCCACGTAAACACAGGGTAACGGTCCGGTACTTCCGATTCATCGGGCGGTGAAATCAGAATGGGTACCGACATTCGGTTTACTGTAACGAACTTGCAGTCCTGGCCCACAACCTGCTGCGTTTCGGCATCAATGGCATACACACATATCTGATACTCCCCCGTTGGAACATTCCCGGTGCTCAACAGGGCATCACGATATCGAGGGTTAGAATCGTCAACGTCTATTGGCGAGATTCCCGCAGCAGTAATGCGAAACGGACCTGGAGGAACATCAAACTCAGCACTGTGAGCATCAGCAATGATTCCATCGGGTACCGACAACTCTTCGGCTGTGCCACGGAGAAAAATTCGCACTGTACGGCGTGCACGATTGTTAAGCTCAATTTTCCACAGGTCTGCAACCTTTAATTGGTTGGGAGGGGGCTGCGTTAACCGTACATCTACAAATACCGGCTGCGCAACTACAGCCGTGCACATAAATGCCGTGCAAAGCAAGACAATGGCAGTGCGAATCATGGTCAGCCTCCCTTACAGTGGTAAGCGAACATAATCACGGTTTTTGTTTCTACCGCAATTCCACGTATCAACAACGATTTCGCCGACTGATTGGTCGGAACAAAACTGTAAGCGCATCACTACAACATCTTTCTAACCGGCAACAAGACTGACGGCTGTTGAATGCAACACCTGTTTTGTTGCAGCTCCACAATATCATTTCCACTTGATACCGGATAATGTGGACGTTATTCAACTGTGGCAATAGTCTGGAGTAGTCAAAGGATCTTTTATGCAAAGGTTCCAATCTCCCAAATACGAAGTATTTTCACGCACCATTTAGTCGGGGGACTTATGAAACGTGTGCTTTCCGTTGGAGCACTAGTTCAACACACCGTACCGAAGGCCACCTTTGGAACGGTTACCGCATCACAGCTTGCCGGAAATCCCGGTGCATACTCATTGTCGCGACGGAAAGCTCTTGGTTTGGCCGGTGTACTTTCTGTTACTGCAGCACCGATGGCGTCCGCCATTGAGCATGCCGTATCAGCCACGTTTGCAATTGAGCGCCGCGGCAGGCGAATTGTTTTTCTTGTTGCAGGTAAAGAACGGTGGGTAATTGACCCAAAGGCGTTCGACGGTGATGTCTCAATTATTTCACAATCTGCCGATGGAGAAATCTCGGTTGAAATGACTGGCGCTTATTACCCGGGCACTACCATTCCTGCAGATTTCACTGCACGTATTACCCGCGGAGTAAAACCCACCATTACCATTGAGCTGCTAAAGCTGGGCGCCCGCTTCTCTACCGACTTTATACCATGGCTTCTCGAACGCACTATACCTGAAGCGCCGATAAACACACCGCGCCCTTTTGTGTGTGGTGATGCAACGGTAAACGTTAGCAAAGGGGCCATGGTTCAGTTTCGACCTTCGTGGATGCTTACGGTACACGGTTCTATACACTGCTCTGCACCCTCGCCCGAAGGGACTGCGGATCGGGATGGTGCACGACTAGATGTGCGTTTCTCCGATCAACCCTCGAGCATGTTGGTACCGGCATCGCGCAAAGGCACTGTTGTACGTGTTCACCGTGGCCAACACCTGTGGGATGTACCTCTTCGCATTGTACCAACTAACGTGTGGGATATTCTTGCGTACGGCGATGCCTTTGATACGCTCACGATGGAATGCTCAGCCGACGCTCGTCAGGCTTTTCTCTATACCGGAGCAACGGATGCACGCTCGTTTCTGCGTCTGGCCGCAACCGATACTCGTCTTGGATTACGAAACGTTCGATTTGGCTACGGTATCACCGAACAGGGCATTCATCAGGCACTCGTTGCCGACTATGCAACTACTCCGGTGTGGATGGTTATCGGAGGCGTAAGCTTGGAGCTGGGTAATCGCGAGGGCATACAGCCCCTGCAACTCGAATGCGTGGGAGAAAAAATCACAAAATGCATTGTTGCACCCGGTTTACTCCGCTACACAATCCCAATAGACGGAGCAATCTCACAACCAACGAGAACAGCCCACGGTGTTCAGTTGGCACTGCTGCCTAAAAACATTCCCCCATCAGCGTTACCAAAACCTAGTTATACACTGGCTTCCCTGCAGCTCGACAAAATGGCGCCGAGCACAATACAGATAGGCGGACAGGCTCCGTTACAAGGTCAGCCAAAGTTTAAAATTACTAAGAATGTTGACAAAGTTGGAAAATTCGGCCCCCTTTTCGACCTCACGTTAGCTGGAAACCCTACGGTTACAGTAATCCGTCCCGACGACTTACTGGTACTAACCTTTGAGTTCGCAGGCCTCACCATTAACAAAAGCGCCGGAACATTCAGTGGGTCCGGGAAGCTTATTGTTCACTTCCAGCCCCAACACATCGCCGAACGTGCATTCTTTTATGTAAACGATCCGGACAAACCGGCAAACGATCCGTCCGTGCCGAATAGCGCTCCCAAAAACAGTGGCGCAAACGAACCACGCATCGAACCTCCGATTGACAGCGTGCTGGCAGGATCGTCGCGTTTGGTGTTTCAAACACCAAACGGCTTCAGCGGACAGTATTCGATAGAAGGTTTGTTGGACTGGAGTAAGCTCACACCAAAGGTTTCACCGAGCGCCCTCCCACCCGATGTGAACTATGCCCTTTCCAAACTTGGATCGGCATTCATCACAAAGTATGTGGCAAACGGAACCACGGTTGACCCCAAACCCGGTGTAATGAAAGTACAACTTAAAGGGGGGGGGAATCAGGCGCCGGCACAGCAGAAATACACGATGGCCCCGAACATGGCCAGTCAGGTGTCGGCAAACAATGCAAACCTTAAGACAACCTTCGAAAGCTCGGCAGATTTCTCAAAGGTATTCAGTACCTCGTTCGCAAGCGCCTACGCTGCAGAGTTGTTGGCAAAGCCACCGATCAAGATTCCCGAAAAAGATGAAACTGTCATCGAGTATCCATACCGACTGTTCCTATCGCCAAACAAGTATTCCGGGTGGTCGCATGCTAAAAAACCAAAAACCGATGAAAGCAATGGTCGCACGGAACTGTGGCACACCCGACTTGGCGTAAAATGGCCCGACGGTACGGTAAACGAAGAAGCGGCCTACTTCAGAACGATGCGCGCCATCTGGAGTCCGGATGTTGGCACCGATTACCTCATGCCGGCAAAGTTCAAAGAACGTCCGTTCCGTACTTCACTGAACCGGCGCGACAGACATGAAATCGTACAGCTTACCAGCAACTACAACATTGCCACGAAACCCGAGCCGATAGACGTTAACCAGTTTATGCTAACGTCGCTTGGGGCATGGGCCGACATGGTAGGAGCATGGGATCCAAAGGGAGAGGATTCGCTGGATGTAGAACAATGGATACAACGAGGTACTCAAGGACGCGATCACTTCGTTCGCGTTTGCTACAAAGGATTCCTTTTTCCGTTCGGTCACCGTGCCACACTCGTGAAAGAAACCGAACGGAAGTTCCGTCGCACTCCTCGCGGAGATATGGCGGCCTACTTGATGCAGCGACTGTACATTATTTTACGTCAGCCCGTTCGCGAGTACCCGGCAAGTGGTCTTCAGGGCATGTTGTATCAAGGACGCAACATCCCGTTCCGCCGTATTACCATCACTACAAAAAGCACTCCCAACCTAAAGCTGCCGGTAGCACTGCCTGGCATGAGCAGCAATAGCTTTTGGCCCATCTTCATCCACGATGGCCTGGATCAACGGGCGCGGCGTGAAATACTGCCCCGCGCCGG
>CAZGHI010000022.1:20123-24461 GCA_964525565.1 uncultured Hyphomicrobiales bacterium
AGGATGTGAAGTGGTCGTGCATCGGACGCGACTGGGATAACAACGATGTGCAGTTCTCCGTTCCGCTTGCGTTTATTGCCAACACTGATGCCACAGGGGGTAATTGCGAAAACTGGATTACCAACAACTACAAGAACGAAACAGCTCGGCGGACTATTAACATGAACGGACAGAGCATTGCCTATGCCCCTTCGGCAAAAACGGGCGATACATCTCTGCCTACCACAACATTCTTGCTGCATGGCTATTACAGCAGCGGCGTTGTACCAAATACTCCGCGCTTTTTCCCTTCGATGCAAAAAAGTTCGGTGAGCATTGATAAGGTGAACGAGCTTCTTGGAACCAACTCGCCACGAGAGATTGAATATTTTCTCAGTTACCTTAAATATGCTTTCGAGAAAGGCACCCCCCCCGCGAATGGAGCAGGATCCGTAAACTTCGATCAGGTGAAGAACACCGCACAGGTGTTTGTGAATTTGCTCTCTCAGCTCGAGATGAACTTTAGTTCGCAAACGGATAAGGCAGGGGGCTTGGCAGCGCCAACAATTTCTATTGGCGCCTTGTCGCGATTGATGGGACCAATTCCCGGCGACTTTACGATTCCCGGCAACCTTGCCGACGAAGCAGCCAAGATTGCCGCCATGGCTAACAAGCTCAAGGATGCCGTTGTTGCTGCCGGCAATTTCGACCCGATGCAGTACTTCAAAGACCTCCTGGGCGCCAAGATTCTTGGCGACATCACGCTGCAGGACGTACTAAACTTTGTTCAGGATGTCTTGAGCAATCTTGATAAGATGCCTGGTCTTGATAAAAAAGATGACTTCGGCGTTAAGGATCAGATTAAGGAAGGACTTTCAAAAAGTGAACTTGCTGCAGCCTTAACCGAAAAGGCAAACGAAATCGAAGAAGTAAAGAAAGCAGCAGAGAAACTGGTAGGGAGCGTAAATGCAGAGGTACAGGCCGCGAAAAACGAAGTCCAAAACATCGTTAACCAGGTAAAGAATGAAATAGACCAGGTAAAGAATGATGTGATGGCGGAAGTAAACGGAGCTAAACGTGCCGTTGAAGCGAAAATCAAGGAGTGGAAAAAGAAGGTCGAAGATGCAGCTAACGAATTAAAGAGCGAGATTGAAAAGGCAATTAAGCCACTGAAAGAAGCCGGTAATGAAGCGTACAAAATGTACGAGCAGGCCAACGAGGCGCTGAGTTTACTTAAGCAAGGACTAAACCTTGTATTTGAATGGCAAACGGAAATCAAGAGCACTCCGGGTGACATCCTGGTTCCGATGTATCCAGGCACGATGGATAAGTACAAGAAGGCCATTCTGTACTTGAAAGCAGAAATCAAAAAGTCGTTGGACCTGAAGCCACCGGAAGTGCTGTTGTTTGGTTCCGTCAGCAACTTCGTGGTAAATCTCATCGGTACCGGAGCAGCACAGTTTTTGATCATCAAATTCAACCGCGTTGCTATCTCCGTAAAGATTGGCGAAAAGCCTAGTATTGATCCCGACATCGAGGCCGTAGAGTTTGCCGGACCGCTTACGTTTGTAAACAAACTCAAGGACCTGATACCCAGCGGCGGCAGTGGCGGCGGCGTTGGCTTCTCGTTTGGCTTCGACGTTCAACCATCGGGTGTAACGGCAACACTAACCATTACGCTTCCCAACGTTACGGTAGGCGTGTTCTCGCTGCAGAACATGAGCTTCTTGATGCGTCTGACTGTACCGTTTGACGGTCGCCCCTTTACAGCATACTTTGCCTTCTGCTCAAAAGAAAATCCATTCCGCATTACGATCATGATGTTTGGCGGAGGGGGCTTCTTTGGCATTGAAATTTCGCCGAAAGGTGTACGCATGCTGGAGGCAGCCTTTGAGTTTGGCGGAAACTTTGCGTTTGATTGTGGCGTGGCTTCCGGCGGTGCAAGCGTAATGGCCGGCATTTATTACAAGCTGGAAATCAAAGAAATTGATGGTAAAGATGTAGAACAAAGTCAGCTTACCGGTTACTTCCGTCTCACCGGCAACCTGAGTGTTCTTGGCCTCATACGCGTTAGCCTGCTGTTCGAACTCAAACTCACATGGATGGGTAATGGGAAGGTTTACGGAACGGCAACCATCGAAGTCACCATTGAAATTCTTTTCCTCAGCTTCAGCGTCGGCGTTACAGTGGAACGTCAGCTTAAGGGCGAGGATGCCGACCCCACCTTTGCCGATCAGCTCCCACAACACAACATGTGGGAAGAATATTGTAACGCTTTCGCCTGATCAGGAGAACTATTATGGCTTCACAAGAACTGCAATTCACCGCTGTACCATACGACGCCGAAGAGCGCAATGGCGAAACGTGGCTGTCGGTTGCCATCTGTTTAACACCTCGGCTGCAGGACACCACAACAGATGATAATAAGCTGAACGAGTATCCGGACTTCGTGGACTGGCCAACGGCGTTACAGAGTGCTACATTCGAGCTGGACATCAACGGTACAATTGTTCCCGCTTCCGACCTTGTGCCTAAGGATGAACAGCCCGACAGCGAGGTATGGAAGGCCGTTTTCAAGCCCACTACGCTGGTGCGTCCGTTTGAATACATCCCATTTACCAACTTCCAGATTATTAGCTTCAATACTGGCAAAGTGCAGACGGCCGTGAATGCCACACTGCAAAAGTTGGTGAAGGATTTCGATGGTGTGCCTCCAGTTCTTGATTCAGAATTCAACGCTTCGGACTCTAAGCTCTCTGCACAGGTACCAAAGCTGTTCCAGAGCTTAGCAGATATCGTTCCCAATGCTGATACTGAGGCCACTGCCAAAAGTCTGCTGGACAAATGGGAAAACGAAGGTCAGCAGGCAACATTGAAGATGATACGGGATGCTGAGAACCCACAGAAGAAAGAATCCCGACGTACTGTTCGGTCGCAGGTGCAAGTACCTTCGAATCCGGAGAGTATGGTATTCAAACCATTTAACATTGAGCCACCTGCAGCTTCACTTGTGATGGCCGAAGTGTTCCACGCAGCGCGTTCCATTGCCGTTGACAATGTAGTGAATGGGAAAAAGATTGCGCGTGGCAAACGTGCACCAATCAAAAAACCCAGCTACGACTTTCACCAAATCGTTAGCGTTTTGCGCGAATACCCCCTGATGATGCGCAAGCTAGGACTTGTGATGCATGTGGAGTTCAGGAAACCAGCAGGTATCGGAGTTAACAGCAGAATCCGCTGTAAGGTAAACTGGCCGTTACCTCCGAAGATACTCACCAACATTGTAACGCCATGGACGGCCTATAACATGAATCTCAGCGGTCCGTCCCAGTATTGGCAGTTTCTTCCACGGCCGGATGCAGACTCGGAAATTGTTGGATCGGTATTATGCCTTAACAATGCCAGTCACTTTACCGTAACGCAACTTGACGTTGACACTGCTGCAATGAAAGCGTTGAACTACGTTCGTGGTATCCGACATCGCTATATGAAAACCGTCGGCACAAAAGATGTACGTGCCTCTGCTGAGCCCCCTACCACCCGCGGCACAGGTTTGCAGCTTGTACGGGTTAATCGTGGACTGAAGCTTGCCAAAATGCTCATTCGCAATTCGCAGAATTGGAACAAGCTTGTTACAAATGCGCCAATAGAATTGTATGCCGACGATTTACTCCGTGGCTACCGTATAGATGTTTACGATGAAACAGCCGGCACATGGCAAAGCCTGATGCGCCGCAATGCCACGTACACATTTCCGAATGCATCGGAACCCCTGAAAAGCACCGGACTAAGCATTACCGACGAAGAAGGCGTGCTTACCATGGGCGCTACACGCGCACCTGGTAGCGAGAGCAACCCGGCACAGCAGCAACTGTATGCTCACGAAACCGTTGCACAGTGGGAAGGTTGGTCGTTAGTTGCTCCCCTGATCGGTCAGCACATAGACACGAATGACCATCTCGCGCCAAGTCCCGAAAAACAATCGCCCCCTGCCGACTTTGACTATCAAGTAGAAACCGCCGTTTCCATCGTCCCCGGGTCGTTACCACGTTTACGGTATGGACGTCGGTATCGGATGCGTGCTCGTTTTGTGGATATCGCCGGAAACGGAGCGAAGTACAACGAGCTAAACCCTGCAGACTTTTCATGTGCAACCGAGCTTGTTCGATACTTGCGTTGGGATCCTATTGCGTCGCCCACTCTTGCTCTGCGTACTCATCCGGTAGAAGGCGAAAGCATGGAGAAAGTGGTAATACGCAACTACAATGCCGATGACGACGATAGTGTTGAAGTGCCAACCACAGAAACACGCCAACGACATGTATTCCCACCACTGGCATCCGTTCAAACAGCCGAACG
>CAZGHI010000022.1:24471-32786 GCA_964525565.1 uncultured Hyphomicrobiales bacterium
TGGATTGTTCGACACCTCGCCTGTAGGTGCAATGAAAGGTGACCTTGCTACCTACAACATGATCCGCAACAAAGAGGGTAAGCTGCCTCAACGGTGGTACACACGCAGCGACAGCGGCGACCTCGTCCCCGAAGCAGCAGACAATGTGGAACCTGCAAACGCCGCCAAGAAAAAAACGGCAATCGCTTACCCACTCGTACAGTCCGGCGCTACAGATACGCCATACCTGCCAGACCCACTTGCACGAACACTAACATTGAATAAGGTACCGGGCATTGCAGCCGGCCAGCTTATGCAGATAGATACCGGTGGTGCAACAATGGCCGCAATTACCAGCGCGTCAGGTGTTGTCACGATAGCCTTCGACGAAGCAGGAAGTTGGCCCAATCTGACGTCTATACTACTTAAACTGGCGGAAGGAAACGGCGCTCCAACATGGGATGCCGCAACAAAAACGCTTACCATCTTCCTTCCCAAAGGTGAACAGGCGTGGATTGACTTTAGTTCAGGCCTCGGAGATAACCAGGCAGAGGCAGACACAAACCTAGACCTCCACGGACATAAGAAAACACTGACGGATGCCGGACAATCTGCCGGCAAAATTGCCGCAGCAGCCCGCGGCTTGTCGTGGCTTATCTCACCGGCGCGTACGCTGCACCTTATTCATGCTACACAGAAGCCCCTCAAGAAGCCGAAAGTGAATGCCGTAAATGTTGCTGTTCGCAACTTTGGGGCAACAAACGCGGATATCAACATTCCAGACACCTATGTCCACGCACGAACCACTCAAAAAATTGACATGTTTGCAGAGTGGCCTATGTGGGTTGACGATCTCAACAAAGACAAGCCGGAACTCCTGCAACAGAGCGCATACTTCTACGATCAGCACTGTGAAGACCGTACGAAGGACAAGCTGGAAGCTTACAGAACACAAGAGTTCGGCGATACCAAGTTCCGCCTCGTGACGTACGTTCCGCTGGCTACCACACGGTTCCGCGAACACATGCCTATAACAATCCGGAACAACAAAGACCTTCTTACTCGGAAAGGCACCGGCAAAGAAGTAAAGGTGCTCAACACCAAGCGTCCTGATAGTGTGAATTTGCTCTACGTTATTCCATCGTTCCGTTGGGTTGAACCGGAGAAAAAACTTACGGGCAACGTTATCAAAAGCACCCGCAAAGGGGGGGGCTTGCGTGTGTATATGCAGCGTCCGTGGTTTAGTTCTGGCAACGGCGAATTACTCGGTGTGGTGCTCTACAGCACGGAGAAGTTTACTCCATCGGCAAACAAGAACGATGGCAAAGGCGGGGGCTTACAGATACTAAATGCACCTCTCGATACCAAAAGTTTGGGGGTTAAGGGCAATTTCGAGGCAACGGCAAGCCTGCTTGGTGGTGGCAAGCTGGAGATTCCCGAACAGCTTACCGGATATGTAACACAGTGGGGTCTAGATCCAATAACACTGAGCGCACCTACACCTTCTGACAATTCACCGCGTATTGCCAACTTTCGCGAACCAAAGCTTGTATTGCCGAGCGTAAGCCTTGAAGAGGTGGATCCCAAGCAACGCTTTTCTGTGGTTGCCTACGAACCCAAGTTCGATGAAGAACGGAAACTCTGGTACTGCGATATCGAGTTGGATCCCGGAGCGTCGTATTACCCGTTTGTTCGACTGGCACTTGTTCGTGTGCAACCAGACTCGTTAAAGGACAGCCAGACTGGAAAGGATGTTTTCTGTTCACGCGTGTCACAGAGCACGTTCTGTCAGCTTGCTCCTGATCGCGAAGCTACTGCACGAATAGATGCCGATGGAGAGAGCGTTACCATTCAGGTTGTAGGACACACCTATCGTACAAACAGCGTCGGCCAGATGGGTAGTGAAATCGAGGTGGCGCTTGAAAAACGTGATGCTGCCGCTGGCAACACTGATTTGGGTTGGACGCGGATAAAACATCAACGCCTTGATAGAATTCACGCAGCCAATTTATGGGGTGGAACCATCACTGTTGATGGTGGCGTCAGCTCGGCTAAGTACCGCATTGTAATCACTGAAGTCGAAGAGTTCTTCCCGAAAAACCACAGGATAGGATGACGAGCTTGGGTAGTCAGAAAACCGGCGACGGAGAAATACGAATGGAAACCTCTCGGCGCATCGTGTATGCCGATGTGTTGGAATTGTTCTAGGTTAATCGGTACCCATGGTTTGATTGGGCGCGGGGCGCGCAGTTCATTATTCGTTCACATGCCGGATTGTAACGGCCCTCTAGGGCTAGTTGAGCTAGGGGAATTACCTAAAATGGGTCCGAAAGAGGCATGGAATTGACGTTATTCCAACTTTGACCTACCGAGGAATGTTTGCAACCACAACTCATGACGAACTCCACACGTGTGTGAATTTCTGCTTGCGTGAGTGTACACATCCACACACACAAACAAGAGAACGTTTTCCACTTTTTAAAAAAGTTGCCTACATAGCAGAATGGCGGGCAGCACCAGTTATGTCTGCGACCAGCTTCCACAGATAGGGCAACACGGCTAGCCCAACACTTCTACTCTCGTGCGCAGTGTGTTCATGTGGTCTTCGCGCAGTTGTTCTGCGTGTTTCATGGCTTCATGGTCGCCGTTAGCGGCACTGAGCAATAGTTGTGTTATGGTTTGCAGATGTTCGGACTGAACAATACTGGGCACAAGTACATAGTCGGCGCCTGCATCGTACAGATACACGGCCTCGCGTAGGCTCTCGGCTGTGGCTATCACCTTTGCTTGTGGACATAACAACCGAATGCCCTCGGTGATCCGCTGGTTGGTTGTGCCTACGAGTACGGAATCGGGTATGCTGCTGATAACAAGTTTCGCATGTTCAATGCCGGCCCCGTGAAGCGTATCTATGTGTGCAACATCACCATATACCGTTGTTACACCGCGAGCGCGAAGTTTTTCGTGACTTGCTTCGTTAAAATCAACAACAATGGTACGCTCCAGCAACCGATGTTCTCCCAACTGCATTTCCAGCCGGCGGAAGTCTTCAATCATCGAGCTTGCCGTGCGAAAGAATCCAAGAAAAGCAATGTCTTTACCTTCGCCTGCACGATGGTGTTCATCTGTGCGAACGGTGTCGGAAAGCCCTAATCGGCGCAACACGCTGTTGCTAATCCATTGCTGAATCTGCTCGCTGCGTCCAATCAGGATGAATGCACCAAGGGCTCCAAAGAGAAATGCATACGTAAGCACGGTAAGCACCGATGATGCAATGTGACCTTCGCGTATTCCAATTGCCGCAATCACAAGAGAAAACTCGCTAACGTTGCTCAAGTTCAGCGATGTCGTAAGACTTACCCGATTTCCGTTATTCAATACTTTGAGGAATGGATATACCGACAACAATCGCGCAGCAATCACAAATACGGCTACCAAGAATCCAAGGAACACAAGCAATGGCGTCTGAAAGGGGCTTGGCATCATCATGCCAAGACTCACAAAAAAGAGCATCACAAGCACGTCGCGAACGTTCCGAAGCTTGGCCTCGACATCCACGGTGTACGGAAAGGTTGAGAGTCCAATACCGGCTATCAACGCTCCCAGTTCCACCGAAAGGCCAAGAACCATTGCCAGACTACACACGGCTACACACCAGGCAAGCGATGTAACAATGATCAGTTCGGGCGACTTAGCAATGCGTTTATACACATGTGGAAGTGCTATGCGCGACACAATGATGCCGGCCGCAATCATAATCGTCATCTTTAAGAAGGACACCCCAATCGTTAGTACATCCGGGTTGGCAAGATTCGGTTGTAAACCCAGGATCACCAGCGCCCAGATGTCCTGAAACACCAGGATGCCAATAGTTAGCCGACCGCTAAGTGTGTCTAATTCAAACTTGCTGTACAACAGCTTCACAACAACTGCTGTGGAACTAATGGCCGAACCCACAGCCAGATAGAATACACTGTACGGACCTCCGTGAATGAAGGGTGCTACCAACACAAACACTCCGAGTCCGAGCGTCGTACTCACCAAAAACTGCAACACTCCGGTTGCTATCAGCGACGAGCCGGCGGCCTTGAGCTTTGCAACATCGATCTCCAACCCAATCATAAACAGGAGCAGTACAAGCCCGATTTCGGATATCGTATATAAGCCTACCTCAGAATGCACCAACCCAAATCCAACGTTGGCGCCAACAACAACACCCGTAACTAAATACGAGAGAATGAGCGGCAGTCGTAGCAAATGAAATACATAGGCAACAACACCTGCTATCAACACGGTAATACCGATCTCAACCACTAACGTATGAACAACATGAGCGATATGCTCCGTCTCCGTCATGTTATGCCCTTATCGCTGATTCTTGTAACCATAGAATTCATCACATCCGCTATCATGCAATATCTGAATGCCACCGCGATTAAAAGGAAATATTTCTCATAATTTCGGCCCTCTATACATTAAAGGTCGGTTGTGCGCATTATAAAGCGTGTTCTGATTGTTATTGGTACAGTCCTCCTTCTCCTGAATCTCGTTGGCTTGTTCTTCAAGCGGGAGCAAACCGTGTCGCGTTCGGCTACCATTGCGTTTCCGCGGAAACTGGTACTCGCAATCCTTGCGCGTCCGTCGGAATTTCACCACTGGGATCCGTGGTCGCAGATGGATACAACAATTGTGTTTGCCGACTATGGTCCACCCGGTGGTGTGGGCGCCGGATATACGTGGACGAGTTCCGATATGGGCGAAGGTCGCTGGGAGATTGTATCAGTAACGGATTCCTCTGTTGTGGTGCACCTTACGTTCGGTTCGACGAGGCAGAGCACTGCAACATTCTACTGCACAGGAAACGATGTCACCACCGTGACATGGTCACTCACGACCGACCTCGGTCCCATTCCCATGTTTCGTCTTGTTGGACCGCTGTTCTCTTCGGCCATTGGCAGCGACTTTGAAGAAGGTCTTAAAAATTTTGCCAACTATCTTCGGGATCGTGGTATGGGTAGAGTTGAGAGCATTACTGTAACCAACATCGCTCCATTTCCGATAATATGCATGCGTGAATCCATTCCTGTTCAGCAGATTGGCGAAGCTATTGCCCGTATGTACGGCACCATGATGGCGTCCATGACCGCCCAGGGAGTACAGCTGGCAGCCAACCGATACCCCATGGTTGTGTATCATACATGGGAGGCCAACGGGATTACCGATATGGAAGCCTGCATCCCCGTTAACAAACAGAGAAGTCCAACGCAAAATGCTTCGTTTCGCATGTTTGACGGCGGCACATTTGTTGTTGCCCAATACTACGGTCGGTACGAAGACCTCTCCGTTGCCCATGATGCCATTAAGGCTTATGCCAAAGCCAACGGTGTTATGCTTCATAATGCGGCTATTGAGGAGTATATCTCAGATCCGCAAGCAACACCGGAACCGAAGAACTTACGCACCGATGTTTGGTATCGAATTCAATAGAAAAAGGGGCTTAGGTTTATGACGAAACTGTTCACCGCAGTATTCTTTTGTTCTTTGTGTGTGTGGCTGGGCATCTCGGTAGGTAAGATGGTTATTGGTTACGATGTGTTTGTACCTGGCACCGTAACCGTAAAAAACTGGTACACAGCCGAGAACATCGCTCAAACCGCTCACCTATACACATCGCTCACGGCATGGGCGGGCTGGAGTTTTGGTATTATGGTGGTTTCGGGATTCGTTGGCTTACTCCAAAGCAAGCGGACGTGGAAACGTGAAGCCTGGATGCTGATGGTGCTGATTTTTCTTGTTCTCTTAATCCCTGCACAGGCATGGAGCTTATGGCAGGATTATCTGCTTTGGCAAACGCTCCCATCCGGAGCACATACCGATTCAGGCAGCCTGAGTACCGCAGTAACCGTATTTTCGCAGCGCATGGTAAGCGCCGAGAGCAGCATCGTGAATGGATTAACCATTCTTACCGGAATCACGGTTGCTGCTACTCTTGCCATTCGCCCCCTAACATCCCATTCTTCAAGTGAAGTGTGAAAGCCGATAAAATTCTTGATGACCTGATTCAGCTTGCTACCTCCATGGAGTACCGCGTACGTCGGGAATCCGGAACGTTTCGTGGTGGCGCTTGCGTAATGAAAGAAGACCGACTGATTCTGATTAACAAATCCATGCCGGCAGAGGCTTCGTGCGTTGTGCTTGCACGCGCTCTGGCCCGCCTGGGTGCCGAAGACACGTATCTGAAGCCAGCCGTACGCGACCTGCTCGAACGCGAACGCCTATGGGTTGAGCAACACCCTGAAGTCACGTTTGGAGCATCATGACGAAGTGCGCTCACGTTGCTATCATTGGTAAACCCAATGCTGGAAAAAGCACGTTGCTGAATGCCATCCTTGGCGAACACCTTAGCATCGTCACACCCAAACCACAAACAACACGACGCACCGTTTTAGGTATTCACACCCAGAACGATGTTCAGCTTGTTTTTGTTGATACACCGGGACTGCTAAAGCCACGGTATAAACTGCAAAAGGCAATGATGCAGTATGTGCAAGACACTCTTGAAGCCTCCGACATTATTTGTGTAATCGTTGATGTCGAAAAAGCCGTTCAGCATGAAGGTGTGCTTGATCCCATGCTCGAAAGCATCGTACGCCCCATTGCAGAAAAGAAAACAATCCCTATCGTGCTGGTACTGAACAAGATGGATGCACTAGCGCAGAGTAAACGCGCACTGCCATTGATAGAGCAAGCCCGTCTAACCGGATGGTTCGTAAAAAGTGTTGCTGTGTCTGCGCTGCAAAATCGCGAAGTGGATGCGCTGGTGAACATCTTGCAGCAGCTTGCTCCCGAAGGACCCTTTTTGTACAGCGAAGATGAACTAAGCACGCTACCACAACGCTTCTTTGTTGCCGAACTCGTTCGCGAAGCCATCTTTAACAACTTTCGTGACGAGATACCATATGCAACCGACGTGCACGTGATAGAATTCGACGAGACCAAACCCGATAAGTGGCTGATCACAGCCGATATCACCGTGGAACGCGATACACAAAAAGCCATACTGATTGGGAAAGGGGGCGAAGCCTTAAAGCGTATTGGCATAGAGTCGCGTGCGGCCATTGAAAATCTCCTGCAGCACCCAGTCCGCCTGGAGTTGTTCGTTAAAGTCCGCTCCGATTGGCGCAACGACCGTGCCCAGCTTGCAAACCTTGGCTACTAACATCCGTTGCCTCCAGACCCTTACTTTTGTTGTTCATGGTCGAACGAAACATCTTATGTCTGGCAGCAGCACTCATTGCCTTCGTAACTGCCTGCTCCACATCACATATACCGCCCAAACAGCGTACGGTAGAAGAAATTTTTGCCGATGCCCTCAAAAGCTATGAAAATACCGATTGGACGGAAGCTGCCTCTGGTTTTGATATTATCAAGTTGCAGTACCCTGCCAGCCAGTATGCCGACGATGCTCAGTACTACCTTGCCGAGATAAACAGGCAGCGTGGTGAGTATGTGATGGCTGCATATAACTACAGCGTTGTCCGCCGGTCCTTTCCCACAAGCGAATGGGCAAAGCCATCGGCATTTAAAATCGGACAGTGCTACGAAGACATGGCCTTACCGCCCGACAGAGATCAGGAATACATCAAGAAGGCTATTCAGGCATATACAGAGTTCCAACAGATTTATCCCACGGATTCTTTGGCTCTGCAGGCGCTGGAAAGAATACGTGAATTGCGCAACAAGCTTGCTGAACGATACATGATAATTGCCGAACATTACGTTAAAACAAATAGTCGAAAGGCCGCTATCGTCTATTACGATGCCGTTATTGACGAGTATCCCGATACCCAGCACTTTGAGCCTGCCATCGTGGAGAAAATCCGATTGCAATACATGCTGGGGCAAATCGCCGAATGCCGCACTACCATTGCCTTTTACCGGCGGTCGGTACGTAACCCAACAATGGCAGCAACTGTTAACACAATTGAAAAGGATCTTCCATGACCCCGCGTTCCCCCTCGGCAAGCCAGGTGATTATGACGGAGCTTGTACTTCCAAACGATACAAACCAGCTAGGCAACTTGCTCGGTGGACGTTTGATGCATTGGGTGGACATTGCGGCTGCTCTTGCAGCACAAAAACATAGCAGCAAAGTATGCGTAACCGCTTCGGTTGACGAAATTTCATTCCTGGAACCGATTAAGCTGGGACACGTTGTGCACATTAAAGCTATTGTAACACGTGCATTCCGAACCTCGATGGAAGTAGAGGTAATGGTTGAACGCGAAGATCCCATGCACGGGTCACGTGTGCACACGTCGTTAGCCTACCTAACC
>CAZGHI010000022.1:32801-37103 GCA_964525565.1 uncultured Hyphomicrobiales bacterium
CGACCAGTACGGTAAGCCCCTTCCGGCGCCTCCGGTTCAGCCGGAAACACCGGAAGAGGAGCGCCGCTACCGGGAAGCAGAACATCGCAGAGCAGTTCGCCTAGCATCACGGCAAGCACTTTCAAGGGGGGGGCTATAACGCCTGTGTATTTCCGGGTATTCATGGCTGTGGTTTGTGTACTGGCGTACGCTGGCGCTCTTCGTGGCGCTCCGGATGGGTCGGTTGCGCTGCGCTCTATACGCGCATACGGAGCAGATAACGAATTGCAACCACCGGTTATCCTTCTTGCACCTGTCGGAAATGCTTTAAAAGTGGGTTGGGATTATGCAACCGTTGAATTCGATGTGCAAAGCAGCACGGTTCCAAACCTTTACGTACGGCTAATACACTGCAATGCCGACTGGTCAGAGAGTACGAATGGATTCTTAAACGACGTTACGAATCGTTCAAGTCTGGTGGACTGGGAGATTGCACCACTTCGAAGCCGCTACCATAGTTACCGCGGGAAAATGAAGATTCCCAACATACAGCTACAACTGCGCTTTGCTGGCAACTGGAAAGCGTTGGTTTTCGACATGGACACCGATGTGGTACTGGGCGAGTGCCGGTTGTTCGTTGCCGACATACAAGCCGAAACCAACTTGAATTTCATGACTGATTTTTATGAGCCCAAAGCACGCGTAAGCTCGATTGCTTTATCGCTCGAAGCCGTTGTAACGTCACAATCATCCAAGATCATTGACCCCAACGTTCACACTACCGTATTCTATCGCAATCACCGGTGGTTCGAACCATTCGTCTGCTCAAACCGACGGTGGAACTGGAATAACGTGTATGATGTTGCTACCAACGTTGTTGGTGTGTACCCTGCCGGCAAGGTTTTTCGCGTTTCCCGAATTCCGGCGCAGAATGAATATCGGATACTGGACCTAACAAACCTTGCCATGTTTCCATCCACCGGACAACCCGTTCGACTTCCACTGAGCGATTTGCGCAGAAACGGAATGTTTGTAGAAAGGGCCGACGATGGGGCTATGGTTACCCGCTTCGTTAGTTCCTCCGACGACGAGTACGTTCCGGTAGAGATCATTCTGGACCCAAACCCGGGCTTTGCGTCAGATAAAGATGTTTTTCTCTCCGGTTCGTTCAACAATTGGAACCCAAACCGAAACTGGATGATGCACTACGACTCTGAGCTAAACCTGTACCGGCTAAGGCAATGGTTTCGGCGCGGACGACACAACTACCTGTACTGCACGGGAACACTCAGTGCAGACAATGATGAAGTCGTAGGCATTAGTTACGAAGAGTTCGAAGGAAACACAGCCTCGAATAGTAACAGCTACCTAGCTTTTACTTACGCTCGCATGCTTGACTATGGCGGTTACGATGCCATTATTTCGGTTGGCATTTCAAACATCTACAATGCACGTTAGTTTCGACTTCACACAGTAAACCCGTGGCACCAACTGCAAATCATATTCGCCCAGACCGTCAGCCCGACGATGCCGACGCAGCGTTGCGTCCACCGTCTTTTTCTGAGTTCACCGGACAACCCCGCATTGTCGAGAACCTTCAGGTGTTTATCGCTGCAGCACGAGCGCGTAATGAACCGCTGGATCACGTATTGCTCACCGGTCCACCCGGACTTGGCAAAACAACACTCTCGCATATCATTGCCCGCGAAATGGGTGCTCGCATTGTGATGACGAGCGGTCCAGTTCTTGAGAAAGCAGGCGACCTTGCCGGAGTTCTCACCTCGCTTGAACCCGGAGATGTTCTTTTTATTGACGAAATCCACCGTTTAACCTCTGTTGTAGAGGAGTACCTATACTCTGCAATGGAAGATTTCCGATTAGACATAATGATAGACACCGGGCCGGCAGCCCGATCCGTTCAGCTTAGCGTTCCGCGGTTTACGCTGGTTGGAGCCACAACCAGACAAGGTTTACTCACCGCCCCATTACGATCACGGTTTGGGATTACCAACCGATTAGATTATTACAGTGCCGAAGACCTTACCGCTGTGATTGAAAGGTCTGCTTCCATTCTTGGTGCTTCACTCGATTCTGCAGGTGCCCGCGAGCTGGCGCGGCGTTCACGTGGAACACCTCGAATTGCAAACCGTCTGCTGCGGCGTACCCGGGACTTTGCCGAAGTAAAAGGTACCGGTACCATAACGCGCGACATTGCCATGATGGCGTTGAAAGCATTGGACGTTGATGAGTATGGACTTGACGAAATGGACACCCGGATTCTTCTAAGCGTAATGGAAAAGTTTGGTGGTGGACCCGTAGGCCTTGGAATGATTGCGGTCAGTGTAGGGGAGGATGCCGGAACTCTCGAAGAAGTCTATGAGCCGTTTCTCATTCAGCAGGGCTTTCTGCAACGCACACCCCGCGGACGCATAGCCACGCCCCTTGCCTATCAGCATTTTTCGATAAAACCCCCGAATAACGCGACACAACCCGGCATGTTTGACGAAGGAAACCCATGAAACAATTCTTGTGCACCGTTGTGTTGAGCATTGCCACACTGACAACAATGGCATCACAACAGCCTACATCTCCCACGCAAGGACGGGTTCCCAAGCCGTCTATTCTCGGTGAATACACCCGCGTTGTACTGAGTTGTAAAAATGTTGTTCAAAGTATGGCGTGGTGGACACGTTTGGGATTTACTCCACTTCCCGATGGTAATAGCAGACCCGACAGCGCAATTACACTCACGGATGGCCAGATAATCATCACTCTTGTAAAAGATGCATTACCATCACCAATTCTCATGTTTGCTTCAGCCGACATCCGTCGGCTCAAGGACTCCCTTGAATCCATGCGAGTTGGTGTGACCTTCGATGTTCAAGGCCCAACACTGCGCGAATTGCGCCTACTCTCGCCAAATGGAATCCATATCAGCGTGCGACCCGCGCCACAGGAACGTGCCCACCCACTTTCGAAAGAACCAAACACAGTGTGTGGAATGCTTACGGAGATTTCTGTTGCCACTCCCTATTTGAAGCAAGAAGTGCAATACTGGGACATCCTCGAGTTTACAACCGTGCAGTCGGGAGTAGCTCCATATCCCTTTGCCAACGTTTCCGATGGAAAGGTAACCATAGGCATCCATGAGAATCGCGATATAAAATCGGTGGCATTCACGTACTTTGCTCCCGACATGAAGGAACGAATTGACCGTCTCAGCAAACTGGGCTTTACGTTTATTGATGAATACAAAGATCAGGCAGGAGCCACCGAACATGCCTTTCTGCTAAGCCCTGACGACCAACTTGTTATGCTGTTTACCGGCGACCGGAAGTAACCATTCACATCACATTGCACCTGATTGTTATCCTACAATGAGCAAGAACATCACTCCCCGTTCGGAAGACTACTCACAGTGGTACATTGATATTGTCCGCAAAACAAACCTCGCTGACTATAGTGCAGTCAAAGGTTGCATGGTTATCAAGCCCTATGGCTTTGGCATATGGGAAAACATGCGCGATCAGTTAGATAGGATGTTCAAAGAAACCGGACATGTGAATGCCTACTTTCCGATCTTCATTCCCAAAAGCTTTCTTAGCAGAGAAGCTGCACACGTGGAAGGCTTCGCAAAAGAGTGTGCCGTTGTTACGCACTATCGGCTAAAGAATGACGACGATGGCAGTGGTGTGGTTGTTGACCCCGAGGCCAAACTAGAAGAAGAACTCATCGTTCGACCAACTAGCGAGACAATCATTTGGAATTCGTATAAAGATTGGATTCAGAGTTATCGCGATCTTCCACTGCTGATAAATCAGTGGGCCAATGTGGTACGCTGGGAAATGCGTACTCGGCTATTCCTTCGTACGGCTGAATTCTTGTGGCAGGAAGGTCATACAGCACACGAAACTCGTGAGCAAGCTATCGCCGAAGCTGAACTAATCCTTGATGTGTATGCCCGCTTTGCCGAAGAGTACATGGCCATGCCTGTTGTACGCGGTATAAAAACAGCGAACGAGCGCTTTGCCGGCGCTGAGGAAACGTACTGCATTGAAGCGCTGATGCAAGATGGTTGGGCGCTACAAGCCGGTACCAGTCACTTCCTTGGCCAAAACTTTGCCAAAGCATTCGATGTTCAGTTCAGTACACGCAACAATACACTTGAATACGTTTGGGCCACATCATGGGGCGTAAGCACACGTCTGATGGGAGCATTGGTTATGGTACACAGCGACGACCAGGGGCTGGTGTTGCCACCACGTATTGCACCAATCCAGGTGGTTATTGTACCTATACCCAAGCCTCTTCCCGAACTTGAAG
>CAZGHI010000023.1:0-33948 GCA_964525565.1 uncultured Hyphomicrobiales bacterium
CCGTGCACGATGCAACCGGCCGCCGCATTCAAGATCTGTTTGTGGGCCAGCAGTCGGGCCCGCAGTCTGTACCGTTGCCGTGTGCGGGTTTGCCGGCCGGCATCTACCACGTGGTGCTCAGGATGGGTGAGCATGCGTATAGCCGGAGTGTGATTATTCAGTGATGGGCTACGTGTTGATTGTTCTATTCATGGATAGTATGAATGTTTATGTATTGTAGATTGTGGTTCAACGTAGTTCTGGTCAATCATCAATTAAAGTGACGAAGACATAGCCCACCTAGCAGCTTCGTTAATCGGAGTTTGCCTCCGTGCATGCCTACCCGGTGGTGTATCGGCATCTCTCTGACTGGGAAACAGTACCCGGCAATCCCTTTCACGAATTACGACAAGTAAACCAAAAGGCCGAGCGCATCTACTGGCAAACGCGCAAGACGTCGCTGGGTTTTGGCCCGTGGATGGTAGGACGCCGCGCCTTGGATGTGCGCGACTGGTCCTTAAGTCCGTCTGGTGGCAATGATGTGTTGTGGTCGCTGCCTGAGCAATTTATCTATGCCGAAGACTTACATTTAATGGGTCCCGACGTAAGCCAGGGCGAGCAATGCGGAGAACCCGGCTCTGTGCCCAATTACAGTCCGCCGGTCTATGACGACTCCACGATGGTAGTAAACTTCTGGTCCGACACCTCGCTGATGGGAGAAGCTCCCGAGTTGTGGCACATGCGCTTTGGGTGGACTTTTTACAGCACAGGTTCCGATCACACGCTGCCGAATCTTGTAACGGCAGGTTTGCTCGAGCCTCTGGCCGATGCCGGACGCTACCCGCACTTAGCGGCACGCTTCTCCCTTACCGTGCAACGCGGCTACCAACGCAACCGCCGCCTGTTTGATCAGCCAGGAGGAACGTGGAACAACTACACCAGTGCCCCACTGATGAGCGCTGGTAGTCAGTATTTTTATAAAACAGATAAAGCTGACAAGCCTGTTGCCGAGCCTATGGTAGGATACCGTGGCCGAGGCGTGGAGCTAACGCTGGGAGCACTCAAAACCGGCAATGGAGGGTGGCTAACGCTGGAACCGGAATATGACACAACACAGGTCCACGCTGGCACCACGCCGAACGTGGTGCGGTTTTGCAGCACGTGGCAACGTTTCGAAAACAACGATGTGGTGGAACTCACAACGGTTGCTGGCGGCAAAACACCCGCTGCGCGGCTGTACGTGGAACGTCGGTCCGACGGAGTACGCCTAGAAGCTAATGTATTTGATACCAATGATTACAAACAATCGCGCAGCCGAATCATTAACATGGTCGGTGGCAGCGGCAACACCTACCGCTTCGTGCTGGAACCAGATACCATGCAACCTGTATTTGGTGTTACCGACGTGCGCATAACCAGACCTGCATCAGCCACATTTGAGCGGGGCACTGCGAACCATAATAGAAGTGTAACGCTGAACCTGCAAACGATGCGTGTGATACAGGCAGCAACCATGGGGCGCATCACCGTACTCCCAAATCCGGCCTGCGATGATGTTACCATAACCTACGACCTACAGGCAGAACACAGCCGGCACGTCGGGGCAGGCACATCTGCTTCTGCTACCGTCACGATTTGCGATATCCGTGGAACAACCATCCTGCGCCACAACGGACCCACTGCCGATGTTTTACAGATACGAACGACAGGATGGTCAGCGGGACTCTACTCTGTTGTGGCCACCGATGGAAAGACATGCAAGACAGCAACGCTTTTGGTGTGGAGGTGAGCTGAGTCACCACACATCGTGTGGTTAACGAGGCGGTAAGCGAAGATGCTGGCGTTCGTAATGTGCTTAGGCGCACATAGGCAGAGCATCGGATTGAAGAATAAACAGGGCTGCCCTTGTACAAAGGCAGCCCTGTTCGAACAATGTTTCAGGTGTTTGGCGGTACGAAGCGGATTACTTCTTTTTGTCTTGCTCAGCCTTCACAGCGTCTTGAAGTGACTGAACAATTTCGCGCCACTTTTCTGCTTCCGCACCCTTTAGCTGTCCACGCTGCATCAGAGTAAACAGATTTTGTGCTTGGTCGAGACGCATTTCAACCGTTATTTGGTCATCGTCTTTTTTATTTGCCTTTGCAGCAGCTTCAGAAGCTTCGGTAAGCACCTTGCGGGTGTCCAGGTAGGCATCTACTTCTGTACCGCGCAAGTCCACACCTTGAATGAAGTTGGCAACAGCCTTAACGTCGGCCAGTTTCATTTTTGGCTTGATAACAACCGGCTGTTGTGGAGCAGGTGCAAGTGAAGACGAAGAATTGTTCTGGCCATACGCTGCTGTAGCAAGGCCAACTACAAGCATCAAAAGGCTGAGTGCCTTACTGATGATTTGTTTCATAAGTGATCCAAGTTTATTGTGGAGGAATAATTCTCAGGAAAGTTTTTACTGTAACTCATGCACCAATCAGGGCCTTGTACGCATCAACATCGAGCAAATTGTTTAGCTCTGACGGATCTGACAATTCAATCGTAACAAGCCAACCTTCGTGGTATGGGTCGTTGTTGACGATTTCGGGTCCTTCGTTTACCGGATTAACGGAAACAATCGTACCGCTTACGGGGGCATATAGGTCTGCAACTGTCTTTACCGCTTCGATCGTACCAAAAACATCTCCGCGGCTAACCGTTGCACTTGGGTTAGGTATGTCCACATACACAACATCGCCAAGTTCACTAGCGGCGTGTGCCGTGATGCCAACCGTTCCAACATTGCCATTTACTCGAACCCATTCATGATCGGGTGTGTACTTAAGATCTGCTGGGAATTCCATCGTTACGCTTTCCAATCGTGTGTATCAAGATATTTCGTGTCGAATGTTCCGGCAATAAAGTCAGGGTTATCCATCATTTTCCGATGGAACGGTATCGTGGTATGTATTCCTTCTACAACGAACTCATCAAGGCTGCGTCGCATCTTTGCTATCGCCTCGTTCCGTGTTGGTGCAAACGTTATCAATTTGGCAACCATGGAATCGTAATAAGGGGGAATAACGTACCCCTGATAGATATGTGAGTCCACGCGCACTCCGGGTCCTCCGGGAAAGTTCAACCCTTCGATTTTACCCGGCGACGGACGAAAGTCGTGGAATGGATCTTCTGCATTGATTCTGCACTCTATGCTGTGCAGTACGGGGTCATGTTCTTGAACCGTGAGTTTCTCACCTGCTGCAACGCGCAGTTGCTCCTGGATTAGGTCAACTCCTAAGCTCATTTCCGTAACAGGATGTTCCACCTGAATCCGCGTGTTCATTTCCATGAAGTAGAAATTGCGGTGTTTATCAACAAGAAACTCAATGGTACCGGCCCCAACATAGTTTACGGACTGAGTGCCTTTTACAGCAGCCGCGCCCATGGCAGCACGTAGTTGCGACGTCATAATTGGCGAAGGGGCTTCCTCGATAAGTTTCTGATGGCGGCGTTGAATTGAGCATTCGCGTTCGTTCAGGTGCACAACATTACCATGCTGATCGGCAAAAACCTGAATCTCGATGTGTCGTGGTTCTTCGATAAACTTTTCTATATACACATCACCGTTGCCAAATGCTGCTTCAGCTTCTCCACGAGCTGTTGCGTAGGCGCGCTCAATGTCTGCAGCGGTTTCAACATATCTCATGCCCTTACCGCCGCCCCCTGCTACTGCTTTGAGCATCACGGGATACCCCACCATTTCAGCAACCTTTTTTGCCTCTTCGATGCTGGCTACTATGCCATCGGAACCAGGCACAACAGGCACACCGGCAGCACGCATCGTTTCCTTTGCTACACTTTTATTGCCCATGCGTGCTATTGCATCGGGCGGAGGGCCAACAAAGGTAAGGTTACTTTCCAGGCAGATTTCTGCAAACGTTTCATTCTCCGCCAGGAAACCGTAGCCCGGATGGATGGCATCGGCGTTTGTGACCTCGGCTGCTGCAATAATAGAAGGTATGTTAAGGTAAGAGAGTTTACCTTGTGCGGGACCAATGCATACCGCTTCGTCGGCAAATCGAACATGCAAAGAGGGCCGGTCTGCTTCGGAATACACTGCAACAGTTCGGATTCCCAACTCACGAGCAGCTCGAATAATCCGAAGGGCTATTTCACCACGGTTTGCAATGAGGAGTTTGGAGATCATTGCCTCAGCGCTAATCGGGTTTAATAATAAACATGGGCTGATTGTACTCTACGGGCTGACTATTTTCAACGAGAATCTTAACAATTGTGCCTGAAACATCACTCTCGATTTCGTTCATCAGCTTCATAGCTTCAACAATGCAGAGGGTATCGCCGGCGGATACGTGCTGCCCAATAACCACAAAGGGGTCAGCATCGGGTGCAGGAGCGCGGTAGAAGGAACCCACTATAGGTGAATACACCGTGTGATAACTATCAGAGTGTTCGCCAACTGCAGGCTGAGTTGCCGGGGCTGAGTTGCCGGACTCTACTGGTGGCGCTACGGCAGGGGCAGTAGCTGCAGGTGGAACGCTGGCAGCATACGTGGGAACAGCTACATGTACCGGCGCAGGTTGCTGTACCACACGGGACATCTGCACCTTAATGCCTTCTTCTTCGATAGAAAGTTCAGTTACAGTACTCTCATCGAACAATCGTAGCAGTCGCTTCAGATAATTTAAATCCATAGTTCAATCTCCACCCAGAATGGAGGGTTGCGGTATGTAAACGCTATTCCTTCACCCGATCAAGATACTCACCCGTCGTTGTGTCCACCCGGATCAGATCACCTTCATTAATGAATAGTGGCACGCTAACGGTGGCTCCTGTTTCTACTGTTGCCGGTTTGAGAACGTTGGTTGCTGTGTCGCCACGAACCCCGGGTTCTGTGCTTTCAATACGCAGCGCTACGTGCTGTGGCACCGTAAGGGTAACAACGTTGCCTTCTTCGTCCCTTCCGATTTGAACTTCAGTACCTTCTTTCAGGAATCGAGCTGCATCTCCCACAATGTCGGCAGCCACCGGTATCTGATCATACGTATTACTGTCCATAAACATGAACAGATCGGCATCGCGATAGAGGTATTGAAAGTTATTTGTTTCAACGCGAACAAATTCAATCGTTTCGCCGCTTCGAAACCGCTCTTCTTTGAGCTTGCCCGTTTTGATAACTCGCATCTTCACCTGGTAAAACGCTCGTAGGTTACCCGGGGTGCGGTGTATGCTCTCAAGCACTACGCATAGCTCGCCCTGAAATCGAATTACGGCGCCAATGCGCAGATCTGCTGTAGTAGCCATTAAGTACCTGGTTGTATGGGTTAAAGTAGAGGTCCCGACCGGATTCGAACCGATGTACGAGCTTTTGCAGAGCTCTGTATAGCCACTCTACCACGGGACCAAGACTGCAAATATACGGCACAGTCACCGTACGGGACGTTCCGTTGTTACCACAACAACAGAACCCATTTACTTCGGCGAAGAGCAAAAAAACAGTGGACCCGGGTGGTTGCGCACTCGGGTCCGTTGCGATCAATGTAGGATACTGCTAATGGATCAGACCTTGGTTACAACAACATACACACTGCCCACATACCGTTTGCCCTTTGCTCCCTTCTTCAAGGGCGGCGGGTTGAGCGGGTCGGTTGTCGAGGCCGGGCGAACGGTTACTCTCGAACCATTAACGCCGTTCTGCTCCAGAAATGTTTTGAGAGCTTGTCCACGTTTTGTACTGAATGTTCGAATTTGATCTGCCGGCCCGTCTTCGTCGGGATAGCATACAACTTCCACTCCAACATTGGGATTCATCATCAACGTTTTAGCGAGTTCTGCGAGATCTTCCTCTGTACCGTCTTTTATGTCGTCCTTGCGAAGATCAAAGGGAGGTGGAAGAAGCATGATCTTCTTCCCAACTTCCAATGGGCGTACAACAAAATCTTTTGAGATCTCGGTGTATTTGTTTGTGTTCGGTAGAGCAACCACAAATTCTTGTTTAAAGTATCTGGGATCCTCAACTCGAACCTTATACGTTTCGCCCGGCTTAAGACCCGTAATCAAGAATCCATCCTTTTCGTTTGCGCGGTGACTTTGGCCAATCTTCTTGCCCTGCGCATCATATACACTGTAAGCTGCCTCTACGGGAGTCAGTGAGTTACCGTTTAACATGAATCCGGTAATGGTAACAACCACACCAATGGTGCCTTGTGCCAAGGCTGTAACAGGTGTTACGAAAAGCGCCAAAAGCAGGGTACCTATTGCTGTTCGCAGCAACTTCATGAATGGTGTTCGTTTCATGATCAACGTCCCCCCTTTCTATTGCTTCTTCCGGATTCTGCTGCTTGGTCAACCATAAATCGAACCGATCCATCGGCACAACCTAATACGATAACTCCGGCATTGCTGGTTAAGTCAATAGACCACACCTCCACACCTACATCCTGCGTCATGAGATTTTCACCCGTTTCAATGTTCCACAGTTTTACAGTCTTATCCAGACTTGCACTCACAAGTGTCTTGTTGTCTTCAGCAAACGATACGTCTTGCACCAATTCCGTATGGGCATTAATTGTGCGCACCAGTTCGCCGGCCGGCATGTTCCAGATTCTAATCACGCCATCTTGGTCAGAAGAAGCCAAGTACTTGGAGTCGAACGAATACAGTACTGTAAGCACTGGAGCACTGTGTCCACGTAAAACCATAAGCGGTTCTTTCTTCTTGATGTCCGTGGACCATACCATAATCGTGCGGTCGTCCGAACACGAGGCAATGTACTTCCCATCGTAGCTGTAGGCCACGTTATTGGTTTGCATCGTATGGCCTCGTAGAGTTTTGATTTCGATACCCAGTTCGGCATCCCAGAGTTTCACGGTTTTGTCGAACGATGTACTGGCAACTACCGGACTTCCATCAACTGGGCTTGCGTACACGCCAATCACCTCCGCTGTATGCCCGCGTAGAACTTGCTTTTGAGCACCGGTGTTGATATCCCAAACTCTCACGGTACGGTCATTCGAAGCACTAGCAATGGATTTGTCGTCACCACTAAACGATAGATTGTTCACCTGCGCTGTGTGCCCACTGATGGTGCGGATTGCCTTTCCATCCGGCAGCGACCAAATCTTGATCGTTTCATCTAAACTGCATGTGGCAACCATGGTATTGTCGCCATTCACAAAAACACCCAAGACCTCATCGGCATGATTGCCAACAATTCTTGTGGTATAGTTACGCTGCTGTGCTTGTCCGAGCATCGTTCCTGCTACGAGGAAGGATGCCAATAAAGCGAGCGCACGGCCCTTACGCATCATGTGATAACCCTTTAGGAAGATGTTCAACTGTTTTTCTGTGTTTCATTGTGATAGGTGCTCGTTCGCAGGTCTGAAGCAATTTGCCGCAATTCATTCGCTACGGCTTTCGCTGCATTACGCAACCTCTCGTTGTTGTCAACATGAGGTGTACTCTCAACTGCTTCCTGACTGTTTAACAATGCGTTCTCGAAATTTTCCACTCCTTGTTGTTTCAAATGTTCTTTGGCTCCTGCAACGGTATATCGCTCTTCACGAAGCAGCTTTTTAATTAACCGCAACACAGCTAAATCCTTCGCTGTGTACACTCTGTTTCCTGCCCGATTCTTCTGGGGTTTGAGCTGAATGAATTCACGTTCCCAATACCGTAAAACGTGTTGTTCCTCACCTATCATCTTGCTCACTTCCGTGATCGAGTAGTACAGTCGCTCGATTGCTGCCTTCATAAGGTCCGAAAGGTACGAAAAATCATGCCTCGCTAGGTGTTTTACGTTGAGTTTCTTTTCCGCCGGAATACGCCGGCATGTGTCGAAATATTGAGCAAAATACCAACCGCAATGGTGCTGAAAAAAACGCTTGAACCACCATAACTGATAAATGGCATTGGCAAACCGGTGGTAGGCAGCAGACCACACGTAACCGCTGCATTCACAAAGGCGTACATAGCCAACGTTGTTGTGATGCCGCCAGCCACCAACCGACCAAATACGTCTGGTGCCTTTCTAGTGATGGAAAAACCTCTCCAAATGATGAGCACAAAACAAAGGATTAAAAGCGTCACACCCACAAACCCATATTCTTCTCCAACGATGCTAAAGATGAAGTCGCTGTGAGACTCGGGCAAGAACCAATCCCGCTGCCGACTCTGTCCTGGGCCAACACCGATTATTCCGCCATTGCCAAATGCAATAAGCGCCTGATCGAGTTGATACCCTGCTGCGTCATCTCCGTTACTATCGCCAAAGAATGAAAGGAGGCGGCGTACGCGATACTCCGCCCGCACTGCAAACAAGGCCGCCGAAACGATGCCGGCACCCGCAATCACTGCAAGGTACTGCCATCGGATATTACCCAAAAACATCATCACCATCACAAGAGCAAAAATCACAGTGCTGGTTGACATGTTGGGCTGTAGAGCAATCAGAAAACAGATTGGCAGGGTCCATGCCAACACAGGAACAATACTTCTCTTCCACGGTAGGCGATCTATCCCTTCGGCCGAGAGCAACACCGCCACGTGAAGAACGATGGCATATTTCGCCAGTTCTGATGGCTGAAAATTGATTGGCCCAAGGTGTATCCACCGTGTGGCACCTTTCACCGGCGACCCGGTTATCAACACGAGCAGCAGGAAACCAATACTCATGAGCACTATCAATGCCGACGACCGCTGCCAGAAACGATAGTCAACTTTGGACACGCCAATCATGATTCCGATTCCGAGAAGCACCCGAATTGCATGGTTCCAAAACAATTGCTCGGACGAACCAAACTTGACTGCTGCAAAACTCGAGCTGGCACTGTACACAAATGCTACACTGAACATAAGCAGTGCTGCTACGGGCAGCAACGTAAGCCAATCAATATGCCCTGGCTCAGTTTGGTTCACGCATGGTTCTCGTAAATGTATGCAGGTAGCTTGGTTGCACTATGGCAGCTCAATGGCAAATGTAGTGCCATGCCCGACTTGCGAGTCCTTAACGTACAGTTTGCCACCATGATACTCTTCGATGATACGTCGGGAAAGTGAGAGTCCCAGACCCCACCCTCTTCGTTTTGTGGTATAGCCGGGAAGGAAAACACGCTTCCGTACGGCCGCTGTCATCCCCTTTCCATTATCGGTTACAAGTACGATGGCACCTCCCTTTGAACGGGGCTGTACGTGTATGTCTATTCTTCCATCGTTTCGGTCAATTGACTCAACGGCGTTTTTGATAAGGTTTTCCAACACCCATGCGAAAAGCTCCGGACTGATTTTGCAACGTATTCCCTCCGTTACTTCGCGATGAAGAATCACTCTCTTACCAAGGGCCGGCAATCGGGAATCAAAGTATCTGCACGTGTGTTCAACGGCCAACCCGATATCAGTGTCCAACAACTTTGGTTGCGAGCCAATCTTACTGAACCTGTTGGCAATAACGTTCAGACGATTGATGTCCTGCTCCATCTCGACCAGCGTGCGCTCCGTTAATTCTGCATCTGTTCGATTACTTCGCAAAATCTCTAACCATGCAAGCAGACTGGAAAGCGGGGTTCCTAGCTGATGCGCAGCTTCCTTTGCCATTCCAACCCAAATGTTACTTTCCTCGTTTCTGCGGATGGTACTGAACGCTACATACCCCACCAGGATGAAGGCAGCAACAATGAGAATCTCGATTATTGGCATGTACCGCAGTCGCCGAACAATAGCGCTGTTGGCAAAGAAAATTTTCTGAACCACTTTGCCATCAGGCATGCGGATCTCAAATGGCGGATACTCCATACGCATTTCCTGCAACAAACCACGGAGATACGCCCGCTGTTCTTCAATGCTTAGCGTACTGTCCAGTTCCACATTCAGCATGAACTGCGAAAACGGATACGTTGGTTCCTCGTCGCTGCCGGTAATGATTACCGGGAAGTGAATGCTGGAGTAAGCCTTGTCCAAGTAAAAAAGAAGGTCCTGATCGTTACTTTCCTGTGCTGTTCTGCCAAGAAGTTGAGCGTAAAGGTCAACAGTTCGAAGCTCGTTCTGTACCAGCTCATCCACGATGGTTTTCGTGTACAAGAGCACACTTGCCATGATGCCTAATCCAAACAGCGTCAGCAGCACCTTTATCTGCCACTTCGAGATCGTCGCACCTGCAATGCGAACCTGATCCAATGGAGAAGGGGTTATGCCTCGTCGGATGATTCCCATAACTCTATCTGCACGGTAGGGTCGCCATGCTGTTCTCTGTTTTGTTGAATGCCTGCGTCATGCACGATAAACCCAACTGCCGTTCGATGTTGATTACGAAACACCTCAAGCGTCCACTCGCCGGATGTTAATACACCACTTTCCCAAGCACTGACAGCAGGACCACCGCTACCACCCGATGCCAGCGTCAGCCGCAATGCTCCAACGTACACAGCGATGATTTTGTTGTTGTCATCAACAGTTACAGTAGTGTCCAAGCTATATGATAAAGCAGAAAACTCGCGAATAGTGCGTATAACAATCCGTATTCCTGTGCCGCCTTTAAGGGGAATTGCGCTGACACGGACACCAAACTCGCCTGTCACGTATGCTCCCTACGATGGGTGCTGCTACGCAGATAGTCGGTTAACGTGCTTGTCGGCACTGTTTGCTGCTCCATTGTTTTTAGGTTTTTCACGCCAACAACATTGTTTGCCAGTTCATCTTCTCCAAGAACAACACACCACTGCGCACCCAATTTATCGGCCTCTTTCAGTTGAGCTTTTGCAGACCGACGGAGTAAATCCGTAACCACGCGTATGCCGGCTCGGCGTAAGCGTAATGCAATAAGCTGTGCAGGAAGCCTTGCTTCACTTGTCATCGCACACACGTAAACCTCAGCCCTCGGTTGTTCCACAAATCCGCCCTGCTGCATCTCCAGCAACAACATCAGCCGTTCAACGCCTATAGAGAATCCAACGGCCGGCGTGTCTGCACCGCCAATCATGGCAAAGAGTGGATCGTAACGCCCTCCGCCGCAAACGGTATTCTGTGCACCAAGTGACTGTGTTGTAAACTCAAAAACGGTATGTGAGTAGTAGTCCAAACCACGAACTAACCGTGGCTGTACCGTGGCTTCGACACCTGCACTTTTCAGGATAGCGAGAACAGATTCAAAGTGGTCTCTGTCTGCATCGCTCATCATCTCGATAAGCAAAGGGGCTTTGGAAACCACAAACCGATCGCCCTCGTCCTTACTGTCAAGAATGCGCAGTGGATTCAGTTCCAGTCTGCGTAAACTTTCTTCCGAAAGTTCCGATGCATGGCTCCGAAGGTAATCAACAAGCACGGAGCGGTAATGACTACGAGATTCGGCCGACCCCAAGGAGTTGATCTCAAGGGTGATGTCGGGTGCGTTGAGTGTACGTAAGGCTTCCGCTGCAAGAAGGACAATCTCGGCATCTGCCTCGGGGTTTGCACTTCCAATCAGCTCGGCACCAAACTGATGGAACTGACGATACCGACCTTTCTGTGGACGTTCGTACCGGAACAACGGTCCCATGTACCAAAGTCGTGTTGTTGGTTTGTGCCGAACTAAAGAGTGCTCAATTACTGCCCGCACTATCGGAGCCGTCATTTCTGGTCGTAGTGTTAGTACGTCTCCACCACGGTCTTCGAACACATACATTTCTTTACCAACAATGTCGGTGTGCTCACCAACTCCACGCTTGAACAACTCAATGTGTTCCACAATAGGAGTTCGAAACTCTTCGTATCCAAACGATTCGGCCACGGTTGCAAGCTGAGCTTCTACAAACCGCCATGAATACAGCTCGCTACCATACAGGTCGCGCATGCCCCGAACTACGTGCAGCATGTTACCCTTTGTCTTCTTCGTATTCAGCAAACAAGTCCAATACGGATTCTACCGTTGGTGCTGCAATCAGTCGGCTTCGGAACTGCTCTGTTCCAACCATGCGCGATATTCTGCTCAGCAGTCGCAGATGAACACCAACGTTGCCTTCTGTACCTACAAGCATAAGAACAATGTTTACCGGCTGATCGTCGAGAGCATCAAAGTCAATTGGCGTTTTCATTGTCGCCAGTGCTGCTACCGACCTGGAAACGGTTGCCGATTTACCATGTGGCAGCGCAACGCCGTGGCCGATTCCTGTTGACATGAGTTTCTCCCGTTCGGCAATCACACGGGCAAGTTCGTTTTTGTCTGCAACATGACCGGTTTGTGCAATGGCATCAACGAGAATGTCCAATACCTGTTGTTTGTTCTTGGCTTCAACTCCTAGCAGAATGCAGGAGGGGGATAAGATGTCGGATATTTTCATGCTTTTTCTATGTTTTTATCAGTTTCCGTCGCGCCACTGTGCAACAAGTGATGCATACCGTTCACATTCTCGCTGCGCCGTAGTCTGCGTATCGGCTTCCGCAACGATATTAAATTTTGCGTCTTCACGATCGGGAACAAGTAAAATCGTGTGCGAACCTTCGTGTATTTTCACGCCATCTACCAACATGCGCTCCTTCCCTTCACTGTGCTCCATTGCACGCCGCATCACGGTGCCCTTTCTTTCCCAGGCACAGGGTACGGATGTTGTTGCCAGATGCCGCTTGGGTAGCGTCCTGTCCAGGTCGCTTATCGAATAGCCGGTCTGTGCTACCATCTCGAGCAGCCTGCATGCCGAAAACATACCATCGGATGCAGAGAGAAATTCCGGAAAAATAAAGCCGCCCTTCGTTCCCCCTACAAACAAAACCTGTGGGTCGCGCGTGGCTTCCATCATGCCGCTGTGCGAACTGCGAATGCGCCGAACATGAATCTGATGTCCACTTACCACCTGCTCGATCTCTTGTGTTGCCTGCACAGGTACCGCAATTGCATACGGTTCACGATGAACATGAGTATCAACAAACAACTTCGTCATCATCGTAAGCAACCGCTGTGATGTGTACGATATCCCTCGCTCATCAAGCAGAACCAATCGCTCCGCACCGGGATCGATCTTAATGCCAAGCTCATACCCAAGCGATCGCATGATCGCTGCACTCTCGTCGAGACTCTGCTCTAATGAATCGGCAAATCGGGTAGCATCAATGTAGTTATTCATGGACAGAACGCCAACCTTCAGCTCGCCAAGAATCTGAGGGAGAACGTTGGCAGCAAGTCCGTACGAATAGTCAACCAGTATTTGAAACCGCCGCTGTTGGACTACGGTGGCGTTTACCATACTAAGCACTCGTTCAACGTACATTCCGGTAGAGCGTTCCGGAAACGTCAATCGTCCCACTCTTTCCGGCTGCACGCGAGCAATATCTTCGCCGTAATAATAACGTTCGATACTCTTGGTCTGCGAAAGTGGAATATCACGTCCGTCTTTCCCGAACATGATGATATCTGTGTGATTCTTCTGTCTCGGCGACCTCCGCACGTGGAACCCTGCTGCAAAGCGTCCGCTATACATCTCCTGCCGTGTTTGCGGAATGGATGTTGTTTGCAAATCGCTAACGCTCACGCCAACACTCATAAGGCCTGCTGTAATCGAACGCTTCATTATCCGCGAAATGGCATCGTCGTCGCGGCTTGCTACGACCAGCGCGCCCGAGCCGAGTGCCGTTCCAAGCGCTGCACCAAGCTTAGCACCAAAATCCGGGTTCAGGTCAATGTTGCTTAGTCCGGATATCCGTGCATCGGTGAACAACTCTCTTGACCATCGTTCTTCGCGAACCAGAGACCTGGTAACAACAGCCTGACTTTCCACTGTTTTACGAGGCCAGAGTTTGATATTACTCAGGATACGAGCTTCATCGCCAATAATGCACTCCTCGGCAATGAAAACGTTGTCAAGAACAGAAGCTTTGTCTCCAATGGTCACATTGTTACACACAACATCATTGGTAAGCTCAACGCCGTCTCCGAGCGTTGTGTTGTTCCACAACACTGTTCCGATTAACCTGCTTCGGGGTCCAATGGTAACGTTGTTGCCAATCACGCAGTTGTTGATATATGCATCTTCGCCAATGCGAACATTATCGCCAATCACCACCGTGCCATCCAGGTGTGCACTAGCCGCAATCTGCATGTTCTTTCCGCAGTACGAACTATCACATCGCTCACCGGTAAACTCTACAACAACTCTTCCAGCCAAAACGTCAGCATGAGCAAGCTGGTACTCAGCCAGGTTTCCTATGTCTTTCCAGTAACCCTTTGCGATATAACCAAATAAGGGTAACTTCCTGTCCAACATCAGCGGGTACAGGTCTTTGCTAAAGTCAAACTCTGTTTTCTCCGGTATGAGATCTAATACCTCCGGTTCAAGGATATAAATACCGGTGTTTATGGTATCGCTGAAGACCTCGCCCCACGAGGGTTTTTCAAGGAATCGTGTAATACGCCCATCGCTGTCGGTCATCACTATACCATACTGCAGTGGCTGAGGAACCCGCGTGAGAACGATGGTGGCCAATGCTTTGCGCTGCTGATGAAACTGAATTGCCGCAGTGAGATCAAAATCGGTAAGGACGTCGCCGGAAATGATAATGAATGGTTCAGTAAGTTTCTCCTGCGCGTTTTTTATTGCTCCGGCAGTTCCATAGTCGGCAACCGCTGTGGTATAATCCATGGTAACGCCAAACGCAGAGCCGTCCTTAAAATGTCCGGTGATGTGCTCCGGTTGGAAGTAGAGCACGCTCAGCAGGTTTGTAATACCATGTTTGCGCAACAGGTTTACGATGTGCTCCATCATTGGCCTGTTTGCTAAGGGTACCATCGGCTTGGGGACTGACATTGTGAGCGGACGCAGTCGCGTTCCAAACCCACCAGCCATGATTACGGCTCTTTGCATAGCTCGAAATTAGTCCTCTTCGGTTGAACGTAAGCGTTCTAAAACGCTAAAGTCTTCTAATGTTGTCACATCGCCATGTACAGAGCCCCCTGATACAAGCTCTCGCAGCAGTCTGCGCATAATCTTTCCACTTCGGGTTTTTGGCAGTGCATCGGCAAAGCGGATTTCGTCCGGCTTTGCGATGTGTCCGATTTCGGAAGCAACGTGAGCACGCAGGTCGTCGGACAACACCTTCATATCGGGCACATTAGCATTTTGTTTTATGGTAACGAATGCAACCAAGGCATTGCCTTTTAGATCATCCGGTCGAGAAACAACGGCAGCTTCGGCAACAATGGGATGACTCACGAGGGCACTTTCAATCTCTGCTGTTCCAAGTCGGTGTCCACTAACATTCACTACATCATCTACACGTCCAATAATCCAGATATTCCCTTCTGCATCCCTCTTGGCTCCGTCGCCGGTAAAGTACCAGCCCGGGTGGTCTTTTCTCTTCGGAAATTCCGACCAGTATGTGCTTCGGTATCGTTGATCGTCTGCAAAAACGGTTCGCAGCATTCCCGGCCATGGGTGTTTGACGACGAGAAAGCCCGCTTCGCCAGCATCGCACGATGTACCATCCCTGCGCACTACATCGGCATCAATACCTGGTAGCGGATGTGTAGCTGTACCGGCTACGAGATCTGTGTCCGAAGGAAGCGGGCTAATCATAATTCCACCGGTTTCGGTCTGCCACCATGTGTCAACAACAGGACATCGTTTGTTTCCAATGTTACTGTGGTACCATCTCCATGCTTCCGGGTTTATTGGTTCGCCAACAGAACCCAGCAACCGTAGCGATGACAGGTTGTGCTTACGCGGCCACGACTCTCCCCACTTCATGAAAGCACGGATTGCCGTTGGTGCTGTGTAAAAGATGGTAGCGTTATGTCGTTCAATGATGTCCCAAAACCGATCGGGCTGCGGATGGTTTGGAGCCCCTTCATATATCAAGACGGTGGCTCCGGCGCTTAGTGGACCGTAAACGATATAGGAGTGGCCGGTTATCCAACCAATGTCGGCTGTACAGAAGTACACATCAGAGTCTTGAATGTCGAATACTGTTCGGGCGGTATAGTTCACGTGAGTTAGGTAGCCACCCGTGGTGTGAACAATGCCTTTGGGTTTTCCGGTACTTCCACTTGTGTACAAAATGAACAGCGGGTGCTCAGCCGGGAGATGTTCTGCACTACACTGCAGTGGTGCTGCAGCCATGAGTTCATGCCACCAATGGTCGCGGCCTGCTTTCATTGATACCTTTTCGGTAGAACGCTTATAGACAATCACATTCTTTACGGTTGGACATCGGCGAACAGCATCATCGGCGGCTGCTTTTAGTGCAATGGATTCTCCGCGTCGGAATGCAATATCCTGTGTTATCAGTGCCACAGCCTTACTGTTGTTCATCCGTTCGCCAAGAGCATCAGCCGAGAATCCGCCAAACACCACGTTATGTGTGGCTCCTATACGTGCACATGCCAGCATTGCCACAACTGCTTCCGGAACCATCCCCATGTATATGCCAACCACATCGCCTTTTGTAATGCCAAGTCCGCGCAGCACATTCGAGAGACGGCATACGTCCGAATACAACTGCCGATACGTTAGTGTTCGTACCTCACCCGGCTCACCTTCCCATATAATCGCAGCTTTATTTGCCCGATTTGTTGAAAGATGGCGGTCTAAACAATTCACGCTGGCATTAATCTTGCCATCCGCAAACCAACGGGCATGTGGATACTTCCACTGCAGCACTTTTGAGAACTTCTTGTCCCACTGTAATGCCTGTGCCTGCCGTTCCCAGAAAGCTTCAGGATTTCTCAATGCTTGCTTTGCCAGTTTTTTGCGCTCGTTTGATATCATGCAAGTGCTTTGGCGATGGCAGAAATCTGTTTGAATTCCGGTTCATCTGCAGAACCTAATAATTCAAAGAGTAACGACTCAACGGTGGTAACGATGGCTCCATGATGACGCATTCTGTTAACAGCAACCTGAATGTCGAATTCGCGCCGACTACTTACTGCGTCATGAACTACTATAGGTTGCCGTCCCTGCGCCTTGATGTCCATGACCGTTTGCAATACACAAACGTGCGCTTCTATACCGAAACAGATCACAAAATGTCCATGTGCTCCTAGCACGGCGCCTTGTACATCGGGATGTCCACAGGCCGAGAATGTGAGTTTCTCTAACGGCGTGTACGAACCCAGCGCCTCTGCAATTGGTGGAATGGTTTTACCCAATCCTTTGCTGTATTGCTCAGTAACAAAGATGGGCACATTCAGCACTCGTAGTCCCCTGATCAGGGCAGCTACTCGCGGAATGAGCTCCTGGTTACGATAAATGTGTGGCATCAGCCTCTCTTGCATGTCTATCACCACGGCCATGGCGTGGGTTCGTTCGATGTGCATGGTGAACTCCGGTTTGGGGCAAAACTATGGACTGAAGGGACTTGAGAGACCAGGGACCAGCTAGTGCCACGTGGTACGGCTGAGATTAACCTGTGTACATGCCTGCGAATAGAAGAGTGTGCAATGTTAAAAATCACCGTAATGCCATGGTCTGATTTCGCTGCGTGATGGTTACGAGCAGGATTTCATGGCTTTCACAACACTTTCCTGAGCCTGAAACATTAATCCAACTCATCCCCGACGGACGACCGCTGTCCCGTTGTACGATGCGTTGCCAATGGCAACAGAGCGCTCACCGCGATAACGTAGTCCGCATGCTATACACTACTCACGTACATGCATCCGTTGATTCTTTGTGCTTGTATGTTCGGTTCGCAGTTAACTACATACAAGAGTAATCTACACCTTACATACCTGCTTGCTAAGCACGAATACTCTTCCATCGCACGTCTGCTACTGTTGTTCGTCTGTATAAATGATTGTGCTATTCATTATATCCTCCCAACACTACTATCTGCTAATCCTTCTGCACCATCACAACCCCCCCCAGGGCAATGCATCCTCCGATAGCAAACATGAGTGTTGGTTGGGTGCCAAAAATCAGGAGTGCCAGTATCGTTGTAATGATGGGCTGCAGATTGTTGAATACAGCAACACGATGCGTTTCCATATGGGTAAGCGCATAGTACCACAATCCATAACCAATCCCGGAGGTGATTACACCCAGATAAAACAGTTCAAACCACATGGTCGCCGCCGTATCCGTTTGGAAGAGCGGTGCAAAGTCTGCAGGTACCGGTAGCACAAGCCACACAATTGCATATAGAGGCAGTCCAGTAAAAAAGGTGAGAGATGTGGCGTACAGTGCACCATATCTAGCCACAATCCTTCTACCTAGCACTGTGTACAGTGCCCACGATGCACTCGCCAGCAAAACCATGGTATTGCCAATAAGATGCTCTGAACGGATGCTGGCACCTTTGTCCATTAAAACAATGGTTGCTCCTGCAAGTGCTGTCAGCACTCCGAGAATACGCTTCCACCCAGGCCACATTCGTTTCCATACAGACAACAATACAACTACAAATACCGGCGTTAGTGCATAGGCAAGGGCTGCGTTAGGCGCAGTAGTATAGCGTACACCCCAGATAAAACATAATTGGTTAACCGGTAGATTAATAAATCCAAGCAGAATAATCATTGGCCAGTCCGAACGCTCTACAGGTGTTGTGCGTGATTTGCGCACTAACCACCAAATTCCAAATGCTGCTACTGTGAACATTCCACGGATGAGAACAACCGTTGTGGGATGCATAAGCGTTGTTGCACCTTTTGCCACGAGGTGTGTGCTACCAGCAATAAGCTGCTGAATCAGCAAAAGGACGTACATCATTTGCGTAGGTGTGGCGCCGACTGGTTATTCAACAATGCTGCAATCTGCGATATTGTGTACTGCACCTGCTCTTCATATGCAACCGTCCGAACGCGTACACAAACATCTTTCATGGCCTGATACGAAGCAAAAAAAACCAGTCGATGGAAGGCTTCAACAATATCAGGTATCCGCAATTGCTCCGGTACAAGAACTCCTGCCGGAATGCGTGCAAGCTGCGATTGTATTGCCGGCAAATCGGTGGCAAGTATTGGCACTCCCGCCATCATATATTCAAATAATTTATTTGGCAGTGCATACCGATAGCTTTCGCTTACCGGCTCAATTAAGCACAGACCCACATCGGCACTGCATGTAATTGCGTGTAATGCATCGTACGGAACAGCCTTGTGCCAGTGCACGCGCTCGTGTATATCAATCTCACTCGCCAACTGCCGAAGATCGTTTTCTGCAGGACCACTGCCTACTATACACAGATGCACATCATGCAGGTGTTGCATTGCCCGCATGAATGGTGCAAGCCCCCTTCCATGGTGAACAACTCCTTGATACAGCACTACATTCACATGGGTAGGAATGGCAAATACGTCGCGCAGATATGTGCTGAAAACTCGCTCCTTCCACGGTGGTGAGTTCAGCAGGATGGTAGGGGGCTTGGCAAGACGAAAACGCTCCTGAACGATAGGTGCATCGAGGTATCCGCTAACAAGAACATGCTGCACACTTCTCATCAGCCACCTCTCGTGAAGCGTGATCAGGCGCTGCTTAAAACTGCGCCCGGCAAGCGGTCCCAGCGCAAAGTAGAACTCCCGCATGTCGTACCATAGTGCCGCAGAATTTCGGCGCGCAAGTTGTCTGGCTGCCTGCAGTGCAAAAAGGTCCATACCAATTACCAGGCGCGTACTGATGTCAAGCGAACCGGCGAACCGATTAAACGATCGCCATCTTTGAAAGGTTTTGCCACCAGGGTCCGACCACGAGAATACCGACACATCAGAAACGTGGCCGGAACCGATAACAGCAACATCGTATCCCAATGCATGAAGTGCACGTGCCAGGTTGAGCGTACGGGCATCGCACTCTATGTTGTTAAGAGCTAGTAGGACAACATCAGCGGTCGAAGCCATAGCAGCTTACAGCCTGTGGTGGTATGTGCTACGCAGAATACCGCGTGCATCAAAACGCTCTTTAAACTCAATCAGCCCTAATGATGGCGTCATCGGATCTGCAGCCGCAGTGTCTTGGCTAACGCCAATATCCACCCACTCATATCCATGTTGAATGGCCCAACGACACGTTTCATACATAACAAGGTAGATGGGACGCAGGTGTTCAAACTCGTAGAGCAACATGTTGTAGAAGCAGAGCACCACCTTACTGTTAGCCAAAAACAGTAACGAGCCAGCGATAGCCTTGCCCTTATAGTACACCATATTCAGCCGCAATTTATCCGGAACAAGCCGACGGAGTGCCAGCAAATCATCGAGTGAATGCGTCGCGCGGGCATTGTGCTTCTTTTTGTTTTCTGTAAGAATGTGATGGAACGTTTCAAAGTCGGTGCTCTCTTCGATTGTTACTTCCCCTTCGCGCAGAATTTTCCGGATGGTTTTCCGTGCAGTGGAATCGAAGAATGAAAAGAATCCTTCGCCATGCTTTAAGTCAATTGCATGAGAGATGTAGTGCAATTCAAAGTCGGCTTTGCGGTACAGATGAGCATATTCGATGTGCTGACTGTAATTGCGCGTATAAATCAAGGGTGCAGGGATGAAGAATGCATCTCGATACCCTTCCCGCTGCAAAAAATCCAAACATGCGTCCACAATACGTAAACTGCGTTCAAACGAGGTGTCTAACGTTACGATACCTCCGTAGCTGGCACCAACGGGACTCCAGAACTCATTATTGGCATTGACTCCACCGGGAAGGACGGCAACCAATGTTCCGTTTTCACGAAACATCAGGTGTTGGAAATTCCACTTACCTGCTGGATGGTAATCCAGAAACCGCTGCAAGTGAAACATGGTACCATTGTTGGAGCGCTCCACAAAGGCATCCCACGCTTCCTTCATGGCAGGCGAGTATGGATGAACGGTGATAGTGCCTTTCATGTGCGCTGTGGTGGACTACAAAGCTAACGAACTATTGTTGCCAATTCGCTCAGTTGCATTATGATGTGTTGATTCTATATTTGGGCAACATGTTTCACTTTTTAAAGAGGAAGTTCGCATGAACAAAATTGTTGCTCTCATCCTGTCGGTTGGTGTGCTATGCTTGGCAGCACCAAAGGCATCGTCGCTTGAAAGCGCTCCGAACCAGGTGATTGGCCTCGGTGTGCATACACAAGCCGGAATTGGAGCCTATGCATACTATGCTGTGTCAAGTACTATACACGTTGGCTATGGCGTCGGCATGCAAATACACGAAAATTCGAACATCTTTTATCTGGCGCCATACGCTAAGTTTTTATTTGCTTCCAGCGGTCAACTGTACCCATTCATCTATGCCCGCCTGAACCTCTTATTCGGAGATGCTTCTTCAACATCACTGTGGATCGGTGGTGGTATGCAGGCATGGGTTGCCCGAAATCTTGCCTTGTATGCATCCCTGGCTTTACTTGATATCGGTTTCGACCCGAGCTACACAATTTTCGGGTTGGTTCGCCCGGAGGTTGGTGTTGAATTTAACCTAGACTAACAACCAAGGATTGCGCATACTGTTTGCACATCCTCGGGTGTATCTATAGCAACATAGCGGTTATTGGTGATGGCTGTTGCAAATACAGCTCCATCTTCAAGCAATCGCAACTGTTCCAGATTCTCAGCCCCTTCCAACATGGAGGGGGCTATTTGTATATGCCGCAGTAAAGACGTCCACCGATATGCATAGATGCCAATATGTTTCCAGTTGGTTGGTATCGGTGCGCGACTGAAATACAATGCATTGCCATGCCGATTTCGAACGACTTTCACAACAGATGGCGATTGTTGTTCCTGAGCCGAGGTTAGTGGCGTAATCAGTGTAGCAACGTGGGCATCTGACTGAAGGAGGCAGGTAACAAGGTTATCAAGATCCACAGATTCAAGAAGCGGTTCGTCTCCTTGGATGTTGATAACAACATCGGGTGTGTATCCTTCATTTACTACAGCGGCATAACATCGGTCCGTCCCGCTCGCACACTCAGCCGGTGTGAGCACTACATGCGCACCAAATGTTTGCGCGGCACGTGCAATGCGCTCGTCGTCTGTAGCTATCAGTACCTTGTGAATGCTCTTTGCCTTGCTTGCAGATCTCCAAACCCGCTCAATCATCGTCTGACCACACAGATCAACAAGGGGCTTGCCAGGCAGACGCGTTGACGCATATCGTGCCGGAATTACGCCAACAACAGTAGGTGATGGTCCTGGCATTATCCGAGAACGCGTGGTACTTTGAAGAAGGCTTCGTTCGTGCTTGGCCCGTTTCGAAGAGCCTCGTTTACGGGCAGGCAGTCTCCTGCCACGTCTGCACGCACGGCCTCTGAAGCATCATCAAGATCGGGTACAAATTCAGCCTCGTGAATATCGGCATTTACAATTGTGCTCACATATTCCACAATGGAGGTGAACTCCTTAGCTATTGTGTCCAGCTCCTCGGTTGTAAACCTCAGCCGAGCCAGACTGGCCAGATTCTGCACTTGATCACGCGTCATGATACAAAAGTACGGCATCGGCAACGGTCTGCTGAACACCACGTGCAATGGTGTGTTCGGCATCTCTGCTAAGATTCTCCGGTATGCTGATTGCAGGTAGGAGTTGCACTCGCACAGCTCCACCACGGAACCGCAGCGATCGAGCAGGCATGATGGTTGCCGTACCAGTGATAGCAACCGGAATCACTTGTGTTCTCGATACACTAGCCAGTGTGACAAAGCCCCTTCGAAAAGACTGCACTCTACCGTCGGCGCTGCGTGTTCCTTCCGGAAAAATCAGTACCGACGAGGCATTGCGGGCAATGGACTGTGCTGTTTCCTTAATTGCTGACGTAGCTTCTCTTACCCTGTTACGGTTAATTGCAATGAACGGACTTATCCGTAAACACCATCCCAGAAAAGGTATGCTCTCCAGTTCCCTTTTGTACATGATTCTGATATTATCGGGTATGGAGGCCAACAGCACGGGAATGTCGAATAACGATGCATGGTTTGCAGCATAGATGTATCGTTGAGTGGGATCACGACGCGATGTTCCGGGGTCAAACACTATGTTTACCCCTGCAATGCGCAACAGAAGTCTGGACCACGATCGAGCATAGCGAAAGAAAACATCTTTGTCCCGAAAGAGTACCATGTGAATGATCACAACAATCGAGTACACGATTGTAACAAATGGTACAAGGATGTAAACTGCTAACGTTCGCATATTCGCAAACCTCGTGCAGCATTCTTGGTAAACCAAATCATCGTTGAACACCATGCCTGGATTAGAAGATTTAGCGGAACTTCTCGGAGCATCGAATCCAGAAGTGAATAAACCTCAAAAAAAACGTGGATACGATGGAAACGTTGTTGTCCTCAAGGTCCGCGAAGAGAAACGGCGTGGCAAGGTAGTTACGATTGCGTGGGGCTTCCAGTCAACGCCGGATGAACTCGACAAATTACTGGCACTGTGCAAGCGCACGCTTGGTGCCGGAGGCCAGGTTACCGACAATGCAATCGAACTCCAGGGTGCCCACGTAGATCGGCTAAAGGCGTTGCTGCGCGATGCCGGCTACGCTGTCCATAAGTAACGGCTCCTGCTTCCCTATGGCATCGGTGCAATGCTGGTTGGATTCAATGCTACCGGATACCGTCCAACGGGACTGCCGTCCTTCATAAAAACAAGTACCTCACCGTCGGTAACGAATGCTCGGGCATTGCCTACATAGAGGAGTCCGCGCACACTGTCGTACGCCAGGGAATACCATGTATCGGAACCGGCTCCTGACGTATGCGTGAGCACAAGTGCGGGTTGTTCTACACCTTCGGTGAGCCTGGATACGCCCTTTCCGTGCAGAACATACACGTCGCCATGAACTGTGTCCAATGCAAGACGCGACGGCGATTGAAACTCCCAACGGTGCACCTCGGCGTTCGAACGGGCATCAACCAGCACTACGCCGCCCATAGCATCGGGTTTGCTCGGTAAATTCCGATACGTTACCCACACACGTTGCCTTTTCTGATCGGCAATAACCGCCGCTGCATTTGGCATATTGGGCAAGGTGGTTATTACACTATAGTCGTCGGAGCGTAGGATACGAAGACTACCAGCATCCGGTTCTGAACTGCGCAGGTCTCCCTGTCCGCTCAGTGCAATGAACAGCTTGTTCGCTGTACATGCTATGCCTTCCGGTGCCGGACCAACAGGAATGCCTGAAACCACTGCCAAACCGTTAACCAGATCAAACTCTGTTACCGTGTCGTCGTTCAGATTCGTACACCATAAACGATTACCCATCAAACACAGTCGGTATGGTTCCCCCCCCCCGGGAACGGAAACAATTCCACGTACCTTTCCGGAACTCCGCTGCACAAAGACGATTTTTCGTGATGTATTCACGGCGATGATTACGGTATCTCCGCTTACCACCATGTCTGATGGGTTATCGCCGAGCCTGCTCCCGTTCACATACATCATTACATCTCGTGTTGTAGCATTTGTTGGTGCTATATAGCTCAGCGCCCCATTGTTCTGCCGCCACAATCCTTCGCACAACACATAAACGCCGCCGGGAACAATGGTCCCGCTTCCATCTTCTGGTACTGTAGGTGTTGGCACACACCCGGTAATCAGGCAGATAACGCTCGGGAGAACTACTGCAAACCAGCGCATCATCGTAATACCTTTACAGTATGTAGTGCATTTGCGTCACGAAGCGTTACCAGTAAACACGTTGGAGAGAGGTGGTATAGTGGAATCTCTACTACACCGGCCTTCAAAACATGCCTTTCCAGAAGCCTTCCCGTTACATCTGCAATGGATAACTCAGAACTGCCGGATACTGTTGCAACCTGAATAGCAGCCGCTCGGGGTACTACATGCAACGTAGTGGTAAATGCAGCCGGTTGTGCGTGCAACACCGTAATCGCATCCAAGTCGAAACCGTTTAAGGTGGGGTCGTAGTAGGGATGCTGTGGATTGCCAATGATCATGGGACAAACGTCGGTTAACCGAATCCACCGTATCTGATCTAAACCAACATCCAACAGATCAAATCCATCTCCGCCGGATTCTTCGGGGTTGAACGGATCGCCACCAGTTGTGGGTGTCCGGCCTGCACAGCCGCGAAGGGTAAGTGAATCGTATGGGAACGTATGCCATTCTATGCCATCAGCGCTAACACTTACTGTTGCAGGTTCGGCATATACCCGACCACGCGGTCCGATAAATGCATTCTCAAAAATTATGAAGTCAACACCTGGTCCGTTGGTAATCATGTGCCCCTTTACACCAACAATAATCTCGCCCCCCACACCTAGTGCGCAGATTTCTCTTGGGTCCGTTGTTGCCATCGTTTCCGTGGCTTTAGGGTCGGGTCCACGAAAAATATTAGCGGGGAAAAACGCCGGTCCTTGCCCGGTAGTCCCTCCTGTTCCCGGTATAAAATGAAGAACCGTATCGGCACGAAGCTGCACCGTTGGCTGTGCATACATAACAGCACTAGTAAACATAGCTACTAACACCATCACTACCGTTATCATGGAGATACCTCGAACACAATCTTGAGCATCCTCCCTGGCATCGGATACCCTCTGACTACCTCGTACGATTCGTTCAATACATTGTCCATGCGAATCTGCACGGCACCGGTGGTGCTTACGCCTTGAATGCGCGTACCGATAGCGCAGTTCAACAGTTGATACGGACGCAGTAAACTTGTTGGTTCTCCACCCGGTTGTGCATAGCGATGACCTGTATAATTCCATTCAAGACGAAAGAAGGGTGCCTCGTCCTTCCACTCTGCGCTGGCAGAAATGAGTTCCACCGGTGTGTACGGAACAGGGCTTCCGTGAATACCGGAACGGTTGGTCTCATCAGTTGAATGTTGAATGGCGTAGGACCATTGCAAGGTTAAGCGGTCCGACATCAGTGTTGCCGCAACTGAAGCTTCGGCACCGATTGTTCGAGCAGAACCAATATTAAATGCACTTGTTAACACCGGACTTACCGGAACGCTAACAATCAGGTCCTGAATGGCAGACCAATAGAGGCTTGCGTCGGCGGTAATCCACGATGCCGGCTTATGCCACAGACCAACCGAAGCCATTACACTGCGCTCCGGCTTTAGATTTCGATTGCCGTAGTTCAGGTAATACAGTTCGTTGAACGTCGGCGGACGGTATCCTGTGCCAAGATGTGTTCGCACAGTTGTACTGTTGTTTACAAGCCAAGCTACACCTATACCTCCGGCCAAAGCATTGGCTACATCAGAATAGAGTTCTCCGCGCGATGATCCCTCTATAACAATGTAGTCGCTGGCATACTCTACACGATAACTCACACTCAATGTGTTTCGGTTAGCATTATCAATCAGGTCAGTTGGGAATGTGGTACTGTTGAGTGCCGATGTTGCTGCTGTTACTTTCACCGTATGAGAATATACGTCGTGTGAATACATCCACGACAATCCCCCTGTTACTTCAGTTGTGCGGTATTGTGCGTTAACTCCTGCCGGACCGGCAAACGAAGGCTGTGGATCGCGGTAGTGAACATGGAGATACCGGATTGCACCATCACCGCGAACAGAATGCGCACCATCCCGAACCAACTGCATACCGCCCTGGCACAGCACGTCGGTTTCTCGTAATGCAGCAAACGATTGCGACACAACGTCGTCAACAACAGCACCCGGCACACCTCGGTCTGAATACCGAGCAATGGCCGTAAGCGATGTTTGCCTGTTTGTTTCCAAGCGGAGAACTCCACTCACCACCGTTGCCTCGGCATTGCTGCGGTTGATGGATACTGCTTCACCGTTCGACGTAAAAGCGTAGGGAAAGCTGCCTGCCGTTGAGAAATAATCTCCCGCAATACCACAATGCAACGAATTGGTGTGAAAAGTTGCCTGTGTCTGAACTTTGTATGTATCGAATTCTCCACCCATGACTTCAATTCTTAGCGGTTCGTCGGGTACACGTAATCGCATTTCTACCGTTCCCGTCATAGCATTTGCTCCGTCAACGGCACCTAAAGCCCCTTTCCGCACATCTATAGTATGTACAAACGCTAGCGGAACGGTTGCTAAGTCCTGCATTCCATTTTGAAGTGTATTCAGTCGAAGGCCGTCAATCATAACAAGTGCCTGCGACGAGCTGCCACCACGAACAGAAACACTGCTCATACCGCCAAGTCCCCCGTACTGACGCATGAAGAGTCCGGGCACGGTTGTTAAAAGGTCGGGAAGTTGGTAAGGGGCTCTGGAACGGATGTCGGATTCTGTGATCACCGTCCTGTCAATCGCAGACCGACGAACATCGATGGTGTCACGTACGGCTGTGACCTCTACCTCTTTCAGTTGCACAGTGTCGGCAGATTGTGCTACTGCAAACGAAACCGATATCACGATTGCACATACAACAAGGAGAGCACTGCTAAGGTTGTGCCATACCAATGCATTATGATGATTGTTGCGGCTTACGGTGAGTAACTTCTCCTTGTTGCGGACGCAAGTCGTGAGTTGAACATTGAACTGCATACACAGTCGCAAACTACGGAGTCACCGTACATCCAAGGAACAGTAAAAAAATACATCTTGCATCCGGCAACCTTTTGTCTGATTTTCGCTTTCTAAATATTGGTTTCACGTGTTCATTCTGGGAGGGAGGGGACATGAAAAAGTTTTTCAAGTGGGCGTTGATTGTTTTCCTTGGCATAGTTGTTCTGGTAGGCGGCTATGCTGGGTACGTTGCTGTAAGCGATTTTCCAACATACGAGGTAAAATCGGTTACGCTTACTGTTGAGCGCACGCCTGAAAGAATTGCCCATGGAAGAGTTCTTGCAACATCACTCTGCATGTTGTGCCACATGAATCCCGAAACAAAGGTGCTCAGTGGTGCTCGGATGCTGGATATGCCCCCGGAGTTTGGTGTGGTGTACAGCAAGAACATCACCCAGCATCCTGAAAAAGGAATTGGAAAGTGGACGGATGGAGAACTTGCATGGTTTCTGCGCACCGGCATTAACCCACGAACGGGACGTCAGGTACCGTATATGCCTGTATTCCCACACATGGCAGATGAAGACCTGATGTCTATAATCGCCTGGTTGCGGAGCGACGATGCTATGCTGGCCGCTTCTCCGGCCGATAACAGAGAATCACAGCCAACCTTCCTTGCAAAGCTTCTCGGCAGGTTGGTGTTCTCTCCGTTCGAATATCCCACTAAGAGCATTAACCGTCCCGACACACTAAACACGGTGCAGTACGGCAAATATCTGGCTACAGGTTTGTATGATTGTTATGGTTGTCATCTTGCAGACTTCGCCGACATGAATCAACATGAACCAGAAAAGAGTGCCGGGTTCCTGGGAGGGGGCATGGCAATGCCCGATGCAGTAGGTCACATGAACATTTCGGCCAATATTACTCCGGATAAGCAAACAGGTATTGGTTCATGGACCCGTGATGAATTCATTAAGGTTCTTTCCACCGGCATCCGGCGCGACGGCACCCCGCTTCGCTATCCGATGATACGGATGAATAAAATCAGCGAGTACGCACTCGGCTGCATCTACGACTATTTGAAAACGGCACCACCCATTTCAAAGAAAATCGAAAGAACGCCTCCGAAAGGCCCTTGGGCCTCCGATGGCGAGCGCCTATTTGATGTATGGGCTTGCACGAGCTGCCATGGTAAGGACGGATTAGGCTATGCCAGTTTAAAACTCGCTCATCAGCGTTACCCTGATGACAGCGTGTTGATAGACGTGATTAAGGACCAACCGCGGTACAACCCTGATGGGTTTATGCCTAAATATGCCGATGTGATCCCTGAGGCCGATTTGAAAGTTCTTGCTGCGCATGTTCGGAAACTGTGCAACTAACAAGAGCGTGTAATCATTAGAACATACGGCATAGTTGTATTCTTACGGTGCAGCGGTGCGGGTGTAACTTCGCAGCATTGCCGTTCTTGAGTAAAAACTGCATTGGGTATGCGGTATTCCATTGGCTCGAACGGTAACATGCGACTGTATTTACCTATTGCGACCGAATTATGACACATTGTGGTTTTGTGGTACAGTGGATTCTGTTCATCGTTAGCGTACCCCTTTTGCAGGCACAAACGCGTTGGAATGCTGTCAGGCCGTTTATCACCGATGATGCTCGTGTTGTTGGCGGTGGACTATCACAACTGGAGTCATGGACGCGTTTCACATCTGGGAGCAGTGAGCTATGGCTCATGGGTGCTATGGGTCCAACGCCTGAACTTGAACTGTCGGTTGGTGGCGTAACAGGAATCGTCTCTGATGCCGGTCAGAATAGCATCAGCTTCGCATTGCCGTTAATCCAGGCAAAGTACTTATTCAACTCATACGGTCCGGGTGAACTTCCCGGAATAGCCGCTGTGTTGGGTACGTTTCTGCCTTTCGGCAGCGGCGAACTTATGGCACCATCATATGGAACATTTGGATTTGCAACGATAAGTCAATGTTTTGGAGAGCTGGAAGACCTTCTCCTCCATCTCAACCTAGGAATTAACATACTCTTTCCATCAAACGCCGAAGTTTCCTGGTTATCCACGTGGGGTGTGGGGATGCAGCTACGCACATATAGCGGCTTTCACCTTGTTGGTGAAATATTCTCGGGTGACCCCTACGTTCCTGGATCGGGGGTATCATGGCAGGGAGGGTTCCGTCACTTCTTTAGTGATAATCTACAGATTGATGGAACAATTGGTAAAGGAATAAGTGGGGAGAACATTCTACCACTATGGGTTAGCGCTGGAATTCGTATCGTATTCGGTGATTCGTAACAATTGACGGTAACAGCGCAATTGAACGTGCTGCCGGCACTCCTTTGAGGAATACTCGTTCTATACGTACACCAGACTGAATTCCGGCAAGCCCTTTTGGTTACCAGAACTGGGGAAATTCCAATGAATCACCGGAAGAATCAATCATAAGCGTAAAGCTTGAATTCGGCACCGGTTCAAGATAGCCATCCTTGTCCGAGGTATAGACTGCTTTTCCCATGCTCAATCCGTCCGGGAAGTTTGCAAACCATCCCATGGTGGAAGCTTCTATTGCTTCTCTTGTTCCCTTTCGATACACAATTGCATGGTTAGAAACTCCACCCAGCACTTTCAGGCCCGGATCTTCAGGTGTAACAATTGTCCCTTGCGTAAATCGGTTTGAAGGATCGTCGATAGCAACAATTAAGGCAAAACCTGCTGCTACAGCCTCTGATGGGTTTGCTGATGTATTGTATTCCAAAAAGGCTTTGGAATCAAGGCTGGCCGGTACGTTTACGCTGAATGTTGCATTACTGGCATTTACCGTTCCCAATCCGTAAATGTAGGCTTGGTCAGGAGAAACCCAAAACGCAGCAACTTTCAGAGTCGAAGGAAGTGTAAGACCACTTGGATTCTGCAGTGTTCCTTTGACAACGAATGTATCGGAGGCGGGACCAGTGTTGGAATTTGAACAACCTGCCAATACAAAGCCACACGCTACAACCATAATTAATGTTAGCAAGTGCTTCATAACGACTCCAAAGTGTTGATAAACAAACTGATCGTTTTGAGCAAAGCTAGACGGATCGACGGCACAACACAATACGGACGTAACAAAGCTGGGCAAACTGTAATGAGTTTGCACCTCAGCCCCTTGGCATTTACCAACATTGTGTACCGGAATTATTTCCTTTCAACGATGATGATCCCTTGCAGGGATACACTTTTCCATGACCCATTCGCTATTTGACCGAAGAGACCTTCCGGTACAATTTTTACGATATGCTTAGGAAAAGATGCCATATAGACGTAGTGTCCTACCGGTTGATACGCTGGCAAAGATTTGCCGTGATTGTTGTCGGTGGTGTTGTCGAGAACCAGGTGATGTGAGACGTCCAGGTCGGCGGTATCGCCATGCGGACTTATTACGGAAATGGCTAATGAAGAGTCTTTCGCTAATGCAAGTTTCCATTCACCATCATCATAGAACGTGAATGTTGGGTTCTGCCAGGATTCTCTTCCCATCGTACACTCAATGATCTGTACACTGCCGCTATTCACCCATCGTGAGCGTGCTGCCATATTTCGTCCAATGGGCAACCATGCGCCTACGGGTGAATGCGGGTGGCGGTGAAGACCCAGCCATTTGGTCACGCTTACCGGATGCACCTGGTTGGGCGGTGGAACAGGAAGGCTCCGCACCCATTCGTGTAAGCGAGTCGAATCGTTGTAGGAATGCAGGTAGGAGATGATGCTGGTGAGCATTGCCCGATCTTTATCGGGCATGGCGCCAGCAGCTGTGGTGTCAACAACTCCGTCCTTTATTATCCCCCACTCGGTAAGAAGATTCCACGCACGCTGTGTTTGACTTCGGAACGACACACGGGTAATGTTTAGCGGACCTACCGCTGCAACCAGCGATGCCACAACAAACACAGTAGGCACTATTCGAATATTCGGGTTTCGAACCAGGGCCAAATACACTGAGATCACGGTCAAACATCCGGCAAGTACCACTCCAGCGTAGCGTTCTTCGGTAACGCCGTAGTCAGTAATACGAACATACAGGGCAGTCCACAGCAATACCGTTAGTGGCAGCATCATTAAGCCAAACCACCGAGCATAGAGACGAATCCACCTTCGTGTTGAGTCGGCACTTAGCGGATACACCAGGAGGTAGGCCAACGTTCCCACGGCAGCGAGAATGATAATAAAAATCGATACGTTCCCAGTAAGTTGGGTCAAGAAGACCACTTTAGCGCCGTATCCGTACAGAATAACAAGGAACAGCAGGACGAGTGGAATGAGAACAAACTGAGAGAAGATGAGGAGGTTTTTGGGAAAAGGGGCAACGGCTTCTTGCTCATGAATTCCATTGAGCACCCAAAGTGTGTTAAAAATGCCCAGGAAGAAGATCGGAACGGCAGCATACATCCAGTTGGCAATGTCTGCATTAAACAATTCGCGCAGTGCAACGAGTGCCAGTTCACATCCCAATATGAAGACGCCCGAAAACAGCAGACCTGTGAGCAATCGAATAAACAGGTTTTTATTTGATTCCCAGAAGCCGTTTGCATCGGTTAACACAGCTTGGCTGAGTGCAACGGCCATATGCACACCGATTGCAGCCATAAGAAACGGCCACACGTCCCATTCCAAATTGTGGAGCGAAAACACGAACCATGTTAGAAGGCATAAGAGCGGTATCACGAGAAGCAGGTACGTTGTTAACGAGATGGCTTTACGGAGGCGTATAATGCTCAGGGCAAGGGAGCCATTCATTACCACGATGGCCGAGAGGATAATTCTTGTGAGCAACAGGTTGTGGTCTCGGTCGCCCCAATCGTAACTCTGCATGTAAGCGAGTCTCATGGCAGCAGCCGTGCCAACAACTGCGCAAATCAGTTCGAGGGGAAACCGTTGGATGGTGCTGCGCATGTCAGACCACAATTTCGATACTAATGGCATAAGCCACATCGGGGGATCTCCTTAAACCGTCAAAAGTAGCATCATTACACAGCAAGAAAGAAAAGCCCCGATCACGCTAGGTGAAGGGGGCTTTAACAGAGGACCTGGCAACTACCTACTCTCCCACACCAGTTCAGATGCAGTACCATTGGCACAACGAGGCTTAACGACTCTGTTCGGAATGGGAAGAGGTGTGTTAAGGCGGTGCCAAGGCCGCACTTATGACGTTTGGTTTCAGATCTCAAAGAGTACATCAACAATGTTGCGGGCATTACCCGTGGCAATCTTCTTCTTGATATGGTATCGATGATTTTCGACTGTACGTTCCGTTACAAACAAAAGTGTGGCAATCTCATGTGATTTCATCCCAATACGCAGCATACAACAGACCTTTATCTCCATCTCAGTCAGTGATGGATAGCGCTCTTTGATCGTGTGTTGAAAGTGAGGATGGACTGCGATGACGTCTGCTTCGAATCGCTTCCAATTAAGAATATTCTCCGGCAAACTCTTCAGACTCTTCTTCACCTCCTTAATGGCGTACTCGGCACTGTCGGCTTTCCGCAGAATACCCTCGATATTGCTCCGAATTCGTTCCATCATCTCTGTCTGCTGTACCATCTGCAATGTCTTGTTGGTTAAGATCTCTTGCTGACGCTTCAGCTCATATTCCAGCTCCTGCTTCTGCACCTCCTTTTCACGATCCTTTGCGGCTATCACATTTCGCAGCTCGAATTGCTCTGCAGCTTTCCTGGCTGCGTTGGTGTTCATTTCTTTCTCAATTGCATTGGCTTTGAGCGTGTACTCACCAAAGAGTTCCCAATTCAACTGTGATTTGTGGAGTTCAGCCAGTGCGGCACAGTATTCCATCTGCACATCCCTTGCGCCAATCTCCGCTGCAAGATTTTCTGCTTGTAACAGTTGTTTCTCTGCCTGTGCAGCATCGTATCCAACATACTCTTTGGTGCTGTGGAGGATTCCGAGACCACCGGTGACCATTGCAATGCCCTCTGCATCGCCGAGTTCGAGGAACAGTTCCAGTGATTCTCGGTAGCATTCTAAAGCCTGCTCATATGCATGCATGTTAAAGTGTACCACACCGGTTCTTTCTAGGACGTGAGCAACACTGTGTTTCTTACCCAGGGAGCGATAGATTTGGAGCACTTCCTCCAAGCATGTAATGCCTTGTCGCATGTTACCAGTCGCACAGTTGACAATACCTATGTTAAATAGCGCAAGCCCTACTCCGCCACGATCACCAATTGCTTCAGAAATTGTGAGCGACCGCTGATGATACTCTCTTGCCCGCGAGTAGTCTTCTTGACTGGCGTGCACAATGCCAATATTGGAAAGGGTTATAGCAGCACCTCGTTGATCACCAATTTCTTCCTGTATCTTTAGTGCACGTTCAAGGTAGTACATATCCATAGCAAGATCACCGGTTGCTCCATAGATATTACTAATGTTCAACAGTGTCTTGGCAATGCCCCCAGCATCACCCTCTTTCTCGAATATTTCAAGAGCCTGCTCCTGGAATTCAAGCGCCTCAGCAAACCGGCACTGCATATTGCGGAGAATACCCAATGAGTTCAATACGTTTGCTTCGCCGGTTTTATGCAGGCAGGCCTTGCTTGTAACAAGTGCCTGTTCAAACAGCATATCAGC
>CAZGHI010000023.1:33958-36571 GCA_964525565.1 uncultured Hyphomicrobiales bacterium
TTGTTTGTATTCGCCGCAGTCGCGATGAGCGATTCCCAGTTGTCGTTGCGCATCTGCAACAAGCGTTGCGTAGCCATGTGAATTCGCTTGTGCTAGTGCTGAGGAAACGAAAGAGTGTGAGGACTCACGGTCACCTTGTGCGTAACTTACTTCAGCAAGCACAAGTAAGCTTTGTATGTGCAGAGGGCTATGATCCGGTGATTCATCCTGCACAATTTTCGCCAGGCGGAGTGCTTCGTCGAAATTACCCTTCTGGCACGCCTCGGTAGCCCACGAGATGATCGAATCCAAGTTCTCATTCGCCATGATGATTGTACTCAGACATTTGACACACCAGGATGAGTTCGCTCAAAAATATTTTCTCCGGCAGTAAAACAAACCTGTTCTTGGAGAACCTGAACTGCATTGTAACAACAAAAAGCCCCTTGCCAGCTAGTCGTTAACAAGGGGCTTTTCACCTTCAGTTGGCATTATCTAAGTTTTTGTACTACCATCTGTCGGCTTGTTCCTGCTCGAGTTACCCGTAAAAAGTAGGTACCGACAGGCAGATGAGAACCGAAGTGCTGCGTGCCATCAGCGCTCACGTTTTGTGATTCAACCGTTGTTCCGGTAATATCAACGAGCTCCATCAACATGGGAGCATTACCAGAGCCCGTTAGTTGCAACGAGAAGTTGTCCGAAAAGGGGTTCGGTACAACTCGTAGACCGAGGTCAGCCTCTTCCGCTGTTTCCTCCTGCACCGCTTCTTTGGGTAGGGCACTACTTTGGCTGTAACGTGCAAAGAAGTAGCTGCCACCCGAGCTTGCAGTCAAATTCGCCGTGTTGCTGCCTGGGTCGAAGTCAACGGTATTGTTGAATAAGCCGCCAACCATAACGTTAGTACCGGAAAGATTCAAAAAGTGCGGTATATCGCTTTTTGTTCCTCCCAAGCCGAATGCCCACTGATATTCCCCTGTTGCGGAATATTTGGCTACAAAACAATCACCGCCATTGGGATACGAGCTTAGTGAGCTCAGTTCGGCCGAACTGCTGCCCGGGTCGAAGTCAACAGTACCGCCATAAACACCGCCTACATACATATTGTTAGAGGCGTCGACAGCAATGTGCATTCCGCTGACATTCTGCTCCGATTCACCTCCGATTTGGAACGATGTTACGTACCCGCCAGACGACGAGTATTTTGCTACAAATGCAGCGTTCCATGTTCCACTAGTATCGGTAGTAAGGGTTGCCGTACCGCTACTCGGGTCGAAGTCCACAACGCCTCTGAAGCTGCCGGTGACCACTACGTTACCGCTGGTATCAATAGCCATAGATCTTGCTGAGCACGGCCGCGTGCTTCCTGCCCGAAGTGCCCATTGATACGCGCCCGACGAGTTGTACTTCGCAACGAACATGTCACCGCCACCACTTGCAGTATGTTGCGCTCTAAGATTTGCCGTGCTGCTACTCGGATCGAAGTCACACGTACCTGAAAATCGGCCGGCTATGAAAATGTTCCCCGAGCCGTCAACACGAGTGAAGGCATGGCGCGACCAATCATACGCACCCGGACCAATGAATTTTTTTGCCCATTGGAACGCCCCCGACGAGTTGTATTTGGCAATAACAACTTCGTGGTTTCCGCTCAGATTATTTGTTTGTTTGCCCGGGTTGAAGTCAACCGTACCGTTTAACAAATAGGTCGCGTAGATGTTGTTGCTGCCGTCTATGGTGACGTAATGATTGCCCAGTTCGATTGTCTGCTGCCCATCATCGCTGTTAAGAGCAAACGACCATACATGCGCTCCCGCCGGCGTGTACTTTGCGATAAATCGGTTGCCTTTCAGCCGCGATGTACCGCTTCCCGGGTCGAAATCGTTGCCCGACCCTGTAAAGGTAAAATCTCCGGAAACAACCACGTTGCCGCTGCCGTCTAGAGCAAGACCCCGCGGCCGTTCAACTCCGCCACCGCTGCCAATACTAAATACCCAGACAAATGCGCCGGATGAGTTGTACTTGGCAAGAAACGAGTCGCCATTACTGCTGCCAGCAGTGAGATTCGCCGTACCGCTGCCAGGATCAAAGTCCTGCGTACCGGCAAACACACCGCATAGATAGATATTTCCCGAATTATCGACGGCGCTTAACAAGTCATTAAGGCCATCTGTTCCGCCTTCGAGTTTGTTCGCAAACTCATATGCGGGATACTGTGCCGATGCCGTGCCGCCGAACAACAGCGCAATTGTTAAACAAACCATCAAGATGCGTCCAACAGACGCTAACCGAAAGAGGTGAGGATCATGCATTGTGATCTCTTCATGTGTTAGTTGAACAAATGTTTCGGTAAGAATCTTTTACTCTTACTCGATTGAAACATATGGAGCCCCTTGAAGCAAGAGGTACGCATCGAGGTACTCATTTTCTATTCAGCAGCCCGACTTACAACTGACATACCCACTAGTAAACCTGTGAAGGAAGAAACTCACATCCAATGGTGGCTGAGCACATGATCAACGATGCGAAGCGTGGATGGCTAAAACATCACGCACAAAAAAAGCCCCGAGATCGGACAGATCAGGGGGCTTTAACAGAGGACCTGGCAACTACCTACTCTCCCACACCAGTTCAGAT
>CAZGHI010000024.1:0-11060 GCA_964525565.1 uncultured Hyphomicrobiales bacterium
GGCACTACCAGTGGCGCCATTGCATTAATCGGGCCTAAACGTATGCACTACTCACGTTTAATGGCTCTCGTGCAAACCGTAGGATCAGTCCTGAGCACGAAACTGGACCACAACGTACCATAATACCCGACTCTGTTTCGTCTTACACGCTTTCGATACATCAACACTCCGATTTGTACTCGTATGTCTGAGACTGTCCAACCCAATAATGCAATGAACGAACCAGTACCAAGTTCAGAAGCAACCGACGTTCAAGAACTGATGAACCAGATTGAAGAATGGAAAGACCTGGCAATGCGCAGAGCAGCAGAACTCGAGAACTTCCGCAAGCGCGCAGCTCAGGAAAAGGAAAACTTGGTACGGTATGCATCAGAACATCTCATCACCCGAATGTTGCCTGTGGTTGACGACTTGCACAATGCTGTTGAGGCATCAAAAAATTCGGGCGACGTTGCAAGCCTCCGCGAGGGCATACAAATGATTTATAATCATGCGGTTAAAATCATGTCGGAAGCAGGTGTTCACATCATCGAAAGTGCACCGGGAGAACCCTTCAACGTGGATGTTCACGAAGCACTGATGCACATGCCTTCCGATGTTCCCGAGGGACACATTGTACAACAGGTGCAGCGCGGATATCAATTGCATGACAAAGTTCTCCGCCATGCAAAAGTGATAACGTCGGCAGGAACGTTGCCTGAACACACGGAAATTGAGGATAGAACAGCATGACACGACGCGATTACTACGAAATACTCGGCGTTCAAAACAATGCCACAGCAGACGAAATCAAGGTTTCATATCGGCGCATTGCAATGAAGTATCATCCGGATCGGAATCCGGATGATCCCGAAGCTGAAGAAAAGTTTAAAGAGGCTGCGGAAGCATACGACGTGCTCAGCAATCCGGAAAAACGCGCTCGTTACGATAGATTCGGGCACGACGGACTGCGCGGATCAGGTAGCGCTGCGGGTGCGGGGTTCTCCGACCTCAACGACATCTTTAGCGCCTTTGGCGACATTTTCGGTTCCGGCATGTTTGGAAGTGTCTTTGGAAACCAAAGACGCAATGGACGGAGAGAACGTGGCGAGGCCGGTTCCGACCTTCGGGTACGCTTAAAGCTTACTCTTGAAGAAGTTGCAACCGGTGTTGAAAAAACGATAAAGCTGCGTCACTACAAACAATGCCCCACATGCAATGGAAAAGGCAGCGAAGACCCCTCCGGCTGGTCCACATGTACGGTATGCGAAGGCTCAGGTGAAGTTCGGCAGGTTACCCGCTCGGTGTTTGGACAGTTCGTCAACATTGCCCCATGCGCTAACTGCTCCGGTTCTGGTGAAACTCTCCGTACACCCTGTACAACCTGTAAAGGTGAAGGGCGGGTTGAGGGCGATAGCAACGTACGTGTCACAATCCCTGCTGGTGTTCACACTGGTAACTATCTCACTGTAACTGGAAAGGGTCATGCCGGCCGACGTGGTGGACCCGCCGGGGATGTACGAGTGGAGATTCACGTTGAGGAACATACAGTTTTTACCCGTGAAGAAGACGACGTACACTGCAACGTTACCATCTCGTTTCCTCAGGCTGCGTTAGGAGCAGAGGTAGAGGTACCAACGCTTGATGGTTCTGCCATGATAACAATAGAAGCTGGCACCCAACCGGGAACATTGTTACGAATGAAGGGCAAAGGAATTCCACACCTGCAGTCGCGTGGCCGTGGAGATCAGATTGTCCACCTACACGTTTTTGTGCCAACATCATTAACCACATCAGAAAAGTCCGCGCTGAACAACCTGGCCGCTAGCAAGAACTTCACTCCTCCTGAACTACGCAATTCACGATCGTTTTTCGACAGAGTGAAGGAAGCCTTTTCGTAGCCCGTTGATAGGCGCTTAGGAATTACATGAAGCGCCTGATACATACCATCCAACAGCATACCGGCTTAACGAAATCCGAGGCTCTCGTGTGCTCATCAATCGTGGGCATTCTCCTGTTCGGATGGATTGTTCGGTCTGTGCTTGACAACGCCACGAACACTCACGAACAATCGGCACAACGTGTGATCGCACTGTTAGACTCACTTATGTCGGTGGTTTCACCAGTCAACACTAACAAGGAAATACCACAGTACTCACAGCCATCTTCGCATAGCCAGGCTTATCGCAATTCGGTTTCTGAAAAACAGTCCGGTACTCTTCAACGAAGCAGAATTAATATCAATACTGCATCGGCACAACGACTAGAAGAGCTTCCAGGAATCGGACCGGCGATGGCACAGAGAATTGTTGCTGAGAGATCAGTACGCAAGTTTTCATCCGTTGAGGATCTGGAGCGGGTTAAAGGTATTGGACCGAAAAAACTTGAGAAAATCCGACCGTACGTAACAGCACCGTAATTTCACAAATGTTTCAATGTGAATATCGCCATCCGCTTCGTTTCATCACCTTCCGTTGGGTAGTAGAAGACGGCATCGTCCGAATTGTGGACTACACCGAGTCAGAACCCATTGATCCAATGCTTCCGTCCACATCTGACCTTGTTATTCTACCATCTGATCTCTTTATTGCTCATCAGTATCCTTGTTTAGAATCAGACCCCCGACGCACGTTGTTTGAGCTCAACAACTTTGTTCCCGAATACAATTCATCTACGGATGTAGTGAAACACATTACACCCAGTGGCCTCTGTGGCGGAACACACTGGAGCACTTTGCTCGTTGGTAAGAATGCAAAACAAATTGGAACACACGTTATCGCCGACATCGAGGGAGCACTAACAGCCATGCCGGCTGATGAGCGAACATTGCTCTGTGGAAAGTCGGGATCCGTATGGTGGATTGCGGAAGTTCACGAGACGATTCATCAACTTCATGTCTTTCCGATCGATCACTCAGTTGCATTGTTTAAAGACTTTTCAACGCAGATGGACATGATCCTGGATACGGCAAACATACAGGCAACCAAACTGGTGTTCTGGGGAGACTCTGTTACGCCACCATTGTTAGTAGCCGCTACACGGTCGTATGCCGGAAGGTTTACTTCCATCGAGCGCTTTCAACCCTTCCACCAGGTCCGCTCATCCGTTTCGGAGACTGTGGGCCAACGTATTCTTTCTCGCGCACATATTCTTGGATGTTTTGTTGGTGCAGCACACAGCTTCTCGAATCTGAAAGATACATGCATAACCACGCTTCAGGTTAGCTGATTATGCGTATCACCGGAGGTACATGGCGAGGACGCACCTTCCTATCGCCCCCAGATGCATTAACACGTCCGTCCACCGACATGTGGCGAATGAGTATCTTCAGCGCATTAGAAGCAAGAAAGAGTCTGGAAGGGGCTGTAGTAGCCGATCTCTTTGCCGGTTCTGGTTCACTAGGATTAGAATCCCTTAGCAGAGGGGCAAGGCATGTGACGTTCGTTGAAAAACGATCGGCAACCGTGAACGTGTTGCAGAAGTCGCTAACATTGTTTAACGCTAACGATAGGAGTTTGGTTATCCGTGGCGACGTACGAACAGTGCTGGAATCGCCTTCAACGGTACTTGGCGGTCAATCGCACTACGACGTAATTTTTGCAGACCCTCCGTACGATGCGAGACTTGCCAATTCGTTGCCACCGTTATGCGCACACATTAGTAAAGGCGGATCGCTACTCATTATAGAGCACGGCGTAACAGAAGTATTACTTGAACACGATGGGTGGACCAACGTGTGGACAAAGGAAAAAGGGGTAACGCGAGTAGTTATTCTTGAACGAATTGAATAGGTGTTCTCATGCAAAAACATGCAATGTATCCAGGCTCTTTTGATCCGATAACGAACGGTCACGTTGATGTTATTGAGCGCGCTGCACAGATGTTCGACACAGTAACCGTTGTGATTGCTCGCAATAGCAAGAAAACGCCACTTTTTGCGGAGGAAGAGCGAATAGCAATGGCAACCACGGCACTGGTGCACTTACCGAATGTAACAGTTACCGCACACGACGGTCTCGTAGTTGATTTTGCCCGCAAACACTCCGTTGACGTTATTGTTCGCGGTCTTCGTGCAGTTACGGATTTTGAGTATGAGTTTCAGATTGCGCTAATGAACAGGAAACTTGCACCGGAAGTGTCGACGATTTTTTTACTGCCCCATGAACGGTACACCTATCTTAACTCCTCTATCATCCGCGAGCTTGGACGTTACAACCAGGATATTGCAGACTTTGTACCACCGGTAGTTGCCGAAATGATGCGTACAAAATTCCAACAACAATAGCCGACAACCACCAAATTGTTATCGAATGAATATTTACATTACAACTCTTGGTTGCAGTAAGAATACGGTTGACAGTGAAACGTTAGCCGGAACATTAACCGCAAACAATCTCACCATTGTAGAAACACCCGAAGCGGCAGACACCATTATCATCAATACCTGTGGATTTATTGACGTTGCCAAGCAGGAAAGTGTTGAAACGATTCTCTCTGCCGCCGAGTTGAAGCGACAGGGAAAGTTGCAAACACTTGTTGTAGCTGGCTGCTTATCGGAGCGGTATGGCAATGAGCTTAAACAGGAAATCCCGGAGGTTGACCATTTCTTCGGTACGGAAGCGTTCGAAAGCATTGTGAAAGCTCTGTCACCCAATCTCAAGTATGCGTTACTCGGCGAACGAAGGGTAAGCACTGCCTCCTCGTATGCCTATCTCAAAATTTCGGAAGGCTGTGACCGCCCATGCAGTTTCTGTGCAATTCCATTAATGCGTGGCAAGCATCGTAGTGTTCCGCCCGACGTTCTTATTCAACAGGCACAGTCACTTGTTGCCCAAGGTGCAAAGGAGCTTGTTCTCATTGCTCAGGATCTCACGTATTACGGCCTGGATCTATATGGCAAGCGAACATTAGCTGATCTGTTGCGAAGACTTCACAATGAAAGCGGGGCCTCGTGGATCCGATGCATGTATGCTTTCCCGGCCGGATTTCCTTTAGACATCCTCGATGCAATCGCCGAGTGCTCAACCATTTGTGCATATTTAGACATGCCACTGCAACATGCGAGCAATCGGGTATTACAGAGCATGCGCAGAGGTATCACGCGTGAACGAACAGAGAGGTTGTTGCATACAATTCGTGATCGGGTGCCTGATATCACACTTCGAAGCACCTTTATCCTGGGATATCCTAACGAAACAGAATCAGATGTGGACGAGCTCATTGACTTCCTTGAGCAGCAAAAGTTGGATCGTGTAGGGTGTTTTGCCTACTCTCAGGAAGACGATACCTATGCGGCAATACTTGGAGATCCTATCCCCTCGCATGTAAAAGAGGCTCGGATACAGCAAGTAATGGAACTGCAACGCTCCATATCAATGGACAAGAATCACTCCAAGATTGGAACTGTACAACAGGTGCTGATAGATGAAGCCATCGAAGGAGAATGGATGGGAAGAACAACCGCTGATGCTCCTGAAGTAGATAACGAGGTGTACGTGCGCTCAGACGTTCCCCTTTCACCCGGAAGTATTGTGAACGTTGAGATTGAAGACGCCGAGGAGTTTTCCCTGTTTGGTACTGTTATTTAATACTCTAACAGGCATCCAACGGGTATCGTTGTATCAAAAGGGATATCCGTGCCCCGGAGTAGAAGATCTAACCGGTCGGCAACATCATGTATGGTAGGTTCCGGGCGCCGTTTACCCAGTGCAACGTACAAATCGTTAATCCTTCCTCGGTACACAACGGCGTTGTTCTCATCAACGATAACGCCCTGTGGAACAACCCACACCCCAAATGACTGAGTTATGGATTGTGTTGTATCTACGGTAACCGGGAACGGAATCTTGTACACTGTGACGAAGCTATCTACCGCTGTTTGCGTAAAGTGATTTCCCGGTACATATCCAACAATGTGAACACCTTGTTGTGAATAGGTTCTATGCAACGTTTTAAGGTATGGTACCATTGAACGGCACACAGGACAATCGGGTAATACAAAAACAATTAGCTTTAATGTTCCCGGTTGCCGTGGGACTTCATTACGCAATTCTTGCGCACACATGAGAACCGTAACAATTCCGACCAGTATCCGCATGCAAGTCATCGGTACCACAGTTTCCACAAGATTACGCACAGTACTACGCTGGAAAGCATCATCACTGACAAGAGTACTGCAAGTGGTAGATGCTCGGCCGAGCCTTGTGCTACGGCCATCCATTGCAGAGCCGATCTCCACACAAACGTGACGGTAAAAATTCCCGTTGCTCCAAGTGCAGCCGGAAGTGTAAACGTCCGACCTTGTCGGTGGAGAATACCAAGAACAACCATGACTAAGCCCCCTACAGCTCCATTCACCAAAGCAGAGGTACTTTCCTGATGTGTAAGCAGGAACCCAACACTTCCGCAGAAGAACAAGAACAGGCCATAAATGCTAATGTAGAGGGCTACGGAACGGTTTGAAATCATTTCTCATCCGTAATGCAGATGCCATCTTGCATCCGCACAATTCGTGAGGCGAAGTCTGCAAGTTCAGCACTATGCGTAGCAACAACACAGGCCATACCGTTCTCAGCCTGCAGCTCTGCAAATAAGTTTACAACATCACGAGCATTTGCCGTATCGAGGTTTCCCGTAGGTTCATCTGCAAAAACGATAAGGGGCGATGGTACAAGTGCTCGTGCAATGGCAACACGCTGCTGCTCTCCACCGGAGAGTTCTGAGGGAAGATTATGATATCGGCGATGCAGACCCACGCGATCGAGCATCCGTACGGCTCTTTCGCGCGCTGCAGATTTTGTTTCGCCGGCAATCAGTAATGGCATCATAACATTTTCCACTGCTGAGAACTCCGGAAGCAGGTGGTGGAACTGAAACACAACACCGAAATATTTATTCCGAAGTTGTGCCAGACGGTTTTGAGAAAGAGATGCATAGGTGAACACTTTGCCATCATGCGAAAGTGATACCGCGCCGGAATCCGGAACATCGAGAGACGCTAGGATATGGAGGAGGGTGCTTTTGCCGGCACCGCTTGGCCCCATGATGGCCACAAATTCACCGCGATTACATGCGAAATCTGCGCCGCGAAGCACAACGGATGCAACGAGATCGGAGGATGCGTACGTTTTGGTAAGATTCGATGCAACAAGCAGCGGCATGTTTAGAACTGTCTGAGTACCCGGAGGTCGTTCTGATACAAAAGTCGAATATCGTCAATTCCAGTCAGCATCATCACTACCCTTTCAACGCCAAAACCAAAGGCGAAGCCACTGTATTCATCCGGATCAATATTGCAATTGCGGAGCACGTTTGGGTGCACCATTCCGCATCCTGCTATTTCGAGCCAACCAGAATGTTTACAAACTCTGCATCCGGAGCCCGAACAGAGGAAGCAGCTCATATCGACTTCAGCACTTGGTTCTGTGAACGGGAAGTAACTGGTGCGAAATCGGAACCGTGCATCGTGACGGTAAAACCTGCGCGCAAAGGCGGTAATTGTTCCTTTTAAGTCAGCCATGCTCACACCTTTATCAATGTACAGACCTTCGATTTGGTGAAATTCAGCAAGCGACCGTGCGCTTACTGCTTCGTTTCTGTACACCCTACCGGGCATGATACAACGAATTGGAGGTTTGGTAGATTCCATCACCCGCACTTGCACGCTCGACGTATGCGTACGGAGCACGATGTCGTTGCGATCAGACTCAACAAAGAACGTATCCTGCATGTCCCGTGCAGGGTGGTCATCTGCAAAATTCAAAGCAGAAAAGTTGTGGGCATCATCTTCCACGTCAGGTCCAACGGCAAGGTCAAAACCCATAGAAGTGAATATTTCAACGATCCGTTGAATGGTCGTGGTAATGGGGTGTTCATTACCAACGGGAGTACCCCTACCTGGTAACGTTACGTCGAAGGCAGTTTCGTTTTTTTGAGATGCGTACGCATGTTTGCGCTGTTCGTATTCAGATTCAACCCATACTTTCAACGCATTTAAAGCCTTGCCGACGACAGGTTTTTCTGCCGCCGGCACAGTCCGTAACGCTTCAGTAAGGGAATGCAACGAGCCTTTTCGAACCAGGTGTCGGAGTCTAAATTGCTCCAACGCATCGGACTCCATTACCAATGGTAGTTCTGCTTCGATTTGCTGTCGCAGTTGCTCGATTCTATCAAGCATGATGTTGTATTAACCCACTTGACGAACGATGGCAGCGAACACATCTGGATGGTTCATGGCAATGTCGGCAAGAACCTTTCGATTGATTGCAACATTGTGTGCCTTCAGGTTATGCATTAAGCGCGAGTAGGTGGTTCCATTGAGTCTGGCCGCAGCATTGATGCGGACAATCCACAATGAGCGGAACGTACGCTTTTTATTTCGACGATCGCGGTAGGCATACTGAAGCCCCTTTTCAACGTGATCGCGAACAATGGTCCAAACCTTAGAACGGGCGCCCCAGTAGCCCTTGGCGAGCTTAAAGTACTTCTTCTTTCTCTGGTGCGCCGCTACTTTATTAGTTGAACGTGGCATGTGTTTACCTCATGTTACGTGTGGTCGTCAGGAGAACGGCATCCCTGAACGGCCGAGTGAATAAATTATCGAAGTGCAAGAGCGTGCAGAATCTGAGCTTCATTGGAAGGGTGTACCAATGTGCTCTGACGCAAGTTCCGTTTCCGCTTACGCGACTTACTCGTTAGAATATGACTCTTATAGGCTTTTTGCCGCTTGATAGCTCCGGTGCCTGTAAGCTTAAATCGCTTTTTGGCTCCTGAACATGTACGCATTTTAGGCATGGTGTCTCCGAAAAATCGTAATTCTCTGTTTTCTTATTCTTCGTTTGTTGAAGGTTCAGCCGTATTGTCCGGCACTCCTGTCGTTGAAGATGTTACCGTTGTTTTCTTTTTTGCTGATGACTTTTTCTTGGTGTCCGGCGCCAGTGTTACACTCAGGAATCGTCCTTCCGACCTCATATCTTGGTCAATTTTCGAAATATCGGCCAGTGCATCAATAAACTTCTGTAGAAGCGCTCTGCCAATATCCTGGTGAACAATTTCACGGCCTTTAAACGTTACCGTTGCCTTTACCTTGTGACCATCAGTGAGAAAATTTCTCGAGTGCCTCACTTTAAAATCCAAATCGTGGGTATCAGTTCCCGCACGCAATCGAATTTCTTTGAGTTCTTTTTGTTGCTGTGCCTTCTTCTGCTGTTTCTCCCGTTTCTGTTGTTCGTAGGCAAACTTCCCGTAGTCTATGATTTTGCAAACCGGTGGAACAGCCTGAGGAGCAATCTCAACCAAGTCCTTATCTTCTTCCTGCGCCCGGCGAAGTGCTTCAAATGAAGACATCACTCCCAGCACTTCACCATGTTCTCCGACAACGCGAACTTGAGGACTGGTAATCTCCTCGTTAATACGTTGCTTGCGTGCGTTCTCCTGACGTTTCTCCGGTCCTCGTGCGGTTGGTCGCCTCAAAAGTCTTCCGATAAAGTGAATGATTTTTTTTTTTTTTTGCAAAGATACGCACTTAGTACAGCCGATCACAAACCAGCGTTTCGAACGAATTGCAGTTCCGTAATTTTGTTGTTTGCCACCCGTCTTATAACCGCATGACCCACAACGACGACGTATTATCATCCATTGAAGAAGCAGAAAAACGGACCCCAACGGTTCCAACCACGCTTCCTGTGCTCGCATTGCGCGACATCGTGATCTTTCCGCACATGATTTTTCCTGTGCTTATAGGCCGTGCCTCATCTCTGAAGGCTGTGGCAGCGGCATTGGAGAGAGACAAGTTTGTAATGTTGCTTTCACAGCGCGATCCATCTGTGGACGAGCCAACTTTTGCCGACATGTACAATCACGGCACCATTGCAAAAGTTCTTCAGGTACTCCGGCTACCGAATAATTTACTCAAGGTGCTTGTTGAAGGCATGATACCAGCAGTAGTAAAGAATGAGGTTAGCACCGACCCTTACCTTCAGGCACATGTAACTCCGTTGCCTTCGGTGTACGACCCCTCCAACCAACACGTTGCTGCACTTGTCCGACATGCATCGGAACTATTTGAAGAATATGTCAAGGAACACAGAAATCTTCCTCCCGAAGTACTCGGTGCTTACGATAATCTCGACGATCCAATCCGAAAACTGTACTATGCTGCTGCTAACGTACAGCAGAAAGTAGATGTAAAGCAGAAACTTCTCTCGGCAGAGGGACTTGAACAACAGTACGTAGAGCTGGTGCATCTATTAAGCAGTGAGTTAGAGCTCTTACGATTGGAAGCAGAAATTGATACCAAGGTTCAGGATCAGATTCAAAAATCTCAGCGCAAGTATTTCATCCAGGAACAGATTCGCGCACTTCAAAAAGAACTCGGCGATGAAGACGATGGTGGCTCTGAACTGGGTCCGTTGAAAGAACAAATCGAAAAGGCCGGACTTCCCGATGCCATTTATACCAAGGCAATGGAAGAATTCGACCGATTACGAAAAACACCCTCCATGAGTCCTGAATTCTCGGTAAACAGAACGTGGTTGGAAGTGCTTACAGCCGTACCATGGAGCACGAAGACCGAGGATGATATGAATGTAGCCCACGTTCGGACAATTCTCGACGAGGACCACTACGATCTGGAAAAGCCAAAGGATAGAATACTGGAGTACATCAGTGTCCTGAATCTTGTTGGTTCTATACGGGGACAGATCTTGTGCTTTGTGGGTCCGCCTGGAGTGGGAAAAACATCGCTTGCTAAGTCCATTGCACGTGCCTTAGGACGGAATTTTGTTCGCATTTCGCTCGGTGGTGTTCGTGACGAAGCCGAGATTCGTGGACACAGACGAACCTACATCGGAGCAATGCCGGGTAAAATTATTCAGGCAATGAAAAGGGCGGGCAGCACAAATCCGGTGATATTGTTAGATGAAGTTGATAAAATGAGCATGGACTTTCGGGGCGACCCAAGTGCGGCTTTGCTTGAGGTTCTAGACCCGGAGCAAAACAACGCATTTAACGATCACTATCTGGAGGTTGACTACGACCTCAGTAACGTACTCTTCATTGCCACAGCGAATGTGAAGTACGAC
>CAZGHI010000024.1:11070-14968 GCA_964525565.1 uncultured Hyphomicrobiales bacterium
TCCGCTCCTGGATCGTTTAGAAGTAATTGAACTCAGTAGTTACTTGGAGCCAGATAAGGTTGAAATCGCCCGTCGGCACATACTTCCAAAACTCATTGAACGTCATGGTCTGAGTGGCTTCGACATTCGATTCACCGATCAGGCACTGCTTCGTATCGTTCGCGAGTACACCCGTGAATCAGGTGTGCGGAACCTGGAACGAGAGCTGGCAAGCATCCTGCGTAAGCTGGCCACGTCCATTGTCTCTGAGGCCTCAAAACAAAATGGAACCTCAAGCAGTGCCTCGTTCGATGTTCGCTCTACGCCGATGTTTAAAAAGTTAAAACGAAGAGTTTGGAAGGTTGACGAAGCACACGTTGCCGAATACCTTCGAGCGCCGCGTTTCAAAGAAAAGTCCCAGGAACATAGCAATAAGGTAGGTGTGGCCATGGGCTTAGCATGGACGTCGGTCGGCGGGGATACCCTTCCGGTAGAAGTTACCATCATGCCTGGTCCGGATCGGTTAACACTCACTGGTAAGTTGGGCGATGTAATGAAGGAAAGCGCTATGGCAGCGTTATCCTACCTTCGGAGCAATCATGCTAAGTATGGTCTTGACCCGGAAGTTGTGAAGGGAAAAGAAATTCACGTACATGTTCCGGAGGGTGCTATCCCCAAAGATGGACCTTCCGCAGGCATTACCATGACGATGGCACTGCTTAGTGCTGCTACTGGGAAGCCACTCCGAGGCACCGTGGCCATGACGGGCGAGGTAACACTTCGCGGACAGATTCTACCCATCGGTGGCTTGAACGAAAAACTCCTGGCAGCGAAGCGCGCGGGTATGACTACGGTACTTGTCCCCGAGGCAAATCGTTCCGATGTCGAGGAGCTGTCACCTGCACTTACCAAGGGACTCAAAATAGTGTATGTGAAAACCGTTGATGAGGCAATTCCCATTGCTTTCGCAAAAGGAAAACAGCTCTTTTCTTCGTAACTTTGTCGTTTGTTATAATCTTAAGCTGAAGAAGGAACTGAAAAATGGCAAAAAAAGGTGCCCGCGTAATCATCACGCTGGAATGCACGGAAGCCAAAAAGGAAGGCAAGCCGGCATCTCGTTATACTACCACGAAGAATAAGCAGAATGTTACGGAACGACTGGAAATGAAAAAGTACAACCCATTTCTCAGGCGTCACACCGTTCACAAAGAAATTCGTTAGGCTGCGTCCTACATCAATGCTAGCGTTACCAAAAGCCCGGCACTTCGGGCTTTTGATGTTTGTTGTAAAGCGCTACTGCTGACGCGGATGAATGCGATCTACCTTAAGGGCAACAGCATCGGCTAATGATATTCCTCTACTGATTGCGTAGTTTGCTAGGGCGATAAACACATCGGCTACCTCGTCGGCAATCAAATGCGGTTCGATAACAGTCCCCTTCCACACTTTCTTTTCAAGATTGGCCAATTCGCCGGCTTCACCGCAAAGCTCCAGCGCAAAGAATTCGGGGGGCTTTTCGGTGAAGTGTTCCCTCTGCCACACACCAAATCCATCCTGAATGGATTGGAGCTGTTGCACAACCTCAAGCAAGTTCGATAGGGATCTAGACATATCGATCTTCGTTGCCGTATGCATCCGTTGCAGAACGGATTTGATTACTTATCAACATCCGTTTCCTCCGTACTTGGGATGTCGCGCATGCGATAGCCAACACCACGAACACTTTGCACCATCTGAACTTGATCTGGTCGTTCGATCTTTTGCCGCAAACGCTTCACATACACGTCAATAATGTTCGACTCCGGATCAAAGTTATGTTTCCAAACGTGTTGCATGATCATACTGCGACTTAAGATGCGTTCTTTGTTCCGCATAAAGTACTCTAACAGCGCATACTCTTTTGTGGTGAGTTCAATTTCTTTACCATTGCGGTATGCAAAATGCGAAACGAGGTCCAGAGTGAGATCACCGCACGTGAGTTTTGTTGTTTTCTCTGGTAGTGAGCGCCGAAGTATGGATCGTAAACGTGCCGCCAACTCCTCAAAGTGAAAGGGTTTCGAGAGGTAGTCGTCGGCACCCAGATCAAGACCTTGCACTCTATCTTCGGTGGTGCCTCTCGCAGTAAGCATTAGCACCGGTGTTGGATTCCCGCTGGCGCGTAGTGCGCGGAGTACACTGTAGCCATCGAGTCGGGGAAGCATAACGTCAAGAACAATTGCATCATACACATTTTCTTTAGCCAGACGGAGTCCCTCTTCTCCATCCGATGCTGTCTCAACGATATACCGTTCTTCTTCTAAACCACGCCGTATAAACGACGCAACCTTGCGCTCGTCTTCTACAACTAAAATTCTCATGCTGAAATTTACGGCAAGAGGCCGATGATTCGGCACATATTTGTACATGGCTTGGGATTCTGTTATTGGTCAGCACAACGTAGTTCGTATGCTTCAGCATGCGATAACCACCAACAGGCTACCCCATGCTCTGCTTCTGACCGGCTCCGACGGGTCGGGCGTTCTTGCCATTGCCATCGCACTGGCACGTACACTCACTTGCTCAAGCCCAAATGTTCAAGGGGCTTCGGTTCATGCATGTGGTGTATGCCGATCGTGTAAGCAGAACATTTCGCTCCATAACCCGAATGTGGTTCTCGTTACAGCCTTGCCCTCGGGCAATTTTGATGATGAATCGGAGTTACCATCAGAGGTGATTGATGAGTTACGTGAACGCATATCACGGTTAGCAGCACATCCATACATGTCGTTAGAGCTCACAGGCGCTACATCAATCAGAATTGGGCAGATTCGCTGGCTCAAACGTGCACTATCTCTTTCGGCAGTACAAGAGGGCCGGCGTGTTGTAATTCTGCACAACATTGACTCCATGACCGTAGAAGCCTCGAATGCATTTTTGAAAACGCTTGAAGAGCCTCACGAAAACACGGTGCTCATCTTAACGACGCCTTCGACCAGCGGCGTCCTTCCGACAATCACATCGCGTTGCCAGGTGGTCCGTATTCCCGCGTTGGACGATCACGACATTGTTGCTCGGCTTGTTGCCGATGGCATTCCGCCTGCCGAGGCCACGGTAGCTGCAGCCTTCGCCGAGGGAGACATGACTGCTGCCTATGAGTTTCTGCAGGAAGATGTTCACGCAGAAAGAGCCACAGCTATCCACCTGTTACGCTCAGTGCTAAAAGGACGGGATTTTCGGCTTTCTTTTGTGGAGGCCGTTGTTAACAGCACAGAACGAAACAACAAACAACGCGCACTGCTCATTCTTCGATTACTGGCGGTGTGGTTGCGCGACGTTCAGAACATCATCACCTTCGGACCTGATACTCCAATTTCGAATATGGATCAGCGAGAGGCCCTGATCAGGTTTGCAACTTCCTTTGCTAAGGCAGATTTAAGCGAAGCTCTCTCCATTGTGGAGCGTGCTGCTTCAGACATACGTAGAAATGTTTCTGTTCATCTTGTGTTCATTACGGCGCTCCTTGCTCTACGACATCTCCTGTATGCAACGGTGTCAACCACAACCGTGACGCAAAGCTGAACCATGCTGCATCGTTTTCTTCCAAGTATTCTGTGCGTGTTGTCCTTCAACGTAATCGTGGCACAGGAGTCATTGAACCTCCGATCCATCGAGACGGACTCTGCCGGACTACGAACAGCTTCTTTTGTGTACTTCAATAGCAGCGGTGAGCTGAGTTCAATACTTCCACAACAACTGGAAATTCTGGAAAATGGTAAACGGGTTTCCATCCTACGCGTTTCGTGCACTCCTGTCAAAGAACAACTGGACGTATCATCAGTTCTCGTTCTTGATGTGTCCGGATCTATGCGCTTTGGTGGTCCAAACATTGCACTAGCCCAGGCCGCTGCACGAGCGTGGGTAACGGCATTGCAGGAAACCT
>CAZGHI010000024.1:14978-35012 GCA_964525565.1 uncultured Hyphomicrobiales bacterium
CGTGTATTTCTACATCAAGATTTAACCGCTAACAAGACAGCACTGTTTGAGGCAATCAACCAGCTATCTCCCAGAGGAGGCACTGACTACGCAAAGGCTTTCACCCATCCGCGAATGGGGGGACTAGCGATTGCACGCGAAGCAAGACATAAGCGTATTGTAGTTTTTCTTACTGATGGCTTCGGCTCGTTGGACCCGGACAGTGTTGTCGCTATGGCAAAGACGGACAGCATCACCGTGTACTGCGTTACCCTTGGACTTAACATGCCTGGCGTTCTGCAAAACATTGCTGAACGTACCGGAGGTTTGTGGTTCGACAACGTGACCACAGTTGAACAGGCTGTAATGGCCTATCAGAGAATCTTTGTCGATGCTACGGGTGTCGGTGGTTGCACTGTTGTGTATCGCCCTCCCACTACCTGCATCCCTGATATTCTCATAGAGGCACGTGTTGTGAGCAGTCAGTCATACAGCAACTACCGGATAGAGCCGGCCTTCGTGGCATCACTGCAAACATCACCTACGTCCGTAAACTTTGATTCATCAGGATCTTCGGAAAAGAAAGTTGCCGTCGTGTGTAGGGGCGCTTCGTCCACGATTCATTCGATAACAACCGACAGACCTGACGTTTTTAGCGTTTCCGGTATTTCATTACCAAAGACTCTTTCACCCGGAGACACACTCGTTGTTACAGTCACCTGCAGTCCAGTTAACAACACGTATGTTGTGGGTACACTAAATATTAACGCCGAGCCATGCCCTTCTCCTGTGGTGTACCTTTCCGTTGGCGATGTTCGGCAGCCCCCTGATCGTGTTACGTTGCGGGTTGTACATCCGAATGGAAAAGAAAGATTCCCTGTTCGTGCGGACACGATGCTAACCTGGAGCGGAATTCCACCAGATGTACCGGTACGAGTTGAAATATCTACTGACGCCGGACGGACCTGGGACCTTGTAGCCGACGATGCATTGGGACTGCGTCGGAAGTGGAAGGCTGGTACAGTAACCTCTGATAGTTGCCTTCTTCGAGTAACGCAAAAGAATCCAAGCATAGACAACCAGCCACTGTTTACCATTCCACCAGGTTCCTATTCTCATGTTGCGTTCTCCCCCGACGGAGCATTCCTGGCAGCAGGTGAAGAGCCCGGTCCTCAAGGAAATGCAGACAATCCGGCACCGGCAACAATATGGAGTACAAGTAAAGGACAATTGCTACACACTCTCGGCTCTGGCGAGCACGTACTGTTCTCCAGCAATGGAAAGTACCTACTAACATGGTCGCGTAATTCCGTTACGCTGTACAAGGTGCCAACGTTTCAGAAGCAGTGGAGCATTGGCGTAAAGAGCAAACCTGTGCATTGCTCATTCGACAATGGTGCTCAACGTGTCCTGGTTGCAGGAGCTGAGTCTGACCAAACAGTGGTTGTTGATGCATCAACTGGTTCAATCACCCATGTGCTTCCGCGGCGCTGGCCTAAAATCGAGTGGGCTGATATCGCTCCGACCGGTAAGCTCGTTGCTGTTTGCGAGCGAGACTCCATGATTCAGATTCACAATCTGGAAAACCCGTCCGAAGCGCCTCGCAGGATTTCAGCTTCCGATGTACCTGCATTTTATCGCGCTGCATTCTCTCCGGATGGAAAGTTACTCGCTACCACTGATGCTTCCGGAGGAGCATCATTGTGGGATGTGCAGACACTCAACGAGATCAAAAAACTTGCCGTCCGCAAGTACAAAAACGACAATACGTACCTCGCCTTTACACCAGACGCACGAAGGATTGCTCTGGAAACAGGTAGAGACGAAACAATGCTCGCTGATATCGCAACCGGTCAGCACGTTGTAAGTATCCGTCGGCTGCCTGATGTAGGTGGTGCATCACATGCTAGCATATTGGATGATGGTTATACCTTGGTCCTTACCACACTGAATTACGCCACCGTGTACGATGCCCAAACTGGCGTGATGCTCAAACGAGTCCCCCGAGGATTTGGTCATCCTGCCGGCAATGCAAAGAACAAACTGCTTGCGGTGATTGGCACCAACAGGCAAATCAATGTTTACAGTATTGCATCGCCCATAGTACAGCAGGACGTTAGCGATGCATTCTGGTCAATCTACTCTCCGACGTTAAGGCTTAGGCCTGTGCGGTTCAGCCACCGTGCTGTTGGTCAGTCAGCAGACTCAATGGTTGTTGAGGCAATTCACAATCCTGGTTCCGACACGATTACGGTAACGAATATGCGCATCGAGGGGGCACAGGCATCGGATTTTGGCGTCATTGCACCGGCTCGGTTTTCAGTTGCACCGGGTGAAAACATAAACATTCAATATTCCTATCACCCGACAGGTGTTGGAGAGCGTTCAGCACTTATCGTTGCAGAAACATCGGTCGGATTGTTCAATGCACGTATCACCGGGCCGAGCAGGCATGCGATTCTTGCAGCCAATGCCTTGGATAAAGATCTGGGTGTTGTGCCTGTAGGTGCATCTGTACACATAAACATTACGGATATGATAAGGAACAATGGTAGAGCTGATGTTACCGTACGCTCTATTCGAAGCATTGGCGGTGATACAAAAACAATCGACCTTGAACCACAAGAACCTTTTGTTATGTCGCCCGGCGCACAACACGATTTAAACGTGAACATCCTGGCTACAACACCAGGTCGATATGCTGCACTTGTAGAATTTGTTGTAGATGAGATAAACGAACCAATTACTGCTACGCTTTTTGTCCGGGCTGATTCTTTGCATCCACGGTCGTGGAGCGGAGCTGATCCAACAACATTTCGAAGTATCATGCTGCCTACAGCCGTAGTTCCTGAAGAAGGGACGTTTACGACAGGCGTGTATGACGTGTTAGGATTGTCTGCATCCTATAGCGTTACAGACAACATTGCCGTCCTAATTGGCGGTGCACTGCCATTGTTCAATCGATGGTTTGGAGCAACCGGGTATGATGCATCGTGGAGCACGGCATGGTCTGTAGGTGCAAAAGCAGGATTTGAACTTGGCCGGGATTGGATTATTGGTGGCGGGTATCAATTCGGTCAGAGCTTTTACGATCAAGACATTACCCCGAAACTTGAAAGCAAGATTACGTTTAACGCCCTGTGGTCAACAGTTGGTTACGGTACAGATGACAGCAGATTGAATTTCTATGCAGGTTATGCGTTTAAAGACCATGTTACTGCATCGGACGGACAGTTTCGTGCTGATGCATATCTCGTAGGGCTGGCGTATGACTATCGGATTGCTGAGCGCTGGAAAGTATGCGGTGAAGTTTTCTATATGCGAACAATGACGTTCATTCCCATCACGATAACTGCACGATATTTCCGCGAATCTGATGCATTCGAAATCGGTGCCAGTTATGTAGGTCTCAAAGAAAACGGTTCGCAATCCGGAGGCTGGCCACTTGTTCCAATGCTTACATGGGTAAAGCGATGGTAGAATATGCAGATTCGGCGCCAGTTTAGTGCAAGGTAAACACCAGCTCAACCTGATAGGGTTCTAGCTCTGCCGTTATCTTGCCGCCGACCATTGTTACGTGCGCATTAGGCGCGAGAAACATGATTCCGCTGTTTTCCGGAACCGTGATCCTAATGCGACCAGAACTACTACCAAGGTTCGCTATACATAACAAACCTTGTCGTGATTGTGGTGGTATGCGGAGGAAGGCCACAAACGGGTCTGGAGAGTTTATTGGAATAAGCTGGTCGTTTCTTGTTACATGATCCCAAAACCAGGACTTATGCAGAAACCTCGCTGTGCGTACAATTGCGGAAAACACTGGTGATTGCTGTTGCCACCCAAGAGGAACATCGGAGAATAGTGGTAGGCGCTCTGGTGGAAACTGAAGCTGTTCCTTCTCAGTAAATCCCAGCCCTGTGTTTACCGGTGTATTTTCATCGAGTTCAATTCCAGCATGGATAAAGCCGATAGTCTGCGGCAACAAACGAAGTATTGTCCACACGGCAGCTACAGCCTCCGGACACGACCACCGCACTGCTGCTCGAGGTGTGTTGTGCGATTCCGGAGTAGCAAATACCGGTACAGCGAATGATTGGGTTGCTATCCGCTCAACCAGCGTGCGGATTGCGGAAACAGACGTTATTTCTAACGGCAAGCCCCCTACCGCTCCATCGTAACCATCGTGTAAAGACAACTCCGTGACATTGAAATTTTCCTCAAAAACAAGTAAATCGGGCTTTTGTGATCGTGCTTCACGTATTACTTTTCGACGCAGATCTCTGGGTAACGCATGACCCATGTCGATCAAAACCCCATCAATATTCAGCGTACGAATGAAGTATGGAATTATCGCTGCGATGGTGTTCCATAGTGGATGCATCCGATACTCGTCCACGTCTAGTCTGCGGTCATACATCCGTACGGTATTGTAGGCCATATACCGGAACTGTGGATGGTCATGAAGACGTAGATAGGTAACATCGGTCCAGGGTGGCTGTTCATCGTCCGGTGGCCAATCGGCAAAAGCACTTGGAATACGAAGGATGCGATTTTTCGGTCCAATTCCTTTATACCCATGCTCATCTACTTCTACACGAAGGGGAGGAGGAGTAAACAACGAAATGTAGTGCTCACTGGGTTCTGGTAAGTCTAGGAATTTGCCGGATGCAACTTTTTCCTTTGCATCTGCAAGCTGTTCAGAAGTAAAGTGCGGTGGTCGGAAACCATGAAAGAGTTCCTGCGTTCTTGCTTCGTCAATCCAATAAAACCACTCTGGGTTGGACTTTACCAATGAAGAATCAACGCTAGCCGTTCGTAGCACGGTTTCTATGACTACTTTGATGCCAACTGCATGGCACATTTCAACAAACACCCGTGCTTGATCTTCAGCCGACATTCCCACACACGGTTCTGCCAACATAGGATCTAAGTGCCAGGGATGTTTAACGGCATAGGGTGAACCCAGTGTTCCTTTTCGTCCTATGCGCCCAATTTCCGTTATGGGAAGCAGGATTATGGTATTCACATCCATGCGAACCAGATACGGAAGTAGAGCAGCAAGCTTCAAAAACGTTCCAGTCGTTCGCCAACCACTTTCCGCAACACGTTCGCCATGGAAATACGAGGTAACGTGACGAACACTGGCATTGTACGCAAGCGCGGTATCGAGTGTCCATGTTCGCCCACGACGCCTGCGCTGTTCAACATCTACAACATCGAACTGATGTAGCAGATATGCCGGAGCCGATGGAAAAGTAACGGGTTCTGCGCTTCCAACCCATAGCCCAGGCACCGTATAGGATGGCCAATCCTTTCGGATCATTGCCCGTAACTCTGATCGAATGGCACGAATAAGTGGAGTCATGTACGGTAGTATTCGTAAATTTTCTTAGCTAAAGCAGGTCCGACAATTTCTTGAAGGGATTCAACTGAAGCATTCTTCACAGCATCCACTGACCCTAGCTTGATCAGTAGTCGAGTGGCTGTTGCTTTGCCAACCCCAGGAATAATTGTGAGTTCGGTTTCCAGTGTTCGCTTATTTCGAAGTTTGCGATGATAAGAAACTGCAACCCGATGGGCTTCGTCGCGTGCTTGTTGAAGCAGTCGTAAGCTGCTAGATGTTCGAGGGAGAAGTACCGAATCGCTCTGCCCGGGAAGAAAAACTTCCTCTAATCGCTTTGCTAGTCCGATAACGGGAAAGGCACCTTCCAGTCCGATTGCACGCAGCGCCTGCATTGCTGCGTGTACTTGACCCTTACCACCATCAATGATGCAAAGGTCGGGGTGTGGCAAGTTCTGAAGGCTTCCCGAGTATCGTCGTAATACAACTTCGCGCATCGCCGCAAAGTCGTCGTTCCCTTCAACACTATGAAGCTTAAATGTGCGGTACTCCGATGGCCGTGGTTTTCCATCCACAAAAACCACCATAGAGCTGACATAATCTGTTCCCTGCATGTGTGAATTGTCGAAACATTCTATGCGCTTTGGTAGTCGGTCTAGCCGAAGATCGCGTTGCAGGGAAAGTACAGCTCTTGGCATGGACTGATCTTTTTGCGCCTGTTTCACGAGGAGTTCGCGCAAAAGGTAATCGGCATTCTTTTCAGCCATCTCTAGAAGCCGTCGCTTTTCGCCTATCCGAGGAATAACAAGTGAAACGGTGCGTTGTGCCTTAGCAGAAAGAAAATCCGTCAGACTCTCCGCTTCTTCGATTTCTGTCGGTATGAATACTTCCCCCGGAATGCTTTCCTGGTCAACGTACCACTGCTCCATCGCGGTGCGAATAATTTCGGCGTCGGGTACATCTAGGCTTGTCTGCAAGAAGAAATGTCGCTTACCAACCAGTTTTCCACTACGAATTGTGAGTACAACTAAACAGGACTGACGTGCAATTCTGGCTATACCAAAAACATCACGGTCAACGTTATCGGCTGACATAACTTTCTGGCGGGAAACATATTCCCGAAGAATCTCTAAGCGCGACCGAACGACTGCTGCGTCTTCAAACCGCAGATCGGTGGCTAGCTGCATCATCTGTTCGTAGAGCTGTTGCTCAAGGTTATCCGTTTTGCCGTTTAGTATCTGCTGTGCCTGTTTGATGTACTGTGCATACTGGTCCTGAGAAATGAGCCCCTCACAGGGTCCGTCGCATTTCTTGATATGGTATTCAAGGCACACCTTGAATTTGCCAGCCGCAATGCTATCGGGCTTCAGTGGCAGGTCGCAGTTGCGTAATGGTAAAATGGAACGTAATGCTTTTAACAGGTTGTACAGATATGTTCCGTCAGCGTACGGTCCAAAGTACTTGCTACCATCATGTACCACCCTCCTGGTTTTGAATACCCGAGGGAAGGGTTCTTTCGTAATACGGATGTAGGGATAACTTTTGTCATCTTTCAATAGGATATTGTACTTAGGGCGATGCTCCTTGATAAGTGTATTCTCGAGAAGAAGTGCTTCCGCTTCTGTATCGGTAACGATGATGTCCACATCTGCAATCTTGCTCACAAGAACACGCGTTTTTGCATCTGTAGGCTTTCCTTCCTGAAAGTATGCACGGACTCGGTTCCTCAGGTTTTTTGCCTTGCCGATATACAGTATTGTACCGGCAGAGTCACGGTGCATGTACACACCCGGTAATGCCGGTAATCCGGCAATCTTTCTCTCCAATTCTTCACTATGAAATGATAAGTGCTCTGCCACACATGCAAAATAGCCTGAACCGATGTGGACTATATTCGCTGTCTTCACGGAGGTACCATGATTGAAGATCGTTTAGATGTGCTACCAGGGATAGAAGAAGTAGCCCTTGAGCTTAAGGAAGCAGCAGCATTTATTGGTTCAAGAGTTGTGAACCGCGAAGAGGTAATCGAGCAGGCGATTTGTGCATTGCTTACCGGTGAACATCTATTGCTGCAAAGTAGGACCGGTGCGGGTAAGTCTCTTCTCGCCGAACAAGTGTTCAGCATGTTCGATGGTGCCAGGATTTTTCGAGTACAAGCCAGCAAAGAACAGCAGCCCGATACGTTCTTTGGAGGGCTTGACCTTGAAGAACTGAAGGCCGGTCGGATTATCCACAACACTGCCGGTTCGTTGGTCGAGAGCGAATTCGGATTCATAGATGAAATCTTTGATGCCAACGATTTCACCTTGAGAGCCTTGTTATCACTCCTGAATGAACGACGGCTCTACCGCGGTATTCAAAATGTAGCATCGCCTCTACATACGGTGATTGCAGCCACCAACTACTTGCGCATCTCGGAAGTAACAGAGGCGTTGTTGGATCGGTTTATGTTTAAGGCAATTATCCTTCCGGATAAGGATCCATTCATCCAATACAAAATATCCCAACGGTATTTAGAACTGGGCGGAAAAACAGCAACACCACCAAAACGGATTTCTTACACACGTTTGAAGCACTTGAGTCGTGTGGTTAAAGGCGAGGCCACCGATATGGTTATTAGCGTCACCAACGAGATGCTGTACTTTACCAACATTGTAATACGCCACTTCGAGTTTCTTCGAAACAGACAACTGCACGACCGATCAACGAATGCTCCGAACACAGATTTCTACATCTCGCCGAGAACGCAGGCCAAATCGCTGGACCTTTTACGTGCACTGGCAATGCTCAAGGGTCGGACGGCCGTTGTCCACGACGATGTAAGCAGGCTGTACTTCATTTTTGCCACGGTTGGACTTCCGGAAGAAGTCGCCTTATTTAAAAAGGCTTATACGACTGTTTTAAATTCTCTGACATCTGCCAGAGGTTTTGACCAAGTAACAATTCTCCTTGACTTCACAGAACTTCTCGAAGAGCTAAAGAATACGCCATCAAAAATGCGGCAGCCACTAAGCCAGCTAAACACGGCAGCAGTTCGCCGAAGCTTCTTCGACTGGCTTCGCGACGCCTTTGGAAGCGAACTGCCTGAACAACGAAACCGCCAGGCATTAGAGCACTTTCTACAGGATTTCGTGCCGGTATGCGACGAGGTTCGCGAGCTCAAACACAGCGTTGAACAAGTCCTCCAACAAACCCTGATCACAGTAGAACGAGAACTGAACCGAGTGTAGTAGCGATGCTCTCAAGACATATTATCGAAACGTCGGCATTCTTCTCCCGCATGGAAGAGTTCGGCTTCTTTGATACTGTTGAAGAGCATTTACCGGAAGACTTTACGCTGATCTATGAAATTGCCCGCATCATTGAAGATGCAACAAACTCATTATCGCAACAGCTTGCACCAATCCTGGAACTTGAACATTCAGGAACTGATAATACCTCTGAGACTATTCTGGTACCGTTTGTTCCTGATGCAAAGGAGTATGAAGCCGACCTGATAAAGAGCGTGACGGAAGTGCGCCACATCTATCCTCACCAATTTCTCTTGCCCGAAACTGTTTTCCTCCAGCGACTAGCGGAGCGATCACTTTGGATGCCACGTGCCCGAACACCGCGCAACTTTCGGTATCAACTAGAAAGCGACCGGTTCGCACCCGACGATAGGAAGCAGAAGGTGTACGTGCTGTTTGACACCTCTAGTTCCATGCAGCACCACTACCGAATACATCTTGCCAAGGCAATTGCCTACCTGTTTCTCCGAAGGAATCAAAAGGAGCTGGGTACCGTTTTCTTCCGAACATTTGATGTTGCACTTGGTGACCTCCGCACCGCTCGTGACCCAGTTGGCTTTGAACATCTCATCAGTGACATAATGCACATCAAAGCTCTGGGTAATGGTACGGTGCTGCAGAAAGCACTACAACAGGCCATCGAGGACATTCAACATGAAAGTCAACTCTCGCAAGCACAGATTCTTGTAATTACCGATGGTGTTGCACACATTGATCTAGAAGGACTTCGTAGTCAGATGGGTGACTCCGTCGTTGTTCATACCGTGAAAATCGGCACGGCACGCATGCAAGTTGACGATAAACTTATAGAGGATCTTGTGTTCAAATCGTCGTCTGATGATGCCCGGCGGTTACGAGAACTGATCTTACAACAACGAGACATTGATGCGTCGCTACGCGCTGCGGCTGGCCAGAAACGTATAGAGAGCTTAAATAACCAGGCAGCGTTCGTTCAACGACAAATCGACACACTAAAGCAGCGGTTTGCAGCACAGGTGGACCATGAGTATGGGTCTGAAATGGCTGCACTAAGCACTGTTTTTCTGGAGATTCAAGATATTGATCCGCGCACTGCTTTCAATTTTTCTGAAGATAAGGTTCGTGAACTCGAAGAGCTTGCCGCAAGTTTATTGGAGGAACTTCGTTCCGAGCACCAGGTTGAAGACATGAAAAGGGCAGCCGTTTTGTACGACCATCTGTACCTTCTCATGCAGTACAATGCGGTGGATGCACCGCGTTTGGAGCGCTATGCCCGTGAATTGGAAGAGCTACTCAATCAGATTCTCAACAGACCGGGAACAACGGCCGACGATCTCTCCATTTCCGATGAGCAACGGTTACAACTGCGCAATATGATTGGAGGGGGCTTAGGTGCTGACTCATTCTCGCTTGCTCGGTTGCTACGCATGCTCGGTCTAAAGATTCGTCGGTGGTTAAGCTCACGACGGCAGCTCCGCTTGTTTCGAAGATTATCAGGAAAAAAAATACAGCGCCGCCGGCAATAACGTCAGAACGAAGCGTCAGCTTCATTGTCCGGTTCAGGCGGCACCACACTGGCTCTTCCAATACTGTGATACTCAAATCCCTCCGCTATCATCTCTTCCAGCGTGTACGTGTTTCTTCCGTCAAAAAGTATTGGATGCATCATCAACTCGCGCATTCGCCTAAAATCTGGGTTTCGGAATTCATTCCATTCTGTAGCCAACACCAGTGCATCAACCTGAGCAACGGCATCGTACATGCTCTGCATGTATTCAACAACATCGCCAAGAACTCTACGTGCGGTTTCTTGCGCCTCTGGATCGTATGCCTTAACAGTAGCACCATGTTGCAACAAGTAGCGAATAATTTCGAAAGCCGGCGCATCGCGAACGTCGTCGGTATTTGGTTTAAATGACAGACCCCACAAACCAAACACTTTTCCTTTCAAGTTGTTATTAAATCTTTTGCTAATGCGTTCGCAGAATCGTTCAATCTGCCTTTTGTTAACTGCTTGTACGGACTCAATAATCTCAAGCTGTACGCCAACATTCCGAGCCGACTGAACAATTGCCTTTACATCTTTTGGGAAGCAGCTCCCTCCATAGCCAATACCAGCAAACAGGAACCGGCGACCGATGCGATTGTCGGCGCCAATGCCAAGTCGCACACTTTCAATGTCTGCGCCAACAACTTCACAGTACTCCGACAAGTCGTTCATGAACGAGATCTTTGTCGCCAAAAAACTGTTTGCTGCATACTTGGTAACTTCTGCGCTGGCAATGTCAAAGATGTAAATGGGAGCACCTGCTTTAACGAAGGGACGATATAAGTCTTCCATTACTCCTTGTGCATATGCATTGTCTGTACCAATAACAACGCGGTCGGGACGCATAAAATCTTCAACTGCAAACCCCTCGCGCAAGAACTCGGGATTGCTTACCACAATTACCTCTTCGTCCGTAAGGTGCTCTGCGAATACAGCTTGCACCCGATGGGCAGTACCAACAGGCACAGTGCTCTTATTAACAACAATGAGCGGATCTCGTGACCGGACTTTCTTCACAAGCTCTGCAATTGATGCTGCTGCCGAAAGAATTGCCCGCAGGTCGGCGGCACCATCCATTCCGGGCGGTGTTGGTAAACACAACATCAGAATACTGCATTTCTGAACCGCTTCCGCAAGATTGCTTGTAAACGAAATGCGTTGTTCGCGAAGATTACGTTCAAGAATCTGATCTAGGCTTCTCTCGTAAATCACAGTTTCGCCTGCGCGCAGGCGTTCTAACTTCTTTTCGTCAATATCAACACAAATAACCGTGTTTCCTACATCAGCCAGACATGCACCGGTAACGAGTCCAACGTACCCTGTTCCGATGACCCCAATGGTGTATGACATTACGTTATTCCAGAGTAAAAAGGTGTTGCAAGTTACAAGAGTGCAAGTCGAGCGATAATGAGGATTACAATCACCAGAATCGTGACATAAAGGGCAAGTTTCACGAGTCGTTTCAGCAGCGAGACCCCAACCACAACTACAAGTGCAATCACAACAACTTGTAGTACCCAGTGGAGGGTAGAAAACCAGAACAACAACTCTTTCACTAGCTATTCCTGAAAACGAACGTTATGGTACCTTCCATTTCGACGTTTGTGGATAGTGGATTAAATCGCCACCGATATAATGCCGACATTGCAGCTTGATCAACATCGGGATTGCCACCGCGACGCACGGGCATAACCCAACTTACCGTTCCATCAGGGCGAACACGAAATCGAAGTTTTACTTCTGTATTAAGAGTGCCAGAAGGAAATTTGGGTAGCTCTTTTTTTAGTACTGTGCGATTCCCCCCCCCTCCCCAATCAATATCGCCAAGTCCAAGCCCCTTTCCAGGACCCTGACCTGCCCAGCCCAAACCAGTTCCATCTTCGGAGCCTTTTGGAGCCCCGGTGTTTTCATCGCCATTGAGATTCTTGTCCGGTTTGGTTCCCACCGCCCCAACATCCGGAACCTTATTATGTTTAGCATACTGCGTTGGGTCGGCGCTCTGCGGAGCTCGACGGGTAGCCGATGCTGCACTGGCATCCTGGAGTGGATTGCCTTGTGGTCCTCTGCGCGCCATCCCTTCTCTTGATAGATTGCCCTTGCGTCCTCCTGTTCCATCTCCCTCTCCAAAGCGCACTTCTACCATACCAATTGACGGCGGCATCGGATACGGTTTTGGAGGTTCTACCTTTGTACACATGCCAACCAGGATCACTACCAAAAACACCGTTAACGAGACAATGAAGCCTCGAAACGTATTCGGACTCCACCGGAGCTGGATGCTTGAGGTATTGATATTGTCGTATGCTCTCACGATTGTGTTCGGACGAACCACATGGTGAACATTGTTATCGTATTCTGGCTATCCATGGCTCCCGGAAGCCTAGTTGCATAGCGGCACTCTCTGCTTCGTCTCGTGATGTAAACTCACCGAAACGAACTCGAAACCACGATTCTCCTTTAATTTTCTGTTCCGTTATATAGCCACCCTGTACGTTTCGTGCACGTAGCGAGTGTAACCATTCATCGGCATCATCTTTAGACGGACTCGAGAACACTTGTACAACATACAGTGGTTTACCTGCCGATTGTGGTGGTGGTATGAGCTTTGGTTGGAAGTTGGACGTCAACGCAGCTTCGGAATTATCAACGGTGTGTTGACTTTGACTACGATTGGAACGCAACATTTCATCACGATTGTTCTTACGCAAATGTGATGTTTGCGTCACCTCAGGTCGTGTCTTTAATGGTGACGTAGATGTTGCTTTCAACCGCTGTTCTTTTGATCGTTGATCAGAACCGTCAAATTTCCCGGCTTGTAGGGTTGACATAGGTTCCACGGCAATGGTGTCTCCTGTTCCGGAACCGGGTGCAGAGGCGTTGAGTTCGGAGACACCATCACCCGATGTAGGCACCGATTGTGTGGGATCGTCGGCTGCTGTTTCGTGTTGTGGTATGGTATCTACCTTTACTACTGCCTGTGCATACTTATCGCTGCTATCCAAGAAAGCTTCTTGCTCTACTGTTGGTTGGAACAACCAATACAGTCCACCACCAATCAGAGCAACCATCAGCCCTGCAACTGCAACAACGCCAAACCAAAACAACGGACCTCGTGATTTGGAAGACGAAGACGGCAAATCAGGTGGAGTTCGATTCTCTGACGATTCAGTGTGTGCGCCCTTACCACCTAGGTCTTCCGCATCCTGCTTGAACCCTGCACCTGAACTGCCAAAGCCTGCTTGTTCCCATTCGTTATTCGTATCCATTTAAAACCTCCAAACTGCTCCCCCACTTACAAAAACACCTCGTTCACGGTACCCAGACCAAATGAACATGGTACTACCAATAAGGTTTTGTCCCCTCAAGGTAAAATCAATATTATGCAAAACGCTATAGTGCACTTCGGCCCGGACATCTATGTATCCATCGAGCACAATCGTGTTGGCTACGTCGGCATAACGCTGGGCAATGTACACAAGAGAAACGGTCGATCGCAATCGATCCGTCCATCGTCGATCATGTGACACCGATCCTTGCACCGGGGTTACGTACGGAACGCTTACACCATCAGCCAGTGACGCGCTGGTGAACCTCAGGTCGGCGCTTACAACATCGTTTTGGTGAACCTCCCATCGCATGTTGCCATACAATTGGATTGTAGTTGTTGACATCCATGACGGCTCGAACATGCCGGTGTCGGCCGACATCCAAACATTGTCACGATCGGTGCTGCGAAGACGTAGTCCTCCGGAAAGGCTAATGTCAAGTGTTGGGTGGTATCGAACGCCGGCGTTGATGTCTATGCGATCATACGGAACATCTATTTGTACGGACTGTGCTAAATACGGATTCTCCTGCAAGAGGTCCATCACTCGAAGATGGCGAAGCCCGCTTATTCCATTTACGTTAATAGTTACATCTTTTGATAAAGGTATGCTGGCAGATGCTTTCAGTGCAATCCCATACCTTGTTTTATCTTCTGTAGTGCCTGCTACTTGTGCACCCGCCTGAAACATAAATGTTTGCCCATTACTGGTCCACTCTCCACGAGCTGCCGCCATTGTATATCCGTAAACACTACCGGCATATTGGGGTAGGCTTAATTCTACAAGTCCACCAACACCACCGTTATTCCAAGTACGCATGATTTGGAGGCTACCCAGTATGCCGGCATCGGATGATGTTTCGGCATCAACAATTCCGGCTCCTTTCCAATACAGGTCCCCTTTGAAACCAATCTCGCTCCCGCCACTTGTTTGAACGCCTGCCTTTCCACTCGTTACTATTCGTGCAGCATTGTCGGGCCGAGCAAACAAATTGTATGCCGCATGTTCCATGGCAACGTCAACATGGGTAGTGCTGCCACCAAACACAATGAATTTTTCCGGTGCAATGTATGTGGTAAACACATCGATACCGCCCCGCACATAGTCTGCGCCGTTGGTCCAACCATTGCTCCCTTCGATATTGCCAGCAACATCAATCAGATAATCTGCTGCTCTGAATGAATATCCTGCTGCAAGCGATGGTGTGGTATAGTTGCCAAACTCACCAACAACGTAACCCGGAAACGTGTTTAGTGGATTGCTGTATGTAGGAAAAGGAACGGAAGGCACCGATGGCAGCGGCAGTTTTTCAACGGGATTCAAACTATCCATGCGTCCCTTGCTTAGCATTGGCGGACGCACGGGTGCTTGTTTTGTGGCTCCCGGAATGCCTACCTGCTCTTTTCCAGTTACAATGAACTCGGGTAGTTCAATAGGCTGTGCCGGTGACTGCGCTTGTGCCGGTAATGGGTCATGTAATGCTACCAGCGCAACCATAACGAGCAGTATGCGAATATCCGAGACGCTGTGCCGTGAGATGAATCGACTCATTTTTTCTCCAGCCTCTTAAGTCGTGCAGCGGCAGTTTTACCGAAATCATCGTCACCACGTAATTGGGCCACAGCCCCATAAACATCTCGTGCAGCCTGAAAGTTGTTCACATTTTCATAGCATGTGCCCAGGCCTATTAAACTTAAAGTGTACCAGTCCTCGTAACCGGCATATTCCGTACGAACACGTTCGTAGGCTTCAATTGCAGCTTCCCAATTGCGCTCGCGGGCATATAAATCACCAATGTCATAGAGGGCATTTGCTCGTATCTGAGCAGACGGAGAGGTGCGCACGAGAACAGCTAACTCTGCTCGTGCACTATCGGGCATGCGATGAAATCGGTAGTACAGAGCAAGTTGGTATCGACTTTGATCGCCATACTCCGTGCCCGGATACCGATCTGCGATAGTTCTGTACAGACTTACTGACTGCATCGTATCCGACATCATCCGCGCCAGTGTAGCTCGTTCAAATCCTGCACGTGAAGCTTCTGTAGTATCACTTGGGAACTGCATCATAACGATTGCATACAAGCTGTCGGCCTGACGTGCACGAGCACGATCGCGATGGAAGTCTGCCAAATCCATTTTGGAGAGAACGATGTTGTCGGAATTTGGATGGCGTTTTTCCAGATCAGCAAATGCCAAGAGTGCTTGAGAGACATCTTCCATGGTCAGGTATGTTTTACCCAGCAAGTACAGCGCCTGATCTGCCTTCTCTGAGCTCGGATACGTGTTTAGGTAGGTCCGCAGCTCTTCTGCAGCGCTTTTGTAGTTTCTGCCTGTGTAGAAGATGTTCGCTTTTTCCCAGGCAAACTCACGTGCAACCGGACTCTGCGGATTTGATGCTATCATTTTGTCGGCTACGGCAATGGCTTCGTCTGTTCGACCTTCTCCCATGAGCACCAACTGCAAACTTTTACCTGCTTCTACGGCAAGTGGATGCATTGGAAATCGCGACATTAGCTCGCGGAATGCCATTTTGCAGCCCTCGATGTCGCCCAGATTGAACCGAGCATCTGCAAGAGTGTACAGTGCACGAACAGCCTGGTCACCATCCGGATAATTGGCCAAAAGACGTTCAAACTCCAGAATAGCTGCTTCATCGTTGCGTTGCTGAAAGGCAATCCATCCGGCAAGGTACAGAGCATCATCAGCCAAGCGTGAACGTTGGTGTGTTGCTGCAAATGTTCGCAGTCTAGCAGAAGCCTCCTGTAATTCACCAGCTCGATATAAAGCTTGTCCGGCCTGGTACCCGGCATACAATCCTTCGTCGGACGAGGGCGATCTCTGCGCTGCTTGTTCGTACTGTGCGGCCGCCTCTCGGTATTTACGACTAATGTAGAGCCCGTCACCCCTTCGAACAAGGGCATCAACAGCGTACCTGCTGTTTGGATATGCTTCGAGCATCTGACCAAACATCTTTACGGACTTATCAAATTCTCGATTTCTGAAGTACGTCCACGCCAGGCCATACATTGCTTCTTCACGTCGGCGACTTGCCGTATATCTATTGACAATTTCTTCATATAGTTCTTTGGCATTTTTCAACAAATCAGCGCGGTACATCATTTCGGCAAGCCAGAAAGTACCTTCGTCACGTTGCTGATCGGTAGGATGGTTGCCGAGGTATTCCGTCAGCACACGGATTGCCGTTTCTTTCTGGTTATCTTGTGCGAGACATACACCACGCTTAAGGCGAGCTTCAGCAAGGTATCGGTTTCTCAGTGGAACGTTCTCTGCCGATGTTGCGAGTACGAGCTGTTCGGCACGTTCATAGACTTCAGCCGCTCTGCCCCACTGCTCTTGTTCAATATGTATTGCACCCAGCAATAAGCGCGCCCGAATCGTCGTGGAAGGGTCGGCACTCATTCTATCAGCACGTTCAAGGGCCTTGCGGGCAACTTCAAAATTGTTTCGCTGATAGGCATACTGGCCAACCTCTACAAGAGCCTGCGCTTGATACGGATAGCCGGCCTTAGCAGATAGCTCAACAAAAGCAAGGTGCGATTGCTCGTGGGCGCCGCTGCTTCGTAGCGCAAGTGCACGATAGAGGAGTGCTTGTTGCCGGATGTCAGATCCCTCGTCCGTTGCAAGAGATAATGCCGATTCAATTTCATTCAGCGCCCGCACTCCTGAGTCCAGATGTAATGCGGCAACACCAGCTTGCAGAAACATCAGTGCCCGATACATCGAGGTAGAATCAGAGGCTAAAAATGCAGTTGCTGTGTCGAGAGCTGTTGCGAATTGTTGTCGCATTACAAATGCCGCCACGCGTAACACTTGCACCTGGGCACGGCCTTCGTGCATGTATAACTGACGCTGGAATCGTGATGTGTCGGACTTCTCTGCGGCAACGACAATAGGATCAATGCCAACGAGTGCATCTATAGCTAGTTCCGGTTTCCTTAGCTGCAGTTGTATTTGAGCTTCACGAATGCGAGCCGCAGCCACAACAGCGCTGTTCGGATAGTCGCGGCGGATAGAGGCAAATGATGCGAGCGCACGGTGTTTGTCTCCTTCGCCTTCGTACAACTGACCGATGCTGTATAGGGCACGCGATGCGTAGTTACCGCCGGAATTGATGGCGATGCACTGCTCGAAAGCCCGGACAGAACGGTCCACATCGTGAATCAACGCGCAACTTACTCCAAGCCAGAATGCACATTCATGAGCAAGCAAGGCATACCGCTCATCGGCACGCTCTGTTCTGTCCACAAGCGCACTTGCAACAGCACTGTCAAAACACGCCGCTGCCTCTTGATATGCACGTAACTCCAGGTGAGCAAAGCCCCTTTCCGCGAATGCAAACGCTCGTTCCGGAGCATTACCTCGCTCCCTAACGAACTGCTGCATCGTGTTGTCTGCAAGCGACGGAAGGCCGGATCCCCTGTCAATTGCAGACTTCCTGAAGGCAAGGATGTCGGAGGCAGATCGAGGTTGCTCATGGGAGAGTCGGCGCAGTTCACGGGCGGCAGCACGTACCATGCCCGCCTCGATCATCCGTTGCAACGTACGCTCAGCGGATTCAAGGGGTATGTACGGATGTGGCACAACCTGCGCCTGCACACATGTAGCTGTTGCTACAAGTATTAGGGCAGCGGCACGGCAAAGATGGTTTGTGAGAAACAAGGAATACTCGGATGCTGCAATGCAAATTTACATTAACGGCGAATGGAAGTGCGTTGGGAATACATCGCGGTGAGTTTGTGAAAAACGATGGTAGAGAACGATTTAGTGTACGTTACTCGCTATTATTGAGGAATGAATACAGTGAACAAGTTTTCCACACCAACCTCTGAGTTCGACAACGCTCAGGAAAGTGCACGCTACATATTATCACAAATCACGTCCACTCCTGCCGTGGGGATCATTCTGGGAACCGGTCAGGGTGCCATTGCCGAACATATCCGTGAGTCGTGTACGATAGACTATGCAAACATCCCTCATTTTCCACTGAGCACTGTTGAATCACACAGAGGACGTTTGCTGGTTGGGAGTTTAGAGAATGTTCCTGTTGCAGCAATGCAAGGACGTTTTCACGCCTACGAAGGGTATTCTCTACAGCAGGTAACATTTCCTGTTCGTGTAATGTTTGCGTTAGGTATTCGCACGCTTATCGTTTGCAATGCATGTGGTGGAATGAACCCTCGATTCCGTAAGGGCGATGTAATGATTATCGACGATCACATCAACCTTCTTGGATCAAGTCCACTGGTTGGACCTAACGACGAGCGGTTTGGTCCTCGTTTTCCTGACATGAGCGAGCCATATAACAGCAAACTCATCGCCATTGCCGAGAACGCTGCTCTTCATCTGAAACAGAAGGTTCATCGGGGAGTCTATGCAGCGGTATGTGGCCCCAACTTAGAAACACGTGCCGAATATCGGTATCTGCGTACCATCGGAGCCGACGTAGTTGGAATGAGCACTGTTCCTGAAGTAATCGTTGCACGACATATGAACATGAACGTCCTTGGTTTAAGCATCATCACCGACGAGTGTTTTCCTGATGTACTGAAGCCACTCCATCTTTCAGATGTCTTGGAAGCAGCAGCAGCAGCAGAACCAATCGTAACCGGTATCATTCGGTATGTACTGGCAACATTGAATGCGGAGGGAGTATGACCCTACGCTGTACATTAATTGGCATAATTGTCTTTATTTCCAGTTCTTGCTCACCTGAAGAACCGCTAATAACGTCGTATCAAGGAAACTGGCGTTTACTTGTAAGTGGCCCCTCTGGACTGTACACCATTGCAATGCCGGAAGGTACTATACAACAACCTGTGTGGCAATCAGCCGAACCTGAGTTATTTCCAGTTCGTAGGATTGTTGAATTTCGCAACGAGCTGTACCTGTTACGAGCTACCAATGAAATCGTTGTGCTTGACCGCAGTACGCTAGCCGTTATTGATACCATTCAATTGGGCTCGAATGGATATGCGGAAGACATCGCTTTTGCAAATGCAACAACAGCATATGTGTCGTTACCGCAACTGGGTGCCGTTGGAGTAGTTGATCTCACGGTAAACCAGCTCGTGTTTACTATTGACGTAGGAGGGGAAACCGCCGGTATAGCTGCCGTTGGAAATCAGATTTGCGTAGTGTTGCCGCTACGCCAAGAGGCAAAGATTATTGACAGCCGAACAAATACCGTACAAGCAACGATTTCGCTTCCGACTGAATCACCTACTATGGTACAGGGAGACGGAGCCAGTGGCGTGTTCTGTATAGTAGCCCTGGGTGGTGGAAAACTGGCCGGTTCATCCGCTCCATTAACAACACCAACACTTACCTCTGTGGATATTGCTTCCAGGAGCATCTTGTCCACCATTCCGCTCACTTCGCGCGAGTCTGAAGGTCCACAACAATTGCCCACAGGATTTGCCGTTAACTCCAGCGGATTCTGTTACACAGCAGTTCAAAATGGCCTTCTTCAGGCTGCCACCCGAAATCCTCGGCGAGCTGCAGCAATTCAGTTTGATGGATTCACCGGGTGTTGGTATGATGCATCTCG
>CAZGHI010000024.1:35053-36546 GCA_964525565.1 uncultured Hyphomicrobiales bacterium
AAAGTGGGACTGTTGTGGAAGTTTACGACGAGTTTGCCGAGAACATGAAGCACACTGTAAATATTCCTGACTCGGCCAATTGTCTTGTTGGCCTGGCACCATGATTGATCACAACGTTGAGCAGACAATTAAGGAACGCGCAGCCAAATGCAATGCTGTAGTTGCTCTTGCCGATGTTTCTGATAACAGGGTGCGGGAAGCAGCTTCCATTATCGAGAGCCAGAGGATTGCACGCACACTACTTGTGGATGAGCACACTTTGATTGACGAAGAACTGCTTATTCAGCATCTCCTCCACCGAAGGTCTGCGAAGGGACTTTCTTATGAACAGGCACAAGGGTTAGCCCGACAACCATTGTTCCGCGCTGCGTGGCTTGTTCACACCGGTGTGGCTGATGCAGCAGTTGCCGGTTCGTTGTCAACAACACCTGATGTTCTTCGCGCTGCGCTTTGGACGCTTGGAACATCATCAGACATCTCCATTGTGAGCAGCTTCTTTCTCATGGTTCTAAAGGACGGTACACCCCTGACATACGCTGATTGCGGGGTTGTACCCAATCCAACATCGTCCGATCTTGTTTCCATTGCCAAGGCAGCGGCAGATAGTCATCGTCAGTTAACCCAAACAGAACCTCGGGTTGCCTTCTTGAGTTTTTCAACGAAAGGTTCAGCAAACCATCCCGATGTTCACAAAGTGCGTGAGGCATATGCCATGTTCCAGCACCGGTATCCTACCATTGTGTCGGATGGCGAACTGCAATTCGACGCAGCGTATGTACCAAGCGTAGCACAACGAAAGGCTCCTAACAGTCCGCTTGCAGGAAGGGCGAACGTTTTCATCTTCCCTACTCTCGATGCCGGTAACATCGCCTATAAGCTAACCGAGAGATTAGGCGAAGCGCGAGCCTATGGTCCGATAACACAAGGTCTGCAGAAACCGTTTGTTGATCTCAGCCGGGGATGCTCGGCAAACGACATTGTGATGGCTGCAGCAATTGCCGTACTGCAATCATTGCATTAACCTGGTGTCCGTCTTCGTTGGCTTTAATTACGTCGGGCAAGAAGTTGTTCCAATAACTCTGTAAAGTCTGCATCCTGCAGAAGGTACCGTTCGTTACAATACTGGCAAACGAGCTCGTTATGTCCGGCCTGTTGCATGCCAACAATTTCTTCGTATCCCAGTGTTAACAGCACACTTTTAAACCTATCCAATGAGCATCTACAGAAGAAGTCAACCGGAGAGCTTCCTAATACTTCTATTTCTCCCGGCAATACTTGTCGGAGGAGGTCTTCCGGTGAATACCCCTTGTCTGCAAACTCCGTTGGTCTGTCGAGCACATCCAATATGTCGTACACTTTAAAAATTTCTTCAGGTCTTGCTCCGGGCATTGCCTGAACAAGAAGTCCAACATTCTGAGCGATAACATTTTCTTCGTTGAACGATGTGTCGATAACAAAGGCCGATGGTATTTGCTCACTTTGGGTGAGGTAAT
>CAZGHI010000025.1:0-2894 GCA_964525565.1 uncultured Hyphomicrobiales bacterium
GGAACCCATGTATTCGCAGGTTCTGTTCCTGTTTGTAACGTTCGGCCGTGGAGATCATATATCACAAAATCCACCATTCCGTTAGAATCATTCGGAGTTAAGAAGCCAAATGGGGTTATCACCACCGGAGTGCGTGGTGGATGTGGAAACCTGCCTTGCACCGAAGTAATTCGATCGGATGAAAACAAACCGCCATTCGTTGCCATGAGTAATATCGGATATCCATCCTTCATCGTCTCGGCAAAACCCCATACATTAACACCGATCTCGCCGATTTCATTCTCCATCCAAGGAACAGTACTTAAGTCATCGAAATGTGTATCCGTTCCAATGGAACGAAGAACGATAGAGTCCCCATCAAGTAATCCGTCTGGATCTGCAGGGAAGTCAAACTGGTTGCCTCCAAGGAATAATTCATCACCATTGGGAGTTGGTCGAATGAATATGGCATACAACGATGTGTCTTGCAGTGCCCTTCGCTCCCACGTACGGCCGTAATCAGTACTCTTGAATAAACCACTATTTACCGGGAATATCACCAGCGACATCTGAACGGCGGCATAAACAGTTCCCTCTACGGACGGGCTCCAAGCAAAGTTGGCAACGTCAGTATCGCGCCAAGGTGTTAGAGAATCCTGAATTTCGAAAGTAGCGCCATAATCTGTAGAACGATAGATTCGAGATCGCCTTCCCGAAACGAGAATCATGCTGCTATTGGACGGACAAACCGTTACCGCTCGCATGTTATCGGACGATTCTATCCCTGGCAGAGCAGCTAACAGTTCCCACGATTCGCCTCTGTTAACAGAGCGGTAAACTTCACCCAGGTAAAAGCGTACACAGTACATGGTATCCGGGTGCAAGGGGTCCACCGTAAGTGCTCCGGATCCTCCAAGTTCAAAACGAAAACCATCGTTCGAGCCAAGGCACTGCGTCCACGTTTCGCCGCCGTTGGTGCTACGCATCAGTCCATCCAGTCCCGACCCGCCTGCAAACACCACGTTCGTATCGCGTGGGTGTACCAACATGCATTGAATGAGTGAGGATCCACCCATTGATCCAATCGATAGCTCTTCCCAGGTTTCACCACCGTCAAAGCTTTTAAAGAAGAGTCTAGCCTGATTACCTGCATAAACAGTTCTTGGGTTTAACGGATTTGTGGCAACGGAATACACTGCTCGATTATAAATCACCGGATTCCATGGTGTTGTAGCAGTAGCGGGTGAGTATGATATCAGAAGGAGAGCAAGTACTACGAAAGTCATAACTGAATATAAGAAAGGGGTGCGCACGTTGTGCACACCCCAATAAAAATACTTTCTGTATGAATTATGGCTAACGAATCACAACCAGTGGTTTTGAAACGCGCTGTGTTCCGACGCTCAGAGCAACATAGTAGGTACCCGAAGCGAGGTTGCTGGTGTTAATGGTAATGCCGTGGAGTCCGGCATCAAGTGCACCCGAGTATGCAGTATGAACGAGTTCGCCTGTAGATGAGTAAACAGAAATCGTCGTATTGCTTGCAACGTCCATCGTGAATGTAAATTCGGCTTCTGCATTAGCAGGATTTGGGCTAACAGCGTGCACACTAAATGGGTAGTTCATTGACTCGCTCACTGAGCTAGGATTGAGAGCATTAAAGAATGCCGTTTGAACCAGGTTTGGTGTGCGATAATCAATATGAGCATTTAAAATCATTTCCGGAAGAGCAAGCAGCGCAGGTCCGAAAGTGCTGCTGGGGTTTACATCGCTCTTTCGTAATCCACGAAGTACAACCAACGGAACTGACGTTAGGTTCTTTATCACGGCGGGTAACTTGGTACCATGGTCGTATAGTCTGTCGTTTGTAATGTTCACCGGGGTGCTCCATGAGCCGCCGTTTACAGCGCGATACGAGAAATACACATCGGTGGCCGTAAACGCAGTTAAGTCAGCCGTAGCCCACGTATTATTTGCAGTTCTATAACGAACTGTTTGCGTAAAACCGCTGTCTATAAAAGCGGGGTTTTCATCAATCCATTTAATGAGGAGATTTTGGCCATCGGCAGTAATGGCAACTTCGATTTCATGTCCGCGATTAGCGGCCGAGTAGTAGGGTACCCATCCGGTAGGTCCTGAAATAGTATCTTCACGAACGAACTCCACTGGAATGCCGTTAAGGTCAGCAATCATGTTCAACGACCACGCGCCATTGTCGTACTTTGCCTCTACGAGGTGGATTGATGTAAGTTGATTTCCAGAGGCGCCGTAGTCGGCCAGTCGGAAGAAGTACGAAAACTGGTCTTTGCCGGTAACAACGAGGCTGTGGTCGTCATATGGGCGGAAGACCACAATCGAACCAAAGCCGTGTGCGCTTTGATAATCCAACAAAAGCTGGGAAGGCATTTTTGTGAAGGCAGACCATGACGCCCCTTGATCGGTTGACGTGCTCACCATTGGAGTGCGAATATCGGCTTCAGATGCAAGGATGTTCGCAACTACCATGTACAAGTTGCCTTCGTTATCTGTACCAATACGAGGTGAGCCATTCAGTGTTGAATTCTTATTTGGAGGCGACACCTGCTGAAATTGGTTCACATTCCATTCGTTCGGGATTTGATTTGCTGTGAAGTCGGAAACCTCATAGTCGAAACCCCAAGTACCGTACATGCCATACTGACTGGGACCGTCTTCGTTGAATTTGTCGGAACGGTCAACGTAGTACGATGCCGGACTAGGATTATTTGATTGCGCCATGTCTCCGTTTACATTCCATCCCATATCGGATGGAGCATTTTCAGGCGCTTGCATTGGGAACTCGATTAGGTCAGTGCCTGCCTTGATCAGCGAGAATGCACCGTTCCGCCTCCATGTTTCGCCGGATGGTTCAAAACTTGCACTAAAGATTATCCAGT
>CAZGHI010000025.1:2904-33523 GCA_964525565.1 uncultured Hyphomicrobiales bacterium
AACTGTAGTTGCAGAATTAAAAGGGTTAACAACGGATACATTAGGGAAGGTGAGGAAGCGATTAGGTGTATTGGCAATTTGGGTTTCTAACCAAGAGGAACCTTCGTTAGTTGTTACGTACGCTCTGAGTTCACCTCCGCTTAAAGAAGTGTTGTTGAACACGCGCATGGGTCGAAATAACATAACAGCGTTTGTGGTTGGATCGTACAGAAACGTGCGATTTTCACTGATTTCCCATGAAGCGTAAAAGTCCGTAGCATACATACCCGTATAGGTGAGGGCCTGTGTAGCAGACTTGGCCGATGGACTGAGAGCAACCGGAGGTTGACTGATGTTCAGCATTTGCTGCTGCCTCTGTTGCTCACGGTCAGAACGCGGCGAATCAACGAGAAATGAATTGTTTATTTGAGCCTGCAGCATGGTTCCCGCAAGTAGTGAAAGGCTCAAACCTAGGAGCGATACTTTCATCGCAATCTCCGTTTGTTCGTGAAGATGATTGGTGCGACCTATTGTGCACAAGTCTGCAAAATTACAACGGTGACAGTCAAGGTGTACGGGCGTTGTAGTTTTGAATATCTGGGCAGTCGTCCTTCGCACGTAAGGGCGAGTGCGATGTCTGACACTTACCCTACTGACTTGTTACAGGAACTGCATGAATCCAAACAACATCCGTGAAATCCTTGAACCAATACTCGACCCGGACTTGCACAAATCGCTTGGCGAGTTAGGTTCAGTAGCCGATGTCCGTGTAGAGGGCGCACAGGTTGCCGTGTATCTCGACATTGTGCAGCCCGTGTTTGGTGTTGCCCGGCGGATTAACCACGATGTTACACAAGCTGTTTTAGCAAACTACCCTTCTGCCGAAGTCACTGTCTATGTGCGCGAAAAGGGACTGCCCATATCCCAGCGGCCGCCATCGCTTTCCGAAGTAAAGAACTTAATTGCTGTTGCATCGGGAAAGGGGGGGGTTGGTAAGAGCACTGTAGCTGCTAATCTTGCTGCGAGACTAGCCCAGCGTGGACTGCTTGTTGGCCTACTCGATGCCGACGTGTATGGACCGTCTCAGCCTACGATGTTTGGTGTTGCCGGCGAAGGTATGCGTGCTGAAAAGGGTGAAGACGGTAAGATGATTGGCTATCCGAACGAACAGTACGGGGTGAAGATTGCTTCTCTTGGATTTGTGATGCAGCGCGACCAGGCGGCTATTCTCAGAGGTCCAATGCTTGCGGGATACTTTACAACACTCGTAGAGCAGATTCAATGGGGCGAGTTGGACGTGCTGTTGTTCGACCTTCCACCCGGTACAGGCGATATTCAATTAACTCTAACGCAGCGCATTCCACTAACGGGCGCTGTGATTGTAACCACTCCGCAAGAAATCGCACTCGCCGATGTCCGTAGGTCTATCCAGATGTTCAGAAAAGTTAATGTACACATATTGGGCATTGTGGAGAACATGAGCTACTTCAGTCCACCAGATATGCCGGAAAAACGGTATCCAATTTTCGGTAGTGGTGGCGGACAGTCCGTTGCCTCCGAATATGGTGTGCCGTTGCTGGGCGAGATACCAATAGATCCAAGGGTTTGTGAAGGGGCCGATACCGGAATGCCCATCGTTTTGGATCCCGATGCTGGGGTTTCGGGGGAGGCGTTTAACACTGTAACAGATCAGCTCCTGGCTGCCATACGAGGTGTGAATGCATCGGCAGTGGCTTCATCAGTGGAGATAACCCTGTGAGCACGGTAGAAGATCGCATTCGTCACGCTCTGCAGGAGGTGCGCCCATACCTGCAGATTGATGCCGGCGATGTTGAATTCGTTCGGTTTGAACCGGAAACCGGTGTGGCCGAGCTTCGCTTTCATGGTGCCTGTGTGAAGTGTGCAATGTTGCCGATGACATTGCGTGCTGGTATAGAGCGCGCTGTTAGGTCAGCAGTACCAGAGGTGCGTCGCGTTGAAGCTGTACGGTAATTAGAATTGCGGAAATTGTTGCTCAGATTACATTACAATTCCGTATCTTTGGTGCTTTGGCAGATATATCAAGGGCGGTTAGCTCAGTTGGTTCAGAGCGCTTGCCTTACAAGCAAGATGTCGGGGGTTCAAATCCCTCACCGCCCACAACCCCCACCGCAAGCGTGGCGGAACTGGCAGACGCACCGGACTCAAAATCCGGCGGGCTCAACCCCCGTGCGGGTTCGACTCCCGCCGCTTGCACATACGGCCTGGCCCCTTCCGGGCCGTTAATGTTTTGCCGAGACATTCTATGGCAGCACAGCAAACGATGCAGTTTGCGTTCGCGTACCCGCATACACGAAAACGTAGTACATGCCCGGAGCGAGATCAACATCGTGCATTTCAACAATCGTTTGCAGGCCGGTGCATGGATACCAGCGATTTGAGACTGTGCGACCATCAGGCGACACAATCGTGATCAACAAATTCTCAACTGTGCATTCGCTATTGACGTGAACAGAAATGGCACCGTGGGCTGGGTTCGGAATCACGCTTACCCCACTATGTACAAACATTTCAGCCGCTGGTACGGTGGTTACAGCTTGTAACTCAAAGAGTGGACCACCACTATTCTTGGCAACCCAAAGACCTAACGGCGGCCCATTCTGGTTGTTCTCCGGCTTGAGAAAACCCGATAAAACAACAATAATCGGTTCGCCCGCAATTGGCAAAAAGTTTACCGGTATGGAAATGTCTGGTGCATGCCCTGAAAACCCAATCTTCACGGTTGTGGGTCCAGCCTCCAGCGAAGTGTAGTTTGTGAACGTTCCGTAATACAGATCTTCCCAGATAATTTCTTGGTTGTGTTCGATGGAAACGGAGGGCGCATCGGTACATGCATGGGCATAAATGATGTCAACCTCAGCCGGACTTGTCGAGATAGGTCTGATTTCCGGTATGGTTGTCACGTTTATCCCGATCGATGGAACACGTCCGTCCGGGTTGCTTGCAAAATCGTTCGGATTGAGAACACCATCCAGGAGTACGGCATACCGTCCGGTTTGAAAGTTCTTCGTAAATGATACAAAGGCATCGCCAACGCCAGAACTTGAAGAGGGGGCTATAGCAACTTGGATGTCGGTATTCGATGGGATATCCACAAACTGTGTTGCAGTTCGAAAACCTACATCGTCGGCCGCCAAAACTCCTGCAATGTACACATCTACCGCGCTCAATGCAGGGTCTGCAGCTGTGTGTATAAATTGAACACGAGCAGAAGTTGGCACAGCCGTAGGTTGTAACTGGCGCAATGGTCCACCCGTGGGAGGTATCACAAACAATCCAAACGGGCGGCCATTTTGGTTTAGCGCTGGCACTAAGAACCCAGAGGCAATAACGTACACGAACTGGCCAGCATACAAATCAAAGTTGCCTTTATATGCTAATATGGGCTGTCCACCTGCAATGGCGATTGAAAATATTATTTCCGATGGTGTAGACGAGGCAGTGCTTGAGGCAAAACCATACGACAGGTTTTGAAAAGTAGGTGCTGTGCTCGGTTGAACGTCAACAGCAGGAGCATCAGTAACGCCATGAATAAACGACAATTCCACAATGGATGTGTTGCTCGATGCTTCCGGTATTGGAAACCTAATTAACGCCAAACCGATATCCGTGCCATTGGGATTAGGCTGGAACTGCTCTGGTCCTAAAACACCTGTAAGCACCACGAGATGTCGGGATTCCGTTGGCAGATCTACACTTAGAGATGCGATACTTTCATCCGGACTTGAAGATCCTTGTGGTGCAATCCTCAATGCAATCGAACCACCGGACGGAACGGTGAAAGGTTCACTGGCAGTGCGGAAGGTTACGTCTTCTAATTTTTGCCCACCTTCAATCCAAACATCAATTACCTGAAGCTGAGGATCTGCCGCGTTATGCACGAACTGAATCTCGGTGCCTTGAGCCGTTACACAGTTATAACAAAAAAGTAGAGTTAACGGCAAGAGCAGTGAGTACAGCACGCACCCTCCTATGAATGGAATTACTGTGAAACGGCAACGGCAATTAAAGTATCAGCATTGAGCTCGTTATAGTCACTGTCCACAATGCGTGCCGTTTCTTTGCCATTGGTAAAGACAGAAATCGTTGGCAGGGTGGTTAGGTTAAGGGTGCTTTTATAGGGTGATTCGTCCGAAGGATCTCGCATGCCCCAAATTTCAACTGTGCTCATGTCAACCTTGGCTTCCATCAGTGTCTTCATTACTCGGGGGAATAGCTTTTGTGTTCCACGGCAGCCGCATGATGGTCGTACGAAGACGCATACTTTTTTGTCTGCTGAATATGAACCTGCTAACTGAGCTACCATCGCAGCATTAGGTGAATAGGCTACAACTTCACCCTGAAACCATGAAAATCCCGGATTCTTGCTTAGGTCATCCAATAAAAGCTTTTCAGCTGTATTGCTTGGTGTTGTAGTGTCGCAGGCTATTGCTATCACACAACTAACAACTATCATCCAAACATGTTTCATACGCATCACCACTTCATGAGATTAACTTCGTCAACATACACTGTTTTTCGGTTACGGAACAACGCCAGTACAATGGCAAGCCCCACGGCAGCTTCGGCGGCAGCAACCGACATGATGAAGAACACAAACATTTGTCCGGCGATATCACCAGAAAAAGCTGAAAAGGATACCATGGACAAATTCACCGCGTTCAGCATCAGCTCAATTGACATAAAAATCACAATTGCGTTACGGCGCGTGAGAACACCGATAACACCAGTTACAAACAGCACTGCAGACAGGATGAGGTAGTAGTCTAATGGAATAGTAGCTGGCATATTAACTCTGTGGAGTTTCTGATTTACGAGCTAAAACTACTGCCCCGATAAGTGCGGCAAGGAGCAGCAAACTCACGGCTTCGAAAGGAAACAGGTATTCGGTAAACAGGCTTTGCCCTATGGCTTCTGTTGTGCCCATAGACACAGCGTTTGCATGCAGTGCATTCTGACCGGTAGGCTTAGCAACAAGTGCCATAATGATGATTACAGCAAACAGACCGGCTGTTGCCGCTCCAGCAGTTACACGAATGGCATTGCCACGTTCGGCAAGCTGTTGTTCACGGCCAAGATTGAGCAGCATAATAACAAACACCACCAAAACCATGATGGCACCGGCGTAAACCAAAACTTGAACGGCTGCAACGAATTGAGCTTCGAGTGTGAGGTACAAGCCCGATAGCATAAAAAAGTGTGCTACAAGGCTTAGTGCTGATGCTACAGGATTCTTTCGCGTTACGGTGAGCAACGCTGTAGCGACGGCCCCAATAGCAAAGACTGCAAACAGAACTGTGTGTAGGTTTAAGTCCATAGTTTGGCAAATATAGGGCGAAGGTTACCCCTCGAACCGTTCCACGCTCCTGATTCCTCGGATGCGATACAGCTTATCGAAGATTTGTTTCAAGTGATCTGTATCACGCACATACACAGTAAGAATTCCTTCAAATAGCGAATCGAAGGCATCGATGTTCACACCTCGAATGTTCGTGTTCTGAATCGAAATTACAGCACTGGTGATGTCGTTTAGCATGCCCGGCCGGTCATCTCCGGTAACCTTAATGGCGGCCAAGAACTCACCCCGACGCGAAGCTGCCCACTTGAGATCTACAACTCGAGGCTTGAGCTTTTCCTGGAGCTCTTGGATATTGTGGCAGCTGGTTCGATGAACCTTAATCCCGCTTCCAATGGTCACGATTCCAACAACATCATCGCCGGGTACGGGATTGCAGCAGCGGGCATAGCTGAACATTACCTTGCCCGTTGGGTTTTCGTCACCAACGATGTACACTCCATTGCCATTGTCACGTGCAGCGGTACTAAAACGATCGAACGAAATCGAGTTTTCGGTGCGAGATTCAGCTTTATCCTGCGACGGATTAAGTTTTTCCGCTATGAGTGTACCGGCGGCTTCGGGACTTAATGTACCGGTTCCTAAGGCATTGAAAAAATCAGTTCGGCTGTCGAATCGCAGTTGGGTAACCAGCCTTTCCAAATCATCGTCGCTAATATTTAAGTTCAACTTCTTTGCGCGTTTTTCCCATAGCTCCTTGCCTTCGGCAACATGCCGACGTCTTTCTTCGTTGAGAATGCGACGTATATGTGTTCGGGCCTTATGCGTTACAGCCATTCGTACCCAATCGCGGGATGGACTTTGATTCTTTGATGTAAGAATCTCAACCTGGTCGCCAGTTTGCAGAGTGTGATCCAATGGAACAATCCTGTTGTTTACCTTGGCACCAATACACCGCGCACCAACCTGTGAGTGGATGTCGAATGCAAAATCTATCGGAGTTGCTCCTTTGGGTAGTATTCGTAGATCTCCCTTGGGCGTGAATACATAAATTTCATCTTGATACAAGTTGAGCTTAAAACTCTCGTGGATCTGCTCGGCGGCATCATCTCCGGCACTTTCGAAAATGTCTCTTACCCACGATGCCCATTCTTCCAGGTCGGAACTATCAATCCACGAGGCCGTAGCCCCTTTCTGAGCCTTGTACCGAAAGTGAGCGGCAACTCCTTTTTCTGCCAGCTCATGCATTGCCTTCGTTCGTATTTGGACTTCAACACGCTTGCCATCTGCGCTGATCACAGTGGTGTGCAGAGACCGATAGCCATTCTTCTTTGGGATGCTCACATAATTCTTGAATCGTTCCGGCACGGGGCGATAGATTGCAGAAACGATTCCGTATGCCAAAAAACAATCATTGTCATCATCGGTATCGAGGATGATGCGAACAGCAAACAGATCGTAAAGTTCATCGAGCGACTTTGCCTGTGTTACGATTTTCTTGTAGACGGAATACAGATGTTTCGGCCGACCGTTGATCTCGAATTTCAACCCCTCGGCCCGAAGTTTGTCGGCAATCGGTTGAGCAAACTTGTTGATGAACTCAGTTCGCTCTTCGCGCGTTGTATTAAGCTGTCGTTTAATGTCGTCGTAGGCCTCGCGATTGAGCACTTTAAAACTCAAATCTTCGAGTTCCCATTTGATGTTTCCCAGACCGAAGCGATGAGCAAATGGTGCATAAAGCTCCATAGTTTCGCGTGCCAGTCGTTGTTGTCGCTCAACGCTTAGTACATCAATGGTGCGCATGTTGTGCAGCCGGTCGGCAAACTTTATCAAGATTACGCGCACATCCTTCACTAACGATAACAACAACTTGCGATAGTTCTCGGCTTGTGTGATTTCCCGGCTTGTGAAGACGTCGCTAATTTTTGTTGCCCCGTCCACAATCGAAGCTACCTCTTGTCCGAACTCTGACTCAATATCCTTCAGCGAATACGACGTGTCCTCAACAACATCATGCAAGAGAGCTGCCATTACGCTGATGTCGTCTAAGGGAATCTCCTGGATTACGATGAGAGCAACCTGTAACGGATGTGTGTAGTATGGCTCACCTGATGCACGGACATCATTCACATGTGCATCAACACAAAAACGGAAAGCGCGTTCAACGAGCGAGGCATTGAATCGTGGAAGCTGTCGTTTCCCTTCATCGAGTAATATCTTTAAATCCGCCTCGACACTCTTTCCAAAAACATGATCATGTGGCGTAGATTCTTTCGTGAACCGCTTTAATAATGAGCTTGCCACCAATTCCTCACTGTTTTTGGAACGTACTATGTCGGACTCCATCCGGAGTTGTTACAACAACAAAATAGGTTCCGAATGGTAGTGTTCGAATATTTTGTGTAATGACCATGTTGCCAGTCAATGGTCCTTCATGGAGGTCGGCCATCCTCTGTCCGGTAGGCGCATAAATCGCAATCACGGCCTGAGGAGATGTACCAACAACGCTTATGGTGATAGCATCTGCAGATACATTGCCGGCAATTGAAACGGTTACGGCGTTTGGCTGCCTGTCTTCCTTTACGCTCACGGTGGTGTCGGGTATCGTAGTATCCTTGCTGACTTGTGTTTCCAACCACATTAATGCTTTGTCTAGAAACTCAGTTCTCTGTAATCCGTTAAGGAATCTCTCTGCATTCATACCATGTATAACCGACTTATACGTCTCGGCTTCATATCGCGCTGTTTGAACCCGCTGCAAGTAATTGCCGTTAAATACTGGCACACATCCTTCCTCTACAGCTTGAAAGTAAACATTGGGAATAAAGTTGTTGCCACGTGCGTGATCGAGACGTGGAAGCTGACAATCAACCAGGCCAAAGGCTCCACTGATTGTGTCGCCATGTATGCCGAATAAAATCCGCTGCCCTTCATCGGATGGACGTGTGTCGGCACCGGCAAGACGAATGCCAAACCGACGAAAGAACCCGTTTGCATTTGGTAGATCTAAGCGTTGCAACAACGGATCGTCGGCAATAAGCATCACTTCGATGCCACGATCAAGCAAGCTGTTAATGACGGCATCGTCTGCCACGCTTATTTCACCGAAACTTCCGCCATTCCATAACACCGTTTGAAGACTCTTAAGAGAGTCTGCTACTCGTATAAACACATCACTCCTTAGCGACATGTATCCTTCGCGATTCGTTTGCCGAACAGCTTCCGTTATACGAAACGTTTCCATCAATGCATCGTCAGCAATTATGCGGCGAACATTTCGCGGCACAACTGTGGTACTGGCGCGGATCCCACCAACGGCCGATCCGTCATCTTCTACGAGCGTTACTTCCCAAGCACTTGTTGTATCAGGCAGAACAACACTGACCGGGACCGTAACTGTAGAATTTCCGTTAATGGCCACAGGTGTGATGTTCTGAAATGGAATTACGCTACCATATCCGTCGGCTGTTGCCTCGCGGAGAAAACCTTTAAACTGCACTTCGCGTGTTGTTGCAGATGCGTTGGTGTACCGAAACCGTATAACGTCTTCCGTAGCGACAGCGGTTACATCTACCACCGGAGTCAGGGAGTGGTCGGATGTTGTTTCTAGTCTGTTTACGGTTCCCTGTGCTCTGTCCACAAACCACAGGCGCTGATCCGGACCGTAACAGATCCCCATCAGCTCTTCAGCTCCGGTTTGTACGGTGCCTAGTGGCTCAACACCGGTGTCAGTGATTCGAAAAATGTAAATCTGCCCGGTGGACCGATCACCAACAAACAGACGGTTATTATCTACTTCAATACCAACCGGTTCACCAATACCGTCGGCAACGACAACTTCTACATCGGCACCGTTATACTCGGAATACTCAGCCAGGTACTCCATACTTTCATCAGGAGGAAACAGCGTCTTTGTATAGTGGCCCGATGTTGTTTGCAAACGTAGTACTCTGTTGGCGCCCGGATCAACAATGTATAACCAACCCGATTGTTTGTGCAATGCAAGGTGACCCGGCTCGCCGCGAAGTCCACCTGTTATCCGGACATCGGTGTATCGGCGAATAATGCCGTCGCGATGGTCCGTGCCACCAACTTCATGCGGATCGCGAAAGTCGTAACGTGCAACATCGTTGTAGTACGAATCGGATACCCAATACACGTTATCATGATCGTGTGCTATGCCCAAGTTCTGCGGACTTTGGTGCAGCATGTCGAGATGCGATGCCAACATGGTGTTGTCGGTTTGGTAGCGCGATGCAAATACAGCCGTATCGGACGACCACAAGGTAGGCCCCATAAATTGGTAGAACGGACTACCGCTACCCGGTTGGCCATTCTGTGCAGTAGCAAACGTGCCGTTGCTACCCATTGCTATAGCGTGCGTTCTCCACATAAAATGTGAAGCGCGACTATCCTGTTTTATGCGTACCGTTCGGGAAGCTGCATTTGTGGCGTTATGAATGATAGCAATACTTTCACCGTGAGTTGATGTCAGTGGAACTCCAACAACAACCCATAAGTCGGTTGGATGAAGGGGGCTACGGTTAAAGTCAAGGTCAACAGGAAATCGAATACCGTCGGCAGGACCAGCAATGACGGTAGGGAGAGCTGTGCCTGTTAAATATTTGTCGGTTGGATGGGCGTCGCTGCTCTGAACATTTGGTTCGGCTGTTTTTATCGCTGATGTGGCAACGGCAACAAGGCGTTCAATGTCCATAAACGGTTGCTCGGTGTACGCAGCGAACAAAATTTCACCACGATGCACTACCATGCTCATGTGTAAGTCGAAAGTTGTATCGTTTTCAACTCGCAGCGCCTGAAGCTGTCGGGCGGCTGCATTGTCTGTATCCGAGGCAATCGTAAGTACAGAAGTGTCGTAACCTTGTGCTTTCACCAGTTTACGGCAGGTTTCCTGCTCATCTTCGCTAAAAGCAATCACACGAATTCCCAGCCCCTTTAGCTCCGATGCATACCGGTTGAGGTAGCTGAGTTGCTCCACACAGTGTGCACAGCCGTAGCCAAGGTAGCGCACCAGTATGATTGGCTGTTGTTGTGAGGCATCCGAAATCACTACGGGTACGTTGCCAACAGTAACCGATAAAATCGGAATCGGCGTGCCATTAGGAAATGGCGACGTAAATCCTCGAACACCGTGCATGGTGTCGGCGATACATACGTACGTTGGAATCAGCACTATCAGGGCAAGAAAAAGTCGGGTAACGGAATTCATAGTTGCAATTGACAATTAAGATGAATGTCTCGTCCGCTGCTAAGTACACTTATAACGAGAAAGTTACGATAAAATGACAGCAATCTGTGTTCAAACAACAACGTGTAGGAGAACGAAGCACAGCAGCAGTACCTGCTTCAAACACACTACAAAACGTTAACTCATTAAAATCCTGTGGATAACTTACAGTTGTGTGTGTAGCTTAAACGAAGCGTTTACTTTCCTGTTGTGAAATACTGGAGGATGCAAAGCATAAATCAATTGCTCATGCTTTGATACCAATACTATTCTCACTTGTTTCATTATCTGTGCACTGTGGTACAGTTTGTTACCATACATCTGGCTGCAAAAAGTTAAAGGGATCTGGCGGTGCACTATCTCAGCCTGGAATCTCGCAAGCAGGTTCTCATGTTCAAGAACCACGCTCGGGAGCTGTCCTTGTGTTCGGTAATCCAGCCGAATCAACATGTTGGGAAATCGGTCACACGGTTGACTGGATTGATGTGTACGAAGGCGTGCAAGTGCAAGGGCAACCAATTCAATTCATCATTGAATGTGTGATCCAACCCAGTTAACGCATTTTACCGTTGATGCTGAGGATACCCAGAACAGTTGAGTTGTGGTATGTTTAGAAGAGTAGCACCATTGGCACAGTTTTAATAGGGGAGTTGTTGCTCATGCCTCTCGTTCGGTTTGTTTGTTGCTTTTCTCTACCGGCGTTATGGTCGGCTCTCAGCCCGATAACCTGCATTGAATTGCGATAATTGAAGAAACACAGTTTTCAATCGAACGATGTTCTCACGCTGAATGGTTCAAAGACGCAACGGTGATTATCTCTGACAGTGAACATGGTGCAGTTGTTATGTTGGATTGTGGGACCGGGCGGTTGAAGAAGATTCCTGATACGCCATTCGAAATCGTTGACAGCGTTGTTCGTTACGCCGTTGGATCAGGTTTAACGAAGTCATCGAATTTTATTCCCATAGACCTGGCATTTACAATCATGGGACTCACGCGCGCAACAGCGGATGAGTTGCAATGGATTGCGCGCCGAAGTATAAGGTAGCCCGTAAAAGGGCTTAAACAATACCACTACATAGTATGTGCACACGTACCGATTGCGTAACCTTGTACCTTGTACATTTTTCATTTACTCAGTCAGTGAAAGGAAAAAGAATGCTTCGAACCGTAGTTGCACTGATGGTTGCGGCACTACTTGTTTCGTGTGGTGGCGAAACGAAGGAATTGGCACAAAGCATCAATACGATTAAAGACATTGCAGGGTCAACTGATCAAATTGAGACGAGTACCAACGCACTCGAAAAGCGTAGGCAGGAACGAAAGGCAAACGGCGACACGCTTGCTATTCCTGCTGATAAACTTGCCGAAATGTTGCCGAATACCATAAACGGATTTACGGCACAGGAAGCCGAGAAACAATCATTAGAAGTTCCAGGTATGTCGTACACACAGGCCTCACGGCAATACACATCGAATGATGCTACGATTACCGCAACTATTGCGGACTACAACAGCTCGGAAGCAGGCTTCGGACTCCAGACCATGCTTTTTAGCGTAAAGATCCGCATTGATAACGCAGACAAAACCGAAGGGACCTTTCAGACCGGTAACCCTCTTATCAACGGTTATGAATCTATAGACAAGCACTCCGGCAGCGCTAACGTGAAGTATGCTGTCGGTGGACGCTTTATTATCACTATTGAAAGTACCAAGGCCAAAAGCTTAGACGAGCTCAAGGCAATTGCGGCAAGTATGGATCTCGATAAACTTGCCACGATGTAAAGAAGGACAGTTAACCGTGTCGGGGTGGCAGGATTCGAACCTGCGGCCTTCTGCTCCCAAAGCAGACGCGCTAACCGGGCTGCGCTACACCCCGAAACCACAAATTTCGGCAGAAATTTTCGATGCACCAAATTGCGTCGGGTTTGTTGTTACCAGTACGTAATTGAAGTATATTGCTCTTATTACCTTTCGGTAATACACCTGTGATGTGTGACCCACGTCGCAGTAGTGGTGAAAGGTGAGAAGGGGAGTGCCCCCAGGCGTGTGGTGACGTCTGGGGGCATCTCACATAATAGTTGAAACCAAGAAGTGAGATGGCACCTTCTCTTTGTTGTTCCATAGCTTTGCCGATATGAGTGAACATTTCCTGCGCATACTTCGAGCACTTGTTGTTCTAGCGGTTATGGTGCACAGCGTACAATCGGTTCGTTGTGGACAAGAAATTCCTGGTGCACCACAAACGAAACCAGTTGCCATTGTTGGAGCAACTGTTCACACCATTACACAAGGTACTATACAACGGGGTACTGTCCTTTTTGACAATGGTGTTGTCGTAGCTGTAGGAACCAATGTTCAGATACCACAGGGTGCGGTGGTGGTGAAGGCTGACGGAAAGCATGTCTATCCCGGCTTCATAGCTGCTAACACAACACTTGGTTTAAACGAAATCGAAGCGGTGCGCGCCACACGTGATGCAGCCGAAGTAGGGTCGGTGAATCCCAACGCTCGGGCTGAAGTTGCTTATGATCCCGATAGCGATATCATACCAACAGTTCGATCGAATGGAGTTCTGATTGCGCATGTGGTTCCTGAAGGGGGCGTGGTAAGCGGACTCAGCTCCGTAATGCGATTAGATGGATGGACGCGCGAAGACATTGCAATCAAACCGCGCGCAGGTATCGTGATGCACTGGCCACGCATGACGGTGAACAGAGCATGGTGGGAGCGTCGCAGTGCCGAGGAGCAGATTTCTGAATCGCTGAAACAAGTAGAGGAAATACGGACGCTCTTTCGTGAAGCACGCGCATACGCACGAATGGAAGAAGCCGGCCTTGATACCTCGAAACGTAACTTGAAACTCGAGGCAATGAGGGGATTATTCGATGGAGACTTACCGCTCATTGTTGTTGCAGGGGAGCGTCAGCAAATCGAAGCTGCCTTAGATCTTGCACAGGACTTTGATTTATCCTTGATCATCATGGGGGGGGCTGAAGCACCACTTGTTGCAGAGAGGCTTCGCCAAAACAACGTTCCTGTGATTCTGCAACCGGTGAACAGTTTGCCTTCTCGTGAAGAGGATAACTACGATGCTGCTTATACCCTGCCACTCAGGCTTGACGTGAGTGGTGTGGACTACTGCATATCGGACCGTGGATTCTGGCAAGTGCGATCGCTGCCATTTCAGGCAGGAACGGCAGTAGCCTACGGTCTTAGCGAGGAAAAGGCGCTTGCAGCAATAACAATCGCTCCTGCGCGCATTCTAGGAATTGCAGATAAGTATGGTTCAATCGAGGCGGGCAAAAGTGCCACTCTGTTCATTTGTAATGGCAATGCTCTCGACGTTCGGGGCAACATCGTTGAACAGGCGTGGATAGATGGTCGGTCCGTTGATCTCAGTAACCGCCATACACGTTTGTCTGAAAAGTATAGAGAGCGGTATAAACGTTGACCGACGGTACGCTGCTTGACCTGGTTCCGGTAGCCATCCCGACCACATCGCTCAACATGGCGAAACGCGCTATGAGTGCACATGCATTTCAGAAGTTTTCCGGTGTGCACCTGTTTCGCATTGTGTATGCTTCAGACGGTTTACGCATCCATGGTTGGCTTGCATTGCCACCGGAACGTCCGATCTCCGCTCCGGCCATTGTATTCAATCGTGGTGGTACAGGCGCAAAAGGTGCCCTAAACGATGTAGGAGCAGCGGCATTTATTGGTCTCTATGCGTCGTGGGGATACGTAGCCATTGCGTCGAACTATCGCGGGGTTGCGGGGAGCGAGGGCACTGAAGAGTGGGGAGGGGGCGATGTTAACGACGCCTTGAATACGTTGGGTGTTCTCGACGGCCTAGGATATGTAGATCCGGACAGAATTGGAATCGTCGGCGGATCCCGTGGCGGCATGATGGCGCTTATGATGCTTACCAGAACGCAGCGTTTCCGAGCAGCAATTACGTTCGGCGCTCCAACAAGCATTCATCTCGAGCAAGCCAGAGCATATATACGCAGCACAATGGCGAAACATTTACCGGACAATGCTGTCGAGCACGTTGAAGCCGAAAAGAGAAGTGCTGTTGTATTCGCTGAAAATCTGTGCCGAACAACACCGCTTCTTGTGCTACACGGTTCGGGTGACCGACGGGTACCGGCTGAACATGCACTTCGATTGGCTCAGGAATTACAGCGACTTCACTTTCCGTATAAACTCATCATTTACGACAATGCCGACCATGTTCTTGCCGGCCGCAGAGCAGAAAGCACAGCGGATATGCGCTGGTGGCTCGATACCTACGTTCGTAACAAATCGCCTATCCCTCGCACCGGAGTATTCGGTGCATAGGTGGTCACAACTGCCGTTTATCACGATAGCGTGTTTTTGTGTTTCCCTGCTCCTCATTGGTGTGCCAGCGATGCACTCGCAGATTCTTGAAAAGATTATGCACTCCCCACTAACGTATGAGCACGAGTATCCAAAGTCAGTACATCACGTTCACAATCTGGGCTTTCCTCAGAAGATGGTGGATAGTACACTCGATGTTCATCGTTATGATATCTCTTTGGACTGGTACAAACTAATAACATTGCCGTTGGCAGAAAGAGGGCCACATCACTTTACCGGAAGCGTGAGGATTACGTTTGGAGTTACAAAACCGGTAAACAGAATTCGCCTTTCGGCCGCTGACCTGGCTGTCACGTCTGTGGTGTCCGAAAGCGTGGTGATCACAGAGGTACGCACCGACGCAGACATTCTGATTGTATTCGACCGCGTACTAGACGTTGGACGGGCGTATGTGATCACGATAGACTATGTTGGCTTACAAAGCCGCAAAGGTGTGTATGGCTATAGTGCTACAGAGATCAGCGAGACAGAACCGTTCTCTTTCGGCTGCGCATTTATGTTCACGGAACCAACGCAGTCTCGCTATGTTTATCCGTGTAACGATGCGCCACACGACAAAGCGTTGTTTACCGTTGCCATAACATTACCACATGGTTACACTGGTGTGAGCAATGGAACTCTGATGGATGTGGTTCCGCGTACCGACTCTACAAGTGAACATCATTGGCGCCACGATAAGCCCATGCCCACTTATTTGTTTAGTGTTGCAGCATCGGTGTACGATACACTGATGCAGGAAGGCGAGAGCATCAATGGCAATCGAATTCCTATCGCCAACTACTTCTGGGCCAGAGATCGCGATAGCACTCGGTACAGTGCTGTTCGATCGTTGGCTAACATACCGTCCATGTTGGCTGCGCTTGAAACGTACTTCGGACCGTATCCCTTTGAATCATACGGGCATGTTTTTGGGGCACCAATGGAGATCGGTGCAATGGAGCACCAAACAATGGTACTCGTAAACCGACGTTGGCTTGAGGGTGATATAGAGCCAGGATTCGCCCACGAATTAGGCCACCATTGGTCCGGAAACATTGTCTCGTGTGGGTCGTGGCCGGATATTTGGCTGAACGAGGGGGGGGCTACGTGGAGCGAAGCACTATGGCGTTTGCACAAAGAAGGTCCGTCGGGATACAGATCGCAAATGGAAGCAAGAAGAACACGGTACTTGAAAACTGCACTTATTGACCCTCCCATTTACGATCCGCCAATGAGCATTCTCTTTAACGAGGGATCAACGTATTGTAAATCGGCCTGGGTGATGCACATGATGTATAGGCAAGAGGGACAGCGCTTTCTTGATGCGTTACAAGAGTGGTATAGACGTGACACGCCGGTAAGCCGGCAGACGTTTGAGTTTATCGAGTTTATTGCGGACCGTATCCCTAACCCTGTAATTGCGTGGTCCACCTTCTTTGATCAGTGGCTTCTGCAACAGTATCACCCCGTAGTGTATTGTACGCTGAATGTGGACAGTATATCCTCAACAGGACAGTCACACGGCTCAGTTGCCATTTCCCAAATGCAACAGTCTCGTGGTTTCGACACCGAGTTTCACTTTCCTCTGACCATACGGTTTATTTCTGACCAGCAATCAGCAGACACAACCGTTCTTGTTACCTCCGCCCAGATGGTTGTGCAATTTCGCTTGCCATTTCGCCCAACCTCGATTACCATAGATCCTGAGCGCAATGTTCTTCTTGAGGATTCAATAACGGTAACGACGATGAACGATGTTACACCGGATCAGAATACGCTTAGCATTCCAGGAGCCCTGCCACACATTGTATCTCAGCCCCTTATCGTTCATGCTGCGTCGGGGTCAACTGTCCGCGTGTATGCAACTGACGGAACACTGGTTGACCAAGCACTATGTGTTCACGGAAACGTAATTTTCGATACCAGGTCATGGTTCCCCGGTATGTATGCAGTGCATTCACAGCATGGACACCGGTCGCAGCAATCTGTATTTATCATGGTTCGGTAGTTACTATGGAGGTGCCAGCGTGGGTGAAGTCAACATAGCTGATGTTCGCCGAGAATATGCCCGCGAAACATTGGATGAGAAGAGCGTATTGCATAGTCCGTTCGAACAGTTTTCTCTGTGGTTAGACGAAGCAGTAGCCGCCAATGTGCCGGAGCCAACGGCCATGACACTTTCTACCGTAAACGATGTAGGGCAGCCTTCGGCACGGGTTGTGCTGTTAAAGGGGCTTGATCATGGAATGGTGTTCTACACGAACTATGAGAGCAGAAAGGGAACCGATCTTTTGGCGAACCCCAAAGCAGCAATATTGTTCTTTTGGCCTGAGTTGGAGCGTCAGGTACGTGCGGAGGGAGTAGTTGAAAAGGTATCACGGACGGAGAGCGAAGAATATTTCCGTTCGCGCCCATATGCCAGTAAGATTGGTGCTTGGGCTTCTGCACAAAGCAGTCCAGTTCCCTCACGAATGGAATTAGAGGGTAAGTACAAAATCATCGAAAAGTTATACCCGGAAAACGATGTTCCTTTGCCCCCTCACTGGGGGGGGTACAGGCTGCTGCCAACAGTGTTCGAATTCTGGCAAGGAAGGCCAAATCGTTTACACGACCGCATTCGGTACACCGCGCATGCACAGGGGTGGAAAATCGAACGGTTGTGCCCCTGAGGTTACGAACGCAATCTTGGATCAGTAGCGTCGCGCAAGGCATCACCGATAAAATTGAATGCAACTACGGTGATAAAGATGATCAATCCTGGAAATACGGCAAGCCACCACGAATAGGTGCTGGCACGCGCCTTGTTTAACACAGATCCCCAGGTAACTACCGTTGGAGGAACGCCAAAACCAAGAAAAGACAGCGCGCTTTCCAGCAGGATGGCACTTACAATGCCAAATGCGGCGTACACTAAAACAGGAGCAATGGCATTGGGTAGTACATGTCGGAACATAATTCTGCGTGTGCTGTATCCCAGCGCCGTAGCAGCACTCACGAAATCAAGGTTCCGAACGCGCAGTACTTCTCCACGCATAAACCGGGCAATTGCAGTCCATCCCGTAAATCCAATCAGCAGCATGATTAGCCAGATTGAGCTTTGCTCTACCATTGCTGATATCGTAAGTATCAAGAACAGTCGCGGTATTGTGATAACTATTTCTATAATCCTGGAAATCAGAATATCTACTCCACCACCAAAGTATCCAGCGAGTGTTCCGAGAATTATGCCAATTGCCAGAGCAATAGACATGGCAATAACGCCGATGGAGAGTGCATAACGCGAGCCGTGGATGAGTCCGGCAAGTACATCGCGGCCAATATCATCAGTTCCCAGTATGTGTTTGCTGGTGGGCGCTCTGTCCCGTAAAGCGATCAGGTTTTTGTCGGTTGTTCCCGGTGAATAGGGTACAGGTGGGAAAATAGCCCATTGGTAATCGAGCGTTTTCCAGTCGGCAGTGGCTTCTTCTGCCGTCCATGAACTCACACCCACATGAACGAGATATTCCTTAAGTACCGGCGAATAAACCCCGCTACCGCGTGAACACAGTATAGGTTTATCGTTGGCTAGAACGTCGGCAAGGAGGGCAACAGCCACCAAAGCAATAACGAGCCAAACACTTATTACACCAAAAGTGGATTGTTTGAATCGCCGAAGAACGAAAGCGCCGTATGACTGACTATTGTCGTGCTGTTTTTTGCTATGATGTGTTGTTGTGCTCATGTTGCTACGGTTGCGCCGGTAGTTACGATCGTTTAGCTCCGTACGATATTCGCGGATCGGCAACTGTGTACAGAATATCGCTAATCAGCATGCCAAGCAGGGTTAACACTGCACTGATTGTGAACACAGCCAGTATCATGGGGTAGTCTAGTGCGCGGAGCGCTTCGAACGACAAAAGGCCCATACCCGGAATACTAAAGATCGTCTCAACGATTACAGAGCCGCCAATCAGGTTTGGCAAGATTGCTGCTGCCAGAGTGATCAGCGGAATAAGAGCGTTACGAAGAGCGTGCTTGTAAACTACACGGCGTTCGTCCAGGCCTTTCGCTCGCGCTGTTCGGATGTAGTCCTGACGTATTACCTCGAGCATAGATGAGCGCATCTGACGTGAAATAAACGCAAAGTCGGCGTACACGTACACCATCATAGGCAAGGTTAGGTGCCACGCATAGTCAGCAAGACGTTGCCAAAAGTTCCACGATGCATTGGCAGACATTGACCTGAGTCCGCCACTGGGAAAAATGGAGGCGAATTCAGGATTGCAGAGAAATGTAACGGCCAGTGTACCAACCCAGAATACCGGTAGTGAGTAGAGAGCAAAAACAACGAATGTGGACGACTTCTCGAACAGTGTTCCGGGATGTGTTGCACTGTACACACCCAGCGGAACGGCAATGCCATATGCTATTACAATCGCAATAACGTTCATGATCAGCGTAACAGGAACGCGCTCAAGCATCTTGTCGAACACCGGACGATTGTCTTTAAAGGACTTCCCGAAATTTGGAATCCCTGTAAACCTAAGGTGCTGAAGATGTGTGCCCGTTTTCGTGAATACACCATCCATTTCAAAGCCCAGTAACCCACCCGTCCACAGAAGGTACTGTTGCCATACCGGCTTGTCAAGGTGCCATTGTTCACGGATGAGTTCTGCTTGTTTTGCATTCAGATTTGCTCGAACACCAACACCACCTTCAGCGCCAACACCTACTTTCATTGCTGCGGGATCGCCAGGTGCCATTCTGCTAATGCCAAAACTGATCATCGTGATCACGATGAGTGTTGGAATGAACAGCAGAACTCTGCGTAAAATGTATTGCCACATGTGGCGAAAATACACCGTGCTGATGTTGCCTTTACATACAGTTAATAATGTGACGTATGGAAGGAGCCCCTTTCAATAGATCAATTGCAATAACATCGAACCGACATGGCTTACCATACCAACCGTGCATAAGCATGTACGCTTCGGCAGTGCGACGTATTCTACGCTGCTTCACAGGTCCAATGCTGCTTTCCGGATATCCGAAAGACAGGTGAGTTCGGCATCGGACTTCAACGAAAACCAGAATGTCTCCATCCGTCATAACAAGGTCTAGTTCACCAACCTTTTTAAACGTGAAGTTACTTGAAACAAACTGATAGCCCTTGTGTTCCAGGTATTGCTTGGCAAGCAATTCTGCCCGATCTCCGATTTGCCTTGTACTCTGCGTTGCGCTTTTCGAGTTTTGTACCATGATCGCTCAATTGCACGGTGTTGTTGCCGCAAAAGGCGGAATGGATGTGGTTGTAGTTTGTGGTGGGGTTGGATATGCAGTGTCCGTTTCATTGTCCACCATGGACAAAGTGCCGGAAATTGGCCAAAACGTGACGCTGCTTACTGTGTTCACTGTTCGCGAAGACGCATTTACGATATATGGCTTCGCCGATCAGTCCGAACGCGATATGTTCCGCTTGCTCACAGCCACCCAGGGTGTTGGTGGGCGCACGGCATTGGGTATTCTCTCTGCTACTACGGTGGCGGATCTGCAGCAGAGCATCGTATCGGGCAACATACAAGCCCTTACGCGATTACCTGGCATTGGGAAAAAAACGGCTGAACGGCTTGTGGTAGAGCTTAAAGACAAAGTCCATCGGGTTCACACGGACTTCAGACTGCCAGATGCTCCTACCACAGTATCCGCAATCGAAGATGCCATTAGCGCACTGCAGGCACTAGGGTTTACTCGTGTTGCGGCTGAAAAGTCTGTGAAAGCTGTTCGTACAGAATTATCAGAACCTGAGCTCACTGCCGAAGACATCATAAGAGCTGCGCTACGGACGAAAACGTAATCAGTGCAACCACAGAGCATGTGTAATTGTCGTATGAATTGTGCAATGCCTAGAAACTTAGTTTTGTGTGGCAGCTAGTTAACAGAACAATACATCCTTTTAACAAGGCAGATCTGTGCGCAATCTCCTCGTTATTCCGGCAATAGATCTTACGAGCGGCACCTGTGCCAGATGTGTGTTGGGCGAGCCGGAAATGACCTCGGTGTACCTGGACATGACAGCTCATCCCATCCAAATGGCACAACTATGGCGTCGGGAGAACGCTAAGTGTATCCATGTAACCGACATTGATTCGTTTGCCGGGTTAGATAGTTCTGCATCGCTAGAGGTTGCCATACAAATGCAAAAAGCCGTTGACATTCCCATTGAGTTAGTTACTCTGCAGCGTGATGTTCAGGTATTGCGGTGGCTCTTGGATGCTGGCGTATATCGTGTTGCGGTAAATGCACTCCTCCAAACCAACCCAAGTGGCGTTCGGGAACTTCTTGCTGAGTATGGAAACAGTAGGGTGATCTTTGGTGTACGCGCACATGCCGGAATTGTGGAAATGGATGAAAACGAGACGATGAGTGATGTGGACATGATTCATCTCATCCATAGTCTTGGCGGAACACGTGTGATATACTCGGAAAAGGATTGGGAGGGGGCGTTAACCGGCGAAGATATCGATCTCATTCATCGTATTGCGTCGGCAGCTCCACTACGGTTTACAATGGCAGGCGGTATCGCTTCTCCCCAGCATCTCTGGGAGTTACAGGAACGTGCACCGGCGAATGTGGACAGCGTAGTTATTGGCCGTGCACTGTACGAAAACCGCTTTCCATGTCAGCGGATCTGGAGAACGGCTGAAGCACGGGTGGAACTGGGTACACAATCACCGCTGGAAAACGGAAAACAAAGCTCAATCAGTAGGCTGTAACGTTCTTTTGCGCGGCGATAGCACTACCGAAGTGCATATACAATACCAGCGTGAACGCCAACCATAGAAAACTCACGTTCCACAAACGTTGTGAACCAACGGCCCGATACGTCGGCGTTCATTACATCACTTACCGGAATCAGAATACCCAACGATGCGCTAACACTAGACTGGACCTCGGCCAAACCAGAAATAGGTACCGGTTGGTTAGCCACACTCTCATCTGCAAACATGTACCCCATTCCGCCATCAATCTGCAGGTACGGGCTAATGCCGTGTTTGAACGGACGGTACAGTGCATTAAGGTAGAGACCAACATGTGTTAAGCCGTACCCTGTAAAATTATTCAGTGTTGTTTCGCCAAGGGTCATCCGCGTCCATGTACCTCTCACACCCAAATGCACATGCTGCCATGCTCTGTACAGGTAGCCAAGCGATAATCCAAGTGCCGGATTCGCTGCGGTACTATCAGCCAAACCACCACCCGGCCAGGCATAACAGAGCGACCCGGCGAAAAAGTTATCTGGTTGCCTGCCTTGGGTAGCAGAAACACTGATAATGGCCACGCTCACAAAGAATACAACGAATTTCATAACCACGTCAAACATACGGCTAACCATTTGATCGTTATGTTTGCGCCAATTGCTTTAATATTCAGCCAACTTCACTCATGCCAATCATTCATATAGACGGAACGGCGGTAGAAGCGCAGCAGGGCCATACGATTATCGAGGCGGCACTGCACCATGGCATTACAATTCCACACTTCTGCTGGCACCCAGCCCTGAGCGTTGCTGGTAATTGTAGGATGTGCCTCGTTCAGGTTGGAACACATAAAAAGGATGCAAACGGGGCTTTGCTTTACGAACCGGATGGCCAGCCATCAGTAAACTGGTTTCCCAAGCTCCAGATAGCGTGCGCAACTCCAGTTGCCGACGGCATGGTGGTTGACACAATGGGGAAACGGACGGTTGAGGCGCAGAACGCTGTTATGGAGTTTCTGCTCATCAACCATCCCCTTGATTGTCCGATTTGCGATGAAGCCGGTCAATGCAAGTTGCAGGAGTATGCATTTGTGCACAGTAAGGGCAAGAGCAGATTCACGGAAGAAAAAGTGCACAAGGAGAAACGTGTCGAACTTGGCCCGAACGTACTCTTCGATGGTGAACGCTGCATAAGTTGCTCTCGGTGTATTCGCTTTGCCGATGAAGTTGCCAAGCAACCTTCGCTCACCTTCGTGCAACGGGGCGACAAGGTAACGATCCGAACGTTCCCTGGAACAACATTCGACAATCCATACTCCATGAATGTGATCGACATTTGTCCGGTTGGAGCACTAACCAGTATTGATTTTCGATTCCGCGCTCGTGTTTGGGAAATGAGTTTTACGGACAGCATTTGTCCTGGCTGTGCCCGTGGTTGCAACATCAGCCTGGGAGTAATGAATAACGAGGTGCTACGGGTAGAGCCTAGAACTAATCCACATGTGAACACATATTGGATGTGTGACCATGGCAGACTGACTACCCCCGCTGTGGTAAACGAGAATCGCACGTCCGGTCCGATGTTGCGTCAAGACGGCCAACTCCGTCATACTGATTGGGATACTGCATTGGATGTTGCTGTAAACATGTTAACGAATGTTGCGCCATCCAAAATGATGATACTTGGAAGCAGCAAAGCATCAAACGAAGACAATTACGCATTGCATCTGCTGGCAAGTCAGATCCTGAAAACAAAGAATGTGGACATGATCAAGCACATAGATCATGGATTTGCCGATGACCTTCTTCGGGTAAACGAAACCGCGCCGAATGCCATTGGTGCTCACGCTGTTGGCATTTCGCCATCTGAGGGGGGGCATTCGGTTGACGAGCTTGCTCATAGAATTGCTCACGGAGAAGTTCATACGGTTCTGATCCTTGAGGACTCTGCCGAGTATCATAGCATGCAACTTGCAGAAGCACTGGCAAGTGTTGAGAACATCATCGTTATATCTTCAACCATGTCGGTAACAGCACAGCAAGCTTCCGTTTTGTTGCCTCTTACCTCGTTTGCGGAATCTTTTGGCACATACACAAACCTGTTGCATAGAGTACAGCTCGCTCAACCAGCCGTTGCAACAGCCCACAATGAGCGTTATGTAGGGCTCAAGATGAGTAGGTGGGATAAGTTTGGAGCACCTAACGATCGTTGGTCGAAAGGTGTGCGTAGAGATGTTAAAGAGGGCTGGATGATTATTCAGCAGCTTGCTCAAAGAATGGGTACGGAGTGGGGATTCCGAACGAGCAGTGAAGTTTTCCAACACCTTTCTCAGCACGTTAGCGCCTTCCAAGGGATGAGTTACGAAAGCCTAACGGTTAATATGGGTCAGGTTCTTGGTATGGCCAGGCAAACAGAAGCAACAAAGGTAGTGGTGTACAACAGTCACTCAATGAAACCGCAGTAGGAAAAATCGAATGGACTTGATACAACTCGGGATTATTCTTGCGCAGGCTGGTATTCTGGTGAATGCCATGCTTATGGGGGCTGCATATATGGTACTTGCAGAGCGCAAGATTGCGGCGTGGATACAGAATCGAATCGGTCCCAACAGGGTAGGCCCATGGGGTCTGTTACAATCCTTTGCTGATGTGTTCAAGTTATACCTGAAAGAGGATATCGTTCCTGCTGCTGCAGACTATAAATTCCACGCTTTAGCGCCGGTTATAGCAATCGGCGTGGCCATTACTGTTTATGCCGTAATACCGTGGAGCGGACCGTTTGTAACGATAAACGGACAGGAATATGGGCTGACGATGGCTCCAAACATGAACGTTGCTCTGCTTGTAATCCTTGCCATGACGTCGGTTGGTGTGTACGGTGTGGCTCTTGCAGGTTGGTCGTCGAACAGTAAGTATTCTTTGCTTGGCGGACTGCGGTCATCTGCGCAAATGATTTCGTATGAACTTGCGATGGGTTTGGCCGCCGTAGCTGTTGTCTTGATGTCGGGATCATTGAACTTGATTGACATTATCCAGGTGCAAGCCGCGCAAGGATGGAACGTACTCTACCAGCCCCTTGCCTTTTTGATTTTCTTTGTGAGTGCGTTAGCGGAAACGAATCGTGCACCGTTCGATCTTCCCGAAGCCGAACCAGAGTTGGTTGGGGGGTACCACACGGAATACAGTGGTATGAAGTTTGGCCTATTGTACCTAGCAGAATACGCCAACATTTTGGCAAGTAGTGCAATCATGGCCACGTTATTTCTTGGCGGTTGGGATCCAATTCCCTTTGTTGACGAAGCGGCTATTCTTGGTCTTGAGCCATCGTCGTTGCCAATGGTGCTTATTGGCCACGCTGTGTTCCTTGGCAAAGCCATTACGTTGGTTTTTGTATTTATGTGGATTCGATGGTCTCTTCCGCGTTTTCGTTATGACCAACTGATGAACTTAGGGTGGAAGGTTCTCCTTCCTCTGGCATTGGCAAACGTAGCGATAACAGCCATTGCCTTACTTTTCTTTGCATAATTACGTCTTAGCTAGTCCCATGGCAAACGTTACCGAAAACATAGAGTCTCAGCGGCTGAATTTCTGGGAAAAGATTTATTTACCGGAAATAGCGAAGGGTTTAGGTCTCACGCTTCGCCAGATGTTCCGTCCGAAATTCACACGGCAGTATCCCGAAGAGCGATGGGAGCCCGAAGGTTCGTATCGTGGCCGCCCTGTTCTGGTGCTAGAAGAAGATGGCGAGCGTTGTGTTGCATGTGGATTATGTTCAAGAGTGTGCCCGGCCCTTGCTATTGAGGTGCGTGCGGCAGAGACCGATCAAGAAAAAGAACGCTATCCGGAGAAATTCGAGATTAATATGCTGCGGTGCATTTACTGTGGTTTTTGTGAAGAGGTATGTCCGGAAGAGGCGATTGTCATGAGTAAAGACTACGAACTAGTCTTTGGCTCACAAGAAGAGGGGATTCTCGGCAAAGAAAAGCTCCTTGTTCCGATAAGCCAGTTACAAGATCGCCTGGAGTTTTTACGACAGTGGCGATAATGTGCGTGATGTTGGTGTTTACGTCACCATAGGGTCGTCAACTCAACAGAACAGCGGTTTAAACAGTATTTAGCACGTAAATCTGTCGTCAAAGATTGATTGTGCTGTTCAATGCGCAATGCAAGACGGTCGGCTTCCTTGCGGCTCAACGAACGTGAGCGTTGCCGTTGTTAGTTCAGTCTTAGGGAAGCAACAGTTCCTACAAGCAAGACGGATGCGGAACACGTTTTACCGGTACCGTTGGCACTTATTGATTGAGTTCTCTGAGCAATGCTTGACGCTCAATTTCAAGCTGACGAATTTTACGTTCCACTGAGTCGAGCTCTTCTGGCATTGAGTCAATCTCGATGCGAAGTTTTGATGCTGCCTCATCAACAAGATCAATTGCTTTGTCTGGCAAAAAACGATCGGTAATGTACCGGTTGCTGAGTTGTGCGGCGGCAACGATTGCGCCATCGGTGATGCGCACACCGTGATGTACTTCGTATCGTTCTTTTAGTCCGCGTAGAATGCTTATAGTATCGTCAACGCTTGGCTCGGCAACGAATACCTTCTGAAACCGGCGCTCCAGTGCCGGATCTTTTTCGATGTGTTTGCGATACTCGTCTAGTGTTGTTGCACCAATAGCTCGTAGTTCGCCTCGTGCTAGTGCCGGTTTAAGGATGTTGGCAGCATCCATCGCACCTTGAGTTGCGCCTGCACCGATGAGAGTATGAAGTTCATCAATGAATAAGATGAATTCTCCATTGGAACCGGCAACTTCCTTGACAACAGCTTTGATGCGCTCTTCGAACTGTCCACGATATTGTGTTCCTGCAATCAGCGCTCCCATGTCAAGTGAATACACGGTTTTTGTTTGCAACGACTCCGGAACATCCTGGCTTACGATGCGCTGGGCAATACCCTCAACAATAGCTGTTTTCCCGACACCGGGTTCACCGATTAATACCGGGTTGTTCTTCGTTCTGCGCGAAAGAACCTGAAGCACCCGCCGAATCTCATCTTCCCGTCCGATCACGGGATCGATTTTTCCTTTACGTGCCTCCTCGTTAAGATTCCGAGCATATTTCTGAAGCGATTGATAAGTGTCTTCAGGGTTCTGTCCGGTAACGCGGGTATTTCCGCGCAACTCTGCTAACACAGCAAGAATCTTTTCACGATTAACGCCTTGATCCTTAAGGAGGGTAGATGATGGTGCAGGGCCTTCTGTTAGTGCAAGCAGAATATGTTCGGTTGATACATACTCGTCCTTTAACTGAGCCGCTTCTTTAAATGCAACCTGTAAAATCTTCTGCAGATCGTTGCTGATATGGGCGCCACTGGTACCCGATACGGTAGGTAGCTTCTTTAGTGCTTCTTCGACTTTGTTTCGCACATAATCCATGTTCGCGCCAACCTTGTTTAAGATTGGGGGGATGATGCCTCCGGAGTCGTTCAACAGTGCGTCCAGTACGTGCAGAGGTTCAATTGTTTGATGTTGCCTCTCAGCGGCAGTTTGCTGCGCTGTTTGGAGGGTTTCCTGAGCTTTAAGAGTGAGTTTATTGAGGTTCATGACGTTCGCTCCACAATGTAGCTGGAGTAAAGACGAACCAACAATGGTATTAGCGCCTTTTACAGCGAGCTCAGAATTGCTTGATATGGAACAGTGTCAACACCGAGTGGTCCTACCGCCGGATGGTCGAAGGCAAGAAGCAGCACCAGAATTGCTACAATCGCCAACGTTACTGTGGCAAAAAGTATGGAGTGGAGAATGGAGCTGCTAGGGTCGAACCATACAAGAAAAAAGATCATGAGCATTCCACCACCAATGAGTATGGTCCACAGTAAGCTGCTCACTTTTTCTCTCATCAAACCAATGCGGCGCATTCGTGCTTCCTGCAAATCCGAAAGTTGTTCTAATAGCATCACTTCTTCGTTCTGCTTGTTCTGGTTCCGATTAATCACCTCAACAAGGTTGGACCACAAGGATTTGAGCTGTCCGTCAAAATGAGTGTGGAAACGTACATTGTCTGCCCATTCGTGTTGCTGAACATGGTAAATGTACCCACGAACGACAGACTTAATCGTTGTCTTGTGCTCGTCCGGAAACAGGTCTGCAATGCGACCAATGTGCAGCAATACTGCTGCCTCGCTTTCTATGGCGTCGTGAAGATTTATATGTCGCTCCAGGCTATTCACCGTTACAAGACCTAACACTACCCCGTACAGTACGCCAACGTTGAGATACACAGTTGCGGAAACATCATGCGCATGTTTTAGGGTTGATTGTTCAACCGTTCGATGAACGAATGTCCTTAACAACAGACCAAGTGTTACCACCAGAGCAGTCGTCACGAGAACAGAAATCGGCCATAACGAAGAGAGGAATAACTGGTCCATGGCAAGTTCTGGTCTGTGTTACGTCTCAATGGAATAGAGATCTACAGTTGCCATTCTACCACGAATAACTTCAGTGCCTTGTGGTTTTAGAACAGCATGATTGTCGTCGAGGAGGGAAGCAGTTTCACCGCTGAGAAGGATTGCGGTGTTATAGGTCTTGGTGAGTTCTTCCAGGCGAGCCGCAATGTTCACGGTGTCGCCAATCACAGTGGTATCAAGCCTGTCGGCAGTACCAACTGTTCCTAACATCACTTCACCTGTATGAATTCCTATGCCAACGGTAACGCGATGATTTCTTGAGGCCTGTTGCTGCGCATTAAAGTCTTGAAGAGCAGCATGAATTTCTTGTGCAGCACGAACGGCATCGGATGGTTTTCCGGGAAACAGAGCCATCACCGCGTCGCCAACATATTTATCAATAAACCCTTGATGTTTGCGGATAATCGGAACAACGAGTTTAAGGTACCGATTAAGGAGGTCAAACGTTGCGTCAGTAGAGAGTTGTTCAGAGATCGACGTAAATCTTCGGATGTCAGCAAACAACACTGTGATTGTAGTACGCACACCTGCAGAGAGTGAAACTTCGCGGATACTTCTCATGCCAAGTGCATCAAGAAATTCTCTCGGAACAAAACGTGCAGCAGCTTCCAGTGTTGCGCGCTGTTCGTCGTACAGTCGGGCATTCTCCAGAGATACAGCAATCTGTGTTGTGAGTAACTTCACCACTTCCAAGCGCTCCGGTGTGAAAGCTTGTGAGATGTGGGTATTTACAACGTGGAGTAAGCCGATGCGTTGTCCTTTATGTTGAATAGGAATAACCATCATCGAGCGAACTTTCCGTTCCTGAATGTATGGGTCGCCGGCATAATCAGCATCGCGGAAAGCTTCATCCACAACAAGAGGGTCGTTCGTGCGCACCACAAGGTTTAGTGCTGATTCGCACACCGCAGCGGATTTTTCGACTGGTTTTGAAACCAAACTGAACGAGCCGTCAACAACAGATAGTATTGCTTCGATAATGAGCCCTGCGTCGGTTTCGATGATCAACGCTCCTTCGTCTGCTCCGGCATTTTCGAGAACAATGGATAGTAGTCTATGAACCAAATTGCGATGAACGATTTCGCCTGCAATGGCGCTGCTTGCTTTAATAATAGAGTCAATATCAAATGCATAGCGATGGAGGCTAATGGTTGTTGCCGTAGATGTTTGGATGGTTTGACTAAGCGAAACCCGCTCGAGAGCCCCTTCGTTTCGTATCTGAGATTTGCGCGACTCGAGCTTTTCGGCTAAGACCGGTGCTCCAAACTGCCTATACAATCGTGCAGCCTTCTGGCGAATGGTCGTTGCCAGATTACTTGCAATGGTGCTTTCTGCTGCCAGGGCCGACCACTCGAGGGCCGTTGCTTCAAGGAAAAGGTTCTTTGCCTCGTGTGCCTGTTGCGAAGCCTGCTGAAAGTTGATAAACGCCTGATGATACTGCTGCTGATGAACATTCCAAATGCCACGAGCTAATGACGCACGTGCTCCAAACGTGCCTGAATTACGCTTGGCAAAGGTGTTAAGCCTGTGCACAGCTAATCGTAGTCGTTTAACAAACTCTGGCCGAAGGGGGCCATGGCGAACTGCAACCCCTATCAGAAGAGCTGTGTAAAGTTCAACTTCGCATTGCGTCCACTGTGTTACGCTTCCATGCTTGTACTCGGCAAAGCGTAGCATTGCCCTCTCCCCCATGCTTATATCTTCACGGAGGAGGGCAAGCTTCATTTCACTGATGCTCCATGAACAGATTGCGGTTGCGTCTTTCGCTGCAATCATGTCTTGCATCAAACCGTCTGCGTTCTCGAGCAAACCACTCAGCTCCTTTTGTGGAACCAGTTGTGGATTGTACGCATAGTTAACGCGTGACACAGCAGCCAGAAAGTAGGTTGATGTCCACGGCAGATTGTCAGTTCGCTGGTACACGGTATGCAAATTGTCCAGGCCCTGCTGAATTCGCATGTGCTGCAGGTGAAGGGGTATGCCCGCAAACGCCGATAACTCGGCAGCAACACCTTCTCCCCAGAAAACAAGGAATTGCGAACCCGATCGTGTTGCAAATTCAATGCCTCGTTGAAAGCGTGGAAGGATGCTGCTGAAATCCTTCATCCAAAAGTGGATATGTGCGAGGTGGATGAAGTGAGCTCGTGCGCGAGCTTCGTAGCTCGTGGAGCGATCAACTAAACTTAGTGCCAATTCCCCGAGCTCAAGTGCTTTGTTCGGTAAACCCGCACCCATGAATACCAAGCCTGCATGCGCATAAACGTCAATGGTTGAAGGGCCGTGACCATGAGTGGCAGCAAGCATACCGCGGGTTAGGGTGATGTGGCCCATAATTTCCGGCCCAAAGTTGTAGCCGGCCGCGGTAAGTTGAAAGAGCAACATGTCGGCAAGACGTAGAGTGGTGTCCATGTTGAAGTCTTCTGTGTACCTACGCTTAACCAACGATGCATTCAATGCCCGTAGCGTTCGTAGAAT
>CAZGHI010000025.1:33541-36520 GCA_964525565.1 uncultured Hyphomicrobiales bacterium
TGCCAACCCAAACGAACTGGACCTGCCGAACGATTCACATGAATGCCGAGCAGTTCAAGCCCCCTACAACCCACATCCATGAGTTCACCAAAACGGCCCTCTCGCGTAAGCACCTCTGCCTTGAGTGAGAGTGCGTTGGCTTGTTCAAGGGTATCGGCTACATTACTCAAGTGTTCGTCGAAGAGAGTATGTGCAGCTTCGTATAGTCCCAGCGCACCAGCCGACTCTGCAGCAACCAGCGTTGCAGTAGCCATCACTGTGTGGTGGGTGGTCCACCCACTGAAACCCAACAAGTTGCGAACCTCCATGGAATATTCCATTGCCTCTTTTAGTGCTCCGGCTTGGCGTGCCTTAGAAGCAGCAGAAAGTAGTACCTGTAGTAACTGGTCTTGATAGTCTGCTAATGAGGTTTGCCCTGACGAACGAACAACATGGTCAGCCAGCTCAAATGCGGAGAGAACCTCGTTGGTTTGGTTGTCCGATGAAAGTGCTGCAAGCACTATGCGTGCATGAATCGCAGCCAGATCTGTAGCCGTATGGGACTGTACTGCAATTTCCTGGACTCTGTCGTGAACGAACGTACCAGTTGGGCTATGAAGATGCTCAACAAAATTGAGTAAGCCTGCACGTTCGGCCGGACGTAGATCTGCAATCACTTCATCTGGTGATACTTCTGTAACCAATGCAAGTAATGGAATACTGAATTCTACTCCGATGAGAGCTGCAATTGCGAGAAGGGACTGTGTCTTTTCCGGTAGCTGCAAGTAGCGTGCTTGGATAACATCATTCACGCCAAATTGGATAGGAACATCCCTAAGCCGTTGTTCACTCCACGTCCACCTCTGTAATTGGCGATTGAAATGGAGAATACCCGTATCCGATAAGTAGGCTAAATATTGACTAACAAAGAGTGGATGCCCGTTGGTTCGTTGCATCAACGATGCTGCCAATGGTGCGCATTGTTCTGGAGTAAGCGAAAGTGACTCCTCGATAATCTTTACGATTGCACCGGAACTAAGCGGCAAGACGTTCATAATGCTCACGCGGTCGCGAAGCTCCGGTAACTCAGGCCAGATGTTCAGAGGATGTTCAGAACCGAAGTGAGTTTCGGACCGACATGTGCCGATGATAACGAGAGGCACGGCAATATGAGATGTGAGTACCTGGTTAAGTACGTCGAACGTTGTGTCGTCTGCCCAGTGCAGATCTTCCAGAACAATTACCAAACTAGACAGTTCTCGAGCGACAACTTCAATAAATCGGGCAAGGGCAGAAATTAACCGGATGCGGGTTTGTTTCGCCCCGGTGTCTTCGTGTTTCGTGATGTCATGAACAAGTAGCGGTAAGCTGGGTATTATCGTTGCTAGCAAGCTAAGATCTTCCCGTAGAACGGTCAGTAACAAGGTCCGCCAGCGGTCGGTTTCTTCACTTGATGATCGCAAGAAGCGTCGGACTAACGAGTCTAAGACATGCACCAGTGCAGAGAAGGGCTGACCACTTGCGTACTGCTCAAATTTTCCACTGGCAGTTACAATATCGTTCCCAAGATTACCTTCCAGGAATCCCTGAACAATCACGGACTTGCCAGAACCAGCTACGCCGCTAATAAGAACAAGCTGCTGATGCGTAGTCCGTGCAACCCGGAGCACACCATTCAAATACGAGATTTCATGTTCACGGCCAATGACCGATTTCGGATGCTTAAACGTAGTTGTTGTTTGCTTGTGCTTTAGTGTATATGTCGAATGCGAAGTTTGATCAACTAACCACCGACGGATGCCCTGGATATCATACAGAACGCCGAATGCACTCTGGTAGCGGCTGTCGGGTTCCTTTTCCAGTAATGAGAGAATCAGTTTATCTACTGCTTCCGGTAGCGATGGTACCAGGGTCCGGACCGACGGAGCAATGCGCGTAACATGAGCATGAACAATCTCAAGAGCATCTGCTCCCACAAATGGTGGTGAACCGCTAAATAAGTGATACAAAACGGCGCCAAGAGAATACAAATCGCTGCGGTGGTCTATGGGTTTTCGCAACCGACCTGTCTGCTCGGGAGCGATGTATGCAAGTGTTCCTTGAAGTGAGTCAACCGCAGAGCTGCCGTCGAGGTGTTCAAATCTTACAGCGAGCCCAAGGTCCACAATCTTCACCGTAAGGTCATCAGGCTGAACAACAATGTTCTGCAGACTGAGGTCTCGATGGAGAATACGAGCCGAATGCAGCTCGTCGACTGCAAACACGATTTGTTCTGCTATAAACAGTAGAGACTCAATGTCGGGTCGGTATGTATCGATAAACCCCAGCAGGCTCACCGACCCAGCATCTTCCATAACTAAGTGGATTTCGTCCGGCTCTTCAATGAGATCGAGGGCTCGCGTAATGCCACGAAACTCAACGGTTCGGGTTAACTGGTACTGATTTCTGCATCGTGTGGTTCCAATATCATCGGTTCTTGCTACTGACTTTACGATTACAGTAGTATCTGCCCCTCGCTGACGTGCACGCCATACTCGTGCCCTGCGGGTTTCGGCAACATCTTCAATAAAAAGAAGATCTTGCATTCTAGACTACGCTAAGTGTGGTTCGTGGATGTGGCACCTCCCCACGCAGACGGTCTCTCGTCATCCAAATCGCATACCATAAATCAAAGATGAAGATCAGTATGCCAAAGTATTTAAGAAAGCCGTCCAGAGGATACACCTTAAACATGAATACCGTATTCATTGCTGTTCCGATAAGTTTTAGCCAAGCAACCCAAATGCTGTACACCATCGACGTTTTTCGAAGTTTGGCGTAGTTCAGAACGTAACACAAAGAAATTAAACCGTTGAGCATGTATGCGCTGTGGGCACCAATGCCGGTGTCTAGGTCCATTGAGTGTAAGAAGTAGAAGAAGCCAAACCACAGTCCGGTTGAGAGAATTGCATACGTTTTAAATCTGGGTGCAAGTAGGGGGTGTGTGGTGTCAATTCTACC
>CAZGHI010000026.1:0-3276 GCA_964525565.1 uncultured Hyphomicrobiales bacterium
CGAATGCCGATGTTACAATCGTAATCGCAACATCGGCACCGTAGTTACGCTCGGGAGTTAACGAGCTATTGCCTACTTCGTACCGTGCGGCACCATGATGCACACCATTGGCAAAGAGTTCGTTAACATGCGGAGGCCTCCACGCAACTCCAAGGTTAGCCGTTACTGTGGCAATTCCGCCAATACTCGTGCGCATACCCAAGCCCCCTGACAGGGATGAATACACTGCGGAAAAGCGTTCACTATCGGTTGCACGTACACTGCCTGGCCATGCATCCAACCAGCGCACGTCGTAGCGAAGGGCAGCGCTAAAGAGAATGCTGTCCAGTGCCAGCATTTCGTGTATATACCCTCCTACACCCAGAAGCACGTAGTCGGGAATCAGGCTCACCGTTCCACCACGACTATTAACCTGCCTGATTGCAGAAATGCCAACGTTGCCAAGAATTTGTCCAATGGGGTGATGATCCAGCGATGCATCGAGAGAATACGTTGTGAGCATCAGGCTCAGTGCCGGCGTTTCGAGACTCTTTTGTAGTCGTGAGATGCTGTCCTGTGCACGAGCAGCGCTATCGGCGCCACGACCTACGATGCGACTATTGTGACGATCGAATTCATTGCGATAATTGTTCTGCCAGCCATATCGAACCGACGCCAAGCCTAGCTCACGTATGGGCATGCGCAGCTCTGTCATCAGTGTTATGTGCTGAACCTCTTGATGCGGCGAGAGGATGTTATAGCGGTCTCCGGCTGCAACCAGTGGCGTGTCGCTTGCAACTGCACGTGCAAGATCGCCTGGGTTGCCAAGGTGGGAAGCCGAGAATACGCCCAGCGTTGCATTAAACACACTCCCATAAACACGCACTTGCGGTTTCGATACATGTTCACCAACCTGCAAGTACATTCCACCGGTGAATTGTTCAAAGGCTGTATTATCGAGTCTGTACCTCGATGCCTGCATATCTCCGGCTTTCCGGGCACCTCCGAACAACCGAAGAGCAGCAGGAGTGTTCAGCGGCTGTGCCAGGTTCAGCCATCCACCCACTGCACCCTGAACGTTGTTTGTAAACATATTCATGGACAACTCACCGTGAGTATGTGCAAACGATACCGGCGGTGGAGAGATGTGAATAACACCGCCCATTGCACCGGGTCCGTACCGAACAGAAGCAGGGCCTTGAACAACAGTGAGGCGCATAGGCGTAAACGGATCCACTTCCGGTCCGTGATCTTCCCCCCACTGCTGTCCCTCCATGACGGTGCCATGATTGCTAATCACCACCCGTTGTCCGGTTACACCACGAATCATTGGCTTTGCAACGGAAGACCCTGTTCGGAGCACCGTTACCGCGGGAATTTGCTCCAGCACGTCGGCAATTGTTTGGCCGCGGTGTTCATCAACATCCGTATCGTCCAGCAATGTCTCCTGTCCTGTTGGCAGGAGCGACTCCGAGCGCTTGCCCACAACCACAACGTCTGAGAACTGTGATGTGCGAGGCGTAAGCCAAACAACCTGTATGCGGCTATCCGTAGATAAGCAGACTGTATCTGTTTGATATCCTACCCTGGTAAGCGCCACGCAAACGGAGTCCGACAACTCCTTCGTGTGCATGTTCAAATGAAAAGTACCGTGATGATCGGTAACGGCACCCTGATTACTGTGCAGCACGCGAACAACCACCCCAACAACAGGCTGATGATCGGCACTGTCAAGTACAACAGCATGAATATGATGCTCGCCTCGTGCGGCCAGCATGAGAAAGAGAAGAGGTAACACGTGAGTATTCTCCGGACGGTACAGGAACGAATCGTCAACAAGCGTTGACCGGATTATTCTACTGTAGTCGGAGGGGCTCTGCCGGAAGGGCCTATGGCGATATTACATGACCATCGTGGAGTTGGCGCGTGCTCGGCGTATATAGCGGGCGCTGAGTACTGTTCCACAACCGATGGAGAATAGTACAGCACCTTATACTTTGTAACCTTACAAAACTCGCACTCAGCAGCGTGGTTATCAGAATGGACGTGGCCAATGGAGGGTCCATACTGCAGGTCGGTCTCGTGTGTGTGAAGAACTGTGCCAGTGAGAACTAACACAAAGCAGGACAGCAATAGAGCCGATATCGTTCTTCCGAGATTCACGGACAACAAAAATACACACCTTCAGTCGTTGTTTGCGAACGAGAGCCACTGCCAGGAGTAGAAGCACAGGAAGATGCACCATTGAATGATGCCGTACTGAGTAACTTCGCTGCACAATAGACCCTTTGTTTCGGATTACCGGTCACTACTACCATGCGCGCCGTTGTTCTTCGCGAAGCATCATTCCACGTAGAGCAGATTCCATCGCCCCACTGCACTGATGACCACACACACGTCCGCATTCTTGCATGTGCGTTAAATCATCGAGATCAGTATATCCGAGAAGGACTGTACAGTAAGATACAACTACCGGCTGTGCTGGGCAGCGACATCTGCGGCTACACTGAACACGGTGATCGAGTTGTTGTGGATCCGTCTATCAACTGGGGACCCGACGCACGTGCTCAATCCAAGGAGTTTGAAATCCTAGGAATGCCGCGTCAGGGTGGACTCGCTGAGGAGATCTGCGTTCCATCGGCAAACGTGTATCCGGCACCGGAACATTTGAGCGACGAAGAAGCGGCGTGTTTGCCCGTTGGCGGTGTAACAGCCTATCGTGCAATCGTTACTCGTGCACAACTCCAAAAGAACGAAACAGTACTTATTACGGGAATTGGGGGGGGGGTTGCAACGATGGCCATGCAGTTTGCATTGGCTGCAGGTGCTAGGGTGCTCGTAAGTAGCCGCAGCGCCGACAAACTTCGTCGTGCGGAAGAACTTGGCGCCCAACCTGTTGATATGGCAGCGCATCGTGGTCGCGTTGATGTAATCGTTGACAGCATAGGCGGGGATAAACTCAGCGACTATCTAGAACTTGCAGCGCCGGGCGGACGTATCGTACTCTATGGTGCATCGGCAGGTGCAGCAAATTCTATAAACCTTCATCGCGTGTTCTGGAAGCAGTTGTCGTTATTAGGATCAACGATGGGCACACCTGACGACTTCACAAACATGCTCACGTGGGTAATCCGACACCAGATACGTCCGGTGATTGACTCTGTGTACACACTCGAAGAGATTGCAGCAGCATTCGAGAGGATGCGTGCTGCTCAGCAATTTGGCAAAATTGTGATTCGCATATAATGCAGCTATCCTCGTTACTGGGTCATTGCGATGAATTGATACGCATTATTC
>CAZGHI010000026.1:3295-4589 GCA_964525565.1 uncultured Hyphomicrobiales bacterium
CTGCAGATTCAATTGCTGCAGAGTATCTGAGAAGTAAAAAGTACATTGGAGCTCGCGATCGGCGCTTCATAAGCGGACATACATTTCACACGTTGCGTATTCTTTCCTTGGCCGAGGCTTATGCGAAGGCTCACAACATCGAGCAGCTCGCAACTGCCGCGTACGAGTTAGATGGTGAGTCGGACTGGGCAAGATCACAGCCTGTTCACATTCAGGTAAATACCCAAGAGTGGTTATTGCAGGAAACATCAAAGCGATGGCCGGATGCCGATAAGGTGTGGAAGGCCATGATGGCGCCCGCTCCTGTTGGTATTCGCGTTAACCTGCGAAGGGCATCGCGTAGCAGTGTTCTGGAGGCCCTTCAGGCCGAAGGTCTCAATGCCGAGCCCGGATCACTTTCGCCGGCTTCAATCATTCTTCGTGACAGGATACAGCTTACGCAGCATCCTCTATACCTGGATGGCGTTATCGAAATCCAAGACGAAGGGAGTCAGCTTATTGGGCTTGCCTGCAACGTTACACCTGGAATGCATGTGCTTGATGCCTGTGCCGGAGCAGGAGGCAAGAGTTTGCACTTAGCGGACATCATGAACAATCAGGGGGCTATTGTTGCGCGGGACATTGAGTGGACGCGATTGCGCGAGATTGCCCGTAGAGCTACACGTGCCGGAGTTTCCTGCATCCGCGCCATTCATACTCCAGCGTCTGATACTCACGAGCGGCCTCGTCAACTCTTTGACGTAGTTCTTGTAGATGCGCCATGTTCCGGCATTGGGACAGTTAGGCGCATGCCAATGGTGAAGTGGAAACTAGCGCCAGAGCAGGCAGGAAGGCACCAGAAAAAACAGCTCCGGCTGCTAGCGGAGTTCGCTCGAGAAACCAAGCCAAATGGCCTACTTGTGTATGCAACATGCAGTGTACTGCCAATAGAAAATGAAGATGTCGTAGATCGGTTTCTTGCCGAAAACCTCAATTTTACGCTGGAAGAATCCATGCAGGTAGATCCGTATCACCACAACACGGATGGTTTATTCTGGGCACGAATGCGGCGATTGTCATAAGCTACCTTATTCAAGCAACCATGTGCTGCAGCCGATACGCTTTGCAGCCACTGCAGAGAACGTTAACGTGTGCGTCGCTCATCATGCACCAGGAATATCGGCCTGTACCAGCGGTGAAAGAAGCAACGAGTACTATCAACTCGCTGGACGTGAGCTAACCTTGGCGTATCTTTGCTGCCTTTTGGTCCCGTAGTTCAGCTGGATAGAACGCCAGCCTCCGAAGCTGGAAGTCA
>CAZGHI010000026.1:4623-16321 GCA_964525565.1 uncultured Hyphomicrobiales bacterium
CTGCGCAAGAGAGAACTGCGTTGAGGGAACTCCATGGGAAGAACTGCTTGGAGAGAACCGTATTGAGGGAACTGCGACTTTAAATCATTTTCGTCTGTATCTCATCATCAGTTGCTACCCTCACTTGTTAGATCTGGTGTCACATGTTGTGTTCGTCAACCTACATGTGTACAGTGATCACTCAGGACTTAGAGTTTGTGCCCTGCGACGCGCTGCCGATGTGTCGGGGAGAAGGTATGTTCGAATGGAGCTGATTGCTGGTGGTGGAGGCGGGGGAGGGACCCATTAACGAAGCGGTAGCTCGTTACGTTGTTTGTTCACTAGCCTACATCGTATAGCAACGTTTAAACGCTACTAAACCGCCAACAAACCGAAGCACCTACAATCGCGCAGGGTGCATGCAACACAGATACCTCAGTCCGTTTGGACAACAACAACGGTCCGTTTGGACAACAACAACAGGCCGTTTGGACAACAAGATCAGTCCGTTTGGACAACAACAACAGTCCGTTTGGATAACAACCACAGTCAGTTTGGACGACAACAACAGGCCCGCATGCAAGAACGGTCGGACTGGTTATTGCTTCATGTACATCTGCATCGAATTGCATAGCCTAGGAATCTGGCCGAAGTACAGTTGACGAGTTCTTACAAATGCTGATTAATGCGAATTGACCGATATAGGAAACTAAAGATGCAACTAACGACCTTGCACTGTTAAACAGATTACCGGAGGCATAGGCAAAGCTCTTCACACTGGAATGCAAGAATCTAAGCTGCTAAAAACTGCTCTTTGCTACCCAAACTGATCGTGAGCCTGACTACGAAGGGAATACGTGGCACTGGTGCAGCGAGGTCGCAACCAAAGAGACTATATCAGAAATGGACGGTCACGCAAAAATTCGCGCTAAACAGGTACATGCCACTCCCTCAACGCAGTTCTTTCTCTGAAAGATCTCTCTTCCAGACCTCCTTACCGTCCTTATCCATTAACTGCAGTGTAAGCTTGCGCTGATTTCTCTTTCCGCTCACTGTGATTAAGCCAAAGTTGTGACCGCCGTAAGCAGTTCCTTGCACCCGGTTTGCATTCTTCTGTTCTGCAATCTTAGTGTTTGCTCCGGCGGTCAAAGCAGATGATGTAAACTCGTACAAAGGATACGTACCCGGTCGGTCCAGTTTGCTCAGTTCTGCTGCGTGGATGTCGCCGGTAATAAAGATTACTCCTTTGATGTCGTAGCGTTGAAGCTGCTCAAGGATCATCTGGCGCTCGCGCTGGTGATGAATGAATGCCTCTTTGGTAGTGTCGGTGGTAAGGAACTGAGATCCCACCGCTATGATCTTAAACGTTGCTGTTGACGAGCGGAGCGTTTCGATAAGCCAGTTCATTTGCTCCATGCCAAGGATTCCACCCATGGCTGACGGACCCATCATCATGGGTTGCATGCCACCGCCAGTACCAGAACCGCCGGGCCCGCGCGTGGGCACACCTGTTTCAGAACCAGGATCCGGCATACGGTAGTACCGATCGTCAAGAAGTATGAGTTGTACATCTAAAAGGTCTGTACTCGTCATGATGCCCGGCATGCGTGCAGAGCCGGCTGAAGGATTGGCCCAGAACAGCTTATGTGCCTCAAGAGTGATATCCTTTCCCCAGAAACTGCGGTTACTGTTGTTTGGGCCAAAGTCATGATCGTCCCACGTGGCATAATGCGAGGTAGATGCGAGCAGGGGTTGTAACTCTGGTAATGCACGCGTGTGCGAATAGCGTTTGAGAATTCCTGACCGCGAGTTCCAGTCCGCTTCACGCAAATAGACGTTATCGCCAAGCCAAACCATAACGTCGGGTTTTGCTTTGTGAATAGATGTAAGGATCTCATAGTCACTGCCGTACCCGGCTTCCTTGCCATTCTTATCCCACCGTTCATACCCCGACTCATTTACATACAAACACGAGCCGATTGCCATAGTAAGGGATGGCAAGTCGTCACCGCGCCACTTCCAGATTGGTTGCGACGTAAACTCAGTTGGATACGGAAAGGAAAGCGTGGAGCCGTTAACAACAATGGTGTATTCGTATGTTCTGCCCGGCTCTACGCTGTCTGCAACGAGAATTGCTGTATGCGCCGTATGTCGGGATGTTGTTACGGGAGAGCTTGAAATCCACGGACGCTGTGTGCCTTTTTCGCGATACTTGAGTACTACGGTTGCCGCTTCCCTTGTTTGAACCCAGATGTTCGCCTCACGCATGTCAACATGCCCAACCATTGGTCCTGCTGCTAGTCCTTGCGCCAATGTGTTGACTGTTGTTACGATGAAAACGGCACATATCATGGTCAGGATTCGACTGACTATGCTGCTTGCAGTACTGATCATAGAAAACCTTGGTAGATCATTCAAATCGTTTTGGAATAGTGCATTGCACATCACAATGTACAGAAAAGCAGATGAACGGTGTGCGTGACGGGTTAGGGAGGTTGCAAAGCAAACGTGCTTATGCTTCAAAACGGAGGTGCTTGATCTCTTCGCCGTGTTGCCCGATGTGTGCCATGGCGTCAATGCCAATGTCCAGGTGCAAATCTGCCCACTGTTCTGTAACAGCCTTATCACTCGATTCCGTTTTTACACCGTCGGGCACAACCGGAACGTCACTTACAAGGAGAAGTGCACCACGCGGTATTCCGTTTTTATGTCCAACAATAAACAGTGTGGCGGTTTCCATGTCAATAGCCAGACAGCTAAGGTCTTGCAGACGTTTGCGGAAATCCACATCCCATTCCCATACTCGGCGATTTGTGGTGTACACAACGCCTGTTCGGTATTCCTGACCACGTTCGAGTATTTTATCGGAAACGAACTTGTGCAATTTGAAAGACGGTAAAGCAGGCACTTCCGGCGGAAAGTAATCGTTACTGGTTCCATCACCACGAATCGCTGCAATGGGTAAAATGAAGTGCCCTATGGTTGTACTATCCTTTAATCCCCCGCACTTACCGAGAAACAGAACAGCCTTTGGCATTCGCGCAACCAGAAGATCCATGATTAACGCAGCATTGGGCGAACCGATTCCATAGTTGATAATCGTAAGGCCGTCTGCATTGGTTGCAGCTTGCATGGGACGTCCGGCGCCACGCACCGTTACGTTAAAGCGATCGGCGAAAGACTGAATGTAGGAGTGAAAGTTGGTTACGAGGATATAGTCGCCAAACTCATGCAACGGCATACCCGTGTACCGTGGTAACCAGTTTTCTGCAATCTGCTTCTTTGTTTCCATGTTATCGGAAGATGTGTTGTACTCTGTTGGCGTTGCCGTCGTTTCTTGCCGGATGAATTCCAACAATGGCGCAAACAATATTGTAAATATCTACAGCATGTAGTGGCTCCAGCTTCCCAGGCAAAATCCGGGGTCCAGTTGCAACAAATATGCCGTGCATAGCGGGATTCGAGTTGTGAAAGCCATGGTTGCCGGATGTATAGGATTTGAGAGGACGTTTACCAAGATCCAGGTCTCTGCCAACTCCGGCCATCACAATTAGATCGGGTATTCGATCCGAGTATGCAATTTTCCATGTAGGATCAAGATCGGCGCTTGCTATGGCTGAAGCATACGTTTCATGCTGCTTTTCGTTAATCGTGTTTGCTCGGTCCCGTGCTTGTTCTGTTGTTAAACTATACACCAGAAGATTCGGGTTACTGGCAAGAACAACGGCCGATGCATCAGGGTCCACATCGTCTCGGGTTAAATGCGGCTGAACCTGGCTGGGAGCAGGTACTTCTTCCATCCCATGGTCCGAAACAATAATCAGAGTTGTCTGCTCCCATACACCGGACTCCTGAAGCCCCTTTACCAGCCTCTCTACAAGTGAATTTACTTCCGTCAACACAGTGTCAAGTTGCGGTGAGTGCGGACCGTATCGGTGACCGACATCGTCCACCAACTCGAAGTAGCTCATAATAAGTGCAGGGGGCTCCGGCATTGATGTCCATACTACAATGCTGTCTATTCGTTCCTGATATAACCGATTGTTGTTATACTCAAACCACTTTGTTGGACGGTACCCGCTGAAATCTGTTGACGAGCCCGGCCAAAAGTAAACGAAGGCTCTGCATGATGCCTTCTCGGCAGTAACCCAAACCGGTTCGCCGCGCCACCACACCGATTCTGTCCGAGCTACAGTAAAAGTGTCACGCAATGCGCGATCGTAGAATACATTGTCTATGATGCCATGATGTTCAGGGTACAACCCTGTTGCTAGTGACCAGTGGTTTGGGAAGGTTTTGGTTGGATTCACCGGTATGATTGTTGTTCTACAACCATTCCGAGTCAGTTTCTGAAATGTGCCTTCGGGCAATCGGTCTGCGTAGTCGTAGCGAAAACCATCGAACGAGAGCACAATACACGTTCCGTTCCCCTTACCTGAAGCTGCGCAACACAATACAGCACACAGCGCAACGGTAAGCAGAAGTTGTTGTTCTATTCGTCTGCGGAGTGTAATGGCAACCAGGGAGCTCATTGCGTTAATGTGTTTGTTACGTGTCGGGTAATGAACACGCCTAACATACGTACATTAACGCACAACCGGTGATGGAACGTTATCCCGTAGCTTTGCCGTTATGACGCTGCTCGAACGTGTAGCCCGCTATGAACATGGCCTACGACCACTCATTGCGAAGTTGCCGCCACAACTGGTTGTTCAAATGTTTTCACGCGGAAGAACATGGTTTTTGCATCGCCTAGAGGCGGACACCGTTCCACACGGTGTGCACGTTCAGGGCATGCCGGTAACGGCCTGGAACCTAACGTTTCAGAACCCAATTTGGAATGCCGCTGGTATGTTCAAATCAGGTGGTGGATATCCGGTTGTTGCAGCCCAAGGCGCCGGAGCGTATGTGGCAGGTACAACTACAGCTCGTGCACGAAAAGGAAATACAAAACGCGGTGTTCAGTGGCCGGCAGCCCCTTATCCGCATTCAAAATCGGCAAGCAACTGGATGGGTCTTCCCAATCCCGGACATACCGCTGTGGCAACTGTCTTGCGAACCATGCCTCGCGTTGCGGGTTGTCCGGTGGGAGCAAGCATAAGTGCAGACCCCTCGGCTGAAACAATCACCGAGGCTGTTCAAGGCATTCTGGATGGAATGAAGGCCTATTCGTTGGCCGGCGTGGACTACTTGGAACTCAATGAAAGTTGTCCGAACGTTCCCGGTGCACATGAACACGGAACACTCGATGTGCAGTTATTGCAGCGACTGGAAATGATCTCCGACCAGTTCTTGCGCTCCCGTTACCGACCTCTGCCGGTGGTAGTAAAATTTTCTACTGATGTACTAACTGAACAGATACCGAACCTTATTCGTTCGCTTGTTGACCTTGGGTATGATGGCGTTGTTTTTGGAAATACGAGCATTTCTTATGCACAGATACGACCGCTTCTGAGCGATCGTGATAAGGACCTGTTCGATTTTTTCCGTCGAGAATATGGGGGGGGTGTGAGCGGAGCCGTATTAAGCGATGTTTCGTTGCAACAGTGTACTCATGCCGTTGCCTGTGTTGCTGAACTGAGGCCAGCGCAGGAGTTCCATGTAATTCGCTGCGGCGGAATCTTTTCCGCACGCGATGTGCATGAGTCCATGAAGGCAGGAGTAGTTCTTCACCAATGGTACACCGGATATTTTGAGGCCTTTGCTCTACACGGACATGGCCTCTATCAGTGGCTTTCATCGGAGTTGGCATCACTGCGCAGCGAGTCGAGTCGCCTTGTAACACTATCGTAGAAGGCTCGCATCAGTTTGTTGTTCTTCCCCATGGCACGGAGTTCTTGGCGTATTTCATTTGGTGTAAATCCATGCTCACGGGCTATGGAATCATACGCCTGACTCAACTTTGCGCTGTCCACAATGGCATATCGCGCAACGGTAATATCGGTGTATGCCTTTACAAGCTGCATGTTGGGTTTGTCGGAATCTGTACATGCGCAACAGATGATCACCAAGGACAGGTACTTCTTCATTACCACACCTCTTTTACCGTAGTAACATATTCTTCTCGAACGATCCAGGCCAATTCACTGAGAATCATGGCAGTGGCTCCCCATAAGGGCACCGTAGGATGCACGTTCCACATGGGCCACTGCACACTCTTACCGAAAAAATCGCGATGCATACTCTGCACATTAGAGCGATCCAGAAAAACGGAAAGTGAAACGGTAAATATTTCGTGAACCTCAGCAGTGTTGGCCAAGAACTTCTCGCCGGCATGAATCATGCCAACAACCGGGGTCACGGCAGAATTCGAGGGTGGAATGTAGAGCTCGGTAAGGGTGCCAACAATGTTTATACCGGATTCTCGCAATCCAATTTCTTCGCGCACCTCACGCAGTGCTGCTTGGAGTACATCTTCGTGATCGTCAAGCCTTCCGCCGGGGAATGAAATTTGTCCGCCATGGCATCGCAAATCCACGCTCCTTACGGTAAATAACACATCAGGGAAGGAATGCCGTCGCAATACCAAGGGAACAAGAACAGCACTCTTTCTGGCTGTAGGTGGGGGTGGGTTTAGGCGCACCTCCATCCCGGGAACGTCGGGTATCATCATACGGTGTGCCTGTGCTCCTGGCAGTGGATGCTGCAGACGGTGGCGTAGAAAGTGCTCTAATTCCATTCTCGAACTTACCACAACGTGAGGACTCTATTTTCGCTGCATGACGAATCTAGCTGATGTTTTACAGCATGTTGGACCGTGGTCGGCCTACGGCAATGTGCAATGCACGATTAACAGTGTTACAGACCGTGCAGATGAGGTTCAGGAAGGAGACGTGTTTGTTGCCATTGCCGGCACCAAGGTTAACGCTCACACGCTCATACCAATGGCTGTTGATCGTGGCGCTGTGGCCGTTGTTGTCCAGCAGGACTCCAGGCAAGGCTTCGATTCGTTAACGCTACCGGATTCCGTTGTTTGTATAGAAGTTCCAGACTCACGTTATGCGCTGGCACTATTGGCGAAACATGTTCACACAGATGTTGCTGCCGCTGTTAGCGCACTTACGTGGATAGGTGTTACCGGAACCAATGGCAAAACAACAGTGGCCACGCTTCTAACGCAACTGCTGCGGAATGCAGGACTTCGCGTTGCATACATCGGCACTACCGGCGCAGAGTATTGCGATGCTCATGGTATGCTGCACCATTGTGATACGAATTACACAACGCCACACGCAAGAGTACTCTACCGATTAGCTCGGGAATTCCGTGCACAAGGTATAACACACGTGGTTATGGAAGTTAGCTCGCATGCGTTGGACCAGCACCGTGTTGCCGGTATATCGTTTAGCGGAGCTTTGTTTACGAATCTCACACACGATCATCTCGACTACCATGGTACCATGGAGAGATATGCAGCAGCAAAGAAGAAATTATTTACGAATCTTGAGAATGGGGCTTGGGCAGTTGTCAACGGAACCGATCCCTACAGTGCCGTAATGCTGGAACACTGTTGTGCCCGGCACACCATTGTTACCACATCAAATGTACAGTGTACGCAGGACGGCACAACGCTTACGGTGCATGCAAAGGGAGCAATGGAAGTGCAACCCATTGTACTCCACACAAAGCTTCTCGGAGAGTTTAATGCGCTAAACGTAGCCCTTGTTGCTACTGCAGCATTGAACAGCGGAGTATCAATGCATACGGTAGTTCACGGGTCAGCTCATCTTCGTGCACCGCGAGGACGTCTGGAACGATATGTGTTACCCAATGGGAGTATTGCCATTGTGGACTACGCACACACACCCGATGCACTGCAAAAAGCACTGAGTGTTCTAAGGCCCCTTGCCAGGAGCATAACCGTTGTTTTTGGTTGTGGAGGTGACCGCGACAAGCAGAAGCGTCCGGTGATGGGACGTATTGCGCAGACGATGGCCGACGTTGTTGTTGTTACATCCGACAACCCGCGTACCGAACCCCCACAGGCCATCATTAGCGACATTCTGGGTGGGATGGACTCAAAGGACAATGTTGTTGTTATGGAAGATCGTGCAGCAGCCATAGCCTATGCGTTGGAAGGGGGGGGGCCGGGCAACATTGTGTTGATTGCCGGAAAGGGACATGAGCAGTACCAGCACGTAGGTGGCGATTACATACCGTTTTCTGATCAGCAGCAGATTATCAGTGCAGGTGGATTAGCACAGTAGCAGCTAAAAACCGCCCAGTCTGATACCAAACTGAAACACCGTGGTTTCGTGTGGTTGCAGGTACACCAGTTCGTCGAACTGGTAGTCCACAGCGCCGATAAGTTCACAGCGAAACGCACCCTCGAAGGCAACGGCAAGTTCTGCCCGTGCATCGAAGGGAAGTGCAGAAGAATTCATTCCAAACCGGTTGGAAAACCATGGTACGCTTATCCACTCGAGGGTGCGAATGCGTATGCTTTCGGTTAGCGGTAGTATGCCAACTACCTGTGCAAACACAGCTCCGGAAAGGCCTTTCCAACTTCCTTTGTCATTGCCGAATGGAGAACGGTAGTCTTCTGCCACAAGGTAGTACTCGGCACCAAGTTCAGATGAAACACTCAAGGTAGGCGTTACTGCGGTGTGGAAGGCAATGCGGGCTGTGGCACCGCTTAGGATAGCAGTTCGTTTTATAGGCTGATAGCGAGTATTGGATGTATCGTCGTCGGGCGGTTCATTGTTATCAATGTCGTGTTTGCACCGGTGAAACAATCCTAGCGTGTAGCCAACATCCCCGGCATTGGTCTGATACAGCAACTGTTCTTCCCAACGGGCAGTTCGCGGGTTGAAATTGATTTGTGAGTAGGGACTTGCGCAGAGTTCCTGGTGAGCTGTGAACATCAAGCGCGAAGACGGTGAAAAGCGCCAAAGTTCAAACAAACCATGCAGGCGGATTTGCCACGCCTGCTCATTTTGATATGAGTTCCAACCACGGAATGCCTCAAGGCTTGCGGAAGCATGCGATAGGGGGCCTGGGAAGATGTGCACTTCAGGCCGAGGCATTAGGTCCACCGACCGCGACGGACGTAGCTGAGAGGCTGCATCGGGCGATCCCCAAAGCAGCAAAGCCGTTAGAAAAACAAGGAGAGTACTATTCTTGTTCCAATTGGGCACGATGCTGACGGCGGGCAGCTTTCAGCCGTGCCATACGGCGTTCTACCGAAGGCTTGGTAAAGAAAGCGCGCTTCTTGTATTCGCGGAGAACACCGGAGCGTTCGTACTTCTTCTTGAAGCGGCGGAGAGCGCGGTCAATGTTCTCGTTGCTTTGAATGGTAACACCAATAACGGGCATACTGTGTATAGGGTGGTGAGTTGTGAGTAAACGATGGTTTGTTATGTGCGATACCTAGCGAATGTTCTCTACCAGGCGTTTGTCTTTGTTTTTCTCGAAGTGTACCAGAAGTGAAGCGCGTCCGTTGGACATAACTTCTTTTCCGCGAACGATACCGACATCATCCCATGCCTTGTGATAAATCACGTCGCCGACCTGGTATTCAGCTTTAGGGGAATACTCTTTCGAGTCTTCGCGATCAAATCGTATTTGATTTACTGCCTTGTCGGCGGTTTCCTGGAGGGTATCCAGGTTTATCAACTGGCTGTGGTGGCTAACATTGCACCGAGCCCACTGCTGGCGTCCGTTCTCCGTTTCCATCGGCTCGCCAATCAGCTCATGTTTTGTTTCTTTCATCAGGAAGGGTGAGTACAGGGTAATGTACTTTGCCTTACGCTTTGCTCTTTTAACAGGTGCTTCGCCATCCTTCTTTGCAGCGGCTTTGCTTGTGGCAGCCATGTAGTTCCTACCTTTCGATGAAGTTGAAGGGACTACAAAGATACGTAGGAGCGGCTAACTATCGAACTCTGGCTAGGGCTGCTTTTAACTTTTGGATAACGGGTACGGGCGTAGGGTCAACGCCATTAAGCATGGCAAGGTGGTAGCTGGTCCAATCAGCTAGGTAGATGAGCGTAAACATTCGGGATAGCAAGGACTTACCGTTACCTTGCAGTTGTGTTACGCCCCCTACCGACCCTTTAATAACATCATTGAGAACATCGAATCGAACCTTAACGCGGGGATGGTCTTCTGGGTCGCGGAGTAAAACCGCATGGAACTGCTTTGTTTTTCCTTCCGGGAACTGCCACCCATTAATTTCATTATGGTTCATTTCCGGTAAGAGGTTACCAAAGGCCGTTCGGTTGGCGTTTTCCTGAATTTGGCCCCTCCAGCGCAGGTTTACAGCATCGAGGCGCTCGTTTGCAGAATAGATAACCGGTATGTGTCCGTGCAGCTTTTTAGCGAGTGCGAGAGCGGGGTTTTTTGCCGATTTCGAGGAGTACTCGTCGCGAAGGGCTTCTACCTCCCGGATAGTTTCGTTAACAGCTCTTGTTAGCGTGCGCTGCGATTTCGAATCAATGGCTCCGTACCTGGACAGTACTGTAAGTAGTGGAAAAAAGCTAAAAGCGATTGCACAGCGCGGTTGATATCCAGGGGGGATGTTGATAACAGGGGAGCCGAATGTAACGGAACGCTGCCCTAAGGTACCTCCGGTTGTGATACTCAGAATGCGCATTGTGCGCTTGCGTGCTTGATCGAAGGCTGAAAGGGTTTCTTCAGTTTCACCAGAGTATGAGCTGCAGATAACGTTAGTATCGGCATCGAGCCAATGTGGTACGTCGTAACCACGATAAACACTAAAGTGTAAATGGCTTCCGCCCTCGAGTGTAGATAGGAAACTTCTCAGAAGATCGCCACCAATTGCGGAACCGCCAAGTCCGAATAAAACATAACGGTTAGACACGGCGGTCTGACGCCAGATGGGAGCAGATTCGCCGATTTCCACGGCTTGTTTGATTTGTTCCGGCATGCGGTATAACACGTCGGACATGTTGGAGGCATCGAGTGTTTGTGCCTGAGATTTGGCCATGGATTTTCTAGTACGGCACGTTGAAAAATGGCTTCGAATATAAACTATGCTTCGACCTATACAAACGGAAATATTGTCAGGTGGAAGAGTTTCCACCTTCCGAAGCCAGGTCCCGCTTCTTTCGAAAACGGATATTAAGAGCCTCGACGGCCATGCTAAAAGCCATGGCGAAGTACACGTATCCCTTGGGAATATGCATTTCCAAACCTTCAGCAACCAGAACCATCCCTACCATTAACAGGAAGGCCAGGGCAAGAATTTTTACGGATGGATAGGCCTCGATAAAGGTACTAATGCGTGAACTTGTAACGAGCATTACGATAACGGAGACCACAACGGCAGTAGCCATTACCGGGTAGTTCGTGGTGAGGCCAATGGCGGTGATTACAGAATCAATGCTAAATACAATGTCCAACACAATGATTTGGGCAATCATCCATGCAAATGCATTGCCGGCTTTTTTCGAAGGGGCTGGTGCATGGGAGCGCTCCGGCATCTCTACCTTGATGTAGAGTTCTGATGTTGCCTTACCCAGTAAAAACAATCCGCCGCCTAGCATGATGAGATCTCTACCACTGATTTTTTGCACAACGCCCCAAAGTGGTATTGGTCCCAATTCTATGAGAGGCTCGGTAAGCCCAGCAATGAACGTTGCACCGGCAAGGAACACCAGTCGCAGTACCAGGGCTAACGTAAGTCCTATGAACCTTGCCTGCGCTTGCTGCGTTTTTGGCAATCGGGAAACGAGAACAGAAATAAATATGATGTTGTCTA
>CAZGHI010000026.1:16331-27741 GCA_964525565.1 uncultured Hyphomicrobiales bacterium
GGTACTAAATTCGTCAATTTGGTCGACGAATTTAGTACGATCTCAAGGATGGTAAGCGTGAGCAGAGCTACAATGCCTTCGCCGGAAAAGAGAAAGTCCATGTGTGGAAAAAAGTGTGGGTAAAATGTTGATAACTAGGTAGAGCCGGGATATATATATCCCGGCATCATGAATTTTTATACTACCACCGCCCCCGCGCCTTCTGATACACAGCCCTCGGTACCTTGTATGCCCTCCCTTTCACAAGCCAGGCGATTGCAAAGAATATAATTGCTGCACATTCAGGGTAGAATATCGAGCAACTGTTCAGTTGAAGCCAAAGACACGCAATCATGCTTAAAAGAATGCCAATGCCGCATACGGTGTACGTAAAATTTCTGCGTTGCTTTGTAAACCATTCCGATGTCTGCAACCTGGTAGTCTGCGCCTGCACTGCTTCGTTCGACCCTCGGAACAGCCACAATGCAAATACGGCGAAGCAACAAAAAAGAACAATTGCGGCAGTGTAGTGCACCACTGAAATCCAACTTTGCCACCATGGCGGTGAAACGTTCGACCTTGGTGTTGTTGGAAAAAGAGCAATCAGAATAGCCGACACTCCACCAATTCTTGACACCCACCAATCGTATTTCTGCCTTCCATTGTTGTACCCTGCATACGTAAGAAGGCAAATTCCTAACGCAATAAGACTTCCAACAAAAACAGGCGATGCCGACGTGTAATAGTAGGCGCTTACGGAGTCTAAGGTTGGGAATGTAGGCACTTCCGGCTCGCTTCGTAGGGTCACCATCGTTAGTGTGCCAATGGGAAGCAATAGCCCGATGAACCCCACCATCATCCTATGCAGATACGATGACTCGTCGTCTTCATTCTTGGTATTGTCAATGTATTCAAGAATTGTCATACGCTCCTCCAAACTGGAATTCGGAATGTTTATAATATTCGCTTATTCTCGCTCCGAAATCTCCAGCCACTGTTCCATGGTCTGTTCAATTCTCTCTTGTAGTTCGCCAAGTTTCTTCGTCAGCTCTGCTATCTGACTATACGGTGTGCCGGCATCTCCTAATTGCATTTCAGTTAACGATTTCTCTGCCTCAAGCACCATGAGCTGGTTTTCTAACTCTTTCAGATGTTTCTCGTCCCACGGTGATTTTTTCTTACGTAAGGGGGCTGTGGCTGTCGCGATGGTTTCTTGCTTTGTAGGTGTGTTCTTTGGTTCAGGATCTACGTCGCCGCTTCTCGTGCTTATTCGCTGGTGCGCCTCTATCGCCTCCAAATAAGCTGAATAATTGCCAGGCCACTCCTTAATGACCCCATCTGATTGGAACGACCAGATGGTTGTAGCTACCTTGTCCAAAAACGCTCTGTCGTGGCTTACAATTAACAGCACTCCTTTAAAGTACTGCAGATACTCTTCCAGTGCATTTAACGTTACTATGTCAAAGTCGTTCGTTGGTTCGTCCATAAACAAAACATTCGGATTGGCCATAAGAACACGCAGCAACCCTAGTCGTCGGAGTTCGCCGCCAGACAATGTATGGACGTATGCATTCTGTTGCTTTGGACCAAAACCAAAACGATCGCATAATTCGCGGGCGCTGATATACCGATCTCGGCCCACGCCAACATCTATGTACTCAGCAATGGATCGCACATTAGCGAGCACACTTTCGTTTTCATGAAGGTCGCGAATCTCTTGCCGGAAGAATCCCAGTGTTACTGTATCGCCGCGATTAACCCAGCCGCTGTCAGCCTGGCTTTCTCCTGCCAGTATTCGTAACAAGGTTGTCTTGCCGGCTCCATTAGCACCGATGATGCCTATTCGCTCGCCGGGTTGTGCGCGCCATGAGAAGGAGTGAAAAAGACCCTTGACGCCAACATTCTCGGCATCAATAATTCTACCTCCGAGGAAACGGTGTCCAAGCTCGATTTCAATATCTCGAAATTGTGTTTGTTTTACCTCCGGCTCCATGCGCTTTATCCAGTCAATGCGGCTCTTTTGCTGCTTTCGCTGTGCCTTAGCTCCTCGAGCCAGCCATGCCAGTTCTCGTCGGAGCTTGTTCCGCTCATGGGCTGCAGTTGCATCTTGAACAGCTAGCATGGCCTCTTTGCGTTCAAGGTACTTTGCATAGCCCCCTTCGTAAGAGATCAGGCGCAACTGATCTAACTCCACAATCCTAGTACACACGGCATCGAGAAAGTAGCGGTCGTGCGTAACAAGAAGTAAACCTTTTGAAGAGTTAACAAGCTCATCCTGCAACCACTGTGTTGTGTCGGCATCAAGGTGGTTGGTTGGCTCATCCAGTATCAGGAGGTCGGCATCCGAAAGCAGTGCACGTGCCAGCGCAACACGTTTACGCTGTCCGCCGGACATCTGCTGAACATAGAGCTCAGGGTTGTTTAATCCGAGTTTACCAAGAATGATTCGAGCTTGCGTTTCGCGATCCCAGGTAGATTGGGTTGATAACTCGCTATGGTACCCTTCGAATGCAACAGCATGAACAGCCGTTATGCCATCGGCAAACTGTGGATCCTGATCGAGATATTCCACGTGTAGGTCGCGTCGTTTGGCAATGTCGCCGCCGTCGGCTGTATCAATTCCGGCTATAATCCGGAGCAGCGAACTCTTACCTGCGCCATTTCGGCCAATAATTCCAACCTTCTCGCCCTCTACCATTCCAAACGATAGATGAGCAAAGAGCTCTTTTTCGAAGTACGATTTGCTCAGGTTGGTGCAACTAAATAACATGGTGCGGTAGTCACAGTTGATGGGTTCTTCAGGACGTTCGTTCAAACCACTGTTCGTGAACGTTATCCTGGAATGCTAATGCCGCGCTCTGCTTCCCGCTGCGCTATTCGTGCATCGCGACGTTGCTTGGCTAGCTGCCTGAGGTCTACCACATGATCGGCTTCATCAACAATTTCGGCACCAAGCATGGTTTCCATCACATCTTCCATGGTGATGAGTCCCTCTACGCCTCCGTGTTCATCGACAACCATAAACATGTGTTGTCGGTGCTGCAGGAACTGCTCAAGTGCGCGCTCCAGTGAAATATTTTCAGGTACAAAGTGCACAGTGCGCTTCAGCTTGCCTACCTCTGCTGTCTTTCTGCCGGCAAGCGCTGCGCGAAGAATATCCTTGGTTACCACATAACCAATCACTGAGTCAGGATCGGTGCCTTCGTACACTGGTAGCCGAGAGTACATCTGCAGTTCGGGCTGACGAAGCGCCTCCTCCACGGTCATCGTTGCAGGTAAGCCAAACACCACCGTTCGCGGCGTCATTACATCTTGCACGTCAATGCTACTTAGTTGCATGATGTTGGTCATGATGCGGTACTCGCCGGGATCCAATGCACCTTCCTCACGTGCTGTTTCCACAAGTGCTTCCAATTCTTCCCTGGCTTCTTCTTCGTCGGTTTGGTGCTTGGTAATCTGCATAAGAATTCTGTGAACTAGCTGGGCAGGGTACGCAAGTGTCCGCACCACAACAAGCACATAACTTGTAAATCGAAGAACGTGCTCGGCATACCGCGTGCCCGCAGTTGATGCAACGACTTTTGCTGTAGTAAGCACAACAACCAAACCCATAAACTGCAGTAGCAACCGAAGCATGTCGGACTCTGAAGTAACGGTAAGCGCTACTGCTGCTGTGGCAACTGCCGCCATATCAACCAGTCCAATGGCAAGGGCAGTTTCGTCGGTGTTGTCGTATGCATCCTGGTATCGTTTGGCTAACGCAGAGCCTTCGTCAGCCATGGTGTTCAGCACCCTCTGCCGAAGATTCAGCAGTGCTGCCGCGAGATACTCGCAGGTTGCACTTATGATAATGCCTAGGATTAGAAAGAACAGTGCCATTAGCTTCCGCGGAATTCAGTGTCAACAATAGTGATACGTCCAGGGTAGGAGAGTGGACCAAACGGTGTGCCCACTGTAGGTTGTGCGTCCAACTTCACCTTGCTGGTGCTACCCTGAGCCCCCCCCAAGGCGAGTGCAAGGTTCAGGATACCGTCATACCCCCTGTCCTTAAAAAATTGGATGAAATCCAGATTCACCGCCAACGGAATGGTGGTTGCCGATGTTGTTCCGGGAACGTCAATCGGACGCTCTAAGTCGCCTCCAACTGTGCGCACATCGTCGAGTAGAAGGCGCCAGTCAAACTTGTTCAGAGTAAGGGTGGTAGATCGGGTTCCGCCACTGCCACTGTTGGGGTTGCGCGCGTCAACGTTCAAGGTGAACGTAGCCGGCAAGCTGTTCTTTGCAAAGGCATTCGTGAGCGCTAAACCGTCGGCAATGCTTAGTCTCTTCGGATCGCTCACTTTACTGATATCCACGCCGGCCAGACGCATGTTGGTAAGACCTGAAATTTTGAACTGCATCTTCTGCAGCGATGCCAGACTGTTCGAGATGTCGCGAATTGCTGAACATGAACCAACAGCGATTGCAATTCCTAAAACAAGTACAACTCGGAAAAACTTCATGGTGATGTGGTGAGTTAATGGTGAAGAGTATTCATGATTGTATTTGCCACGATGGTTCCGCTAAGTACCACCAGCGGAACGCCTCCGCCAGGGTGTACAGTACCACCAACATACCAAAGATTCCGATAGGCGCGTGAGGTGTTGCCGTGCCGACGGAATATGCTAAACATCGAATTGCTGGCCTCGCCATACAGCGGTTCAGACATCACGGTAGTAGCAACAGGGGTAAACTGATTGCGTGTTTGCCGAACAACAACGTCCGGTATGGCATCCCAACCTTTAGGCGTAATCGCTGAATCATACGATCCCTGTATGATACGGAGCACAAACCAGTTCTCGCTCCCGGAAGGTGCCTGTGAAGGGTCTGTTGCACAGGATCTGCTCACATACACCGTAGCATCATCAGGCAGCCGACCTTCTTCGATGATTCGAAATTCCGTTTGGTAGTCGCTGCTGAAAAACACGTTGTGATGTGCCAAATCGGAATGCGTTTCATGTGTGGCAAGGAGATGCACCACAGCGCCATGCGAGGGCTGGTAAGGGGCTTTGTTATGTTCCCCAAGCAGGCTGGTTAACGTTCTGTGCACATCGGCATTGCTGATTACACAGTTGGCATGCACAGTTTCACCATTGTCCAACACAACTCCGGAGACGGTATTGTTGTTCGTTGTGCAGATTTTTCTGACTCCTGTGGATAGGTGCACGGCTGCACCGGCTTCCTGCGCAAGATTAAATAGTGCTTGTGCAATCGTATGTACTCCTCCCATAGGATACCATGCGCCATATCCCATTTCAACCCAAGGAATAATCATCAGTGTTCCAGGAGCACGGAACGGACTGGAGCCACTGTAAGTGGCAAAACGGTCGAAAAGTTGCACAATGCGCGGGTCGCGAAATGTGCTACGGTGAATGTCGTGCAACTGCCGGTGTGCCTGAAGGCTCGGAACCAGCGGAAGCAAACGTAGGTTACGTGGACGTATGAACTCGCGAAACCCTTCGAACGGTGAGAACAAGAAGATGTCCTTTGTGCGCTCGTACAACTCTCGGGCCCTACGCAAGTACCGTTCGGCTGCTGGACCGTCGGAAGCTGACAAGCGGGCAATTGCGGACGGTATTTCGGAGAGGGCAAACGGTAGGTGCAGAACGCTGCCATCCGGCCATCGGTAGCGGCATGCCGGATCTACCGGCACCAGAGTAACGTGTTCTGCCAAGGCAGTACCCATCTGGCGGAAAAAGTTCTCCAGTACAAAAGGCATGGTAATCACCGAAGGTCCGGTATCGAAAGAGAAACCGTTATGCTGAAGTCTCCCCATCTTACCGCCAACGGCGTTCGATCGTTCAAAAACGTGCACATTGTAGCCTTTGCGGGCCAAAAGCGCGGCGGCAGTTAACCCACCGATACCGGCACCAATAATGGCAACGGTTTGCTTGTAATCCATGAATTACGAGCCTGTTGTTTCCAACGTTGCTACAGCCTCGGCTGCTGTTATGGAGCCATTGTGAATGCCACGGATTAGGCCTTGAAGGTGCTGGATGCGCTGTTGCAGTCGTACAATCTGTGTGTACAGCCGAACCTTGGCAATGAGCAACTTCTCTTCGATGGGTTTTGTGAGAAAGTCGTCAGCACCTGCATCAACTGCTCGGGATTGCGTGGCAACATCATTCAATGCTGTCACGATAACAATGGGTACATGTGCAAACAGCTCATTCGCCTTCAAGGCCTGGGTAGTTTCTAATCCGTCCATTCTGGGCATCATCACATCCATGATGATGGTGTCGGGAGTACGCGCAGCAACGCTTTCCAGGCACTCTACACCGTCGTGCGCCTCTCCCGCCTGAAAGCCGCTGCCCTCTAAATACCTTCGTAGAAGGCGTGCTGTGATTTTGTTGTCGTCAACAACAAGAATGTATGGAGTGTGCTGCACTATACGTCCGAGGATTGTAGGTCAGAAGGACCAACAACAGTGAAGTTGCGGTTGCTGTTTGAACAAATGAGTTGAACAAAACTACGGACAGATTCAATGCCCATACGTGATTCATACACTGCCAGCGGGTGCACCCGTTCGGCCAGGGTCGTATTTGGGTACACCCATTGCCACACCGATTGAATACGATCAATTCTTTCCGTATGCTTTTTCCGAAGAGCAGATCGGAGTTTACTGGCAACAGATTCGAAACCGGTTACAACGGATGCTTTTGCTGCTTGGACGGTTTTTACAAGTGTTGGGTCAATCTGTTCGGCAGCATGCACAAAGGGCTCTGCTATGTTGGACAGCAGCTCCTCCGATACGGAAGGAATGAGTGTTTCTGCTTCTTCTTGAACAACCCTTTGCTCGAGTGCGTTAATAGTTGTGAAGAAGTCGGCTACCTGCAAGTCCAGTTTGTGAAGTGTGCGTTCTGTTTTGTGATCCAGAATACATCCATGATGTCGGAGAATGCGCAATGGCTTGGCAATGGCTTGTTGGTGGTAGGCATTATTGAGCTGCTGGTGATATGCATACTCTGCTGCACCAACAACTGTGGCCACGGGTCTGAGCACCGCATCCTGCACGAGCGGCCTGCCAAGCACATTAGGCGAAAAACGATGCGGCTCTGTATCAAGTATGTGAAGTAGCTCAGAGTTGCTCCAAAACTGTCCATCAGTTGTGCGAAAGCTGCCGGTCTGGCGAACCAATCGCATTCGTTCTCCATTAACGTGTAAAAAGAACAGAGCATCGCTTACCGTTGCCTGAATGGGCAAGCCATGAGAGCGTAGCTCTTCGGTTGCAGTACTGATTGCTGCATGTAGTTGGTTGGACTCGAGATCTACTCGAACTAACGAAGCGTGAGCACCCTCACGAATCACATCCGACCCGCGGATAATGCGAACACCCCATGCATCAGTATATGGTTGCAGTATGTCGATAAAAGAATCGGCCCATGAGCGATTCTCCCTGTAAACATCGAGGTAACGGTTTTTGGTCTCGTCGGCAAACCGTCCGTCTATCCGTTCAATTGTTGCCTGCAGTGTTGCCGTCTGTTGCTGTGTAATACGCAGCTCATGTACCGGTATTCTCCCGCCGCCCTCAACCACCGAAACCTTCTCCACACGATGATCTGGGCCAGCGAGCCATGTGGTGCATGCTTCTGCTATATCATGATCATTATCTTCCAACCAGAATACCGGCTGCACTTTTCGATTATACTGTTTGCTGAGATTGTGTGCAGCAACAACGGCCGATCGGATTTTCAGCAGGGTGTATAGCGGACCACCAAGCAAACCTATCTGCTGGCCAGTGACTACGCTTAACTCCATTGGCCTATCGTCATGTGATTCGAACCCTACATGATCGGAGTCGAGAGCTTCCGGAAGGTATGGCGATGCAACAACGTTAGTAAGTGGGTACTGCGTCATTCCTGCACCCATCCATTACAGAGAGATGACAAGCACCAATAAACGTTGTTGTTGTGTGTACGTGACAGGGTAGTCATCAGGAAGAGTGGTGTATTGAGGAAGACGTTTGCTGCGACTAGGGTGCTGAGATGCCTGCTACCTCATCGTCTGCGCTGTCGCAATGGTATTCTCTACGACGGGGTGACCCTGCGGCTGCAACACCGGCTCCACCCTGAATAGCGAGCAGTGCGGCTTGCTCTAACTGTGTACGGAGTGCCGCATCTCTCTTACGCAGCTTCTGGTCCATCTCCAGAGAAAACAGCTCTCGTCCTTCTACAAAAGTTCGTTCTGCGCGAGAAAGGTTCGAAAGAGGGTTGCCGCTCCACACCACAACATCAGCATCCTTGCCGGTTTCTAGAGAACCCAGGCTACTCTGCAGTTCCATCTGAATGGCCGGATTGAGTGTGACGAATTTCAGAGCATCCTCTTCGGACACGCCTCCGTAGCTCACACTCTTTCCTGCTTCCTGGTTTAGACGTCGGGCCATTTCCGCATCGTCGCTGTTAACGCTTACCAGCACACCTTGTTCGTGCATGATTGCCGGATTCTGAGGTATGGCATCGTACACTTCGAATTTGTAAGCCCACCAATCAGCGAACGACGAAGCATGCACTCCATGCTGCTTCATCTCGCGTGCCACCTTATAGCCTTCGAGGATGTGCGTGAAGGTTGCTACACGAAAGCCGAACTCTTCGGCAAGCCGCATGAGCATAAGAATCTCGCTTTGTTTATAACTATGGCAGTGAATGTTTCGTTGTTGGTTCAGGATTTCAACAAGAGCGTCCATCTGCAGGTCGCGGCGGACCGGTGTTCCGCCGATACTGCCCTTTGCGCGCCGTTGTTCGTAATCACGAGCTGCAGCAAACGCATCGCGCATTATTTCTTCTACGCCCATCCTGCTCTGTGGGTATCTGGTAGTATATCGATCGCCCCAGTTGCTCTGCTTCACATTTTCGCCCAGGGCAAACTTCACTGTTGGTTTGGCATTTGATTGTTTCAGTTCTTCAGCGTTTGCGCCCCAACGAAGCCTGATGCACTGAAGCTGACCACCCATGGGATTTGCAGAGCCGTGCAGCAGGTGGCTTACAGTAACGCCGCCGGCAAGCTGACGGTAAATATTGATATCATCAGGGTCCACAACATCACCAATGCGTACTTCCGTTGTAACGGCGTGCGTTCCTTCGTTTACACCACGAGCGATAGCGATATGTGAGTGCTCATCTATAATACCAGGTGTGATGTGTTTGCCAGAACAGTCAATTGTCTGTGCTCCGCTTAGCCCCTTGCCAACACCAACAATTTTCCCGCCGGCAATGGCTACATCGGCATTCGTTAGAACTCCTTGGGCAGCGCACGTCCAAACGGTGGCATTCTTGAGCACAACATCGGCAAGGGGGGGGGTGCTATCAAAGCCAAATGGACCAAAAGGGAGGGTAGGGGGCAATGGCATGCGCACGCCTGGTGCAGGCGTCGGCTTTTCAGGTTTTGGCGAGAACGGCTTGTCGCGGCGAAGTAAGCACTGGGATTGTGATCCATCGGGCATAACGATGGATCCTTTCATCAGTATGCTATCAGCCGATGCTGACGTTCGTGCCGTTCCCTTGATTCCCACGCTGTCCAGTTGAAGAGAAAAGGTAACGCGTTTGTTGCGCACTTCAATTTTTGCGTCAACTCGGGCACTATCGGCACGAACCTCGAGTGATGGCGAAGCTGCTGTTCCTGAAATCTCCAGGGTGATTGGCTTGACCAAGGAAGAAGAGGTAAGCGTCCACGTTCCCCGAATATCAACCGGTGGGGGTTCTGCAATGCCCATGTAATCGCCACCGACTACCGCGCATTGCACTACGGATTTGTCATTAAAGAGTGGACCTGAGAAGAAAACCAGGTTTGCAACCTTACCGGCGGCAATGCTACCAATCTGACCATTCAGGCCAAGGAAGTCAGCCGGGATTGTGGTGAGTGCAGCCAAGGCCTTCAACGAATCCAGGCCATGCTTCTTAACGAGGGAACGGAGCGTGGCCAGAGCTGCTGTGGGATCCTTTGCACCATGTGTGGTAAAAGCAAAACGGCACCCAACGGAGTCGAGTAGTCGGGCATTGTCGGGGGCCCAGTACCAGTGCATCAGGTCAGCCAGCGGGACATGTGCTGCAGCAACGGGGTCGCGCACATCCGGCACATCGGGCAGTGTTAGAGGAAGAATGAGGTCAGGCTTCATCCGTGCCATATCGGCGAGACGTTTGTATTCGGAACCGGACCCCTTAATGATGATGCGGATTTTTGCTTCGGTAGCAACAGAGCGCCACCGTGCCACATCATGCTCATCGTAAGCAGTAACAACGAACGGGATTCCCGAGGAAATGGCGGCATGCAGTGCTTCGAGTGAGATATTCACCTCTGCATCGTCGGCAGTAGGGGTAGAGCGTTGCTTCCTGCTCTGTCCATACCAGAGCGCATCCATAAATGTCTGCCGGAGAAGAGCAATGGACCCCATTAGCGATGATGGGTATGGAGTTGCAGACGAGCCCTTTCGGAAGCTAAGGTACTGTGCCGATCGTGGTAGGAGAACGTTTGGAGCTACATCTCCGGCGCGGAGTAAAATAGACGATCCATAACCTGAGAAGATGCCGTCATGAGAGGCTACATTAACTGCTGTGAAGCCGGCCTTAGTCATAGCCCGCACACCATCGTCAGAAACGTTAAGGTTTTCCAGCACCTCACGTTCTGGTCGAACAGCTTGATTCCAGTGCCTTGCACCATCAGGGACCGGGGTAGATGGCGATTCGTCGGCATCGTCCGAGCTCACATTGCCGTCGCGATCTTTTCGTCCGCGACGTGCAGACAGCGATGAGGCCTCCATGAAGGGGTCGATGAAACCTGCATAAGCCCAAGCCCCTTTCATATCGCGGATATCTGCACCAGCGGGAATGGGTGTACCGCTGCCAACAGCAAGGATGCGGTTATTCTGCACGATAATAACGGCGTCCGAAATCGTCCGTCCCGGTTCGGTTACGGCCGTGCAGTTAACGTAAGCCACAAGGCGTTTCACAGGTGAGCGAAGACCTTGAACCGGTGTAGTTGAAACCTGGGCAGCAACGGTAGCTGCAGCGAGTACGAATGTTATAACGAGCATCATAGGATACGAAAACTACGCAGCGCGGTGTTGAGAGTTGTTCCGGCGGTGAACAGCGTTGAGTGCAGCACGCTGGTCCACGACACCGGCACCTTGAATGAGTGAGGGCACAGACGGCAACGGAGAGGCAGTGGAGACAAGGATGGTTTTTACATCAGACGGCTGCATAGTAGGGTCAACGCTCAACATTTGGGCAACGATACTCGATACGATTGGGGCAGCGAAGCTTGTTCCGTCAACCATCTTATAATAGGGTGAAGCGATGTGTTCTTCGGCAATGCGAGCACTGATAGCTGTGCGAAGTTCACTTGCGTTTCGCGACGTCCAGAGTGCCACAGGCAGCTTGGTAAACGGGAGCAGTCGTGG
>CAZGHI010000026.1:27802-28065 GCA_964525565.1 uncultured Hyphomicrobiales bacterium
CGATGCTTCGTTGTGTTGAGGCGTATTGGGAAGAATCGGTCCGGGAAGATAGATCGCCGGTGCAATGAGGTCAGGTTTTTGCACTCCTAAAGCCGTGATACCGAATGTGGAGTGATACATTTCGTTATCATCGTCGGTAAGGGTGTTCTTATCGTTGAGTCCACCAACGGCAAGGCCTGCCGGAGCCGCAGCCGGAGGCCGGATGGGAGCACGGGGGTTGTTGCCGGCAGCGGAGACAACGCATATTCCCTGCTGAACGAGGT
>CAZGHI010000026.1:28089-33447 GCA_964525565.1 uncultured Hyphomicrobiales bacterium
GAGCTCATCGGCATATACGCTAATGTTAACCACACGAATGTTGAAGTCGGGCGCCAGTTCACCGATGCGTTCCAACGCATTTACGATGGACTGCGTTGTTACACGATTATGCTCGTTCATGGTGCGAACGAGCAGTACCGTGCTTTCGGGAGCAAGGGAAGTGAACACCCCACCGGAGAGGAACCCATTGCCAACAGCAGTGCAAGCCGTCATGGTTCCATGCCAGTGTCGCGCAGCCATGGCTGTGTCGGGAACTGATTCGTGAACAGTATTGGTTATCGCGTCCACGAAACCAACAATGCGGTTATGCGGGTTCGTAAGATCGGGGTGGGCGATGAAGTCGCTATCCACCATAGCAATACAAATCCCTGCACCTTTGGATCGAACGTCGGCACGGAGACGGACGGGAAGGGAAAGAACGGGTTGGACGGCGAGAGGGTGCATGCGCAAAATTATGAACGAATGTTCATGGTGCCGGGATCTAATAGTATCCCGGCACTACTTGAGTTATCCACATGTTTTCTACGGAGTTATGAACAATGGTGCTGAAAACGACTGTGTGATACAGTCCAGCCTGCTCATTCTTCTGCTCCTATATTCGCTGGCACTGACGTAACATACCATACATCGTGGGAGGCTATTTATGATCAAAGTTCTGGTCGCTGTTATCATCGTGGGTGTGCTCGGAGTGGGTACTACCGTTGCACAGATTAACTCACTTGTTGCGAGTGACTCCCTCACGAATGCTGTAAAACAACTCGCTGCAGACAGCATTCCGTTGAAGTATAAAGGCTTCCTCGGAGCTGGATTTAATGCTGTTCAGCTTTCCAACTGGACGGGTGGTGGACAAAATGCGACCACAATTAGGGGGCTGTTCCTAGGCTCTCTGGAATACGCCGAAAAGAATTTTTCATGGGAGAACAACATTGATCTCGGTTATTCTCTGACAAAACTGGGAGAGCAGGATTTTCGAAAGGCTGACGACCGCATCATATTTGGTAGTAAGGCTTCGTTGAAACAAACCGACTGGTTACGGTACACAGCATTTATTGATTTTCGCACTCAGTTTTACGCCGGCTATAATTACGAGGTGCCGGACAGCACTACATCGAGCGGCTTTCTAAAAATCTCCAACCTGATGGCGCCAGCGTATTTAACGGCGTCTGCAGGTGCGGAATGGACACCCATTAAGCAGTTTAAGCTGCTCATTGCCCCCATAGCCTCACGAACCATTTTTGTGCTTGACGATGATCTTGCAGCAATTGGAGCTTTTGGTGTTGACCCAGGTATTAACATAAAGAACGACATAGGTGCCGTTCTAAACATGAACATTGATTGGGAGATTGTTGAGAACGTAATCTGGAGAAACCGACTCAATGTTTTTGGCAGATACAACGAGCTAGGGCAATGGGTTGTTACCGATGAAAACACGATCTTGATGAAAGTAAATAACTTCCTCTCAGTTGGTTTCTTAACGGATATATTCTACGATCATAAGGTTCCCGTGCGGCGTGACGATGGAACAGTAGGTCCGGCAACTCAGGTACGTAACCAGCTTGTGATAGAGTTCAGATATCAGTTCTCAAACTTTGAATAGTACATGCGAGGCGTGTACGTAGAAGTACGATGAGCCGGGATACTATTATATCCCGGCACGATGAACATTTATTCATGAAAGCATACGTAAAAACTCTTCCTCCCCCAACACCTTCACCCCTAACTCTCTTGCCTTCTCTAGTTTGCTACCCGCACTCTCGCCGGCGACAACATACGTTGTTCGCTTGCTTACCGAACCACTAACCTTGCCTCCGCGCGCCTCGATTGCCTCCTGTGCCTCGCGACGCGTCATCTGTGTCAATTCACCCGTTAGAACAAAGGTCTTGCCCGCTAAATCATCCGTAAATCTATACTCCCGGCTTCGCTCAAACTGCAACCCCGCATCAATCAACCGATCAACTAACGCAGACTCAGAGGCGTCAGAAAAAAACTCTACAACACTGGCCGCTATTCTTTCGCCAATTTCATGTACTGCACTTAACTCCTCAACGGTGGCTGTCCTCAGCGCCTGAACAGAAGGGAATGCCTTGGTTAGTATCTTGGCTACACCTTCACCAACAAACCGTATCCCCAACGCAAATACAACACGCTCATACGGCTGCTGCTTACTGCGCTCAATTCCCTGCTTCAACCGCTCAAAACTCTTCGGCGCCCACCTCTCCAATGCCAGTATTTCCCGCTCCCGCGCCGGTAAATCATAGATGTCTGCAATGGTTGTGAGTAGTCTGGCTGCAACAAACTGATCCACCGCCTTCTCACCAAGACCGTCTATGTCCATTGCATTACGGCTGACAAAATGCTGTATGCGCCTTCGTATTTGCCACGGACATGCACTATGTGTACAGTACCACTGCACCTCGCCCAAAGGACGATGTAAGGGGCTTTGGTTCGGACATGGACAGTGTGTGGGCATGTGCCACACGGTGTTGGATTCCGTGCGTTTCTCCAATACCACTCCACTAACCTTTGGTATAACATCCCCCCCCTTTTCGATTATTACCGTGTCACCAATTCGCAGGTCTAACTCGTGAACGTAATCTTCGTTATGAAGTGTTGCCCGTGCAATGGTACTGCCGGCCAGTACTGTTGGCACTAGCTCTGCTACCGGTGTAACGACTCCAGTTCGCCCAACCTGCAATGTGATGTCGCGAAGCACGGTCTGCGCTTTCTTTGCCTCGTACTTGTATGCAATTGCCCATCGTGGTGCACGAGCAACAAATCCCAGCTCGCGCTGCTGTCGCAGACTGTTTACTTTTATTACAACACCGTCAATTTGAAATGGTAGTGTATCACGCTTCTCATCGAACTCCTCGATAAACTCCATCACCTGTTGAACGGTACTACATACTCGCACATGCTGAGCAACAGGGATGCCCAGTGCCCGCAACACCTGGAGATTTTCCGAATGACTCCCCCGAACGGCTACGGGCTCTCCTTCGGAGTCCAACCAGTATCCAACAAACTGAAGGGTACGTTTTGCTACGTCGCGTGGATCCTTTTGCTTTAATGTTCCTGCAGTTGTATTCCGAGGGTTTGCATACGGCTTCTCGCCGCGTTCCTCTGCCTCGCGATTCAACTGCAGAAAGTGGTCGTTCAACATGTACACCTCCCCGCGAACTTCAATAATCGAGGATCGTGGCATGGCGGAATCTCCCCCCCCCATGTTCGCAGTCTGCAAAGCTTGCAGATTCAGCAATAAGGGTATGGAGCGTATGGTTCGTGCGTTGGCCGTGATGTTGTCCCCCGTTTCTCCGTCGCCGCGTGTTACGGCACGCACCAGAACGCCGTTTTCATAGATCAGACTGAGCGCTACACCGTCGTACTTTAACTCGCAAACGAACTCAGCCTTAGCCCCCTCCAGACCATCGGCAACCTTTCGCATAAAGTCTTCGATTTCTGCACGTGAGTAGGTGTTGGAAAGCGATAACATGGGCGTTCGATGTCGCTCGGTAACAAATGCACCGATGGGCTGACCGCCAACACGCTGCGTTGGCGAATCCGGTGTGATAAGCTCGGGATGCGCTGACTCCAGTTCCTGGAGTTCTCGGTATAGTGCATCGTATTCCTGGTCGGTGATCTCCGGACGTGCCTCAACGTAATACAAATAGTCGTGGCGGCGAATCAGCGATCGTAGTTCTTCGATTCTTGTCATACGGTAATTTCGGGAACATTCCTTGAAACATGGATGCATAATGCACAACCATACGCTGGTGGAAGAGGGTCAGTCGCAGTCGTCAATTATTGCTACAGTCCGGTCGCTTACGGAAGGTGAACCTGATGCCATTGCCAATATGGCAAATACGGCGGCCGTGCTCTGGTATGCTCTGCCAGATATTAACTGGGTAGGTTTTTATGTGGTAAGGGGCTCAGAACTTGTGCTGGGTCCGTTCCAGGGGAAGCCTGCCTGCATTCGAATCGGCTATAACCGAGGTGTATGCGGCAAAGCCTGGGCACAGATGAATACGATTGTGGTTCCGGATGTTCATGCCTTCGAGGATCACATTGTTTGCGATGCTCGCTCACAATCTGAAGTTGTTGTGCCCATCATGGTGGATAGTCGCGTGGTTGCTGTGTTGGATGTGGATAGTCCGCTCACTCATCGGTTTTCTCCAGCCGATGCCGAAATGCTTGGCGCGATTGCACAGATCCTTGGTGATGTGTGCCACTGGCCGTAGCCACTTACGTGAACGTCACAGTTCTCATGGTTCGCAATACACTTCTGCATGGAGATGTGGACAGTACTCATGGTGCTCTGCACTGTACCTCTGCTTTCTCAGGTAATCATCACCGAGGTGCATCCGGTTCCCGCAGCAGGCGAACCGGAGTGGGTGGAAGTACAGAACATTACTGAACACGATGTTTCGCTTGAAGGTTGGCGTTTGTGCGATGCACGATCGTGCGTGCAACTCCCCTCAACGATTGTTTCGGATGGTGTAGTACGCACGTGCCTGGTTGCTCCAGGGGCATGCGCAATCATTACCAGAGATGCCGTTGCATTACGCGAAAGCCGGTTTATACCATCTGATGTGCTGGTAATTGAACGTTCAATTCCGTCGCTTAACAACACCACGGAGTCGGTTGTTCTGCTTAAACCGGATTCGGCATGCGCCGACTCGATGGCCTACAACATGAAGTTTTATGTTAAAGGGCGTAGCATAGAACGCGAAGGCGAATGGATGAATGGTGCACCGGTGTTTGCTGAAACGTGGGCATCGTGTCTGGCTCCAGACAGCGCTACCTGCGGTAGGATGAACTCCGTTATTCGTTTACCACGCGATCGCCGGGTTGCTCAGCTTGCTATTGCAAACGACGCATGTGTTGTCACCATAGTCAATCATGGTCGTGAGCGATTACCTGCAGCGACTGTGCAGATGCAGTGCTGGTTGGCCGATAGCAGCACTTCACTGCCTACAACGGAAGCCCTGACTGTGCTCACAACCACATCCAAAGCACTGTTGATGGGCGAATCCGATACGTGGGTGGTTCCCCTTTCTGCACTGAGATGGCCTGAGCTTACAGGCAAGATATTTTTACGTGTTGTGATTCGCGATCGCGATGATCGGTCGGAGAACGACACTCTGGTAACGTATCTCACCCTTCCACCGCCACCAGGAACTGTAACGATCAATGAAGTCATGTTTGATGCATGGTCCGGCATCACCGATTACGTGGAAATTGTTAATCTGGGAGCCGACAGCGTGAACATTACCGGTTGGACGGTTGCCGATGCGGCAGGGAAAAAACACACGATTAACATTCCTACCATACTTGGCGCAGGAGAGCATGCGGTGATCTCATCCT
>CAZGHI010000027.1:0-15022 GCA_964525565.1 uncultured Hyphomicrobiales bacterium
GATTCCTTCCTAAGGTGCCATTTCCAAAACCCGGGAGCTCAGTTCCAAACTGTGTAAGCTGACTTTTGGAAGCCCAAAGGTTTACCTCGTCCAGAGAGATAATGGGGTTTGGCCATAGCCTGGCCTGCATGGCAAGTGCTTCGGCCTTGGAGACTTCCAAACGCTGCGCAATGAGAAGGGTGTTATTCCGGAGAAAGATTGCTTCGCATTCGCTACGGCTGAGCGTTATGGTGTCTTGTGCAAGGACGGGAAGACAAGCCAGTAGGAAGAGAGAACAGAAAACACGGTGGTGAATCGTACTTTCCACGAAGCCGATGCTCATAGGAAAGTAAAGCTAGATGAGCATACCTTAAAATGCTCTTAACAACGATAAAATTTACCTTAATGGTATCTGAATTCGGAATGTGTTTACGTGCGGTTGCGGATTTGAATATGTTATGGTCGCACTATGCATTGTTAAAATAGTTTTGGAAAGAACGAGACCCAGTCCAAATCCGGTTTTGTTCGCACTGTTCTTTCCGCGAAAAAAGTGATTGAAGAGAAATTTTTCTTCGTCTTCCGTGATTGTGCTCCCATTATTGCTCACGATAACGCTTAGGTGAGAATGGTCCGAACAGTCGAATTCGATAGTACCTTTTGCATCGCTTGAATAGGATATGCAATTGGATAGTACATTAAGCAGAGCCTGTTTAAGCAGTACTGCATTCGCTTCTACCGCAAGATGCCGATGATCGAATTCCTTTGGCTTATAAATAACATCGAAATGAAAGTCCGGATGTACAACGATGAGCTCTGATATGATATCGTAGATAATCTCGTCTATGCGTAGTGTTTGAAACTGTAAATGCGATCCGGCTTCAATTTTTGAAAGCTCCAGGAGCGTGTTGATGATGTTGCCCAGAGATTCCGTCTTTACAATCTGTGCTTCTAATTCCGTACGCAGTTCATTACTCTGAACAGTTCGTGTAATTCGCTCAAGTTCAGAAACCAATACAGCAATTGGTGTCTTGAGCTGATGTGAAATGTGATGAATAGAGTGTTTCTGGAACGAAAAAGCTTCGTTCGTACGGCGAACAAGGTGGTTGAATCGTTCAATGAGGTAGTTTAACTCATACGAATTGGTTTGGATGTTTAAATCGGGAATGGTGGCGTATTCAAAGTTCATCTTGTTGAGTTGCTCTGCAAGGGCAGTAATCGGCTGCGATATTTTCTTGGACAAATAGGCGGTGATGATTAATACTACAATGGAGATCACGGCTGTGATAGCAATGAGCACATTGCGTAAATACGACAGCTTCGAGTAACCGTATGTATCGCGCGCTTTACTGATTGCGTAATACTGATCGGTTGCATTCGCTACATACATAGCAATAACGTCGTATTCTGCTTCTCGTGTTTCGATGAGCGGTTGCGAAACCGATAAGTTGTTAAGGAGATCCTGATATCCAAAAATTGGCAGATCGTCAATACTCTTAAATATTAACTGTTTCTTTGAGTCGAAAATCAACATCTTCTCGTCAAGAAAATCATGGATTGTGTGTTTGTCCATGATTGCACTCAAGTTTTCACTCAGCTCTTTATACTCTGCAATGAGACCGATTGTGTATTGAATTTTAACTTTCTGCCGTTGTTGGAACTCTTCACGACGGTGTTCTGCAAACAGGATATACGTGATAACAGAGCTGGCGATGGTTAGCGTGATCACCGTTGTAGAAAAGTAAAGGAGTATCCTGCTACCGATTCTCATTGTGCATCTAGGTAGTAACCAAAACCAACCTTGGTTTTAATGGTTGTGGCGTTAAATGGCTTGTCCAGCTTGTTTCGGAGAAAATTGATGTACACTTCAATGGTGTTTGTGTTTGCATCAAACGCACCACCCCATATTTCTTTGATCAGGTCAGACTTCGATACAATCTCGCCAGGTCGTTCGATAAGTCTGTGTAATACCTGGAATTCACGAGGAGTTAACGAGATCTCGACTCCGTTACGAGTAACTTTCTTTGTAGCAAGATGCACAACGATATCTGCATACGTTAATATGTTGTCGGACGGACTTCGATGCGTTTGTGCACGAGTGCGTTTTGTAAGTGCATGAATGCGAAGGAGCAATTCACGCATGAAGAAAGGTTTCGTAAGGTAATCGTCGGCACCACAATCGAAGCCCTGCACTTTGTCGTCCAGCTCATTAAATGCTGTAAGCATTAAAACCGGTGTTGTCGTGTTAAACTGGCGGAAGTCTCTGCACACATCAAACCCATTCTTGCCGGGAAGGTTAATGTCAAGAACAATACAATCAAAATGTTCACGACGAACCACCCGCTCCACCAACGACCCGTCGAAAACAGACATAACGTGATAGTCGGCTGCTTCAAGAGCTTGGGTCACATTCTTGTTAAGGATCTGATCATCTTCAACTACGAGAATTTTCATGCAGCACCTCCACAACAACAAACGTACATCCAATCAGTATCTATAATAGACATATAGGAGCGTTGTTCCTTTCTACAACTTCCTAATCAGCGTCCACATACTGTAAGGGGCTATGACGTGAATGCTCAGCATTGCTGTATTCTCTTGCGCTAACCTTGGCAACAGGACAGATGCACGTCTCCCATTCACTTCGTTGCTCTATTGAAACAAAACAAAGGGTTTGCGAATGATAGATGCGCTATCAGTGTAAAGCTCAAAAACATATACGCCTTGCGATGCACTTTCTATATGTATCAGGAGATTCGTGTCGGACACATCACTCTGTATCCACACTATCTGGCCAAAAGAGTTGTACACCCGGCATGTTGTGCCCGATTGAGCCGTAGGCAGTAGTACATGTATAGAGCCGTTCGATGGATTCGGGTACAGTTGTACGGTCTGCGACAACGGAACAGTAGCGCAAATGGTGCTTGTTGAGTTGAACTCTATTGCGCCGATATCAGGGCTGTTGCCGCTGTAGTCGTACAATCCTTGTATTCTGATTCCTGCATCAATGAGCGGACTTGAGGGTGCAAGTGCAAAATTGCCATGCGTGGGCGATACGAACTCCGGATTTGTTTGATAGGGATTGTGAATAGAAATATTGGAGCTTCCGGAAATGGTTGACAGGGTAGTCTGTAAATCATGGACATCGTGAATGTCGGTACAATCATACTGTCCGTGCCGATGCTTCACTCGTGCAATGGGCGAATGGATGGTGTACGTAAAAAAGTTATCATGAACAGATTCGAATTGAAAATCTGTATTGTGTGCAGTGTCGGCAAGTGAGTGAAAGTAGAACGGCGTACTCACGCCATGCGCAAAAATGTTATTGGCAAACAGCGCATGTTGCCACTCTGATTCCCATGCAGCCATAACAAAGCCTAAGGTGTCTGCCGAGTAGAAGGTGTTGTTGATGCAGTATAGGTTGCCTGCCGGTGCAGTGCCACTATACCCGGAGTTCGTTTTTACCCCTAGTGCTGCAGAGAAGTACGCATCCGACACCGGGTAACAACCAACAAAGTAAGGATCATCTTTTTCGTTTCTTCGGCCTGTTAGACCGTGAACAACATTCCGGAAGAAGTACCGCGGACCAATTAGAGGTGGTGCTGCGGACAAGGCTGCCATTGGTCGGGTTATCACGTTGCTCCAAATCCGAAGGTTTGACCAAGGTCCGTCGCATTCAATGGCATCAAAGTTATCAGTGAAGACGTTGTTGTAAATATCAACTTCTTGGTTAAGTCCACTCTCGGCAAAACTTTCAATAGCTGAATTCAACCCATAAAATGTGTTGCTCCTGATGGTTACACCTGTAGATCTCTCGATAAAGATTGCAGACAGCTCCACCCCTCGGCCACGTGAAGAGGATACCGTTGAAAAAAGGGAGTGTGCAAACGAATTCGATTTTTTTATCATCGCATGCGACCACAATCCGAAGCCGCTGGTAAAGGTGCATCCTTGAACAACGATGTTGTTACACTGACCGGTGAAGCTCACCGGCAAAGTGTTGTGTGTAAACGAGCAGTGGTCGAAATACACATGGTTCACGTTGCGGAAGTCGAATACGATGGCGGAATAGCTGTCGGTACTGCTACCGAAGCTGTTCAGCACCGGTTTCCCAAAGTACCGAAAATCAATACCGTGTACTTTTAGGAATGCACTATGGTTATTTCCGTTCACGGTAAGGAAGCGGAATCCATTCGAAATGCGTACGACGGAATCGTTTGGGTTCACACCGGACATCGTTGCGATGTACAGCGTGTTCTCGTCGCGGACGAATCCATCGTAGCCAAAACTTAGGTCGGCAAGGTTGTAGTTGCCGAACAAAACATTGGCATCAACCGATGCATAGGGATACAGTGCAATGCTTCCCAGTAAACAGATTGTGGAATGTGCCGTGCCCTCCGGTGTTGGTGTAGAGTACACATTCTGTTTCGTAGGATGGGGAACCCATTGTGTGGTAACAACTGTGCCGGCATCCACAACAGGTGATGCGCCACTATCGGCAGTAAGAACTATGGGGGTGTTCTCTGTGCATGAGCGGTTTAAGGTGAGTTGCAGATTCTGTACTCTGTACACACCATCCTTTAGAATGATTGTTGTGCCGCAGGTTGCCAACCCGGAAGCAAACAGCGTTGCAAGGTTACCCGGGTCGTCCCTGGAAAAATCACCGGTACCATCGGGAGATACCCATCGAATCGTTCCGGAGGGTTGAAAAGATGGAGTCTGCAACGTTGTGACGGTAGTGTTGAGAATTGTTGTGCTGACTGATCCCATGTGTGCAGTAACACGCAGATCATAAGTGGTGTTTTCGGCAAGACCGAACATGCTTCCACGCATCATCTCTTCGCTGTTTATCGAGATATTGTCGAGCGGAAATGTGGTACGCCACTCGTGTTCCGTCGTGGGCTTGTATTCAACGGAAATGCTATCTATGCCGGTAATGTTTCGAACAGTGATGCCGATTGTATTGTACAGCGGTGTAAGCTCGACTGTTTGCCCCATCATGTGTTGGGTGAGAACAATTATGCCCAGGTAAAAGGGCAGGGAGCACAGCTTGCTTTTCATCGTCTGGCAGCCACTACGAAAGTTCCTTGTTGTACTCCAAAATAGAGAACCATTGGTGGTGTGCCTAACAGGCTGCCCGACTCAAAAAATGTGAAGGATTCAACACCTACAACACCGATGTTGTTAGAGGTGGAATCATGGATTCCGATCGGCAGCTTGAGTGAGTTTGTATATCTCTGTTGTTAGCGCGTCAAGTTTATGCTTTAATTCACGAATTTCCTGCTCTGCCTTGCGATTTATGTAGTAATCGTTTTCTGCACGAACTTCGGCGTGTTTGCCTTGCAGATTCTGGCCGACCATAATTAGCGGCATGAGAAAGATTTGAATCATGTTCGAGATAAACAGCCATAATGCGAAAGCTGGATACGGATCGAACCGAAGCGCTGTTGGACCGATTGTGTTCCATGCCAACCAAAACAACGTCCAACAAAAGATGATGATAAAGAATCCAACCGTGCCAACCCGCTGCGTTAAAAAAAGGGCAAACAATTCGGATTTTGTTAATCGGGATTTATGAAGCTCGTTTGCATTGATTATCGTGTTAGCGTCCATAACGGCATAACTTTCACGGTTCGTAGAGAGGTGCACGCTCGCATCGCTTGGGGAACGAGGAGTTTAGGAAAAAAATAACGGTAGTCCAACGAAATGTGTATCAACAGCATTCTCCCAGAAGCAACAATGTGGAGTATTTAGTCGGGTGCACATAATCGGGTGCATACTCTGCTCGGAATGAGCACGATTTCGTGAAGCGAACGTAGGAGTGATACCGTAGCAGGAGACAACGTTACGTATTGCCGGTAACCACGTTGTTGTTAGCGCGACTGCTCGGAGGGTTGGTTTCCTGTACAAATCATGAGCACCGGATACTTGCCGATACATTAGTGATACGTTTGCCAGGCAGGAGTATCGCAGCCGCATTTCTATGTTGAGTTGCCAACCGATTGCGTGGATTATCTGCACAAGAGCTGTGTACCAGTGCAAGAACAGAATATTCAACGGGTAACGAGTAAACCCAAGCCCCTTGCACAAAATACCCCCGTCACCTATTTTTGTCAGCTCTGTTGGCGCGGAGAATCACTCTGGCGCCACTTTCTGTCTCTTTACTCACAAAAACGCAAGTAACAGCAGGCCATTGAATGCCAACGATTAGTCAGTTAGTCCGGAACGGACGCAAGGTGGTTACGGAGAAGAGCAAGTCTCCTGCTCTTCAGTCCTGTCCACAAAAGCGCGGGGTGTGCACCCGTGTGTACACAACCACACCGAAGAAGCCGAACTCTGCTCTGCGCAAAGTAGCACGTGTGCGCCTTTCGAACAGCATTGAGGTAACAGCTTACATTCCGGGCGAAGGGCATAATCTGCAAGAGCACAGCATTGTGATTATCCGTGGCGGACGGGTGAAGGATTTGCCGGGTGTCCGATATCACATCGTTCGTGGTGCTGCCGATACACAGGGCGTAGCCAAGCGAATGCAGGGGCGTTCCAAGTACGGAGCTAAGCGTCCGAAAGCAGGTGCCGCACCGGCAGCCGCAAAGGGTAAGAAGTAAAAGGAAGCTGAATTATGCGTAAAAAACGATCAGACAAGCGCCGTACGATGGCCGATCCCCGGTATAACGATGTTACACTGGCCAAGTTTGTGAACAATGTGATGGAGAAGGGCAACAAGAGCAAGGCTCGATCCATTGTTTACGAAGCGTTTAGTATTGTAGCCGACAAAACCAAGGAAGACCCGCTGGAAGTATTCCGTAAGGCCATGAACAATGTGGGTCCGTCCATCGAAATCCGTCCGCGTAGAGTAGGAGGTGCTACGTATCAGGTGCCGATGGAGGTACGTGAAGAGCGTAGAATAGCCCTGGCCATTCGATGGATTAAAAAGTTTGCATCCGAACGCCGTGAACGATCTATGGCAGCAAAGCTTGCCAGTGAGATTGTTGCGGCAGCCTCTGGTGAAGGTGGCGCTATCAGGCGGAGAGATGAAATGCACCGTATGGCCGATGCCAACCGTGCCTTCTCTCACTTCCGCTGGTAATCCACCAGTTCGTTCTTTGACACATCTGGCGTTTTAATACAACAACGATTATGCCGCGAACCGTTGCTTTAACTCATACCCGAAATATTGGCATCATGGCCCATATTGATGCGGGGAAGACCACAACAACGGAGCGCATCTTATACTATACCGGCGTGCTGCACCGCATGGGTGAGGTGCACGAGGGCACAGCCTTTACAGACTACATGGAGCAGGAGAAGGAGCGGGGGATAACGATTACCTCGGCTGCGGTAACCTGTATGTGGCGTGATCATGTGATTAACATCATAGACACCCCTGGCCATGTGGATTTCACCGCCGAAGTACAGCGATCGCTTCGCGTTTTGGATGGTGCCATTGCGTTGTTTTGCGCCGTTGCCGGTGTAGAACCACAAAGCGAGACCGTGTGGCATCAGGCAAGTCAGTATCATGTGCCACGGTTGGCGTTTGTGAATAAGATGGACAGGGTGGGAGCGAATTTCCCGCGTGTGTTAGACATGATGCGCACGCGTTTGGGTGCCCGACCTGTAGCCGTTCAGATTCCGTATGGAGCTGAGGACCAGTTTAAAGGTGTCATAGACCTGCTGCGTATGGAATGCATCCTCTTCCAGCAGGACGATGGCAGCGTCTTCGAAGTAGTGCCCATACCGGATGATGTAGCAGCGGAGGCAGCTCAGGCTCGTGAGGCCATGATTGAAGCCGTGGTAGAGCATGACGATGTGCTGCTGGAGCAATATCTGGGCGGCAACCCCATAAGCGAAGCCGATCTCCGGCGAGTGCTGCGCACAGCAACACTTAGTAACCGTATCACACCCGTCTTGTGCGGATCGTCGCTCCGAAATAAAGGCGTGCAGCAGCTACTCGATGCCGTGTTGGCATACCTACCATCGCCGGCCGATGTAGGTCATGTGCACGGACATGATGCAGAGAATCCCGAGCGCGAAGCCACACGTCCGCCAACAGACGAAGCCCCCTTCAGTGCCCTTGCCTTTAAGGTGTTAACCGACCCGTTCGTTGGGCGGCTAACCTTTATTCGCATATACTCCGGACAGGTAAGCGTAGGGCAGCAGCTCTTGAATGTTGGGCAGGACAAAAAAGAGAGGGCGGGGAAGATACTGCGCATGGCGGCAAACAAGCGGGAAGAGCTGGCTGAGGCCTTTGCCGGCGACATTGTGGCATTACCATCGTTGCGATTTACGAGAACAGGTGACACCCTTACCGACACCAAGCATCCCATCCTTCTGGAACCCATTGAATTTGCGGAACCAGTGATCAATCAGGCCATCGAGGCGCGGACCCTTGCCGATCAGGATCGGCTCCTCGATGCCCTGCAGCGGCTCATGGACGAAGACCCCACATTTCGGGTTCACACCGATCCGGAGACCGGGCAGATCATCATCTCAGGCGTTGGCGAGTTGCATCTGGAAATTCTTGCCGACCGGCTGAACAGGGAGTTTAACGTTCCCGTAAAAGTTGGAAAACCCCAGGTAGCCTTTCGAGAAACGGTCTCTTCCCCCGCACAGGCGCAGGGTGAGTTTATCCGCGCTGTAGCAGGGAAGAACCAGTTTGGACAGGTCACATTGGAAGTCCGTCCGAACACTCCCGGAAAAGGTCTCGAGTTCCGCAACGAGCTAACACCCGAGGCACTTCCGGAAGTGTACGTTAAGAATGTCGCTAAGGGGGCTTTGGAAGCCCTCAAGGTGGGACCCGTGGCAGGATACCCCATGATAGATGTTATGGCCGTCCTGACCGATGCGGAGTACAACGAAGAGGATGCCACCGAAACGGCATATGCCGTGGCAGCATCCATAGCAGCGCGGGAAGCCGTGCGCAAGGCAGGGCCCTTGCTCATGGAGCCGGTGTTTGCAGTGGAGGTGGTAACTCCCGAAGAGCATGTTGGCGATGTTATTGCCGACCTCAGTTCACGAATGGGCAGGATAGAGGGAATTCAAACCCGCGACATCCTGCAGGTAGTCACGGCCCTTGTGCCACTCTCAAACTTGTTTGGGTACGTAACACAATTGCGCTCCATAACACAAGGGCGCGGCTCGTACACAATGAAATTTGACAGATACGAACCACGGATGAGTCGTTAGCTCAATTTTTTTCCGTAGCTTTGTTTTCTGTCTCAAAACAGAACACACTAATAGTAACTCAACAATATCTTACCGTATCGCAACCTGAGGAGTTTGCATCATGGCCAAGGAAAAATTCGAGCGGAATAAACCCCACGTGAACGTTGGTACAATCGGCCACGTTGACCATGGAAAAACAACGCTCACGGCCGCTATCACAATGTCGCTGGCCGCTAAGGGTCTTGCAGAGAAGCGTTCATTCGATTCGATTGATAACGCTCCTGAAGAGAAGGCTCGTGGTATAACGATTGCCACAGCTCACGTAGAGTATGAAACGGAAAACCGTCACTATGCTCACGTTGACTGTCCGGGTCACGCCGACTATGTGAAAAACATGATCACCGGTGCCGCACAGATGGACGGTGCCATTCTCGTGGTTGCTGCAACCGACGGACCGATGCCACAAACACGTGAGCACATCCTTCTTGCACGCCAGGTAGGTGTACCGCGTATTGTGGTATTCATGAATAAGGTGGACATTGCCGATCCGGAACTGGTAGAGCTGGTAGAACTCGAAATCCGTGAACTGCTGAGCAAGTATGAGTTTCCGGGCGACGAGATTCCGATTGTGCATGGATCTGCACTCAAGGCTCTTGATGCTGCTTCCAGCGGTGCAGATGCCAGCCATGCAGACATGCAGTGCATCTTCAAGCTCATGGAGGCTGTGGACAGTTATATCCCGACACCAGTTCGTGATGTGGACAAGCCATTCCTGATGCCGGTAGAAGACGTATTCTCCATCACGGGTCGTGGTACGGTAGGAACAGGCCGCATTGAGCGCGGTATTGTAAAAGTCAACGAAGAAGTAGAAATCGTAGGCTTTGGTCTTCAGAAGAAGAGCACCGTGACCGGAATTGAAATGTTCCGGAAACTGCTCGACGAAGGTCGTGCCGGCGACAACGTAGGATTGTTGTTGCGCGGTGTAGATAAAGATGAACTCGAGCGCGGAATGGTGATTTCCAAGCCTGGTTCTATTACGCCGCACCACAAGTTCAAAGCTCAAGCCTACGTGCTCACAAAAGAAGAGGGAGGTCGGCACACGCCTTTCTTCAATGGATACCGTCCGCAGTTTTATTTCCGTACCACCGACGTAACAGGTGTGTTGAACCTGCCCGCCGGAGTGGAAATGATTATGCCGGGCGACAACATCGACAATTTGGAAGTTGAACTGATTACACCAGTAGCTATGGAGGAAGGCCTCCGCTTCGCCATTCGCGAAGGTGGCCGTACCGTAGGCGCCGGTGTAGTAACAGCAGTACTTGAATAACGAAACATCCGGGACAACATGCGAGGGAAGGTTCGCCTTCCCTCGCTTTTCGTCTCACACAAATCCTGCATCTGGAGACATAGACGAGTGGCAACGCAAAGGATACGCATCAAACTTCGATCATACGATCACAACCTGATAGACCGTTCGGCCGACAGGATTGTGCGTACCGTGAAGCAAACCGGCGCTGTAATCAGTGGTCCGATTCCGCTTCCAACGGAACGTTCCGTGTACACCGTGCTCCGTTCACCACACGTGGACAAGAAGAGCCGCGAGCAGTTTGAAGCTCGCGTTCACAAACGTTTGATTGACATTTTCAGCTCTACGCAAAAGACCATCGATGCCTTGATGCGCCTGGAGCTACCCGCCGGTGTAGATGTAGAAGTGAAGGTATAAGGACACACGGACATGAGTGCAATTCTCGGACGCAAGCTTGGCATGACAAGCATCTATACGGAAGACGGGCAGTTTATCCCGTGCACCGTAATCGAAGCCGGACCGTGCCCTGTAGTGCAGATTAAAACGAAAGACAACGATGGTTACGAGTCTGTGCAAATCGGTTTCGAACCGCTGCCGGATCGTAAGGTGATTAAGCCGCAAGCCGGCCACTTTGCCAAACACAACGTTTCACCTCAGCGCATCCTTAAAGAGTTTAAACAGCTCGTGGACAAGGTGAAGGCAGGCGATGTGTTAACCGTTGAGTCGTTTGCTGTTGGAGATACCGTAAAGGTGTCTGCAACCAGCAAAGGAAAAGGCTTCCAGGGTGTAGTTCGCCGGCACCACTTTGGTGGCGTTGGTATGACCACCCACGGACAAAGCGACCGTCCGCGTGCCCCAGGCTCCATCGGTTCGTCGTCCTTCCCATCACGTGTATTTAAAGGCTTGCGAATGGCCGGGCGTATGGGTGGAAAACGGATTTCAGTGCGAAATCTTAAGGTTCTGCAGGTGCATCCTGCCGACAACCTGCTGGTTATTAAGGGAAGCATCCCGGGGCCGATGAATTCAGTAGTAGAAATCGTAAAGCTGTAGGAACAGAGACCATGACAGTTGATCTTCATACAAAGGATGGCGCAAAGGCCGGCTCGGTAGAGCTACCGGCGTCAGTCTTTGGCATCGAACCAAACGAACATGCCATGCACCTGGCTATTCGTGCTTACCTGACCAACAGGCGTCAGGGTACGCACAAGACCAAGACGCGGGCAGAAGTACGTGGTGGTGGCAAGAAGCCTTTTAAACAGAAAGGTACAGGAGGCGCACGTCGTGGATCGAACCGTTCTCCGCTGCTTCCCGGTGGTGGAACCATACACGGTCCACAGCCCCATGCCTATCACCTGGACCTTCCAGTTAAGGTAAAGCGATTGGCTCGGAAGTCGGCACTGGCGCTGCGTGCACGTGAAAACAACGTCGTAATTGTTGAAGACTTTACCATTGATGCGCCAAAGACGAAGGAAGTTGCTGCAATGCTCAAGAATTTGAACATTGCCGGCAAGAAAGTGCTTATGTTATTGCCCGAGGCAAACCGCACATTTGTGCTTTCGTCCAGGAACATCAAAGGTGTTACATCGTTTCCGGCCGACAAGATTTCGGCGTACGACGTTCTCAACCACAGCACGCTGCTGATTTTTAAGAGTGCCCTGAACACGTTGGCCAACAGCTTTGGCACAACAGAAGCCGGAGGCGACGAATGATAACGATATTGAGAAAACCGGTGATTACCGAAAAGGCATCCAAGTTGAACCAAGCGAACCAATACGTGTTCGAGGTTGATCCGAGTGCCAACAAAGTGCAGATCTACGATGCCATCAAAACGATGTTCGACGTAGAGCCGGTAAGCATCCGTACCGTGCGCATCAAAGGCAAGGTACGCCGTCGGTTTACACGCAGAGGAATTCAAACAGGCCGAACCAATTTGAAAAAGAAGGCCTACGTAACCTTAAAAGAAGGACAGACGATTGACATCGTTGCCGGCGAGGGTGGCGAGGAATAATCCTCGTTTTCCCTGCAGGCAGCATTTCGATCACGGAGCAAATAAATGAGCACCCGCAGTTTAAAACCCATAACACCCGGTACACGCTTCTACAGCGTAAGTACATTCGAGGAAATCACAACCTCGAAGCCGGAAAAGTCGTTGCTGGAGCCCCTTAAAAAATCGGGTGGACGCAACAACACCGGACGCGTAACATCGCGCCATCGTGGTGGCGGACATAAGCGTATGTACCGCAAGATTGACTTCAAACGCAACAAACATGGCGTTGCAGCCACAGTGCTCACCATTGAGTACGACCCAAACCGCACATGTCGCATAGCGTTACTTGAATATGCCGATGGCGAGAAGCGCTACATACTTGCGCCGGACAAAGTGAAGGTTGGCGACCAGTTGATGAGCGGTGCCGGCGCGGAGCTGCGTGACGGTAACGCATTGCCGTTGAAGTCCATACCGGTTGGTATGGTAGTGCACAACATCGAAATGAAGCCGGGCAAGGGCGGACAGATGGTGCGTTCAGCCGGAACCTCGGCGCAGTTTGTTGGAGTAGATGGCGGCAAAGCACAGCTTAAGCTGCCCTCCGGTGAAATTCGCGTTGTACCTGCAGACTGTTTAGCAACGCTTGGAAGCGTAAGCAACAGCTCGCATGAAAACATCGAGTATGGCAAGGCCGGACGCAAACGCTGGCTGGGTGTACGCCCACAAACGCGTGGTATGGCCATGAACCCGATAGACCACCCCAACGGTGGTGGCGAAGGAAAGTCGAAGTCTGGTGGTGGCCGGAAGCATCCGCGGTCGCCGTGGGGACAGCTAGCAAAGGGCTTTAAGACGCGCAAGAAGAAAAAAGCGTCGTCAAGCAGCATTATTCGCAGAAGAAACGCATAAGTCAGGAGATAGAGAACAATGCCACGTTCGCTCAAAAAAGAACCATTTATCAGCTACAAACTGATGAAGAAGGTGGTTGCACTGAACGAAGCCGGAAAGAAAACGGTTGTGAAAACCTGGAGCCGTGCCTCGACCATTGCACCTGACTTTGTGGGGCACACCTTTGCTGTTCATAATGGCAATAAGTTCATCCCCGTGTATGTAACCGAGAACATGGTAGGCCACAAGTTGGGCGAGTTTGCGCCCACGCGTACGTATCGCGGTCATAGTGGTAACCGTAAAGATCTCAAGACAGGCAAGAAGTAAGGAATACCATGGAAGCACGAGCAATAAAGCGCCACACACGATCATCGCCACGCAAGATGCGTTTGGTTATTGATCTTATCCGTGGCAAGTCTGCGCAGGAAGCGTTGGCTATTCTAAAGTTCGCCGATAAGATGGCAGCCAAAACAGCGGAAGAAACGCTGAAGTCTGCCATTAACAATCTTACGCGTCCGCATCCCGAAGTAGATCCGGAAACCATCGTGGTCAAGGAAGCCTTTGTAGATGTAGGGCCAACCATGAAGCGTATATCGCCGGCACCGCAAGGGCGTGCATACCGGATTCGTAAGCGTTCGCACCATTTAACCATTGTTGTTTCCACTCCTCAGTAAGGCAAGGATTAACCTGTGGGTCAGAAGACCAATCCAATAGGCATGCGTCTGGGCATTATCCGCCAGTGGGACGCAAACTGGTTCGACGAGAAGAACGTCGCCGAGAAACTTCAGGAAGACCTGATGGTTCGGAACTACCTCAAGAACCGTCTTAAAAAGGCGGGCTTGTCGCGCGTGATTGTAGAGCGCACGGCAAAGCAGGTACGCATTACCATTACCACGTCACGTCCGGGTGTTATCATCGGCCGCTCTGGTAAAGATATTGCCCAACTCGAAGAGGAGTTGAAAAAGCTCACCAAAAAGGATGTAAAAATCCTTATCAGCGAAATCAAGCGTCCGGAGTTGGATGCCCAGCTTGTGGCAGACAACATTGCCGCGCAGCTCGAAGGGCGTATTTCGTTTCGGCGAGCAATGAAGAATGCAGTGAGCAGCACCATGCGGGTAGGAGCAGAAGGCGTACGCGTTATGTGCTCCGGCCGTTTAGGTGGTGCCGACATGAGTAGAACAGAACAGGATAAGGAAGGCCGTGTGCCGTTGCACACGTTGCGTTCCGACATTGATTATGATATGGGTCGTGCAGAAACTGTGTACGGATCTATAGGTGTGAAGGTTTGGATATGCCGTGGCGACGTTATCGGCAAGCAACAGAATAATAAGGAACAGTAAGAACAGCAGCGCAGGAATTAGGCAATGCTCATCCCAAAGCGAGTAAAACATCGCAAAACTCATCGGGGCCGTCGGCGTGGAAAGGCCTATCGTGGTTCCACCGTTGCATTTGGATCGTTTGGTCTGAAGGCATTGGAAGGGGCGTGGATAACAAACCGCCAAATCGAATCGGCTCGTATTGCAATCAACCGGTACCTGCGAAGGGACGGTAAGGTGTGGATACGCATCTATCCGGACAAGCCTGTTACCAAAAAGCCGGCAGAAACCCGAATGGGTTCCGGTAAGGGTAACCCCGAAATGTGGGTAGCCGTGGTAAAGGCAGGCAGAATCCTGTTTGAAATTGACGGCGTTTCGGCAGAGCGTGCTAAG
>CAZGHI010000027.1:15039-16535 GCA_964525565.1 uncultured Hyphomicrobiales bacterium
TCGCATAAGCTGCCCGTAAAATGCAAATTCGTTCAACGTGTAGATCTGGAGGGCGCCCATGAAAGCGCGTAAAGCAGCCGACCTTCGCAGCTTAACAACCGAAGAGCTGGAGAGCTTCCTCCGTGAAAGCGAAGAGAGCGTAACTCGACTGCGCTTCCAGCTTACACTGGGGCAGTTGCACGATACCTCGAGTATCAGAACCATGCGCAAGGACATTGCTCGCATGCGCACCCTTCTCACTGAACGCAAGAAACAGAGTAACTGAGGCGGAACATCACCATGACAGACGAAACCAACGACATTGTTGAAACAACACCGGCAGCTACTGCGGCGGCAACGCCGGCAGCAGCGCCAGTAAAAACCGGCGGCGGAAAGAAAGTGCGTACCGGTAAGGTTGTGAGCAACAAAGCAAACAAAACCATTGTTGTTTCTATCGAGCGCCAGGTAGCGCACCCGATTTACAAGCGCTACTTCAAGCAAACCAAAAAGGTGATGGCCCACGACGAAAACAACGATTGCAACATCGGTGATACCGTTCGTGTGATCGAATCACGTCCGCTTAGCGCACGTAAGCGCTGGACGCTTTTGGAAATTGTTGAGCGAGCACAGTAAGGAAAACACGCAATGATCCAGGAAGAATCAAATCTTGTGGTGGCCGACAACAGTGGTGCGAGAAAGCTTCGTTGCATTCGCGTGCTCGGTGGTCATGGCAAGAGGTATGCCTCGGTGGGCGACATCGTGGTGTGCTCAGTAAAAGCAGCCCTGCCACAGGGTGCCGTTAAAAAAGGCGAAGTGGTAAAGGCAGTTGTGGTGCGCACGAAAAAGGAAGTGCGCCGGCGGGATGGATCGTACATCCGTTTCGACGAAAACGCTGCCGTTGTAATTAACAACAACAACGACCCGCGCGGCACGCGGATCTTTGGTCCCGTAGCTCGTGAGCTGCGCGAGAAGAACTTCATGAAAATCGTGTCGCTGGCTCCAGAGGTATTGTAATGGCAACGAAGCTTAACATCAAAAAAGGTGATACCGTTAAGGTGATCGCAGGAAACAGCAAGGGCGAAACCGGCCGTGTGTTGCAGGTAATGCCATCAAAAATGATGGTGTTGGTAGAGGGCGTGAACCTACGGTCCAAGGCAGTGCGTCCGTCGCAACGCCATCCCAATGGCGGCATCGTAAAGCAGGAGGCCCCCGTGCACTACTCCAACGTGATGTTGGTGGACAAAGCAGGCAATCCAACACGTGTCCGCAGGCAGCGCACAACAGAAAACGGCAAATCTGTTACGAAGCGCATCGCAGTCACAACAGGTGAGGAATTGTAATCATGGCGAAGACAACTGTTAAAAAAGTAGATTTCAAGCCCGAAGGACCGCGCATCGAAGATGTGAAAACCGAGCGTGTACCCGCACGCTTGTTTGCCTTCTATCAGGAAACGGTAGTACCGTCGCTGATGAAGAAGTTCAACTATTCGTCGGTGATGCAGGTGCCACGCTTGGAGA
>CAZGHI010000027.1:16549-32848 GCA_964525565.1 uncultured Hyphomicrobiales bacterium
TTGCCATCAACATTGGAGTTGGCCAGTCCACGCAAGACACCAAGTTGCTGCAGGCAGCCGTTAACGAGCTGGAGTTAATCAGCGGACAGCGTCCGGCAATAACACGAGCTCGCAAAAGCATTGCCAACTTTAAACTGCGCGAAGGAATGCCCATCGGCGCTCGGGTAACACTGCGCCGTGCTCACATGTATGAGTTTTTGGACCGGTTCATCAACATCGCTGCACCGCGGATTCGGGATTTTCGTGGTTTTTCGGATAAGAGCTTTGATGGCCGTGGCAGCTACACACTTGGCGTAAAAGAGCAGATTATTTTCCCGGAAATAGATGTGGACAAGGTGAGCAAGATTGGCGGCATGGACATCACATTTGTTACCAGTGCCAAAACCGACGAAGAGGCACATGCCCTTCTGCAGGAGTTTGGATTTCCCTTCCGTAAGAAAGACTAACACAGACCAAGGACTCAAGGATTATCTATGGCCAAAAAGAGCATTATCGCCCGTAACCAACGCCGTGCAAAACTTGTTGAGAAATACGCCTCCAAGCGTGCTGAACTCAAGGCTGCCGGCGATATGGAGGGTTTACAGAAGTTGCCACGCAACAGCGCCCCATCGCGGGTACGCAACCGCTGCCTGGTAACCGGACGCGGCCGTGGCGTATATCGCAAGTATGGCCTTTGCCGCAACATGTTCCGCCAGTTGGCGCTCGAGGGTAAAATCCCGGGCATCCGCAAGGCAAGCTGGTAATTCTTAGCCCCTTTTCCATTAGAAACAAGCAGACCAGACGACCATGCCAGTATCAGATACCATAGCCGACTTTCTTACACGCATTCGTAATGCGTCGGCAGCAAAACATAAAACCCTCGATGTACCAAGCTCGAAGCTGAAGGTAGCCATCGCAGAAATTCTCAAGGACCAAGGCTTTATTGCCGACTATAGCTTGCGCTCAGAAGGAGCACAGCCAACCCTCGAGGTGAAACTGCGCTACTACTACGGCGAGCCGGTTATCCGCGAAATCAAACGGGTAAGCAAACCCGGACGCAGAGTCTATGCCGGTGTGGGTGAACTTCCACGCGTGCGAAATGGTCTTGGCGTGGCCATCATTTCTACACCCCGTGGTGTAATGTCTGACAAACAGGCCCGACGCGAAAACGTAGGCGGCGAAATCCTCTGTACGATCTGGTAGGAGAACGAACAATGTCAAGAGTAGGTAAAAAACCAATCATCGTTCCAAATAACGTGACCGTAACGTTCGCCGACGGACTTTGCACAGTAAAAGGACCAAAAGGCGAGCTGAAGTTTGGCGTAGATCCTCGCATAACATCGAAGCGCGAGGGGGCTGAGCTTGTGTTTGAACGAGCAAACGACGATAAAAAAGTACGTGCACTTCACGGACTTACCAGAGCACACATTGCCTGGATGGTTGAAGGTGTAAGCAACGGATTCGAAAAGAAACTTCAGGTAGAAGGTGTTGGCTTTAAGGTGGAGTTACGAGGAAAAGCCCTTGTGCTTAGCCTGGGATATTCACACCCCATCATGTTTGTACCACCCGACGGGATTGAGTTTGCCGTGGCAACACCAACAACCTTCTCGGTGAAGGGAATAGACAAGCAACTCGTTGGCATGATTGCAGCCAAAGTGCGCGACTTACGTAAGCCGGAGCCGTACAAAGGCAAGGGCATCCGCTACGAAGGCGAATACATCCGTAGAAAAGCCGGTAAGTCGGCAGGGAAATAATTTTAGGAACTGACCATGAATCGCATTGCATCAAAAAGGGCACGGTACGAACGACGCAACAAACGCGTGCGTGGCCGCATCAACGGCAGCTCGGAGCGTCCGCGCCTTACAGTATTTCGCTCGGCTGAGCACATCTACGCGCAAATCATAGACGATACCACGGCAACAACGCTGGCATCGGCATCAACAACCGATAAGGAAGTGCGTGCGCAGATTACTGCCGAGATGAAAAAGTCCGACAAGAGTAAACTGGTTGGCGCCGTGCTTGCACAGCGCGCTAAGGCAGCGAACATATCCAAGGTAGCATTCGACCGTAATGGTTTTCTGTATCATGGCCGCGTGAAAGCGCTGGCTGAAGCCGCCCGCGAACACGGGCTGGATTTTTAAGAGAACGGAGAAGGACGTGGCAAAACAGAAATTATCAGACCTAAACCTGAAAGATAAAATCGTTTACGTTGGCCGTACCGCCAAGGTTGTAAAAGGTGGACGTCGCTTTAACTTTAGTGCAATCGTTATTGTTGGCGACGAAAACGGACACGTAGGCTATGGTCTGGGCAAGGCCGGCGAGGTGTCGGATGCTGTGACCAAGGCAACGGAAGCTGCAAAGAAGAGCGTTGTACGCGTACGTGTTCAGGAAGGAACCATTCCCCATGAAGTTGTGGGAAGGTTTGGCGCCGCTAAGGTACTGATCCGTCCGGCAACACCGGGCACAGGCGTTATTGCTGCCGGCGGCGTTCGTGCCATTCTGGAACTTGCCGGCGTTAAAGACGTGCTCACCAAGAGCATGGGGTCAAGCAATCCACACAACACTGTAAAGGCAGCCATGAATGCACTTCAGCAACTCGAAGATGTAGCATCGGTGGCAGCCCGCAGAGGTGTGAGCATCGAAAAGGTTCTTCACGGCTAAGGAACAGGGAAAAACCATGAAACTGAAAATCACGCAGGTAAAGAGTACCATCGGCGCACTTGCAAAACACAAGGCAACCATCAAAGCTCTTGGGTTGGGCAAACCGCACTCTACAACGATTAAACCGAACAACCCGCAAACGCGCGGAATGATTCACGCCGTGCGCCACCTGGTTACCGTAGAAGAAGTACAGGACTAAGCAACCATGAAACACATTGGAAATATTCAGCCCGCACCCGGCTCACGACATCGCAAAAAACGCGTTGGTCGTGGTGCAGGATCCGGACACGGTGGAACATCAACACGTGGCCATAAAGGACATCAGTCGCGGAGCAACTTCAGTCAGTCGCCGGGGTTTGAAGGCGGTCAGATGCCCCTCACCAGGCGTGTGCCCAAATTTGGATTTACGAACATTAACCGCGTTGAATTTCAGGAAGTGAATGTAGCGCAACTACAGCAACTGGTAGAAAGCGGACGCGTAACGAACGGCGTTGTGAACAACGAAGTCCTCTACAAGCTGGGCGTTGTTCGTAAGAAACATGCGCCGGTAAAGGTGTTAGGTAACGGCGATATCAATGTAGCAGTGAACATTTCGGTAAACAAAATCTCGGCAACGGCTAAACAGAAAATTGAATCAGCCGGCGGAGTGGTAACCATCAATGGCTAACGTAATCGAATCCATACGGAATATCTTCAAGATCGAAGAGCTGCGAACGCGCATCATCTTTACGCTGGTGGCGCTCGTGGCTGTTCGCATCGGATCGTTCATTACCATCCCAGGCGTGGATATTGATTTGCTTCGCATCTCATCCTCGGCCGGTGATGCGTCGGGAACCATCTTCGGACTCTACGACATGTTCGTGGGGGGGGCTTTCTCGAATGCTGCCGTGTTTGCACTGGGTATTATGCCCTACATCTCTGCAAGCATCATACTCCAAATTGCCGGTGTTGTGCTGCCTGAGTTGCAGAAACTCCAGCGGCAGGGCGAAGACGGACGGAGAAAGATCAACCAGTACACACGAATACTCACCGTGTTCCTTGCAGCATTACAGGCCTGGGGTGTAACCATCAAGATTGCACAAACAACGGCTAATCAGGTTAGCGTGGTTCCAGATGCCGGTTTCTTCTGGACGATCTCTTCGGTTATGATTCTAACGGCAGGTACCATTGCACTAATGTGGATTGGTGAGCAAATCACAGATCGTGGCATAGGGAACGGTATATCGCTGATTATTATGATTGGCATCATTGCACGCTTCCCCACAGCACTGTCGCAGGAGATTTCGCTTATCAACAGCGGCTCGCGTAACCTGGTAATCGACGTTGTACTACTTGTTTTCCTCGCTGGCATTATTGCTGCCGTTATTCTTGTAACGCAGGGTGCACGGAGAATACCTGTTCAGTATGCCAAGCGTCAGGTGGGCAGAAAAGTGTACGGCGGAACAACACAGTACATCCCATTGCGGGTAAACACTGCCGGCGTAATGCCCATCATCTTTGCTCAGTCTATCTTGTTCGTACCGGCAACCGTTGCTTCGTTCTTCCCGAACAATGCCTTCCTGGGAAGTTTGGCAAACGCCTTTAGTGAGCGGAGTATCTGGTATGCTCTCTCGTACGGACTGATGATTTTATTCTTTACCTACTTCTATACAGCGATTGCTTTCAACCCAAAAGAAGTAGCAGACAACATGAAAAAGAACGGCGGCTTTATTCCGGGTGTACGTCCGGGAGCACATACCGCCGAGTACATTGAAAACATTCTCACGCGCATTACCCTTCCGGGAGCCATCTTCCTGGCCATTGTTGCCATACTGCCAACCTTTGCCATGAATGTGTTGCAAGTGCCACCACTCTTTGCATCGTTCTTTGGGGGTACAAGCTTGCTGATTATCGTTGGCGTTGCGCTGGATACACTGCAACAAATCGAGTCGCACTTGCTGATGCGGCATTACGACGGATTCATGAAAACCGGCAAAATCAGAGGCCGTGCAGGAGCGTTAAGCGGACAGTGATTGAGACCGAAACCATAGCGCCCGTTCATTCCGAGGTAGCGATAGCCAAAATTGCTGCTGCCAGCAAGCTGGTAGCCGAAACGCTGGATATTGTTCAGAATGCAATAGTACCCGGCATCGCAACGCGTGAACTTGACAAGATTGCCGAAGAGTACATCCGCAGTCAGGGTGGTCAGCCGGCGTTTAAAGGGTATCGCGTTGATAACCGCGAGTTCCCGTTTACGCTATGCGTGAGTATCGACGAAGAAGTAGTGCATGGAATGCCCAGCAATCGTACCCTGAAGGAAGGACAGATTGTGAGCATAGACTGTGGTGTGGAACTCGACGGATACTATGGCGACAGTGCCCGAACCATAGCTGTCGGCAGCATTTCAGACCAAAAGCAAAGATTGCTGGATGTTACCAGAGAGTCGCTTATGGCCGGTATTGCAGCAGCGGTGGAAGGTGCAAAGGTGTACGACGTGGCACGCGCCATTCAAACACACGTAGAGAAGAACGGATTTTCCGTCGTGCGGGAACTGGTTGGACATGGCATTGGTAAAAATTTACACGAAGAGCCTCCGGTTCCAAATTTTGTTCCCGGACTACTGCATCGCACACGTTACCCCAATGTGAAACTCAAGAATGGAATGGCATTGGCCATTGAACCAATGGTGGACATGGGACAGTTTCATGTGCATACTGCCAGCGATGGGTGGACGATTTACACTGCCGATGGCAAGCCATCGGCACACTTTGAACATACCGTGGTAATTAACGGTTCTTCGCCGCGTATTCTTACATCATCGGCAGGAGCAGAGTGAGCAAGGACGATACCATACGTGTGGACGGAACTATTGTAGAGGCTTTGCCAAATACCCAGTTCATTGTGCAACTGGAAAACGGGCATCAGATACATGCGCATGTTTCGGGAAAGATGCGCATGCATTACATAAAAATATTTCGTGGCGATAAAGTCACAGTCGAAATGTCGCCATACGACCTCACCAAAGGGCGTATTGTGTACAGGTATAAGTAGGAAAGCAGGAGAGCAACCATGAAAATTCAGGCATCGGTAAAGAAGCGTAACCCCGACGACAAGATTGTGCGTCGGAAAGGAAAGGTGTACGTGATTAACAAGAAAAATCCACGCTATAAGCAACGTCAAGGATAGGAGAACACAGTGGCACGTATTGCAGGAATAGACCTACCCAAAAACAAGCGTGGCCTGGTAGCCCTAACCTACATCTTTGGTGTAGGCAGAACCACCAGCGCAACCGTTCTCGACCAGGCTGGGATTGACCCAACCAAACGCGTGAGTGCGTGGACTGACGACGAGATTGCGCGTATCCGCCAGGCACTGAGCGAGTACAAAACCGAAGGCCAGTTGCGCTCTGAAATCCAGTTGAATATCAAGCGACTGATGGACATTGGATGCTACAGGGGGCTTCGGCATCGCAGAGGGTTGCCTGTTCGCGGTCAGCGCACACGCACCAACTCCCGTACCCGTAAGGGCAAGCGGAAAACAGTAGCAGGAAAGAAGAAGGCAGCACGCAAGTAAGCATTATTAAGCCGGCAGTACAGAGTGCCGGAGTTTCACGACGGAGAATACATGGCAGCAGCAAAAAAACGCGTCAAACGCAAAATCGTAGCCGATGTGCACGGCAAAGCCTTTGTGCGCGCAACATTCAACAACGTAATCGTAACCATTACGGACACGTACGGCAACACCCTTACATGGTCGTCGGCCGGGAAAAACGGTTTCCGTGGTTCCAAAAAGAACACACCGTATGCCTCGCAGGTTTCGGCCGACAAGGCAGCGCGGCAGGCATTCGAAATGGGACTGCGGAAGGTGGACGTTGTGGTTCGTGGGCCCGGCTCCGGACGCGAAGCCGCCGTGCGCGCGCTTACCCAAGCCGGACTGGAAGTGCTCTCCATAACAGACCGTACGCCACTGCCGCACAACGGCTGCAGGCCGCCAAAGCGCAGGCGCGTGTAAACCGGTGTTGCCGGTAGAGGATGATGAGTGCATACCGCAGCCCCCTACCAAACCCTTCTTGTACATTTCATAAAAACGATTATCACTTAAGGTGCCCAATGAATACGCAAATGCAGATGCCCGAACGCCTGGTAGCTGAATCTCTTGGTTCAGAGTACCATGTGCAGTTTACGCTGAACCCTCTGGAAGAAGGGTACGGCGTAACACTAGGCAATGCCTTACGGAGAGTACTCCTTTCGTCCATCCAGGGCTCGGCAATTATTGGCGTAAAGATTACCGATGTCCTGCACGAGTTTCAGACCATCCCCGGTGTTGTTGAAGACATGTGCGAGATTATCCTGAACCTCAAGGAAGTGCGCTTGCGCGTGAACGACAAAAAGGCGCCATCGCGCGTTGCCTTTACCGTAAAAGGGGGGGGGCAATGGACAGCCAAGTCTATCAGTGATGCTTCGAGTGAAATCGAAGTATTGGATCCGGACAAGGTGATTGCTAACCTTGCCGATGATGCCGACTTCGACGTAGAGCTGCGCATTGGCCGTGGATCGGGCTACGTTCCTGCCGAAGAGCAGGTAACAACAGAGTTTCCCGTTGGCATGCTGCCCATTGATGCCATTTACACACCAATTAAGAATGTGATCTACCGCGTAGAGCCATTTCGTGTAGGACAAAAAACCGACTACGAAAAGCTTACACTGGAAGTGCTCACCGATGGTTCGATAACAGCGGAAAAGGCAGTACAGGAAGCATCGCAAATTCTTGCCGACCACATCCGGTTCTTCCGTGGCGCCACCGTTGGTGGTGATGATGCTCGCGGAGGAGGAGCCGAAGGTGATTCCGAGCAAGACAGAGAGCGTCAGCGCTTACGCAGAGTGCTGCTCCAGCCTGTTGACGAGCTAGAGCTAAGCGTACGCGCACACAACTGTTTAAAAGCTGCAAACATCCGGATCCTTGCAGACCTTGTAACACTGCAGGAAACCGACCTTCTCAAGTTCCGCAACTTCGGCAGGAAGTCGCTTGCCGAACTCACGGACGTAGTATATCAGAGCGGGCTACAGTTTGGAATGGACGTAGCGCCGTACATTCAAGACGAACTCAAGGAAAGCGAATAAGATGAGACACGGTTATGCAGGGCGGAAGCTCAAGCGCACCGCCAGTCACCGTAAAGCGATGTTGGCAAACATGGCCACCAGTTTGTTCGAGCATAAGCGCCTATTAACAACCGTTGCCAAGGCAAAGGAGTTGCGCGAGTTTGCCGAGCATCTGATTACCCGTGCTCGCAAAGCGTACAGCGCAGAGCGCAGCGGAACCATCAGTGGTGTGGATGTACACAACAGGCGAATGGTTGGACGGTACATACGGAATAAAGCCGTGCTGCAGGAACTGTTCGACACAATTGCACCGGTGGTTGCAGAACGTAACGGCGGTTATACACGCATTACGAAGCTGGGACAACGCAGAGGCGACCAAGCCCCTGAGGCCATGATTGAGCTTGTGGATTGGAGTAACCCGCAGGACGGACGTGTGAGCAGCAAAACACGCAAAACACGTTCGGCCAAACCGGCAAAGCCGGCAGGCGCACAGGCCATTACAGATACCGTTACTCCGAACGTTGCAGCAGCAGACGTTGCAGCGGCAGATGCTGCAGTGGCAGATGTTGCAGTGGCAGATGTTGTCGAAGAAACTGCAGCAGAAGCACCATCAGAGTCAGCAGCAATTTCTGAAGCCGAAGCACTGGCAGGCGATGTAGGGATGGATCAGGAAGCAGCAGCCGATGCTGCCGAAGCGGCGGATACTGCCGATGATTCATCGGCGTCGGCCGGGGATGCAGCAGCAGACAGCAACGAAAAACCGTAACCAGGCAGCAGCAATGCTGCCCGCAACGCCGAACGTAGAGCGTTCGGCGTTTTCCGTTTTCCCCCCGTCCGTCGGCAGAGCGAAAAACCAGAACAGGAAGCACCATCATGCACGACCTGATTCATGCAACGTTTGTGAAAGGAGCCACCGCACCGGCGCAGTTCCCGGACACAGCAGTGCCCGAGGTTGCCATGATTGGGCGTAGTAACGTTGGTAAGAGTTCGCTAATAAACCAGCTAGTGCGGCACAGTGGCATGGCACGGGTGAGCAACACGCCCGGTAAAACACAGGAGATCAATTTTTTTAACACCAATGCCGGTTTTGTTCTTGTTGACTTGCCCGGCTATGGGTATGCGCGTGTAAGCAAGGACAGAAGGGAACAGTTTAGTGTACTCATCAGGCAATACCTGTTAGAGCGAACCCAGATGGCGCTGGCTTGTGTGCTGATTGACAGTCGGCACGATCCCATGACGTCGGACCTTGCCATCATCGAAGAGTTGGAGCTTGCAGCGCGACCGTATGCCATTGTGTTAACCAAGGCTGACAAGATCAGCGAGACACAGCAACAGCGCCGAGAGCAGCAGGTGCGTGACCTTGTGGCGCAGTGCAAGCACATCGAGGATGTGATTGTGACGTCGGCCCAAACCGGTCAAGGCCGTTCGAACGTAATCGGTATGATGAAGCGAGTAACCACCAATGCAGCAAAGGCAGCCTTATGAGTGAGCAACCAGTAGTAGGCATTGTCATGGGAAGCGACAGCGACTATCCGGTAATGCAGGAAGCCGCAGCCATTTGCGAAGAGTTTGGAGTACCGTATGAGATGCGCGTACTATCGGCACACCGGACACCGGCGGACATGGCAGAGTACGGGAAAGCAGCACGGAGCAGGGGGCTAAAGGTAATCGTAGCCGGAGCCGGTGGTGCAGCACACCTGCCGGGCATGCTTGCCAGTTTCAGCAGCGTTCCGGTGATAGGTATTCCTATTCCAACAGCGCACCTTAAGGGCATGGATTCACTGCTCAGCATTGTACAGATGCCGGCAGGCGTACCTGTTGCCACCGTTGCCGTGGGCGGCGGAAAGAATGGCGGGTTGCTGGCCGTGCAAATTCTTTCGGTAGGCAACGAGACATTAGTAAACAAGCTTATCGAATATAAAGAGCGCATTGCCGAGGAATCACGGGGGAAGAAGGTGGGATAAGGAGGGGGGGGTGCCACTACCATGAAGAAATTGCCTGAGCCTTCAACAAACACGCATTTACAAGGCGTTTGGGTTTCTTTGGGGTCAGGGCCTCGGCCCATGAAATAATCCACGCAATAAGCTCTGGGTTGATAGGCGCGGTAAGGTACAAATTGACACTTCCATCCCGATTTGATTTAAAGCGTTGCGATGGATGCCACAAACGTTCCTTAAAGAAATCGGCTGACTCCTTTCTCACATGTAGCGTTATCTCGCACACCTTGCCGGAGTAAACGCCAAAACGCTCCCTGCGGTATTGTTGTTCATTGAACACATGAAAGGGAAGAGTAATATCCAAAGCGCGTTCAACGTTAAGGATACGATCTACTGCCATTGTAATGTAGTGGTGCTTCGGGTGCCACGCAGCTACATACAACCTTCCGGCATGTAATACTAGTCTGCAGAGTGCAACAACAAACGTACGAGTCTGATTGTCGTGTAATGCTCTGTACGTTACTCTGTCCCACGCCACATCGCGTATGCCGTTAATTACTGAACGAAGAACGTTATCCGGAATCGGTGTTGTAACTACACCGGGAGTGACTTCATTAATGATGTTTGCATCAAAAAGGATACTACCGGGCGCTACCTTTTCAAGTTGTCGTGCTAATCGGTCTATGTCTGCCTCGATGGTTGTACCCCTAAACTGTCGCAGCATTCCTTTCAGCAAGTGAATTGCCAGCAATTCATTCTCACCAAAAGCAACAGGAACCAAGGACCTGTAGGAGGCAGGTATCCACCACCGAAGTTCCTTGCCATCGTTTTCAGTATGTAAAGGTATGCCTGCAGCCTCGATCGCCCGCAAATCTCGTTGAATTTGGCGTCTGGAAACGGTTTTGCCCTCCACTCGGTGTTCCACACGAGTGGCCAACTCAGACGTGGTTAAGTGATGTCCCGAGCCAAGAACCGTTAGAAGCTCTATTATACGTCGAACCTGGTGCGAATCAGCCATGCATGAAGTTACTAGGAATCGCGACAACATACGTCGTTGTGCAGAATAATGTTGTAGCAGTTACTCAAAACATGATACGCATAGGTATCGTGGTGCAGAGTTGTCACTTTTTACAACATATACTGTTTAATGGGAGGGACTGTGAATATGTACCAATGGCTTGTGGTCGCTGTGTGCTCAGCACTTGCACTACTCGTAAACGCTTGCTCTGCAACAAAAATTCAACAGCATAATATCGGTTGTTTCGACAGGAGCAAGGCAGATGTTCTACGGTCAGCTACAACATTGCTTGTTCAGCATGGCTTTAATGTTACGCATGCTGATACCGTTGTGGGCTTAGTTCAAGGGGAGACAGCCGAAAGCAGAGATGCGTGGACCGGAATGATAACGAAGCGGGTGTGGCAGGTGAACGTATCCCCGGTTCTGGATAAGCAGACTTCAAGCAGCGCTGCAGCTCTAACTGCACCTGCAGGAAAGCAGTCGCTGTACATTATTGCAACGGCACGAACTGTTAATCGCACCCAGAACGCCTTCGGAGCCACGATAGCAACGGCAGAGCAGTACTATGACGACACATCACATGAAGACTGGGAGTGGTACTGGGGAGTGCGCAATGGACTAGAGGCAATATGTGGGAGTAAAGCTGTGATCACAACAAAAAAGGTTCATTAAAGGTGTAGCTATATAGGCTGCATCCTCGATGTTGTGGTGCGGTTGGAGGATATAATTGGCGTTGCTACAGCACACCGGTGTACTGTTGTTTCGATCACTTAAAGCCAATCGTGCTCTGAACTGACAGTGCGGCGAATTTCAACGGTCGTTCCAACAAAATTTGCTCAAAGCAACTGTTCCATTACTCTGCGTACCAACAAAATGGTATGGACAGGTGTTACTAAAATTCGTATAATCAAGCTTTCAAAAGGGATTACAAAAAAAAACCCCACCGAAGTGAGGTAAAGGCTTCTCGCCTGCGGAAACTCTGTTTCCTTATTGTAAATCAGGACCAGAGCAGATCTTTGAAAGCGGTACAATGATAAACAAAAGATACACTTATGTCAAGGAGGTAGCGTGAGCAAAATTCTTGGTTTGGATATCGGATCCAACTCCGTTGGCTGGGCATTAATAGACGACGAAGCCCAGACGATACTCGGGATGGGCGTTCGGGTGTTCCCGGAGGCTGTAGAAAAGTTGAACACCGAGCAGGAACATAGTAAGAACGTTCAACGGCGGCTGAAACGCCAGCTTCGAAAACAATACGATAGAAGGCGGCGACGGATTGCGTCGGTGCGGAATATGCTTATGCGTCATGGACTGCTCCCTACTGACAGCAGCGAAATGCGCGAAGTAATGCAATTAGATCCCTATGTGCTGCGGTATAGTGCTATACGCGAGAAACTTCCATTGCACCAGATTGGTAAAATAATAGATCACATTAACTCGCGCAGAGGGTTTCAAAGCAATAGAAAGTCAAGTTCGGAAGAAGAAACAACAGGTGTACTCATTGACGGTACCAAGGATGGTCAGAAGCCGGGTATCGGCAGTGTTGACGAGGTGCTGCATGTTAACTTCAGACGTTTTAAAACCTATGAAGCAAACAAGCCTTCGACGCTAAATGATTTACCTCCCATAACTGAAGGTTATCGTACACTAGGTGAGTATCTGCACAGTTTAAATCCGCATGAAAAGCGGAGACGCAACAGGTTCACCCTGCGCGATCACTACCGTATCGAACTTGATATGATTCTGGAGATTCAACAGTCATTCTATCCGGAAATATTAACGCCTGCCCTAAAGAACGAGATACTGAAAGCGGTATTCTTTCAGAGGCCGCTCAAGTCCGTCCGGCATTTGGTTGGAAAGTGTCGGTTCGAGCCTGGCAAAAAACGTTCGCATAAAAGTCACCCGGACTATCAAGAGTTCAGGTTTCTGCAGCAATTCAATGCATTGCGAATTCGGACTGGCGATCGGATAGAAGACGATGACATGAAGCTAACGCCGGAAGAGCAACAGCACTTATTACTGATGGTCAACAAAGAAAAAGGTAAAAAAGTGCAGCTCGACACACAAGAGAAGATAAAGAAGTACTTGGGGTGGAAAGTCAAAATTCCTGCAAAATCGAACTTTGAGTCCCTAGATATACAGACAACAATTAGGGACCTGCGTGCAGCCTTGGGCAGAACACTTGTTGACAGTTTATCCAGTGACAAGATTGAGCAACTATGGAATGTGCTTCAGTTTGCTGAAGATTATGACTGGGTTGTTGATTGGGTGAAGAGGCACTATCATGTTTCAGATGATCAAGCACAATCCTTTGCGCGAATTAAACTGGAAGATGGATATGGTAGTGTAAGTCTTCGAGCTGTTCGGAAAATATTGCCATACCTGCGTGAAGGTATGCTTTACCACGAAGCGGTTATAGCAGCCGGGTATGATTTTAATGATCCAAGTCTTAACATATCGGTAGGCGACCGCGTTCCCTCGCTAGCGCCGGAGGATGCACGCAATCCTATTGTGCAGCGGTCGTTCGCAGAAATGCGTCGGGTGGTAAATGCCATTGTGCGCAAGTGGGGTAATCCGGATATTATACGAGTCGAAATGGCACGGGAACTGCGATTGCCTGTTGGCAAGCGTGCTGAGATTGAAAAATCGAACAGAAAGAATCGTGACCAGAATGCTGCGGATAAAGAACGACTGAAACAAGAGTTTGCTCTTGATGATGCGAGAAGAAACGACGTATTAAAACTTCGGCTGTGGGAAGAGCAGCAGCACGTGTGTATTTATAGTGGACGACCTATATCAAAAAATATGCTGTTTGATGGTTCCGTAGATGTTGACCACATTCTGCCCTATAGCAGAACGTTGGACGATAGTCGGGAGAACAAGGTTGTTTGTCTTCGAGAAATGAATCAGCAAAAGTCCGATATGACGCCGATGGAAGCAATTCATGCCGGACTCATTGATGAACGAGAGTTCACTGAGCGAGTAAAACATCTTTACGCAAGTCGAAGCATTTCTGAAGGGAAGATGCGAAAGCTTCTCATGTCGCATAAGCAGTTTTCGGAAAGGTACACCGACGATCCAAACAGTGGCTTTGTTGCTCGGCAGTTGAACGATACGCGGTTTGCATCACGTTTAGCATTACGATATCTCCGGCATGTATCTCCGCAGGTTCAAGCAACTACCGGACAGATGACAGCAATGCTTCGGCGACGCTGGGGCTTGGATGGATTGCTCCCGGAACTAGCAAGCCTGGGTCGTGCGTTTGTTGCACCTGTACTGGAAGGAGGTCGAAAAGACAGGGATGATCATCGTCACCATGCAGTTGATGCCCTAACGGTTGCTCTTATCGACCGGTCACTCGTTAATAAGATTTCAGCTTTGAACCGCAGAAGTGGTAATGCAGCCCAGGAGCTGAACAGTGGGAAGATACTTGTTCCGGATGTGCCAATACCCGGTCTATATGCCATGGCACTAAACTGCTTAGATAATGTGATTGTTAGTCACCGCAAAACAAGACCGGGAAGAGGCGCTCTGCATGCCGAGACTTTGTATGGTGTTGCGCGTGCCCGCAATGGTGAACAGAAGCACAACGACCGGGGCTTGCCTATGTATGTGGTGCGAAAACAGCTCTCTCCATTACTGTCGTCTGGCGAAATTCAGAATATTGTTGACCCGGTTGTTCGCGAAGCTGTTTTACAACGCTTAGTTGAGTTTGGGGTAGATGTTGCCGCAGAGAAATTCACTGTACCGAAGGATGCGTTTATCCGACCGCTTTACTACACAACACGGTCAGGCGTTCGACATGTGGTAAAGAAGGTTCGCATTCATACATCAGCCGCAGGCATGGTGCAGCTCAGACAAAATGGTGTGTATGTTGAGCCAAGTGGCAACGACCATATTCGGATTGTTAGAGGTTTAGACAAAGCCAAGCACCAATGGGAAGTCCGAACTCTAATGGATGAGGCAACAAAAGCAGCGAGTAAATTTTCTGCTGTAGATGCGCAGAAATTTGTGACTTTAAGAATCGGCGACCTGGTACTTCTCAATCGAAAGGGTAAAGAACAAGTTTATAAAGTTCAAAAAATGTCCCGAACCGGAGCAGGAGAAATTGCATTGTACCACCATGCAGATGCTTCCGGAAATGTTAAGAATCTAGAGCGTCCAAAACCAGCTTCGATACAGTTTACGAAGCTCTCTGTAGATGTACTAGGATTCATTCACGATGAACTATGATAAAGCGAACGATTGTGGTTCAGGGGCGCAATTATGTTTCTACGGAAAACGAGCAATTGCGTCTAGAGAACAGAAACACGGGCGAGCTTCAAACACTGCCTATAGAAGACATTGGTTACCTTGAATTCGAGAACACGCAGTGTACCCTAACAACATCTGCCATGGCACGGCTTGCTCATTACGGTGTAACTGTTACGTTTTGCGATGAGCGATTTACGCCTGTTGCGCAATGCTTGCCAATCGAAGGCAACGCACTGCAAGCACAGCGCCTGAAAATACAGGTTAACGCAAGTGCACCTGCACAAAAACGTATTTGGCAAATCCTTGTGCAAAAAAAGATTCGAAATCAAGAACGTGTACTTAAGGCTTTAGGATATTCGGACGTGAGTCTGGAAGGGTATGCACAACGTGTTCTAAGTGGCGACAAAACAAACAGAGAGGGGGCTGCTGCCAGAAGGTACTGGCAACATGTGCTTGGGAATTTCGGGGTGAAACGCGACCCGGAAGGCGACTATCCCAATAATGTTCTGAATTACGGTTATGCAGTTCTCAGAGCCGTTGTATCAAGAGCCATCGTTAGAGCAGGATTACACCCTTCGTTTGGAATACACCATTCTAATCAGTTCAACGCATTTGCGCTGTCCGACGATGTTATGGAGCCCTATCGCCCCTTTGTTGATTTTCATGTTCTGAGCGGCTGTTGTTTGCAGAATCCTGAAGAAATTCTGAAGCCGCAGCATAAGCGCGAAATTTTGGCAGTTCTTACCGCCGATGTTGTGCATAGCATTGGAACACGTCCGTTGTTTAACTCGGTAGAAACGTTATGTGCGCAGCTCGTACAGGCGCTGGACGGCAATCTAAAGGCGCTGGATCTGCCTTCTTTTCCCGAATAAGCGAGTACCGTGCAGTGTGGATCATGGTCCTGTTCGACCTGCCTGTGGTCACAAAAACCCATAGAAAGGCATATTCGCGATTTCATAAAGGCCTTCTGAAAGATGGTTTTACCATGTGGCAGTTCAGTGTGTATCTGCGGCACTGTGCATCGGCTGAAAATGGTGAAGTACACGTACGGCGTGTGGAAGGGATGCTACCCTCGGAAGGAAAGGTGTCTATCCTTACAATAACGGAAAAGCAAATGGCATCAATTAAAACGTATTGGGGTAAAGTTCATCGGGAGCAGCCCGGTGCACCTGCACAACTCGAGATGTTCTAAAAAAAATGCCTCTCCTGCGTTAACCTATCGTGCAGAAGAGGCATTATTTCGTGCAAACATTTAACCTATCTACCAATATTATAAAGATGCTAGAGCCAATATGCTTTCAAAGATCTGCTCTAGTTGCCGAATTACAACATGCGTCGTCTGACACTGAGGTCAACAAAGCTTTCAAAGATC
>CAZGHI010000028.1:0-6949 GCA_964525565.1 uncultured Hyphomicrobiales bacterium
GCATACACTCTTTTGCCGACCGCTTCGGACGTACTCCGGAGCGGTCGGTATTTTTATCATCCATGAAAAACTCTGTCACCGCTGGAATACTCAGCGGATTACTCCTGGTCGTCTCTTATCAGTTTGTTGGCGTTCTCAGTTTCGTTGCGTATGTGCCATTGCTATTATGGCTTGTTCAACGTACGCAGGGTGGGTCTCATTCCTCTCCATGGATTGGTATATATCTAACCTTTTTTATCTATCACGCAGGAACAAACTGGTGGATTTCTTCGTGGCAAGAACGAACGGACCCATATCTGTTTGCAAGCGGTATTGCGCTGATTGTAATTCACCCGCTATTTCTCTCCCTTCCGTTTATTGCACTTGCAAGCATAGCTAAACGTATTGATTGGCGCTGGATGCTTGCGGGAACGCCATTTGCCATAACAGGATTTGAGTGGCTTCATGGTCAAACGGATGCTTCGTATCCGTGGTTAACAAGCGGCTATGCGCTTGTTGATACACCGTACGCCCAGCTTGCTGAATATGGGGGTGTGTACGGTTTGTCCTTGATCATCGCATTTACAAATGCTGTTTTGTGTTACTGGATAGTGTACCACAAAACCGTACCTACTCGTTTGCGATGGATAATATTGGCTGCGGCGATGCACATTGTGATGATAGCGTTTGGCTGGTGGCGTGGCGAGCAGTTTTCCGGACAGCAAACAGTGAATCAGAAGAGTGGTACTGCGTTAGATGTTCACATCGTACAACCAAATGAAGATCCCTGGGATAAGTGGACAGATGCACGGGAACAGGTTAGGATTTTACAGCAAATCACAGACTCAGCGCGGATGGTTACACGTGCGCATGCAAGGAGTGCCGGCTCATCGATCATGAACCACAGTGCGTTGCCCCTGTTTGTTTGGCCGGAAACAGCTATACCGTACACGATAACAAAGCCCCTTTACAACATTGACCGACTTGCGCTAATGCACTGGATAGACACGTCCAACATTGCATTGCTCACCGGCTTCGCAGATTGGGTTCAATACGAACCTGGTACAGCGCCACCCTCAGCCAAACAGCGCAACAATGCACCTGCATACGATGTGTTTAATGCTGCAATGCTTATAAAAGCAGGCCAGCAGCAAACAGGAAGTCAAACGATTCACCGTAAAACAATGCTAACGCCATTTGCAGAACGACTACCATTTGCCGACCAGTTGAGTTTTGCAATGCAATGGTTTGAATGGGGCGTTGGTATATCGTCGTGGGGAAAGGGACAGCAGCGCATACCCCTTGCTTACAACGCTAACATACAGATTGGTGTAATCATCTGTATCGAATCGGTTTACCCGGAAGTTTCACGAGACCTTGTTAACAACGGCGCAAATGTTCTTGCTGTACTAACAAACGATGCTTGGTATAATGGAACGTGGGGTCCACAACAGCACTACAACATTGCACGAATGCGAGCCATCGAAATGCGGAGATGCATCATCCGATGTGCAAATAGTGGTGTTTCCGGATTCATCCTTCCTGATGGCTCCACAATTCGTGAGTCAGGCTCTGTGATCGCACCAATGAAAAGAGGCGCTATTGCCGCTTCGATTGCTGTGAATAATGATAAGACGGTGTATGCAATCATCGGTGATGTACTGTCGCCGATCTCCCTCGGACTCACGGTAATTCTGCTCATCTGTGCAAGAATTCCTCTTTTGGTTCGTAAAATGCAGGCTTATCACGTGCAACAACATCGAGAGTAGATATGAGCAACATGACCACGAGCACGAGTACTTCCTGGCGATGGGCGGGACTAATACTGGTATGGGCATTCACAATGGCAGAGGCACAAGTGAAACCACTGAAATTCGTAGAGTATGATCTACCGAACGGACTACATGTAATTCTTCACGAAGATCATCGCGCGCCGGTTGTTGCCACGGTCGTTCATTACAAGGTTGGCTCCCGTGATGAAAATCCGCAGCGAACAGGATTCGCGCACTTCTTTGAGCATCTCATGTTCGAGGGAACGGAAAAAATAGAGAGGGGGATGATTGACGACATGATTAGTGAAGCAGGAGGGCAGCTTAATGCTTACACATCCATTGATGAAACCGTCTATCACTTTGTTGTTCCGTCGAACGAGTTTCGTCTGCCGTTATGGATCGAGGCGCAGCGTATGCGTAAGCTGGTTGTGAACGAGGTTGGTGTTGAAACCCAGCGGGGAGTGGTTAAGGAAGAGCGTAAGAATAGGTACGACAATGCTGCATATGGTGGATGGATTGAGAAAACGCAAGAACAACTGTTTAAGAGCACTCCGTACGCATGGGCTCCAATAGGCAGTTCCCAACATATTGATAGTGCAAGTATTACTGAATTTCAAGATTTTTATAACACATTCTATCAGCCAAACAATGCCGTCTTGGTTGTTGCCGGTGATTTCGATCCATCTGTTGCCCGTGAAACAATTGACGCTTACTTTGGTGGATATCCCGCTGCACCACCACCGCCCCGACCATCCTTTGGGGCGCTACCTCCATTCAACGAACCGATTCGCGAGGTTGTTAACGATGTGAAAGCCCGCTTACCGGGTGTGTTTATTGCGTGGAGAGGTATAGGGCGTTTAGACAAGGACGTGTATGCAGCAGAGCTTCTCAGCACGATACTATCGTCCGGCGAGAGTTCACGGTTGTACCGCGAAGTAGTAGATAGCCAGCAACTTGCAGTTCAGGCGCAGTTCTTCAATCGTGATCATGAATTTGGCGGCATGGCCTTTGCCATAGGAATCGTGGGTCAGGGAAAGAGTATTGAGGCGGCTGAGAAGGCAATATTGGCAACGCTGCAAAAGGTAGCCGAATCCGGTGTAACTGAAGGTGAACTGCAAAAAGCAAAGAACATTGCCGAGGTAGAATTTGTTGGCGGATTTAGCGACATGCACACAAAGGCACTTCGACTGGCTTCTGCATTCCGATACTTTGGTAATACGAACCATATAAACGAAGAACTGGATTCGTACCTGAAGGTTACCCGAGCTGATATTCAGCGTGTTGCAAAGCGTATCCTTTCGTCATCAGGCTATGTTGTGCTCACCTATCTGCCGGTGAAAGGATAACTCATGAAATATATACTCGTGTTGATTTACGGTCTTGTCCTTGTTGCATTTACCACACTTCATCTTTTTGCTCAGGCATCAGATAGCACTATGACCCTTGACAAGCCCGACCTAAATGTGAAACCGCAACCGTTGTCGGCAACGCCATTTGTGTTTCCAAAATACCGGGAGTTCACCATGTCGAACGGACTCCACGTGTTTGTTGTTGAAGACCACTCCTTGCCACGAATCACCTTCTCTATGATCATCAAGTCGGGTGAAGCGTACAGTCCGCAAGGAAAGGAAGGTACTGCTGCTTTCGTAGCAGAGATGCTTCTGAAAGGTACAAAGAAGCGATCTGCAAAACAGATTGCCGAACAGCTCGATGGTGTGGGTGCTTCAATTTCCGCTTCAACCGTTGGCGAGCAAACCACCATTGTTGGAGCATCTCTGAAGAAACGTGCCGATTTGTTGTTTGAAGTCCTTGCCGAGGCGCTCATTGAACCGTCGTTTCCGGAAGAGGAATACAGGAAGCTTCGCGATCAGTTCGCTGCGTCGATTGCCTCGAAGCAAGCCCGATCGAGCGAACTCGCATCAGCATTGAGCAGAAAGGTTGTGTACGGACAGGGTCATCCACTAGCACGATATGAAACCGTAGCAGCTCTCAACAACATCCAATTGCAGGATGTTAAAGATTTTTATTCAACATGGTATAAGCCCAACATCGCCTCGATAGCAATTGTAGGTGATGTAACAGAAGCGGAAGTGAAGAAGCTGCTCGAGAAACATCTTAAGCACTGGAAGAAATCCGAAACACCTACGGTAACGATACCACCACTCTCACCGGAGCCTGCCGGTGTGTACTTTATTGCACGTAAGGGTAGCGTACAGAGCGCGGTTGTTGTGTGTGCACCAGGCCCATCGGTTACAGCAAACGATTGGGATGCCGTGAATGTTATGTCGGCATTTATTGGCTCAGGCTTCGGCAGTCTGCTTTTTCAGTCGCTACGTGAAACGTATTCATACACATATTCACCATTTGCCTTTGTAACTCGTGGCAACAGATTCAATAGAATTGCAATGGGGGCCGAAGTGCGAACAAGTGTTACCGATTCCACGATCCAGGTGATCATGAAAGAAGTTGGACAGCTTGCTCAGCACGGACCAGACCCGGGTGAGTTGCAGAAGCGAATTGCAACGGAAGTCGGCAGTTACAGGCTTTCATTCGAAAAGTCGTCGAACGTGGCTGCATATCTGCAATCGGCATGGTTATTTGATATGCCCGTGTCTTGGGTGGCAGAGTGGGCGGACAGAATGCAGGGAGTTGGCCCCGGACAGGTAACTGATGCTGCGAGAAAGTACCTGAATCCATTTGCTATGCGCATTGTTGTGGTTGGCGACCCATTGGTTAAAGAACAGCTTGAGAAGTTTGGCACGGTGATCGAGTACACAACCGATATGGTACCGGTTACGGCGAACGAATACGAAAAGGCCGGCATCACTCTCGGCGAACTTATCGAACAGCACAAAAATGCACTTGGCGGTACCGCTCTAAATGCGCTAAATACCGTTCACTTAAAGGGTACAGCCGAAATGATGTATCAAGGTCAAGTGATGCGTGGAACTGTTGAAAAAAAATACATGAATCCGGGAAAGGAACAGTCAAAGCTCGACCTTGGAATTATGAAGCAGGTTCAGTGGATAAACGGATCAACGGCATGGATTTCTCTCAACGATGGTTCAGTAACAGAGGTTGATAACGACGAAAAGAAACGAATGCTTGCCGAAGCCACACCCTTTCCGGCACTTGGCTGGAGTGAGCGGGGTTACACCGCTGAAATTCTCGGTAAAAAGGACGCACGGATTGTGGTAAAGGTGCAAACGCAGAACGGTAAGGTGGAACGGTATTTTTTTGATGAGAAATCGAAACATCTGGTGCGAGTAGAGAAAGAAGAGGATACACCACAAGGACCCATAACCATTGTTGAGAAGTACCTCGATTACACGCCTGTTAATGGTGTGCAATTTCCTCAGAGGTATGTGATGGAGAGTCCGGTGTACACAATAACACTATCATATGTGGTCACGGTAAACGAACCGATGACTGCAGATGACTTTGAGCCAGCGCGTAAGAACTAGTCATGTTGCTGGGTCAATCGCTTCGCATTGTTCTCCTTGGTTTAATTTCGCCTTCACGTGTAGTTATTGGTAGTACAAGAACAGCTCTCTCGGTGTTTGCGTTGTCTGTTGTACTTATCGTAACATCCAGTTTGGTGGCAGCCTATATCGAGCCAGCCCCGGTTGTTATGGCTTCCCGGAATGCCGGCAACGACGCTGTTTCACATACCAACGCAGTTGGCACGGATAAGGACATCGAAATCGACCTGTCTTCGCCTCAGCGCGTGTTTACGATGCGACTGGGTGTGTCAATTGTTCGCGTAATGATTTCAACGGTGTTGATCGTTGGACTGTTGCAGGGTATGTTGCGGTTCTTAACGGATATACCGTTTACGTTCACAATAGCACTCGGTGCTGTATCGGCCACATCGCTGCTGGAAGTGCTTCGAACCGTAACATACGCGGTTGTGCATTGGCTAACCGACTCAGTACGGTGGGGTCTGCACCTTGGTGTGGTTGTTGACCCTGCCCAGCAACCAATCCTTCATGCCTGGCTGCAACACCTTGACCCACTCATCTGGTGGCAGTATGTTGCCATGGCAATTATCGCATGTGTTCAGCAGCAGCTTCATCCACGGTACGGACTGGTGATTGGTACAGCGGTCTTCGCTGTTGCCATCATTATTATTGGTGGTATTGCCCTTGTGGGTTGGTTGATGCAGAGTCAGGTCGCGTAAATAGGGTGTTGTTGTAACCCATTCCTGAATGGTTGTGTCATGTGCGTTGAAAGCAAACCATGCGTGCACGACCACTACATGACCCCTTGCCAATTGCTGATGAGCAGCTTTCTAGCCTTGTTACCGACTTTCGGAACGGCAGTATTGATGCCTTCAAGAAACTATACCTTCGGTATGAAAACCCAATCTATCGTTTTTGTAAGCATATAACAGGTGACGATTCTTTTGCGCGTGATGCCTTCCAGGAAACCTTCATCCGAATGTTTGAACATCGTACTGAGCTCAGATCCGATAATATCCAAAGCTGGCTGTTTACCATTGCCCGACGGGTATGTTTAAACATACTACGAACACGTCGAGCACATCATGAACAGTTCGACGAGAAAGTGCATGATCATGATGAACCAATGCACACAGATGTACTCTTGCGTGAGCACCTGCACAATGCCATTCAGCAGCTTGCCGAGCCTCTCCGCTCAGCACTCATCCTTCGGGATATAGAGGGTTATACCTATCAGGAGATTGCAGACATTGTTGGAATTGATCTGTCGTTAGCCAAAGTGCGGGTTTACAGAGCCAGACTGCACCTCCGCAAAATTCTTCTTCCCATAGTTACCGAACGGCAGCGATCAGTATGACGTTACAGCACCTCATCAATCGCTACCTGGATGGCGAAGTAACTGCTGCTGAAGATATTCAGTTACGCACGATGGTGCGGCAGGATCCTTCTGCCCGTGAGGCATTTGATGCTGCCGTGTTGCTGCATCTCGGACTACTCAGCGAGCAACATGATAGTGCACCCGAAGAGTATCGCCAGCAGTTGTTTCTTACAATTGAACACATTTGTACCACGCAGCCAGCCGGTGACAAAGCAACGGAGTTGGCAATACGTCGGACGCAAAGGGGCTTTAAGCAGACACTCACACTGACAGTATTGTTGCTGATAACAGTTTTCCCCTTTTCAGATGCATTCATGGATTGGCCATCCATCGCACATCCGCTTAAGCGTGTTGCTGCT
>CAZGHI010000028.1:6959-8752 GCA_964525565.1 uncultured Hyphomicrobiales bacterium
GTTAAATCTGATTTGGCAGTTACCGTACCCGTCGCAAGACATCACAGATTTGAATTGGGCGCAGCACAAGACATGCAGACATCGGGATCAGATTGCACGATATCTTCTGATACCAGTAGCATAGAGGCCACTGATTATGTTCCGGAATCCACCGGGAATGTTGTTTTCTCCGATCTTTCTTTCGCTGCTTTACCATCCACGGAACAGCACGCTGAGAATAACGGAAAACCTAACATTACCGATGAGACAATTAACACTGATATTGCCATTGCCGAGGACCTTCGAGATCAGCAGGCAATACCCATGTTCTTTTCGACTACCTTCTCCACGGGTTTTCGCTCCTCTCTGCCGGCAACAGATGCAATACGGCACTACAACGCAAGCCTTGCCTATGGGCTGAGCAACGACGACAAGGTTGGGTTGGAAATCGGAACTACGAGCTATAGTGTAGAGCAGGGAGTGCGCACCCTTGAGCAGGCAGGTGGTGGTGGTGCTGTTATGGCTTCCGCAACCGTAAATCCGGAAGTAAGCAACGGAAAACTCAGTTCACCGAACTTTGGCACACATCGGTATGTACGGGACTCTACAACGATAGCCATACAGCAGACAACATTTTGGGGTGGCGTTTTCTATGAACGTAAAGTTTTGCGGTTGAACGATGTTAGTATTGCCGGCAGAGTGGGTGCAGGTGTTGGACAACAAGGCTTAGTCGGATATGGTCGGATTACGGGTGAATGGAAAGTGGTTGGACCACTTACGTTTATCCTGGGAGCCGAATTACGGGGGATGGAGTTTGTTTCGGGTCAGGCAAACAGTATTGGAAGTCCATTAACGTTTGGGATGGTGGCGTCTGCCCTGACAGGATTACATGTACGATTCTAAAAACAGCCTGTTACAAAGTATGGTTTCTTGTATATTGTGCCCTCTTATTCGTTGGTTACATTTGGAGAACACAGAATGGTGTTGTTAGTTACGCGTGTCTTCATCGTCGTCACATGCTTGTTTTTCGGTTCTTGTTTGGTTTGGTCGCAAAAGACTCTGAAACCAACTTTCCCGCAGCATGTTCGTTCTGCTACTGTTACTCAGATTGATGCCCTTTCGAGTATAGTTGTCGCTCCAACGGTAGAGAACGTGCCGGTACTGGTACGAACGTCACCCATTCTGCAACCTGTACCGGCAGTTAAATCCCCCGTCTTTACCCAAGCCACGCCACCCGGTGTGCATCTGGGGATCACGTATTATGACTTTCAAACGAATGCTTCTATGCCAGAAAGGGTAACGTACGTCCAAGATGGCTCGGAGAAGTACTGTCAGGTTCTTTGGATGGCATCGAAAGATAGTACGCGAAATAACCGTCAGCCAGGCTTCAACAACAGCCGTGGCGCACACTACAATTTTGTGGATGTGACCGATGCCAATAACTCGCTGGCAATTATCGAAGACTGGTCCAAGGTAGAGTCCCCGAATGAGCGTTCCGGTTGGCCAAGCATCGTTCAGTTTCCGGAAACCGGACAAGTGGGAACACCGGCACACTGTTCAGTATTTAATGGTACTGTGGTAAAATTCTTTTCCAATGGTGGTCCCGGTGATGATAGATTCTTTGAGTATTCACAAGTGAGTAGCACTGCTGATACTGCTTTGTGGCCTCGGGCGGCAGTAGATGGTCGGGGTAATATTCATTTGATTTACAACCGTTCGATGCCCGATCGAACTGTACAGGTTGTTTACAGAAGGTCCACCAACCTTGGTGAGTCATGGTCTCCCGAGATTTTTTTTACCGGACCTACAGGTGT
>CAZGHI010000028.1:8780-26083 GCA_964525565.1 uncultured Hyphomicrobiales bacterium
CCTTACCCAATGGAGCTGGCGGCGATACCTATGCGATTTCTGCTCGAGGCAATATCGTAGCCGTTGCATATACTGATAGTCCACTAAGAGTATTAGGTCGGATTAGTACAGACTATGGTGAAACGTGGAATAGTGCTACTGGTTTGTTTTTGTTAGAAGACGCACAGCATACAGCATTGGACTCAGTTTTGTACAACAATGGTGGCGTGGATAGTGTTCGCATTTGGACTGACACTGTTGCAGCACCATCATCACAAATTAGTATTGTTATTGACTCTGAGGGGTACCCTCATTATGCAATAGGCCAAGCACTTACCTACATAATCCGGAGGAAACCAGCCGATAACAGTGCGCCGGGCAGCGGATTTATTTATAGTGTTGAAGACGACAGATATTATAAAGACCTTGGCATCATCTACCAGAAATTTGGTGATATAAACAGTAGAACTATCGTCGGCCTTGCCGGAGGTGGAAATTGGGACGGCGAAGGGAAGATTGTTTCGCGCAGACCATACTCGGGATCGAGTCGTTACCCTCAGCTTGGGATTGATGCAAACGATAACATCTACATGGTATATACATCGGTTACATCGGGCGACCACATGCAGATGATGATCGACACAACAGGAGCCAATGCCAATGAACCCGATACACTGGTAAGTGTTAATGGCCTATTTGGTCATCTTTACGTAACGCACAAGCTGAAAGACTTTCGAACATGGTCGCAGCCAAAAGATATTACACCCATGGGAACTAATTGCCTGTTTGGCACGCTTTGCGACAGCGTTACGGATTACATGTACATTGCGTATAGCGCAAACACCATGCCCGGAGATCGTGTTACAAGCGTAGAATTACCAACGATGGAAACAGGTGTTTATCTTTATCCATTTCCCGTAGCATCGCTTAACACGATTTCGAATGTAAATGAGATTGGCACAGCAACAGCAGATGTTAGTCTGTATCCTAATCCTACTGCAAACGATGTTCATCTTCGAATGACTAACGTAACTCCCGGACCAATTACTGTGTCTGTCTTCTCGGTACAAGGCGAGCGGTTGATTTACTCCAGCGGTCATGTTCAAGGCGATGAATACGAAACAAGTCTTGTTACTCGGAACCTCGCAACGGGATCGTATCAGGTAATTGTGGAGCAAAATGGTACGATAGCTTCACGCACCCTGAGTGTTCTCAGATAGATTAATCATTAAAAAAAATTACCATCGAACCTCGGAGCGCATTCATGGTGTTCAGGTACTTCTTCATTGTTATGCTGGTTGTTCTTGGAACAACACCATCGTTGGCCGGCATTCACGGCATTCTTACCGGTAAGATTACCGACAAAGACGGGAACCCAGTGTCCGGCGCTTCTGTTCGAGTGCTAGGCACAACACGCGGAGCTTTTGCCAAGAGCGACGGTAGGTACACCGTGGTAAATATTACAGCCGGCGATTATGTTGTTCTTGTGACAGCCGTAGGATATGATTCCGCGAGGAAACAGGTGTCTATTTCTGCAGATCAGACGCTTACTGTAAACTTCACCCTAACGGCAGGTGGTGTTCTCAAGGGCGAAGTAATTGTAAGTGCTGACCGAGAAATGGTGCGTTCCACTGATGTTGGTACCAACCGTGTGGTCAAAGGAAAGGACATGGTGAAGATTGCACGTGATAACGTGGCAGACGTACTTTCACTCAGCCCTGGTGTGCAAGCCTCAGGAAACAACTTTATTGTGCGCGGTTCTCGTCCGGAAGAAACACAGGTGCTGGTGGACGGTCTCGTCATTACAGATCAATTCACAGGTGGTTTAGGAAACGTTGGTTCTACCATTTCGGCGGCAATGCCTAGCCCCTTTGCAACTGAAGAAGTTCAGGCGCAAACAGGGGGCTTTGGCGCTGAATATGGTAATGCCGTAGGTGGCGTGGTGAACACTGTTGTAAAGACAGGGAGAACGGACCGATTTGAAGGATTGTTACGCTGGAGAAAAGATGTACCGTTCTTGTGGGGATCTGCAGGGAATGGAGTTGAAGCAGGTACGCCACTGGAAGATGTTGTGGACGCTAACATTGGTGGACCCCTAGGCTTCAATAGGTCAACATTTTTTCTATCTGTGCGCAATACGTATCAACAGTACCGCAACTTTGGTTTGCAGGTGATAGATCCTTGGGGAAATAATTTGGGGATGCAGCCAAACAATCAAACATGGGGACGTAACATCACGGGCCGGCTCAAGTTTCAAGTTACTAATGACATTGCCTTGCTTGTCGGTGGCCAGTTCGGCATTCTCAATGGTGAACGTGCCAGCCAGGCCTGGCTGTATGCAACAGGAACGAACCTGCTCGTAGATAATTCGGGTTTACCGATACTTGACGCAAATGGGAATGTGCAGTCCGGCGGCTTCATAGAAAGGTCTGCAAAGCAAATTGTCGTGCAGGACTTTTCATCAAATGCGTTTGCACAGGTTAACCATGTATTCGGCACAACATCGTATGAGGTACGTGCATCGTACACTGCCAAAACATCCGAAATAGCTAGGCGGAAGAATGGTAACGACCCACATATTTTCAACGGCTGGGAAGTGATTTATCCTCAAGATGAATGGTACTTGCCTGATTCTGTGCTCACTCGCGGACAACCCAATCGCATTCTTGACCAGTATGAACTTATTCGCTCCAGAGGAGTTAGCGAAGACGGCCGATTAGAAATGGAACTATCGCGTAGGAACCCGCTCACCGGTTTTGTTGAAGGGCCGGCAGACAACCAGAATACGCAGAACCCCTATGGCTTGATAAGCTACTTCAATAACATGGGTAATGAAGGGGGCGTTGACTTTCGGAAGTCATCGTTCTGGCAGTTGGACGGAAACGTGACTCACACCCTTGAGCTTGGAGAAACACGACATGTTCTGAAGAGCGGTCTGGAGTTGCGTATGCAAACCCTGGCACGTCACTCCAATAACAACCCTTGGGATGGTAACCCGTTTTATGATGTGTATGGAAGTGAGTTTGGCGGGAACCTATACTCTAACTCGGCAGCAGATGTAAAGGCACGCACGGAACAACCATTCCAACCGGTAACCGGCGCAATCTTTGTCCAAGACCAAATTCAGTTCAAGCGGCTTGTATTCACCCCAGGATTTCGCTTGGACTACATGGATCCAAATGCCTCCTTCCGGCCGGTATCAAGTACGTTTATTCCCATTGACTCAACGGATTTGTTTGTAAAAGCAAATGCAAAACTGTACTTCAGTCCACGGATTACGATTACGTATCCCGTGAGCGAGTCGGGACGTCAGAACTTTAAACTGGCCTACGGTATTTATTACATGCAAACGCCCTGGTCCAGTTTCTACGACTCGTATAACGTATCAGAGCTACGTCCTGGCAGCCTTCTTGGGAATCCAAATAACGAGATGCAGCGTACGAATCAATACGAAGTGTCGTACAACCACCAGATTACCGACAACTTCGCATTTACCATAACCGGATACTATAAAGACATTTACAATCAAACGGACATCGCCTACGTAGAGGTGCTGCCAATTCCCTACTACCAGCAAGTGATGTCGGCTTACGGAAATAGTAAGGGGCTGGAGTTCACGTTTAACCGCCGTACATCCGACAACTGGGGCTTCATGCTCAACTACACCTTATCGGCGGCAACAGGTACTGCAAACAATGCAACTACACTTGTTGGCCTTGATCCATTCACCCAACGTCCGGCCTTCCCGGTGGAGCCTTTCCCGTTGTCGTTTGATCGCAGGCATCGCGTGAACGGAGTATTTACTCTTGAGTGGGGTCGCGACGAAGGCCCAACAATAGCCGGCATTCCCTTCCTGGAGTACTTATCTATTAACCTTTCTGGTTTTTGGCAAACGGGATCACCATATACTCCGGTTAATGCCCAAGGCCAGGCCATTGGTGCTATTAATTCCGGCCGTTTTCCATCGGTATGGAATACAGAACTGCGTGTAAACCGTACGATTCCACTCGCAAATATTTTTGGTGGGAACACAGCATTAGACATCTTCCTGGACGTAACCAACTTGTTGAATTATACCGGAGCCGTTAGCTTTTACACACGCACAGGAAGTCCGGACAATGATGGTTTTGCCTTGAACAGGGTGCCGGGTGACTTTCCGGCTACTACATACTATCGTGATGCCGATCCGAAGGATAAGGCCACAACGATGCCTAACCAATATGACCGTGTAGGTCGCAGGATGTATAATGAAACTGTTGACTACAATGGTGATGGTGCAGTGACGGCAGCAGAAACATATCAAGGCTATCAGCAATACGTTCAGGATGTGGTGAACAGGAGAGGGAATTATCAATATCCACGTCAGGTTTATTTCGGCATTATGTTCCGCTTCTAAACCTATCTAACCAATTGCAAAAAGACTCAACCCAGTATAGAGCACAATGATTATGAGAACCTGGCTAACTCATCTCGCGGTTACTACGGCAGCATTTCTTGCGGTGGTATCGAATGCAACTTCGCATACTAAGGATGCTGTACAAAACCAAAAGGGCAATCAGGAGGAATCTGTACAGCGCACTGCTCCAACAAGTGCATTCGATTTGCAACGTAACGTTGTTTCGAACATTGATTTCTACACCACCAACTATGGCATTTTCGGGTACAATGTGCTGCGCCAGGTTGGGGGGACCTTCTGGCCGCGCGGACGGCAAAACCAGTACTTGTTTGCCGGTGGGGCATGGTTTGGTGCTCTGAAGCGTCCACCCGGTGCCACTGATCTCCGCAAACGGGTAATGATAACGTATAACCCGAACTCCGGTCAGAGTTGGATGGTTCCCGGTTCAATTGCCGATGGCCGCACTGTGGACCAGTCAACGGCAGCAATCGGTAAGAACAGGGTCTATTTCTCAACCGATTTTAATCTGCAGGATGGTACCGATATTTATAACCCAACATTGCCGAAATGGCCAGTGTGGGATTCCTCTCCGAACGACACACTTAGGGTAGAGAATTACTACGGTTATTACATAAATAATCCTGATGACAGAGTTCGAACCCTGCATCCCAAAGGACCTGCGTTTATATCTCAGGAGGATATATTCTGTGTTTACAAAGACACCGATTTGAGTCGTTACGAAGGTGGTGCCCTACGACGTCAGGCAGAGGGTTTCCCTCTGGGTTTCCAGATTGAACAGATGATTTATTCCTGGGGTTTTGGCGACTATGCAGACATGGTGTTCCTGAAGTACCTGTTCATTCGGCCAACAACATTTACCGATACGCTATTCCAATGTTGGATGGCTGCGGTAATGGATGTTGATATAGCTCTTGGGACGAATCCCGTAGGTGGTGCACAAAACGACAGGGCGAGATACTACAATGAAGAAGATACTCTTAACCTTGCCGTTCAGTGGACAAATGCAGACCGTGGCGAAGCAAACCAAGGTTTCGGATATCTGGGATTTAACTTTCTTGAAAGTCCCGCCGTTGACGCTGATGGTTACCTGCGCAAAGACCGCAAACAATTCCCTGTTTCAGAGCAACTTGGACTTCGAACGATGCGCAACTGGCCCATTACAGTTGACCCGATCGAAAACGACGACCGATACAACTTTATGTCGGCAGGTTCCAGGGATGGCGACGATGGTCCGGGAGACCGGAGACTGCTCATGGCAACCGGTCCATTTAACATGAGGCCGGGAGACTCAGCTCGCATTGTAGTTGGTATCATCCTTGGTGCAACGGCTACGGGAAGAGATGCTACGGGTACAGCAGAAGACATGTCAGAGCTGATTCGCAAGGTTCGGTTTGCTCAGTTTGTGTACAACAACCAGTTCCGTGCACCACAAGCGCCAGAGCTATCGAAAATTGCAGGGTATAGTGGTGATAACCTGCTATACTCTGTACCGGCCGCCGGATGGCTTCCGCTGAACAATGCCATTGTAATACAATGGGACAGTACAGCAGAGCTTTCTGTTGACACACTGGAATCAGGGTTAGACTTCCTTGGCTACAGAGTGTATCGTGCCAGAAGGACCGATTTGGATACGTTTGCACAAGATTTTCAGAGAACTGCGCGTAAAGGCCCGCTCGGTTGGAAACAAATTGCGCAGTATCAAATTCCGTTTCCATTCCTTAAGTCCACTATTACCACAGAGCTGGCTAAAATCCCACTGGACGAGTTGGATATTGCTGACATTATTAGACCCGGGCAGAAGAGATTCCTTGTTGCCCGTCGGCCTAGTGCAGCACTACCATGGGGGGGGTATTACAATAACCTACTCAACAGGCGGTCGCCAACATATACAAGAACACTTCTGCCCGATGGATCTTTAAATCCTGCCAGTTTCGACAAGTTCGACTCTGTACAACTAATCTACCTGACAACAACTGTTGAAGAATTACCTACAGTAAACCGTGCGGCAGCGTCTGCGCAGAACCCATGGGGCGTGGATACAACGCAAGCAAAGGCTGCAAAGGATAGCTTGATTAAACTCATACTTGCGAAAAAGGTGAAAGCTGATCCGTTTAAGTTTACTGACACAGCACATGTTCGCGATAGCCAGGGGAACCCCACCATCATTACATTAAGAAGACCTTGGGAAGAAACAAACGAGGTCCGACGAGGGATCATCGCACCGTACATGAAACAGATTACAAGTGGCCGGCAGTTATTTGATGCCGGTGACGACGACAGAAATGGTCAGATATCATACGACCCCGATCCGGAAAAATCTGAGCGATTGATAAACAACACCGACTACTACTACGCAATCAGGGCATTCGATGAAGGAGACTACTTGCTGGACTCAGAGTCAAAACTGAACATTAAAGGTGTTGGCCTTTCGAATACAGTAACTGCGATGCCTCTTGGATCACGTCCCGGAGGTGAGTCCACCATAGATTTCAGGCTCGACCCCGATCAGGCGGCGAGGCTTGGAGGTATTTACAACATCAAGTTGTTGATCAACGACAAACAACGCTTCAACCAAATCTTTTCCGGAAAAACGCTGGAGCTTGAATTCTTCAGAACCTGGGTGGGCATAGATCATGACAGGAATGCGGCAAATGCAGAAATAGGTTTTTATGGCTTGCTGTGCATCCTCAGAGACTCGGCCACGAAGACGGAGGTTGCGCAGTGGAGTTCACTCCTTCCACCGCAGATTTGTGGTGGCGGAGCCGGACTCAACGGATATTTTACAGAAAATGCTGAAACATGGGTTGATGTATTTGCGCAGAAAGATAGAATTGACTCGGCAACCGGAATGATCTTCGACACGGTGCTTAGCCCAATTAATGGTCAGGTGATTCGGGTAGATACGACATCGTTCCACCTGCCCAACAACACAGAAAAAGTTATTCGTTCCGGCAGCTTCTTCACAAACGCAGTTTGTTTACCAAATCAGTATGCTCTTGCCACGGTTGGACTATCCTTCGACTATTCCATTGAGCAGTTTGGCGGCGTTTACCGTAATGCAAGTGGCCAGGGGATCATTAGTGGTGGTGATCCAAACATTTATGTTGGAGGATCAAGAGTACAGGCTAAAACCTACGAAGCAACTAACCCACTGAGTCAGCCTCCGGCTTACTTTGAACCGCCATATCCCGGGTGGCAACCGTCGGCAAATTTCTTCTGGCCGGTGAGCTATAATAACGGGCCTGGTGTGTACGAGGTAACATTTGAAGAAGGCGGCGTTGAAACCATTACCACGTCCTTCCAAACGAGCACCTTGGCAGGTGACCCTGATGGAAGTGGACGAGTAGCAACATTTCAGAATGTGCCGTATCTGAACATGAAGGTCCGTAATGTGTACTCATTCGATCGTCCGGATGTAAGCCCAAGCGGGACGGTTGGTACAGTACCGGTTTCATATCCGTTCGATCTGACCCTTGCTCAACCAAGCTTGTCGTATGCGGAATCCCTGGGTGGTCCGTCGGCAAGGAACAGCTTCCCGAATCCGGAATTGGTTCCGCCGGGTAGTTATGCTATTGCCGCTTATGGATGGAGGAACTCAAACCAGGCCGGAATCAGATCAGTTACTGTTCGATTCCACTCTGCCGACTCCGGTAACGGAAGACCAATCGGTACACCCGGTCGGTATTACAAAAGCCGCAATCTCTCTACTACAGGCCAGGATACACTAGACTTCACCCATGTTGTTACCATCGGTGGAGCGCAGTTTGTTATTGATTTCTCTCGCTTCGGCCGACGCAGTTTTACATCTAGAGTGGCACCGGATTCAGTCTCTGTTCAAGGGGCTACAGATGGAACTCGCCCAACATTGGCATCAACAGATTTTAAACCCGGCGATAAAATTCGGTTCTATACGGCAGGTGGAGCATTTGGTTATCCGTTCGACAATACAAAGGTCTATGCCAGGATCGGGCAGTATGACCCTGAAGTTGCCGGCAGACCATATAATGATAGTGAACTTGAACAGGTTCAGGTAGTACCAAATCCGTTCTACGTAACACACGAAGGCATGAGATCGCCGTATGAAGGACGCTTATATTTTACGCGTTTGCCACGAAAAGCGACCATCAAGATTTATACAATTAATGGTGAGCTTGTGACATCGTATGAACACGACGAAACAACGTCGGATGACCCAAGCACCTTTGGTACGTATGTATGGGACTTAATGACGAAGAACCGTCAGCGTGTTAGCAGTCAGATGCTTGTTGCAAAGATTGAGACGCCGGACGGAGCATCGGTTGTTAGGAAGTTTACACTTGTTTTGGGCCCTGCCCGCATCATTCAGGAGTAAGCACGGTGATGAACAGTACAAAACACGTTCGTTTGCGTTTATTCTCGCTTCTGCTTCTCCTTGCGGGAGTGTGTATGCTCACCATTCCGACGAACGGTCAGGTGGTGGCGGTAACGGCCGGAGATTTCACGAAAGTTGGTCTCTCGGGTGGTCAGTTTTTAAAAATCGGAGTTGGTGCTCGGGGCAGTGGTATGGCCGGAGCATATAGTGCCATTGCAAACGATGTTTCATCAGTTTATTGGAATCCGGCCGGCATTGCAAACGTAAAAGCCTATGCTGCGGACTTCAGCCATACCTTTTGGTTTGCAGGTATGAGTCACAGTTTTGCAGCCGCCGTAATTCCGGTTGGTGAGAAGTTTCGTGTGGCTGCAAGCTTCACAGGCTTTGGCAGTGGCGACATCCTTGTTACCACAACGGCAGACCAAACAGGATCAACCGGTGGCGTGTACAGTGTTAACGACATTGCCATTGGTGCCACGCTTGCAGGGTACCTAACCGAGCAGTTTGCCTTTGGAGTAACGGCTCGGTATGTTAACCATGCTTTCAGTAACATGTCGGCCAGTGGTATCGTTTTTGATATTGGTACGAAGTACTCCACAGGTTTCAATGGAATTGACCTTGCCTTTGGCGTAAACTCACTCGGCACGCAGCAGCAGTTTGGTGGTTCTAACGTTACCACCTCCGTATTGCCGACAAATGGTATGAATCAAAGTCAGATCGACGCTGATTATCAAACATCAGGATTCGACGTACCACTGTCTTTTCGTGCCGGCATAGGAATCAATATGTTCGAAGGATTTGTTTCGGATCGGCCTGAGGTAGATGCTGATGGCACAATTATTCACGACTGGATTATTGCTGCAGACTTTGAAACGTTCTCTGATGTGCCAGAACAGTTTGCATTTGGCACAGAATACACGTTCCGCGAATTTCTTTCGCTCCGTGCCGGATATCGCTTTGGTAACGACCAATTCGGCTTGTCGGGAGGTGTTGGTTTAATCTATCGCACCGGTGGATTTGATGGCCGCATAGACTACTCCATTAGTCCAACACAAAACATCGGACTTGTGAACCGACTAAGTGTTTCTGTATTCCTGGATTAACGTATTCGCGCTCTCCTTGCTACACTGGCCTTTGTAATCCTTTGCTGTAGAACAACAGCACAAACGGACATCAACGTTGTTGCGGATGTTGTGCAGTTACGGGGAGCAACGGGTCTAACGAACTGGGAATTTCAGTATGCTATACCCGATACTGCCTTCAGTTATCGTCAGACCAATGAGGGTTTGGAAGGGGAATTACAATGTGAACTTCTGCTTGTTGGCGAACAAAACGATACCATTGCCGATCATTGGCTTGTGGTTGGCTTAATCAACTATAATCCTTCATTTCACCGGCAACATTTTACAGGAGTACGCACCCTAGAGTTACGCCCTGGTACGTACCAGGTGCATCTTACAGTTCTTGACCTTGTAGATACCAACCGATCGCTTACATCTGTCTTTCAAACAACGGTCCGTGCCTTCGGACTAAGGATAGACCTAAGCGATATCATGTTTGTTGCCGATAGTAGTAACGGCACGCCCCCCGCATTTCGCAGAAATGGTATGTCTGCCATTCCCAACCCACGCAGGGAAATGATTGGTAGCGACCCCTCGGTATCCATGTACCTTGAGTGTTATCAAACTAAGGTGAACAAAGCGGATACGGTAGTCTTAAAGTTCGAAGTACTCGACTTTGCCAAGCGGGACATTATTACCTCGTACGTTAAGCTTGAAGCATCGGCTGATGGACTTGCAATTCGCGAAGACATTCCAGGCAGTGCTTTGCGAACGGGGGTTTACACACTTGTTGTGACTGCAGTATCGCGAGATCTACAAACAGTTTTTGCCACACAAGAAAAACGTTTTTACGTTCTTAATCCGGAATTGCCACCAGAAGGAACCATTCTTGTTACAGAGGAACAGCGGTTCCTTAACTCGGAATGGGCTGTTTGTGAAGGGGCTAGGTTAGATCTTGAGTTGGAGCTGTCTAATGTGCTTGCCACACGAGCTGAGAAATTAACACTGGAAGGCTTGCAGGATGTGCGTGCAAAGCAACGATATCTGTATCGGTTTTGGTCATCACGCGACCCGGACCCGCAGACGGAGGTGAACGAACGACTGGATGAGTTCAGGGAAATGTATAAGCGCGCACAAACATTCTTCGGCAGCGCTGCCGTGAAAGATGGATGGAGAACTGACCGTGGAATTACGCTACTCAAGTATGGTGTGCCAACGCAGGTAGTGCAACACATCCAAACAATGGATACAAAACCATACGAAGAGTGGTTGTACCAAAATCTGCAAGGTGGTGTGCACTTCTACTTTGTTGATATGCAGTTGCAGCAAAATCACCGCTTGGTGCACAGCACCATGATTGGTGAAATTCGAAATGAGCGATGGTTTGAGATGTATGCCAAAGCATTCGAACCCGATGCCAACCCAACGCGATCACTATTGCCAACAGCACGATAGTGCACCTTTCGCATTCCATACAAACTAGGCTGCTGCTTGCGGTAGGGCTTGTTGCCCGCTTCGTATATCCATGGGGAATGCAATGGCTGGGAAAGGTATTTGGTTGGATTCTCATGCTGCCAAAACATCGTAGGAGAATTACGATTGCAAATGTGTCCCTGTCGCTCACGCATCTGTCGGAGAATCAACAGCAGGAGGTTGTGAAAGGGTCTTACCAAAATTTGGGTATTACTCTGGCAGAACTCCTTGCTGTACCCTCGCTCACGCCGGAGAAGCTCTTAGATCGAGTGCACCTATCCGGTCTTGAACCGGTAATTGAACGAGCCAATCAGGGTCAGCCGACCATATTGGTGTCCGGACATGTTGGTAACTGGGAGTACATGGCTCTGGCTGCCGGTTTGCGTATTGGTAAGCCCCTTACCATTGTAACACATCCTCAAAGTAATGCCCAGGTGGATGCCGTGTTGAATTCGTATCGATCGTTGTTTGGCAACATACTCGTTCCGATGAACAATGCCGCACGAACCATCGTGAGTGCAGCTCAGCGAGGCGCTGTGCTTGCCTTTCTTGTGGATCAGCACGCTAGTCCTCAAAAGGATCCATGGATTGACTTTTTTGGTCGGCCAACACCAACATATTCGGCACCAGCCGCACTAGCGCTGCGATATCGTATTCCCATGTTCTTTGGTGTAGCCGTCCGACACGATGATGGTACCTACAACGTCAGCGTTCGTCCAGTACCTATACACGACCTGGACCACAGCCCGGGCGCTGTGGTGGAATTAACGCAACGGCATGTACGTATGCTGGAAAATGAGATTCGACAGCGGCCTGAACTTTGGACGTGGCAGCACAGACGCTGGCGTTAGTTTTGTTTAGATTTTAACCTCCCTCACGATGTGAATCGTTATGAATCAATCTTCATCTTCGGGCCGCAGAAGCGGTAAGTCTGGTATCACGCGGCGCATAAATAAACGTGCGGTATCCGGTTCGCCATCACCATCGTCGCATCGAAGCCGTCCAAATAAACAGCGCACAGATATGAAGGGCGAGCGCAGTGCAGCCCGGGCAGGTGTGCTAGCTCACACACCAAACAATCGTAAACGATCTGTCGAAGAGCCGGCCCAATTCGTGCGACTGAACAAAGCAATTGCAGATGCCGGAGTGGCAAGCCGAAGGGCTGCTGACGAAATGATTGCCAACGGACAGGTCACTGTTAATGGAAAAGTATGCACAGAACTCGGCAGAAAAGTTACTCCACAGGATGTTGTCTCGGTAAATGGAGAGCCAATTACCAGATATAAACATCTTACATACATCGTGTTGAACAAGCCAAAGGACGTTATCAGCACTTCGAAAGATGAGCTGGGCAGAACAACCGTGTTTGACATCGTTCGTCTGCGCACGCGCTTGTTCACAGTTGGCAGGCTCGACAGAAATACAACCGGTGTACTGTTAATTACAAACGACGGAGAATTGGCGAGTAGGCTTATGCATCCACGGTACGGAATATCACGTGTGTATACGCTCAGCGCACCTCTCAGCACACGTCATGCTGCTTCTATTGCTGAAGGTGTAGAGTTGGACGATGGGCGTACCCAACCTTGCGAAATATTTATAGACCCTCGAGACGCACATAAGGTTAGCATTGAGATTCACGAAGGAAAGAACCGTGAAGTGCGTAGGCTTTTTGAGCATTTCGGTTATGACGTGCGGAAACTCGATCGTAAACAATATGCCATTATTACAACGCGGGGTCTTGCTCGTGGCGAGTATAGGCATTTGACCCGGGACGAAGTGAGTGAACTTCGCAGGTTGGTGAACTTAGAAAAGGGAAGGAAAGCGTGAACTTCCTCAATCCGCTAGCCTTGCTCGGCATGGTCGCAGCAGGGATTCCACTTCTCCTTCATTTGTTGAACCTTCGCCGTTTGCGTACGGTGGAGTTTAGTTCGCTCCGTTTTCTTCTGGAGTTGCAACAAACACAAATACGAAGAATAAAAATTCAGCAGATTCTCCTGTTGCTGCTGCGCACCTTACTGATTGTTTTTGCCGTTCTTGCTTTTGCTCGACCAACGATTCCCTCTCGAATTCCATTGTTGGCATCGTCTGCGCGTTCAAGCGTGGTGATCATTGTTGACAATAGCGCAAGCATGGAGGTAGCTGATCAGCGAGGTGTACGATTTAAACAAGCTCAGGAAGCAGCACGGAATCTTACGGAGCTCCTTGCCGATGGTGATGAGGTTGCTATTCTCCCCATGGCAGCAGGCAATAACGATCAGGCGTTTGGTTTTACACGAACGTTTGAATATGCACGCCAGGCCATTGACGAACTAACGGTATCCAGTAGCCCCGCAAACCTACCGGCAGCTCTGCAAACAGCAAACAGCCTACTTGCCGATGCAACCCATGCTCATCGTGAAGTGTTTGTTGTAAGCGATGCGCAGGTTGTTTCACTCCATCGCGAGCACGGTGATACACTACCAAGTCTTGCAGAGAACGTTGTTGTGTACTTGTTGAATGTTGGCAACGGTCGTGCCGGAATCGAGACCAACCTGTCGGTTGATTCGGTTAGGCTGCTTACCACACTACCTCAACTGGAACGCCCTGTAGAGTTCGAAGCATACATACGCAATGGAAGTGAAAAGAACATTCAAGGGGCGATGGTTTCAATGGGATTCAACGGTAAGCGCGTAGCTCAGCGAACCTTCGACCTCTTGCCGGGAGAAACCCGTGCGGTAGTTCTCGCGGCGCAGCCACAGCACGTCGGGGTAACGGCCGTTTCCGTGGAGCTTGAGAATGATGCACTCTCATGGGACAATCGGCGGTATGCTGGTATTACCATACCACCTCCTGCTCGGATTGCCGTTGTCGGCGACGGGATTGGTGCTGAGCTGGTAACAACAGCATTGTCGTTACCTGCAGCCCGATCTACCGTTGGCGATGTTCGCTTGTATTCTACCGTTGCCCAATGCATCCCTCATCTGTCGGAAATTGATGTTGCCATTCTTGTGTCTGCCGCGCCACGTGATAACGACATTCCCTTGTTGATGCAATTCATGGAGCGTGGTGGTGGTGTTGTGGCTTTTGCTTCCGGTATCCCCGCAACGGCCGCCCTGCTGAAGAATGCCGGACTTGCATGGGATGGTGTGCAAAAGGCTCCTAATGGAACTGAATGGTATGTACGTCGCATAGATGATTCGCATCCGCTTCTCGAGGGTGTTTTTAAGGAGCGCAGTCAGAAGGCCCTTGCCGGAGCGCCAAGGATCTCCCAGCAAGAGATTGTGCGCGGTGGCATTGTTATTGCAACATCTGATGTAGGTCCCTTTCTTACTGAAGCTCCGGTTGGAAACGGCAGACTGCTCTTTTATGCAGTGGGACTTGATGGCTCGTGGGGACCATTTGGCGGTACCGGATTGTTTCCTGCCCTGATGGTTCGATCTGCGCGGTACCTTTCGTATGCACGTGATGTTGGAGCGTCGGTATTGGTAGGTAAAGACGTCTCGCTAACGATCCCAGCACGATATGCTGCAGAGCCTGTCTTCGTTGTTACCGACGTAACCGGTCAGAAGATGAACATTCAACCTGTATCGCTACCCACAACAACAATATTGCCGATACCGGCTCAGAGAAAACCAGGCGTTCTTTCGGTGTTTACGTCGGATAGTGCGGCTATCGGAGCTATCTCCGTCAATCTTCCCCCCGATGAAAGTCATCTGGAATACCTTTCTGAAAAAGACTGGCTAAAAGGTGTACAAGCATGTGTAACAAGTCCGGACCTCGTTGTTTCTGCCAACGGCCGTTCCGTGGAGGCAGCAGTGAGAAATGCCCGCACTGGCTCCGAACTGTGGCCCTTATGCATTGTACTGGCAATGACGTGTGCCATTGCTGAGTCGCTGATTGTTCGGTTTGGTGCTAGGGAATCGGAGCCATCCTCGTGACTCATCCTATCTACCATCCTGAACTTGATCAGCGCAGAAAAACGTGTACAAAACTTCGTTCTGCAATCCAGGACTGTATTCTTGAATGGCATCGGCTTACATACCTCGTTCGTCCGCGCTTACTACAGTTGTATCACCAGGCATTTGGCGAGTATGAAATCACCCGACAAAAACTTGCGTTACAAGCTGCAATACTCTTTCGCCGGGTGGAGTTGCTAACCATAAAGGCAAATCGTGGCGAGCAGATTACCCCTGAAACTGTCGAGCTCGTGAACAGAGTTGTGGATGTAGAATTCGCTCGCCTATCCCAGAGACTGGAATCGTTGAACTCCCACGACGATGGGGGAAAAAAACATAGTAACTCCATTCACGATGAACAGCGGACAGAGCTGGTGAAGATGTATCGGGTGCTTGCGAAGAAACTGCATCCCGATGCCGGTGGTAAAAAACAAGAGGAAACATTTTGGCATCTCGTTCAGCGCGCCTATCGCGACAACGACGTGTCTCAACTTAGAGCGTTGCTGCTGATTACCGACGTTAACACCACCTCTGTACAGCCAGATTCACTTCAAGACTGGATTATCGAAGAGCAACGATTAACGGCACGTCTTCGTATCGAACAACGCAAACTCAATAGTCTTCTTCATCAGGAACCGTTCACGCTTCAGAATCACTTGGAGGACGATGAGTGGAAAAGCAATTATGCTCTGGACTTGCAACGGGAAATACGGGCAAAAGAGAGAGAAATAGATGAATATCGAACACAATACCTCGAGCTCACCAGAGGTTTCCCTCAGCAATTCGATCAGGAAACGAAACGCGACGGACAGGATTTTCACAAAGACTTTTTTGACAACACCTACTTTGGTGGACGATGACTTACAGTATTGAACAACGCGATGCCGATGTTCGCGGTACAACAGCCAATATCGAATACCATGTAAGATTCGAGCGCTCTTCACAACATCTTGTTCAGGTAACAATGCAAGTGAAGGCCATAAAGAGTGATGTGCTCAACCTGGTTATGCCTTCGTGGACACCAGGTTCGTATAAAATCAGAGACTATATAGCACATCAAGGAAATGTAGAGGCTCGTCGGTTTGTAAACGGGCATTATGAAGATGCACCGTTTACGTGGACTGATAAGGCAACGCTTCGTGTTGAGTGTTCCGGTGCTGATCACATTGAAGTGTCCTATGTGGTGTATGGATTCGATCGGTCGGTACGCACAAACCACTTCACCAGGAACCATGCCTTCATTGTACCGGCAGCTACATTCATGTACGTTGAGGGAAGGACGGCAGAAGTCCATCACATAATACTGCACCATAACCAATCGCAGTGGCCGCAGTGTTCTACGCAATTATCGCCGGTGGACGCTACAGGCAGTACAGGGCTGTGTCTGGGGGCATTGAATTACGATATTCTTGCAGACTCGCCGATAGAAATTGGTTCGCATGAAACACGCAGCTTTACGGCTCACGGTGCAACGCACGAGGTTGCCGTGGCGGCCTCTCAGCCAGTGGATGTGGATTGGCTAACCGATCGAATAAAGAAAATTGTGGATGTTGAGGCGGCAATATTTGGCGGAGTGCCATACGATAGGTATGTGTTCATCGTACAAGTCTATCCTGGAGCTGGTGGCGGTCTTGAACATGCTCGGTCGTCGGTTAATGCAGTTGAACCTTCTGCTTTCACAGACAAGGCAAAGGCTTCACGGCTGCTGTCGCTACTATGTCACGAATACTTCCATACGTGGAACGTAAAGCGTATTCGGCCCGTTGAATTAGGACCATTCGACTATACGCGTGAAGTATATACGCCGATGCTGTGGCTTGCGGAAGGTCTAACATCGTACTACGATGATCTTGTGCACTATCGGTGTGGATTTGCAACAAGGAAAGAATTTCTCGATACGCTGGCCTCAGAACATCTTGGCAAACTTCTTCGAACTCCTGGTCGATATAGAATGTCGGTGCGCGACAGCAGCCGTCTAGCATGGGTAAAGTTGTACCAAGCATCTGCCGACGGATCGAACCGCTTCCCTTCGTATTACCTAAAGGGGGGAGTAATCATGTTGATGCTTGATTTGTACGTTATTG
>CAZGHI010000028.1:26093-31739 GCA_964525565.1 uncultured Hyphomicrobiales bacterium
CGCATTCGGATGGCCGTGCGTCGCTAGACGATGCCCTTCGTGCATTGTGGAAGCGATACATGGAACGTCCGCAGACCGGCTTAACGGAAGAAGAATGTATAGCCTTAATGGAGCGTGCCACTGGAGTTCAGTTCAGAGACCGACTCATGGCCTGGCTGAATGGCACGGAAGATCTGGACGTAGAGGACATCGTGAAACCCTTCGGTTTGGTGGTTGAGGTATCACCACGCCAAAACCAGCAGTCATCATTTGGCGAATCTGTACCCTTTGCCACGATTGCGCCTGACCGGAGTGCTGGATGGACACTCAGCGAAAAGAATGGAGTGGTTGTGATCAAATCTGTTGAAGACGAGTCTCCGGCTGCAAATGCAGGCATGGGGATAGACGATGAAATTATTGCCATTAATGGATACCGGGTAACAAGTGTTGGTATGGTTCAACAGCTTCTGGCGTTATTGGGCGATAATACAGTTGAAGTAGTTGCTCAATCTGATGGCCGTTTATACCAAACAACGCTTACTACCCCAACCGAAACCAAAGTAACCATTAGGTTTGCAGAGGATCTCAGCAGCCAACAGCAGCACCTCTCGTCCGTCTGGTTGCGTCAGTGACTATGATTGCATCTCGTACCATCGTTGCCTGCCTACTTGTTGCACTCCTGGTAAGTGCATGTTCGTTCTATGATAACCAAATCACCTACTTCAATACGTACTACAACATGGAACGTATTATGGGGGAGATCAAGGATGAGTTTGAGTATCAGGACGAAAACAAGCGGAACAAACCAAGGGTTATTGTGCCCGGTTTAGATGTTGCAGCGCCGGAAGCAGACAAAGCGAAGCTTCTGCAGCCTCAGTATCAGTTTCTAAAAACCTTTGTTGTTGATAGAGCCAAGCTGCAGCCCGTGGCAACAAAGGTTGACTCGATTTTAATAAAAGGGTCCAAGGTTCTGGCAAACCACCCAAAGTCGCGCTTTGTAGAGGGCAGTCTATTCCTAATGGCAGAGTCGTACTTCTTTAAGCAGGAGTGGATACCAAGTCAACAAAAGTGTATTGAGCTTATAGAGCGTTTTGCCGATGGAGACTATAGTCCGGATGCTCATTTGTTGCTCTCTAAGGATTATCTGCTTCAGAGGAAGATTGCGCTTGGCAAGCAGATGTTGTCGCGCACAGTTGACGTAGCATGGTATAAAGACAGATACGACATTCTCAGCGAAGCATATCGAATCCAGGCTGAGCTTGCACTTGAGGAAGGTGATCTTGAAAAAGCCGTAGCACCATACAAACAAGCAATTGCTCAAAGTAGCGATGGTACAATACGCGCAGCATGGCAGGTTGACGTTGCTGCTATTTATTACCGACAAGGCAAGTTTGCTCTCGCTCTTGACGCTTTCAGAAAGGTAGAATCCTACACGCCGGATTTACTGGCGCAATTTGAATCTCGACTTTACAGTGCAGCCTGTTTAATACGGCTTGGTGAGCTCGAAGAAGCAGAAAAGGCATTCCGGGCGCTGGAAGACAACCGAAACTACACAGAGTGGGCAAGCTATATCACCGCAGAAAAGCTGGCATTGGAGAGGGCAAAGAGTGGCGATATGCAGAACCCAGCCCTCATTGCACAGGAAAAGTCGGCAGACACAGCATACATAGGGCGGCCCGAGCTGATAGCACAAAACTTTCAGAAAGCCATGGCGCTGTATAAGAAGCAGGACTACGAGCAAGCGCTTACTTACTTTGCTAAGGCAAAGGTGATTCGGACGCCGGTTTTTGAGGTTGCCTCGAAGTACTATACCTTGTTAAAGCAATGGGAGGAGCAGCACCGCAAGGTTCACGGATTTCGGACGATGGTAATAGATCGCGAAACATTTCGCGATTCAGTAAAGGTGTTAACGGCGCGTGAGGTATTCTCGCTGGCTCGGGTTCATGAGCAACTTGGAAATATTGATAGTGCCATGTACTATTACGAAATAGCGTTCGACAGCACATCGAAAAGCGATCCCGAACGAAGTCGGTACTTGTATTCGCGGGCCAGGCTTATGGCTAGTGAAGATCCGGAGGCAGCAGATTCGCTGATGATGATTTTGAATGAACAATGGCCAAACAGTCCATACGGAAAAGAAGCCGGCTTGGCCCTTGGATTCGTTACCGAGGCACAACTTGACGATGCAGGCGAGCTGTACAGGTCGGGGCAAAGTTTTCGTCGAATTAAAGACTATGCTTTCGCTTCGCGACAGTTTCGTGCCATCGTTAACAACCACCCGCAAAGTAGTCATGCTCCGAAAGCACTCTATGCACTGGGTTGGATGTATGAACGCGATGTTATGGATTTGGACAGCGCCTTACACTACTATGGTTTGCTTATAGAACGGTATCCGAAGTCAGAGTATGCAAAAGATGTGTTCCCTTCAGTCGAATATGCTTTGGCAAAGCGGAATAACTTTGAAGTGGCAGACTCAGTTTTACTGCAAGACTTGGATGCAGATTTGCTGCGTCGCGCCAAAGCCGGCGAGATGAATGTTCTGGAACAAATGATAGACAATAACAAGGACGCTCTACAGATTCAAGGGCCGGCGGGATTAAACCTGCCGACAATGCCCGGACAGATTCCGGGAGGAAACCTTAACGACATGCTGCAGCAACAACTTAAGAATGCGCGTGGTATTGTTTTGCCATCCGACAGCACCGTGCGAGATACCACAATCATCCGTCCACGACCCTGACGTAACGTCCCGGTTAACAGGCGATTTCAGTTGTAAGAGCGATTTCCTCAAGCACCGACGAAACGTTTAAGCAAGCAACCAACTCGCCCTCGAACACCATGGCTGAGCCGTTTGAATGAACCTGAAAGGTCAGGTCGAGAGCCCTGTCGAAATCACAGCCAATGGCAAGGACAATCTGGAGTGCTACTTCATCGAAGGTGTGCTCGTCGTCGTTGAAAAGAATCACATGCGCCGAAAGCCCCTTCTCGACAACTTCATCAACTTCAGGTGAAGCGAACTCCAACGACTCAGTTAAATACGGGTTCATGATTGTTTACAGCGTTTACGGGATCGCAAATTTATGAATTCCGCTATCTTTGTTATTCCGATCACCCCGAAAATCATTTTCACACGTTTAACAGGACGTCGGCTATGACAACCGAAGAATTTCTCAGCCAACTCGATGCCATCGTTTCCGAACGACACATGTTGCAGCATCCGTTCTATCAAATGTGGAATGAGGGAACACTCTCGTTAGATATGCTTCGGGAGTATGCAAAGGAATATTACCATCAGGTGCATTACTTCCCAACGTACGTTAGTGCAACGCATGCCAACTGCGACGATATTGAAGTACGTCAGATGCTACTTGAAAACTTGCACGAAGAAGAGCATGGACCGGATAACCATCCGGAGTTATGGCTGCGTTTTGCCGATGCATTGGGAGTGGACAGAGCGGAGATTGCCAATCGCCGTTTCCTGGCACACACACGTGCTTCGGTGAGCATCTTGAAAGAACTTGCACGCAGGAACAATCCTGCCGAAGGTTTGGCAGCACTGTATGCATACGAATCACAGATACCCGAGATAAGCACAACAAAAATTGAAGGGCTGAAGAAGTGGTATTCTTTGGATACGCCAGATGCCTTGAGCTTCTTTCAGGTTCACGAACATGCCGACGAGATTCACCGCACCGTTACACGTGAAGCTCTGGTTCGCATGTGTCAGACCGACGAACAGAAACAAGCAGCACTTGATGCAGCCCGCGAGGCAGCCGATGCATTTAACCTTTTGCTCGATGGTGTGTACAACACGTGGTGTGCCGAGAAGGCTGCATTGAACTAACACACGCACCGCATGTGTCGCTTTGTTGCGTATATCGGCCCGCCAATACTCGCCGATGATCTGTTGTATAAACCGCGGTTCTCTTTGGTAACGGCACAGAGTACCAATGCCGGTGAGATGTCTGTTTCCGTAAACGGTGATGGTTTTGGCATTGGGTGGTACAATCCGCAACTGGACAACGAGCCGTGTGTGTTTCGAAGCATAAAACCTGCATGGGGTGACCAAAACCTGAGGAACCTGGCGAGGAAAATCTATGCTCCTGCCATCTTTGCTCATATCCGTGCAGCGTCGCCCGGGCTTACCATTGAAGAAGTGAATTCGCACCCATTCTGGTGTGGACAGCTCATGTTCATGCACAATGGAGTGTTAGGGGGCTTCCGGCAGATACGTCGCGCAATGCTTCGGCAATTGTCGGATGCTGCATACGACGCTATCCAAGGGTCAACCGACAGTGAGTATATGTTTGGTTTGTTCTTAAATCACCTCCCTGATCCTTCGGGCAAGGTGACGTGCGAACAGATGGTTCATGCTCTTGACGGTATGTTTGCCGATCTGAATACATTGTTGCTGGAAGCAGGGGTTCGACAGCATAGCTATTTGAATCTTGCAGTAACGAATGGAACGTGTTTGATTGTTGTACGGTACACCACAAACCCGAATGTTCAACCGGCATCGTTGTATTACATGCATGGCCGTGAGTATCATTGCCGTGGAGAAATTTGTGTAATGGAACCATCGTATGGAAAGCCCAGTGCCATTGTTGTTGCCAGCGAGCCGTTTACCGCTCGTAGGTCTGACTGGATGAAGGTAGAGCGAAATAGTATGATGGTTATAGACGAAACGATGCGAGTATCGTTTCGGCATGTTCAAATGGACATAGAAACCATGGACTTTGAATCTGTAGCACCGGAGATTGGATGAATCCTGCACTTATAGTACTGTTCCCGCTCATCGGATTCGTTATCATTGGCTTGTTTGGCAAACGAATTCGAAACGAAAAAGTGATTGGTGCTATCGGAAGTGGTGCCATACTGCTATCGTTTCTTGTTACCTGCAACGTTTTTGCAGAGTTACTCGCACGCCCTGAAAGCAACAGGTCGTACGTTTCGACTGTGTATTCGTGGATAGCAACAGGTTCTCTCTCGGTTGACGTAGCATATCTGATTGACCCGCTATCCATTTTGTTCAGCCTGATCATAACAGGAGTTGGTTTTCTTATTCACGTGTACTCCATCGGGTACATGCATGGCGATAAAGGGTTCGCGCGATTTTTTGCCTATCTGAACCTGTTCGTTTTCATGATGTTGAACCTGGTACTTGCCAACAACTTCCTTCTTACCTTCTTAGGATGGGAAGGAGTAGGTCTGGCATCGTATCTGTTGATCGGATTTTGGTACGACAGAACATTCGATGGGTCGCATATAACCTGGACCGGTGATGCTGCAAAGAAGGCATTTATCGTTAATCGCATCGGCGACTTTGGCGTTCTTGTTGCAATGTTTATGTTGTTCCATCTCTTCGGTACACTTGACTATACAGCTATAACACAGAACGCCGGTTCTGTGCTGGCTGTTGGCGGCACAATGGTAACGGTTATTACTCTTGCTCTCTTCTTGGGATGTACCGGCAAGAGCGCACAAATTCCACTTGGCGTTTGGCTGCCGGATGCTATGGCTGGCCCAACGCCCGTATCGGCGTTGATTCATGCGGCAACAATGGTAACATCCGGCATCTTCCTGATTGCACGCACGAATGTGCTCTTTGCTATGGCGCCAACCACCATGGCTGTTGTTACGGGAATCGGAATTACTACTGCCCTTATT
>CAZGHI010000029.1:0-16036 GCA_964525565.1 uncultured Hyphomicrobiales bacterium
GTCACATGTAATACCTGTGGTGACGTTGCAATTTCGGCATCGCGAAGGTCGCATTCAATACCGCCAAAGATTGCAGAGAGTTCACCTCCGGAAAAGTTTTGCGAATGCACACGCATTTCAACGCCACCAAACACAGCCGACTTATCAATTCTGTCCGTCTGTGAGTTTATCTCTCCATCGTTCTTGTCGGAAATCGGAATTGTTTTTTTTTTCCAGCGCGACGAGATAAACGAAAGACCAATAATAATGAGCACGATCGGCCAGAATGCGCTCCAGAATCCACCCGGAAGGTAATCCAACTTGCCCAGTTGCAGCAGGGCTCCAATGGTAAACAGTATAGCCGATCCGACTACTGAGCCGGAGCCTGATGCTAATTGTGCAACAGCAATGAACATAAGAATAGACGGCCACCATTGCGAAAGCACGGTACCAAATTCCACAAGGCCAAATGCATCTAGCAGCAAGCCGACCCCAACAACAACCAGGGCTATTCCAAACCAAAAGCCTCCGCCCGGTCCACGACGTGACTTGCCAAACTGAACGTGAACGTTACTGTGGAATGTTGCATTGTTCATGATATTCCCTTGAATTACTGAGGGACTTACGTACGGTAAAAATCGGCAACTGTTGCAACAACATCGTGAATATGCTCTTCTTGTAGTTCGGGGTAAATTGGGAGCGATAATACGCTTTCGCAGAGCGAGGATGTTACCGGAAACGAAGCACCATCGGCAGCAAGGTATGAAAAACATTCCTGGGCGTGGAGTGGAACCGGGTAGTAGATTTCGGTGCCAATATTTCTGCTGCTGAGATAGTTCCGTAATTCGTTACGGTTATGTACCCGGATGGTAAACTGATTAAAGATGTGGTGGTCAACCCACGGTTCAGGGTGCAGCGCAATCGGCAGCAAAACAGGATGGTCGGCCGTTATCTCGGTTTGTGCATCGGGAGCAGACAGCCCGGCCCGGATAAAAAGTTCGGAGTAGAGGGAGGCATTCCTCCGTCGCCCTTCATGCCATTGTGGGAGGTAGGGAAGTTTTACTCTCAGTACTGCCGCCTGCATCGCATCGAGGCGAAAATTTCCACCTACAAAACGGTGATAGTACCGTGGCTCCATACCGTGATTTCGCATTTGCCGTAGCGTGTTGGCCAATTCGCTGTTATTGGTTGTGATGAGACCGGCATCACCAAATGCACCAAGATTTTTCGTAGGGTAAAACGAGAAGCACCCAATCAAACCCAAGCCCCCTACCCGCCGTCCGTCCGACGCTTGCGTGCCTATCGCCTGAGCGGCATCTTCCACGATCGGGATGTTGTACTTCTCTGAGATCTGTAGAAGTGACTCCATGTCTGCCGCCTGACCGAACAGGTGCACCGGAACAATGGCCTTGGTTTTTGGAGTGATAGCTTGTTCAACCAATTCGGGGTTTACCATAAACCCTTTGGGTTCAACATCTACGAACACTGGTGTTGCTCCCAGTCGTGCAACACAGCCGGCAGTAGCGAAAAACGAAAAGTCAGGGACAATCACCTCGTCGCCCGGGCCAATGCCCAGCGCCATAAACGCCATAAGTAAGGCATCTGTTCCACTGGAAACTCCAATAGCATGGTGAACACCAAGGTAATCGGCAATCTCTGTTTCGAGGGCTGCCACCTCCGGTCCGAGGATATACACCTGGCTCTCGGCTATACGAAGTAAAGCTGCTTCAATGTGTTGCCGAAGTGAAGCGTACTGTGCGTGGAGGTCGTGTAGAGGAACCGTGAACGGGGGCTGGAATGGATGAGACGTGAGCGTTGATAGCAGAAAACGCAAAGCACAAACTTAGCTCAGCGTACCACCATTGGCAGCGCAATGTTCTTTTTAACGCATTTTTGCAGTCCAAATTCGAACAACACTTTTCAGCAGAGGATATAGTATGATTGTCGGAGTACCGAAGGAGATTAAGCCACTAGAAAAACGTGTGGGTATGACGCCCGGTGGCTGCGAGATGATGATACGCAACGGACACACAGTTGTAGTCCAGCGGGGTGCCGGGGAAGGTAGTGGTTTTGCAGACGAGCGATACACTACAGTTGGCGTTCAGATGGTGGAAACCGCTGAAGAGGTGTATGCACAGGCAGATATGATTGTAAAGGTGAAAGAGCCAATTGCACCGGAGTATCCACTCATTCGCGAGAATCAGGTGTTGTTCACCTACTTCCATTTTGCGGCATCGCGTGAACTCACCGAGGCTATGGTGCACAATGGTTCTGTGTGCATTGCATACGAAACGGTGCAACGTGCCGACGGATCACTGCCCCTGCTGATACCAATGAGCGAAGTTGCCGGAAGAATGTCAACGCAAGAAGGCGCTAAATTTCTTGAACATCCTATGGGAGGTCGGGGTGTTCTCTTAGGCGGAGTCCCCGGTGTAAAACCCGCAAACGTTATGGTGCTTGGCGGCGGTGTTGTTGGAACGCATGCTGCGAAGATTGCTGCAGGTTTCGGAGCTCGCGTTACCATATTTGATAACAATCTTTATCGTCTGCGGTACCTGGACGATGTAATGCCGGCGAATTGCGAAACGCAGATGTCAACTGCTGCTAACATCCGCGAGGCCATAGTGGAAGCCGACCTTGTTATTGGAGGTGTGCTTATTGTTGGCGCCAAGGCTCCACATCTGGTTACACGAGACATGCTCCGCCTGATGAAACCGGGCAGTGTTATTGTTGACGTGTCGGTTGACCAAGGCGGTTGTGTGGAAACCAGCAAGCCTACCACGCACGACAATCCAACGTTTGTTGTTGATGGCGTTGTACACTACGGGGTTGCAAACATGCCGGGAGCAGTACCATATACCTCGACCCTCGCGCTGGCAGGCGCAACGTTGCCATACGCCATTGAATTAGCAAACAAAGGTTGGGAGGGGGCTGTGCAAGCAAGTCGTGAGCTTGAGCTTGGCGTTAACGTGGTTCGGAATACAATTGTTTACCAGGCAGTGGCAGATGCATTCAATATGCCATACCGTCCACTGCGCGACGTTATGGGTTGGTAAGCAATTGTTGATGCGAATGCAGCGATATCAGAGTATGTTATTCCGTGTCCTGGTAACAGCAGTCATGTTTCTGGGGCCGCAATTGTTGTATTCGCAGGAAATGCAGGTTGCCTTCGACAGTGCAGGAACTGTGTTTGTTATTGACCTGGCCATGCAACGCCAGCACAACATTCTTCCTGTACCGGTAGATGGATTCATAGAAGCACGTTTGTTTCAGTCGGAAGCAGGTGAGTTCTGGTTAGAGGTTGTACGAACGAACCACAAAGGGGACCGCATTCGTTCCAGAGAAGAGTTTTCCGGTAGCAATGTACAACGTGTTCGCCTCAAACTGCACGATATCCAAAGTGGAAGCACCGGCACAGAGCAGTCTTTGCCGGAGTTGAGCGCATTGGGGCGTAGCGACTTCTACAATGGTAACACCGGGCTTATTGTAGGCACCACTTTTTGGGGTCTTGTGTATGGCTCCTACTTTACCACAGCCATCGGAGCAGGCGAGAGTGCAGGTTACGGAGCTCTAATTGGCGCAGGTTTAGGTTTTGCCATTCCAATGATTGTTTCTAGCAATACATCGGTGAATGATGCATCAACGGAACTGGCGTTGGGAGGACTCTTTCAGGGCCTTATGCACGGGTTGTTCATCACGGGTCTTGTGTTTGGCGAAGACGCACCCGACTACAAGGTTCCATTTGCCATGACGGTAGGTGTAGGAATTGCCGAGGCCACGTCAGGTTTTTTTGTTGCAAAGAATACCGGCATGAGTGCAGGTACGGCAGGTGCGATCACGAGTACGTCATTTATTGGGGCCCTAACGGCAGTGCAGCTTTCGGCTGTATTTCTTTCGGTTTCGGACGTTTCCGGTGATGCTTCAATTCGACTTACAACAGGTCTGGGATTAGCAGGGTCCGTTGCCGGAATCGTTGCAGGTAACATCCTTGCCAATCATTATCGTTTTTCGCTTGCCGACGCAACAGCGTACATGCTTACGTCGTTTTATGCAGCAGCGCTGCCCTATACGATATATGAGTCGTTTGTCCAGGATTTCGAGGGCTTCGACTCAGCCCTATTGTATGGTACAGGAGTATTGGCCACCATAGGTGGCATGTGGGGGGGGCTGGAAATTGTTCGTTCAGGAGATTTTCTACCGAGTGCATCAACACACATGATTGTTGGGAGTATTGCCGGTTGTGCAGCGGGGTTAGGTATTTTAGGGCTGACCGGTGGTGAACAATCTCTACTTTTCCCCTATCTGGGATCGGTTGGTGGATTTGCACTTGGCATGGCTATGAGTAACCGGCAGCACAACGGTGCACTTTTGGGCAAAGCAGAGTTCGACATTAATCCCGTAGCGCCCCTCTTTGCCGGTCGCCTGGGCACACATGTGCCGATGGTATCGGCACTATTCCGATTCTGAGTTGGAGTTGTACAGTAATCTGAAAACATTAGTAATACATTCATGAACCTTGAACAGCACCTATCAACACTGCATGCAGCCATGAGTGCTTGTGCAGAACGTACGTTTTTTGCACACTGGCCTGAGCCCCCTTCCGGAAAAATTTATGGCGAGAATGCAAATGCCGAAGGAGAACAGGCATTCAAGCAATCGCTTCAGAAGCCTTTTCAAGGCCTGCTACAGAAGGGTGAGGGTAGCGTTGGAGAAGAGGTATCGCCGTGGGGGTTCCCCTTGGGTATTACTTATCCTGCTTCTTCGCCCGACGCTTTCGTACAGCAGGCAGTTTCGGCACAGTCGTTATGGCAACGGCTACCGGTGCGGGACAGAGCTGTGCTGCTTATCGAAGCTCTTGAACGTGCCTCGAAGCGGTTCTTTGAAATAGGGTATGCTACAATGCACACAACCGGTCAGGGTTTTGTTATGGCCTTCCAGTCGAGTGGACCGCATGCATTCGATAGAGCGCTGGAAGCGGTTGCTATGGGGGTAATTGCACAAGAAATGTGCACCACGCCGGTTGAGTGGGTGAAGCCAATGGGAAAGGTAAATGTTAGCATCAACAAATCGTACGTGTGCCGTCCGAAAGGCGTGAATCTTGTTATTGGTTGCAGTACCTTCCCTGTGTGGAACTCACTTCCCGGTCTGTTTGCAGGATTAATTACCGGCAACAGTGTTATCGTAAAGCCGCACCCGTCGGCAGTGCTACCAATAGCAATTATTGTAGCCGAGTTACAGGCAACGTTGCAGTTGCACGGATACGACCCGCACCTTGTGCAGCTTGCTGCCGATAGTGCTTCTCGTCCGATAACAATGGCCTTCGTTGAACATCCGGAGGTACGCATCATTGACTATACGGGTGGTTCTGTGTTTGGAACAGCAGTAGAAGCTGCTGCCCTACCTCAGGGTAAGGTTGTGTACAGCGAAAAGGCTGGTGTAAACAGCGTAATCATTGAAAGTGCTGACGATCTGGATAAAGCACTCTCCAATGTTGCATTTTCTCTGAGTTTGTATAGCGGACAGATGTGCACTGCGCCACAGAACATATTCATTCCGCAGCAGGGTGTTAGTGCCGGTGGAGTTCACTACACTGTTGATCAGGTGGTTACTAAACTTGTTGAGTGTATTGATGCTCTGGTTGGTAACGAAAAGACCGGACCGGGAACAGTAGGAACAATTCAGAATACAGCTACGCTGCAACGTGTAGAAGAAGCACGAGCCTTAGGGCTGGAGGTAATTCGAGATTCCGGAAGTGTACCACAGCATGGGTTCGAACATGCACGCACAGCATCGCCCTTGATACTTAAGGCAGGGCCCAACAACGAAGCACTGTACACACGGGAATGGTTTGGACCGATTTCTTTCGTCATCACCACAGAGTCATTTCAGGAGGCTGTGGCAGTGGTAGCGAAGAGTGTTCGCGACCATGGTGCGCTAACGGTTTCGGTGTACACAACAAATGCAGACTACCAACAAATGGCAGAGGATGCTATTGTTTCCGCCGGAGCACCGGTTGCGTTCAATTTTGACAGTTTCGTGTGGGTCAACCAGTCGGCTGCATTTTCTGATTATCATGGAACAGGTGCAAATCCGGCAGGCACAGCATCATTTACCGATCTGTCGTTTGTTTCGGGCCGCTATAACATAATAGGTGTTCGCAAACAAGCGACACAGCAGTAATCACATCCATAGCGGATGAGACTATGGTTGGAGAGCTTGCTCTAGGTCAGCGATAAGGTCGTGTACATCCTCAACACCAACACTCAATCTCACAAGGCCGGGAGTAATGCCAAGCCGGAGACGCTGTTCTTCCGGCACACTGCCGTGCGTCATACTTACGGGATGACAAACCAAGGATTCTACGCCACCTAAACTTTCTGCGAGAAGGAACAACTGAATTTTATTTGTGAACTGTTGCGCTCTTTCAAGCGAACCCAGTTCCATACTGATCATGCCACCAAAGGCATCCATTTGTCCTTTTGCCAGTTCATGCTGCGGATGGCTTTGCAGGCCGGGATAATGGACAGCGTGTACTGCAGAGTGGGATTCCAGCCACTGTGCGATGTGGAGAGCATTTTCACTATGCCGTTCCATGCGGAGATGCAATGTTTTGGCAGAACGTAGGCAAAGCCACGACTCGAATGGTCCGGGAACTGCTCCAACAGCATTCTGTATAAAATGCAACTGCTGTCCAATCTCTTCAGATGAAGTTGCAACGATACCGTGAACCAGATCTGAATGTCCGCCCAGGTATTTGGTAGCGCTGTGAACTACGATGTTAGCTCCAAGGTCGAGTGGACGTTGTAGGTACGGTGATGCAAATGTGTTGTCCACAACCATAAAAGCGCCGATTTCTCGGGCGATGGATGCAACCATCCTCACATCGGTTATGGTCATCATAGGGTTGGTTGGCGTTTCGGTGTAGATCATGCGGGTGTTCGGCTTTACCGCCTTGCGAACATTTTCTGCTTCGCGCATGTCCACAAACGAAAAGTCAAGTCCAAAACGCTGAAACACGCGTGTGGCTAGTCGGTAGGTACCGCCGTACATATCTTCGGCCATAATAACATGGTCACCGGCAGAAAGTAAGCGAAGTACGGCATCAACAGCAGCCGATCCACTGGCAAAAGCAGCGGCATCTACACCATTTTCCATAGCTGCCAGGCATTTTTCCCAGTGCGAGCGTGTTGGATTTTGAGTTCGCGCATATTCCCAGCCCTTATGCTTTCCTATCGCCTCTTGAGCATACGTTGAGGTTTGATAGAGGGGGACCGTTACGGAACCGGTTAGCTCATCTGGTTCCTGGCCAACGTGAATGGCCTTCGTTGAAAACTTCACTGAATAATGTTAGCGACTCAGATAAAACTTTTCTGCTCGTCGGAAATTGGACCCTTGCAGAATACAGATATACACGCCTTCCGGCAAGTCTGATATTGAAGATGTGTATTCATGTTCGCCACGGGAAACCGGACCACGGTGAACGTCCATCATGCGTTTTCCGAGCATATTGAAGATGCCAATATCTGCTGATGGCTGGTCGTTTGCAATGTCAACTTTTACCGTTACCACATCAGAGGTAGCTCGAACGAAAAGGATTTTACTTTCGCCGCGGGCAGTATCGGCTGTAAGGCTCGTTTTTGGTGTCTGCTTTTGGGATCGCTGCCCTAGGGCATTTACCACAATATCAGCAGCATTTAACGTTGGTGAACTTAGCCGAATAGCGGATGCCGAAACGTTGGGTTTGGCGGTATTCTTCTTTGCTTTGTCGGCCAAAGCGGGTGTTGACAAGAGCCCACATGCCAGCACTACTGCTAAAAATAGCAGAACGCGCGCAGCAATATGGTGTTTCAAGGTCAACATTGATGTACAATAACCCGAAGCAAATCTATAGCTTAACCACCTTCAAACCAAACCTGAGGTACTGCATGGGGTAAGCCATTTGATACACCCATGCAGTACCTCAATATTTATGCCGAACTAGCGCGCTACCACCATTGGTACGGTAGCAAAGTAGTCCGAACAGGAAATTCTAACGGTGTAAACACCATTAGAAACAGCGTTTAGCGGGATACTGAGTGAATACTCTCCAGGAGCGAGCACCTGATCCACCAACGTAGCAACCACTTCGCCAGACGAGCCGAGGAGGTCAACAGTGGCCGGCGCCTTAATTCCGATGCCGAATTCCAATCGAGCAACATCCGATGTAACGGGATTAGGCGACGGTGGCTGAATCGAGAACCGGGTTCTGCTAACATCTACGAGGCGATAGGCCAGTGCACAATTCGTGATTGCTGTTGACGATCCGGACGTTGACACGATAAAGCACGGCTTTTCTAGGTCAACCTGTAATGCCTGCAGTTGTTCGAAATTCGAGTTCAAGAGCAATGTGCCTGTGAAGGTAAACAAATTACCGTCAGCCTGAATTGGGGTGGTGCCGTTGCCCGTGAAACGTAGCCGTGATCGTATTCCATCGGTGCCGATGTCAGTTCGAACAGGCTCATTGACAGTCCAGTCGCCGGGAAGATTGACTTTAGCAACAGACCCAGGTGTGTATGCGAACGAAGCGGTTTCATAAATCATGTCGGCCGTGAACGAGGTTACTTGAGCCTGTTGCCAGAAGGCGCCTGTTCCGCTAACAGTAAACTGTACTTGCGGGTCGATATCCGGTCGAACCGTAGCGCCTTGACGGTTGTTCGTAAGTGCGAATGTGAATGGAATCACATATCCAACACCGCGCAGGTTAACATAGACATTCGGACGTAATTCTGTTTGCTGTCCCTGTTCGTAATTCCATACTCTGACGCGTGCAGCATAGTTGCGGTCCGTCCACGGTGCAGCATTCGGTTCGGTTGGGGTGAAGCGTACAAAAACACGAACCGTCTGTTGCGGCTGAATAACAAACGGAAGGGTAAGCGGTGCGCCAACGGCATCAATGATGTTCACAATTTGAAAGGCTGCAGCATCTGCATCAACAATCTGAAGGTCGCGAATTTCCAGACCTGTGGTACCACCTCCCGTATTCGTTATTGTAAAGGCGGCATTCGGCTGGTCGCAGTTGGCTAGTTGTCTTCCGTAATCAATATCAATAACCTGAATGTCAGGCCCTACACAACTTCCAACATCAAAACGCTCGGTAATCATTACCGGACCATCAATGGCAGTGTCTTGCCCGTTACCGGGAACAGCATCGTGAGTGATTTCAACAATGAGATTGCTTCCGCCGTTGTACCCGGCAGGCCGTGTGTACGACACCGGAATACGAACTACATTGTTGCCGGGTAAGTACGAAACAGTAAACGTAGGTGGCGGTGGTGGTGCAACGAAATTCCAATTCGGATCCGATCCGTTGGCAAACTGAACAGAGCATGTGAGGTCCATATTACCATCGTTGGTGATCACCAAATCACGCACGGCAGCGTTGTTTGGAGGAGTTTCCAAACAAGTCATTGCGGCACCTGTTGTTGTTATTGTTGGCAGAATGCCTTCACCATCCAGGCTAGCTGTTACATCAACAATGCCTTGTTCAGCCCAAACGGGGCGAATGAGCTGAGAATACACCTGACGTGCTGCCGGTCGGAACTCGACAACCACATCTACAGATGCACCATTCGCTAGGCTAGGGGTTGCAACCACAGTGCCACCTTGCATGATAGCACCTATCTTGAAAACGAAATTGGCGTCATTGCTGCCCGGAGGATAAAACTTTGTGCCATCGGCAAATGTTACATCGCGCAAGGTGATAGCCTCGTTCCCGGTATTCGAAACCTGTATTAAGGCCTGATGGCGCGTATTTACCCGGCGCTTCAGCCAATCGTAGCCGGTGATGCGTGGCCCTGGCTCCTGCGTTTGCCCAACCCAGGTGGATACACTATCGGGACCATCGCCGTTATTTACAAAGACAACATCAATCGAATCCTGACCAACATTGCCTCGCTCATAGCATATATCCTTGACAAAAACCTCTCCTTTTGGAAGAACGGTGATTGGCAATGGAGGTGTTGTTGGATTCGATACGCTAAAGTTCGTACCGGCATGACCGACAATGTTCGTTACAATCAAAGTATCAGATCCCGGATTCTGAATACGAATGCCAGCACCTTTGCAATGTTGTTCGTTAACGCTACGAATGCCGGCGTTAAAATCGTCAACAACAATTCTCGGAATTGCAGCCACACCTACAAGACCCACCCTGAACGGTGCACATTCAGTAGAAATTTCGATGGTATCCAGATCAAAGTCCGATAAAACATTCTGTGTTTCACGGGTGCCAGTATAGGTTACCGTAAGAACAACAGAGCCACCGTCCGGCAGCGTAACTGCCGGTGGGATGTTGTTTGCCGTTATTGTGAAATAGGTACCGGCAAGGACTGTACTGGTAAGGAGCTCTACCGGTTCCCCTGTTTTGTTTGTTACGCGCAGCGGTAACGAAGCCGACGTCCCTAGCCTTAGCTTTCCAAAGTCGAGCAAACGCGGTTCAAATTCAAGTTTCGGTGCATAATACCATATCGTGTCGCGCGTGTAGTTATTAGCCCAGTCGTACACGTCAAATACGCAATAGGCATCTTTTGTTTTATCGATAACTTCCCAACGGAACCGATACCGCTTGAACGACGGATCGCGTGACAGAGGTGGTTCGCTGGTGATGTGTACAAGACGATAATTATGTGAGTTCTCTCCAAACACCGTATCAATTAATGCAACTCCGGTTTCAACCTGATCCGTATCGCGGGGTGTTGGTAATGGTGGATCCGGAATGTTGCGCAATTCTGTTGCCTCAAATTCAAAGTCGCCACAATTTTCAGTGTAGGTAAGAAGAGGCGGCATTGTATCAATGCTTAAAGTAGGTCTGAATCCCGATGCTGCCGGCCAACCATACGAGTCAACAGCTCCAAAACCATAGATATAACCACCAAACTTCACTTTACCATTGGAAACAATCCTGTGTGCTGTGGCCTCTGAAGGAAAGTTGATTTGCGTCCAGTGGAGGTTGTCGCCCATGTGGTTGAACAACAGGGTTGGCGCTGCAGCACGCGGGTGTTGCCAAACAGGGATATCATCTATTTCCAGACTTTTTAGGTTGTCAATATAGTTTGGATCGTTTACGTCAGCCCACACAATTAGGTTTAACCTGTGTATCATGAATTTGTTATCGGTGGGAGACTGAAAAAGCGTATTTGGTATAAACTGTTCCTGAGGGACAACATTAATCATGAACGGGTCATGGTACTGGTCGCCATCAAAATTTGCCGAACAGGAGTACTGCATAACAAAAATGGGTTTATCTGCTTCCCATACGCTGTAACCCGACGTCAGGTGTGTTGGTCCTGCCGACTGACCTAAGTCTGCAAAATCACCGGCCTGTGCCAACCGTCCACCAGTCTGACCAATTAGTGCTTTGTTCTCCTTGTTATAAAACTTTAGCGACCATGTTGTGTTTGGCTGTGAGGCGATTACGCGAAATACATCACCCTTTCCCGCCGGATTGTTTCCCTGGCGAGTGTATTCAACGGTTACATACTTCTTACCCCACGTATCCACAGGCGGCGTCATCTCCACCATGTGATCACGCCCGTTACCATTTTGCAGCAGGTTCGGCATGGTGGTGCGGTTGTGAAAGGAGATCATCCCAATAGGATTGTTCGAGGTTACTTCTGTGCCTGTAATATCGAAGATTCCGCGAGTGCGCGCATCACCAACAATGCAATACACATCTCCCTGCTCCATGGAAATCTGGAACTCATCACCTATCTGTTTACCACCATATGTTCGTGCATACTCTTTGCCGGTTCCCCGCAGTTTGATGTTAACAACGGTACCGTTTTCTTTTGCGATAATTAAAAATCCGCCTGGCCATGGGCGCACTTCGTTAAAATCATAGTACGATGTGGAAATATATTTTTTTCCAAATGCTGCAGCCGGAATTGCCAAATACCCATCCGACGTTACGTACTTGCCATTCATCACATAAACAGAAATAGGCAGCGGAGATGTTAATCGTACTGCCTTTCGGGCTACCTGTTCATACTCGCGCACTTCCCACGACCAGTTCGTTTCACCGTTTCTATCTGTGAGAACTCGAATCTCGTTGGCGTTGATTTGCCTACGATACGATGCGTCGGCGGAAAAGTCCGTTACCGTAATCTCAGTGTTGTATGCCGATGCGACTTGTATATCCAGCGACGTTGTTGGCTGGTTAGCGAAGTCGTTCGGTGGTATCGCAATCCAAAACTCCGTGCCAACCGAACCTCCGATCACCTGCACATTCTTGTCAGTCTTCTTCTGCTGTGTAAAGGCAGCGGTGGTTGTGCAACAGATTGCAACAATGGTGAGCACAATAGATCTGTAACGATGTGCCATAACGCGAATCCTTGAAAATTCATTTCACTTTCACAACCGTAAACCGTCATTTCGAAGCCACAGTTCCGGGCCAATTGCTCAGCTTCGCATGGACATGGCTCCGCTATATACGACGGTTTCATGCAGTATAACAAAAAGAATCGTTGTCAGTTACACCAAGTTGAAAAAAGATGAAGGGGGCAACCGACTTCGTACTTTTGCTGTTCAGTTTTTTAACCTGGTCACTGACTCTCATGGAAACAGCCGAAGCCTCGCTGCTTGAATTTAACACGACAACATTTTCCAATCACCGACGCGATCCGGCGGCCTTTGTTCCCATTGCAACGGAAATTCGCCGCGACATTATTCGTGCACTTGTTCGTGCCGGATCCGGCCATAGTGGAGGTCCGCTCGGCTCGGCAGACATATTTGCGGTGCTCTACTTTGGTGGCGTAATGCGTTACAAGCCGGAGAATATGGAATGGGAAGGGCGAGACAGGTTCGTTCTCTCTGCAGGCCACATGGCCCCCGTACTATACTCTGCCCTTGCCAATGCCGGATGCTACCCTAAAGAAGAATTGGGCACTCTCCGTAAGTACAATTCACGTCTCCAGGGCCACCCGGGTAGAGACATGCACCTTCCTGGTATCGAAACGTCCAGCGGATCGCTGGGGCAGGGAATTTCCATTGCTGTGGGAATGGCAATGGCCGACAAGCTTGTTGATAAAAATGACCGTCGTGTCTTTAGCTTAACCGGCGACGGGGAACTTCAGGAAGGAAGTGTGTGGGAGGCTGCAATGGCGGCTGCTCACTTTAACCTGGACAATTTTTGTTGGATTATTGACAATAACGACTGTCAAATTGACGGTCGCGTGCCGGACGTGATGAACGTATATCCGATTGACGAAAAATGCAGAAGCTTTGGTTTTGATACGATTGTGGTTGATGGTCATGATTATGCTGATTTGATAAGGGGCTTTGACCACTTTTTGGCCAATCAGGCATCGGGATCTGGAAAACCGACAGCGATTATAGCGAAGACGTTTATGGGACACGGCGTGAGTTTTATGAACGACAAGTTCGAATGGCACGGAAAGCCGCCATCTAAGGAGCAAGCAGTTGCCGCGTTGCAAGAACTGGAAGCCCTTCGCTGATTCACGTGGCCTGAAGCCCCCTACCCTACCTTTTCTCACATCAACATTTGGATTTGACAGCAATGGAACTGCTCGGACAAAAACCTACCCGACATGGATTTGGCGACGGACTGGTTGACCTTGGCGAAAAACACGACAACGTGGTCGTTCTCGGTGGCGACATTACCGGTTCGGTTATGACCTCGCTGTTTCAGGCCCGTTGGCCGGAACGCTTCTTTTCCATTGGAATTGCAGAGCAAAATGCCACAACAATTGCCGCCGGATTGGCGCTGAGCGGTAAGATTCCATTCTTCGCTTCGTATGGTGCTTTTTGTGCTTTGCGGAATGCCGATCAGCTTCGTATTTCCGTTTGCTACAATGAAGCCAACGTGAAGATTGGCGGCGGACATGCCGGTATTAGCGTGGGACCGGATGGTGCAACGCACCAAGTGCTGGAAGAAGTTGCCTATTTACGAACGCTACCACACATGACCATGCTTGTGCCATGCGACTACCTGGAGGCTCGGAAGGCTACCGTAGCGATGGGCGAAATGGTCGGACCAGCCTACATTCGCTTCGGACGATCACCGGTTCCGTTATTCACCACTCCGGAGACTCCTTTCGAGATTGGTAAGGCTCAGGTATTCCGCGAGGGTACCGATGTGGCGATTATTGCGAACGGCGCCATGGTTTGGGAAGCCCTTATGGCTGCCAAAGCACTCGAAAAGTCGGGCATTCAAGCACGGGTGATTAATGCTCCGTCGGTGAAGCCCTTCGACTACGCAACAGTAACACAGGCTGCACGCGACTGTGGTTGTATAGTGACTGCGGAAGAACACCAGGTACATGCTGGCTTGGGGGGAGCCGTAGCCGAATGCACAGCAAAGAATGCACCCGTGCCCATTGAGTTCGTTGGGGTGAAGGATACCTTTGGTGGATCTGGTGAACCCGAAGAGCTCATGGAAAAGTTCGGCCTCACCTGGCGTGAAATTGAAGCTTCAGCCCGACTTGTTATGCAGCGCAGGGACAACGGTAGTACCGGCGTTCGTGCCATTAAGGATGTTGCCACAGCCGCTTAACATACCGATTACCGATCCCGTTCTCCTCCGCATCGCAGAGCACGCTCATTCCCAGGGCGTTGAGTGCTATGCCGTTGGCGGAATAGTACGCGATACCATACTTAATCGCAATCGTACTGACATAGATATAACCGTTGTAGGCGACCCGCTGCCGTTTGCAAGAAGTGTTGCCACATTGTTCGGTTCCCATACAGTGGAGTATGAACGCTTTCGTACTGCCATGGTTCCTGCTATGGGCAGGCACATTGAGTTTGTGGGCACCCGAATGGAGCGTTACTCAAAAACATCAAGAAAACCGACGGTAACGGTTGGTACACTTGCTGACGATTTGCGCCGACGTGACTTTACCGTAAACGCCATGGCAGCCTCACTGGCAGCGGACACCCTTGGCGATGTTATTGATCTTTTCGGCGGGATGCAGGATCTGGAAAACCGTCTGCTCCGCACACCATTGGACCCAGAGGTTACAATGGCCGACGACCCTTTGCGGATGATGCGTGCAGCACGGTTTGCGGCTCAGCTACAGTTTCATGTGCATACCGATGTTGTCCGCGCCATGACTTCCATGGCAGATCGAATTTCGATTGTTTCGCAGGAACGAATTACCGATGAATTCCTGAAAATTCTATCGAGCACTAAACCCTCTGTTGGATTGCTTCTTTTGCAAGAAACCGGCCTGATGAAGCACGTTTTCCCGGAGGTGCATAACCTTAGCGGCGTGGAACTTGTGATCCAAGGATCGCGGGAGTATGCTCATAAAGATGTCTTTCTGCATACCCTGAAGGTAGTGGACAATGTGAGCGAGGTGTCTGATAATCTCTGGTTGCGTTTCGCTACGTTAATGCACGATATCGCCAAACCAAGAACAAAGAAGTTTGTGGAAGGTCAGGGTTGGACATTTCATGGGCATGAAGATGTTGGCTCGAGGTGGCAGGATAAGATATTCCGCCGAATGCGACTACCCTTGGACCGGTTGGATTATGTGAAAACATTAGTACGGCTGCACCAGCGTCCGATGCAGTTGGTAGATGAAGGTGTTACCGACAGCGCAATACGCCGACTTGCAGTTCAAGCAGGCGAAAGTATTGACGACCTATTCACTCTTTGCAGGGCAGATGTAACAACACGCAACCCACGGCGTGCCGAAAAGTATATACGCAACTACCGTGAAGTTGAACAACGTCTGCACGAAGTGCGCGAACGTGATCATTTGCGTGCATTCCAAAGTCCGGTGCGCGGCGAGGAGATCATGGAGATCACTGGTTTAGGGCCTTCACGTGCCGTTGGATACCTGAAATGGATGATCGAAGAAGCGATTCTCGAAGGAATCATTCCTAATGATCATGATGTGGCACGCTCATACCTTGTGCAGAATTTGGATCTGTGGCTTGCACAGTCAGAGTCTGCACACTTTTCTCGGAGAGGATAGTACACTACGGGAACAGAACGGTAAGCTTGGTTTCTCCGCTACTCCAGTCAACTCTCTGCAGCGTTCTTTCCTCCGCACCC
>CAZGHI010000029.1:16070-17536 GCA_964525565.1 uncultured Hyphomicrobiales bacterium
GCAGCGTAAACGATATGCCCGCAACATACGGCACTGCCTTTGTTCCGTGCAGAACAGCACCCGGACCTGATAATGCTCCGTACACGTATTCGATAGGAACATTGTTGAGAGAAATTGACTGGCTGGAAACGGGCTGTGTACTACCATCATCCTTAAACACGATGTAGGTTGATGTCGTTACCGTTACGTTTTGCAACGTTTTTCTGTCTTTGGACATCGTTCCACTTACACTGCCTTCAATCCGCGTGGTGTACACTGAATTCTCGTCCGAGCAATCAATTGTTGCACTGAATGAGTCGCCTGACCATGATAGCGGGTAGCATGGCTCCGACAGGCCGGACATGCTATTCATGTATGTAAGGTAATTAGAGCGAGACCCGTCCGACATAACAATAGGCCCACCCGTGCTACCCACCGGTACGGAGTAATCAGCGATCTGAATGTAAATTTTATTCCATTCTTTTCCAACCGAAATGGTTGTTTGAGCGGTATCCACACCTTTTCCCGTAGCACGATCGTAAACGATGACTCCAACGTTATACCGGCCGGCAACTGGGAACGATTTTTCAAACGTGCTATCGTTATTCACGGAAACGGGATCGTCGAGGTCAGTGAAATACCATTCGTAGCGAGCATTTGCTGGGGCTGTACCTCCGGACCGCGCTACGAACTTGACGGTTACGCCTACATCAACAAGCGTATCCGATGGTGTAATGGTTAGCCCCCTTCTGATGCACGTAAGCCAGCGGAAGTCCAGATACGAAGAGTCGTTGTCCGGGTTGGTCCCAACCTGCGACATAACATACAACCCCAAGAACCGTTGTTGTCCTTTAGCAAGGCTAAGTGTTATGGTACCATTTACAGCACCAGCGGCAAGAGCGTAGTTTGGTGTGATGAGCATGGCATCTTGGGCTCTGGTAGTCGGATAACCATATTGGCACGATACACACCGGGCCTCCATAACGATCTTTCCGGATGCATCAGCATATAATGTGTCTGAAGTTGCCGGTATAAAGTCGGGTTCACCGTCGGGTTTCACCATTAACGTCCATGCCGGGAAAACATCGTTGCCGATGGTGCCATTTTCAACTTTTTTCCATTCGGCATCTATACCAGCATGATCTATGAACGACGACTTCGCGATGTAGTTGATGTGCGGGTAGGGAGTGCCCAAACTATTGGCATTTGCGCCCGACATGTACGGCTCAAATGTTCCTGTCAAACCAATGACAATTTCACGACTTGTATTTCCAGGATAATTTGGATCTGCAACCCAAAGTTTTCCGGTACCTGCCTTGTAAACAATCAATGCATGTCCGCCGGTTGCGCTGCGAATGCTAACGTATTGCGGTTTTCCGGTAACCTTAATGGCGTAGCAAAACGAAAGGTAGTGAAGCACATCATGGGAAAATGTTTTTGTACCGGTGTTTTCGAACTGTTCGAGCCACGCCTCGCGACTATCCCAG
>CAZGHI010000029.1:17558-28814 GCA_964525565.1 uncultured Hyphomicrobiales bacterium
GTAACCGCGTGGGTTGTCCTGCCAAAACGGTTTTGGCGCCAGATCGTATCTCCCATATAGCGACGGTTGGTTCTCCCGAAGTTTTTTCATGGAATAATACCACATGGCAGTAACCGCCTGGCCTGCACAGTGACCATTTGGAGTGATATACGATCCGTTATTTACGAACTCCCAATCGTCAACACCAGGCATAAATCCGGAGTTCTGAACACTTTCCAACTCATTTTTATTAATGGAAGCAATGATCAAGTCCACATAGCTCTTCGATCCGAGTATTCCTCCCTTCGTACCATCGGACAATCGTTTACCGTGTACGTGTGCTGTAAGTAAGGTTATGGCGGTGTCCGACAGTAAGGTGGCAGGAATTCCTTCCAGTTCCCCGGTTTCTTCGTCGTAAAAGAACCCCATAGCAAAGTGATTCGTTGGCAGGGTAATGGGTATGGTAATACGAAAGGGCTGACTAGCATACCCCCCACCATTATCAATTCGGATTAGGTCAGAAATTGGCGTGAATACAGGTCCATACGTGTGGTTGGTCACCGGTGCGGAAGAAATGGTAAACGTAGTAGGGGCGGAAAATGCACTTGCTGGAATAGTAATGGTCATTCCGTTAGCAATCTGGTCGGATACCGAGAACGTTCCACCGGAAGCAGTGGCACTAAAAGACTCGGCAGGCGTTCGTGTGCCCGTAGTTATTGTGCCGGAATTCGGGTCGGGAGTTACGGGCGAATCGGAAGTGCAACCCGATAACAACAAGATGTAAAGAGTACTGACTGTAATTCCGAGAAGACGACATGGTTTCATATTATGGTCCCCGCAAGCATACTGCTGAAATATCGCTCAATGGGAAGACCATTGAAATGACCATTATCACATTTCTCCAACAGTCATGGCGCCATGGTAAGTTTGTACATCGTAATCTGATCCTGAGCACTATTAATACCAGAACGGAATGAGTTCCTTGATTGAGTACGGGGGGATCACCCCTTCACTGCACGAAACGGTATTTGTGGCCGACGGCGCAGTAATCCTTGGTGACGTGCATATCGGCGCACATAGCTCGGTTTGGTTTAACTGTGTACTCCGTGGTGATGTTCATGAGATTCGCATTGGAGAGAGAACCAATATCCAAGACCTCACAATGTGTCATACCACGTACAACAAGCACCCACTATACATTGGGAACAATGTGACGGTGGGACATAAAGCGATGCTGCACGGTTGCTCGATTGAAGACGCTGCTCTCATCGGCATGCAGGCAACCATATTGGATGGAGCCGTTATCGGCAACCACAGTATCGTAGCTGCCGGATCCGTTGTTAGAGAAGGATTCATTGTTCCGCCGAGAGTGCTGATTGCGGGAGTACCGGCAAAAGTAATTCGTGATCTTACCGATGAGGAATGTGCTTCGTTAGAGCAGAGTGCGCAAAATTATTTGGACTATGTAGCCAGCTACAGAGGAAACTACAACGTACGAACACATAGAGTTAGAGTCCATACGTGAAAAAGAAAACATCACTTGGCGGAGCGCTTGCGCTCATTCTTAGCTTCACCACACTTGGCGTTCTCGGTATGGTAGCGGCAGGGTTGTACACCGGGGAATGGTTATACTACGTTGCAGGTTTACTCTTTGCTATTAGTGGTGTAAGTGGCGTGTTCGTAGTTCGGGCGCTATCGACTAAAATCAACAACCTATCCAAGTAGTCTGCTATGGACAACGTATTGCCGATGTTCCGGGCAGACGTGAACGTCGAGGTCCATCGAGAAGACAGCGACAGTTATCTGGTTTTACATGACCCATTTGGGTTTGCCGACGGACCGATCATGGTTCATGCCGATATGGTTGACATTCTTGAACGGTGCGATGGCAACACAACATGGGCACAACTTGCCGAGGATGCGAATGTTGAGTACAACGGTGAAGAAATCATGCGCGCACGTGCCTTTGTTGGTCAGCTCAATGCCATGGGCTATTTCGAAACAGACGTTGCCGAGCACAAGCGAAGAGAAGTAGTAGCATATTGGCAGAACGATTTGCAGCGGCAGCCCGCCTGTGCAGGTAGTGTTTATCCAGATACGGAAGTAGAACTCATCAACTTCATGCGTACGTTATGTGCACGCGAACACACATCGTTTAACCATCCTCAGGATGCCGATCTCAGTGTCGAGTGCATTATTCTTATCCCTCACATAGACTTCCGTGTGTCTGCCGATGCTTATGCATATGCAGCAGCAGCACTTGAGAACGTTAAGGCCGATGTATTTGTTGTTGTGGGAACCTCACATTATTGGTCTGAAGACCTCATTGTACCCACAGCTAAACATTTTGCCACTCCAATCGGTGTAGTACATACAGACCAAACCCTTGTTCGTGATTTTCTAAAGCGTATGGAGGCAAGGGGCTTTGCTCTTCCGTCAACAGACATTGCACATAAGCCGGAACATTCATTGGAACTACCGGCAGTTCTGCTGCAATACCTGCATCAGGGATCATCCGTCAACTGGATGCCGTTATTGGTGTGTAATACCGTACCATCAGGTAATGGTTCCGACTACGAGCGTGTGGCTGCAGCAGCAGAGGTCCTGCGTGCATCAGTAAGGTCATCAGGGAAGCGTGTGTGCTGGATTGTAAGCGGCGATATGTCGCATTACGGCCTTCGGTTTGGCAGCGATCGTCCTGCGACGGAACATCATGAATCTGTAGCGCGGACGGATGCCCACCTTATTCAACTGCTAACAAGCGGTAACATTCAGCTTTTCCATGAGACCATTGAGTCAACAGGCAATGCAACCAACGTGTGTGGTCATCTACCGCTCGTTTTAACGCTGCTGGCTGCAGAAGCAAACCGGGGCGAACTCCTCTATCACACCGTTTGGAATGATACTCCAACAGGTAGCGCAGTATCGTTTGGGGTCATGCAGTTTGCAAACTCGTAAAGCGTTTCCAACAGCATTGCAAACGTACCTGCAAACGAAGAGCAAGCGTTTAAAGAGTTTTTCTGCTTGCATTTTGGCTTTGCCGTCACACTGAGTGCCCATAACGACACTTAGGTCTGCAGGTTATCGCGGACCTGAGAAAATGGAGTGCCAAGCCGAGAATGGGTTTGTTCTCAGCGGTGGAGAGAAGCGTGTGGTCCGTAGTAGCCTCCAGGAGGTGGAGGTGGGGGGGGGCCCGCAAGGGGCGATGTGTCTTGCACCTCAACACCATCAAACGAGGTGAGGGAGAAGTGAGAGCCGACCAGAAGAACAATATTGAGAAAAGACAGTACCATAATACATGCTCAGTGTGATGTTCACACCATATTTCTGTAGGCGCTGGTACCCATCGAGCAGATCATCCTTGCAGAATTGAATAAAGACAGTGCCACAGTACATGCGTAGTGTGATGTTCACACCATATTTCTGTAGGCGCTGGTACCCCTCGCGCAGATCATCCATGCAGAATTGAGAAAAGACAGTGCCACAGTACATACTTAGTGTGACGTACACACCACAGTTCTGTAGGCGCTGGTATCCAGCGGGCAGATCATCCATGTATTGACGTCATCCCCCGACCGTAATTCGCCTGACGTATTATCAAAAAGGAACCGGCGCCGGAAGCCATCATCTCCGTTAACCGTGTGTTACGTCTCCGTTCGCTTCGTCTTCATGCCCAGCAGACGATAAAGGGGGCAGAAGCCCACAAGGCTGGTTAGCGCAAAAACAATCGCGAGAAGAAGCACAATGGTGCCAATTACTCCCGATACTGTATTCGTTGCATAAAGGGCAACCATAATTAGGGCCGCAAGAATGCGAAGACCCCTGTCTGCATTCGACATGTTGGCTTTCATTACACTCTCCACATGAGGTTTTCAATGACTGATGCAATCGTGTTATGCCGTAGTGTAACTCTCTGCTTTTAACCGCAGGAGTGCACAGGCACGAAAAATTAGTCCGGTTACGATTATGTAATGGTGACTCACGTTACGTTTCCTATTCGGTAGTGGTCATAAATCATGGTAAACGGAGTAGAGGTGAAGACGTGGTCTGTTCAACAAAGGCAAGGTTTGATAAATCCGGTAAGGGAACAAACACCAATCCAGCAGGATACGCCGACCCCCTTGCCTAATCCACTCCTCTCCCTTAACTTTGCCAGCTCTGAACTTTTTAACGTCCATATCCCCTGTATTGGGGCTTCGAACTATGTCACATAATCAACGGATAACCAAGTCGCTCCGCAAGGAAGACGCATCGCACCAATGGTGGGTTGTAGATGCAGCCGGTCAAACGGTAGGGCGGCTTGCAACACAGGTTGCAGCACTCTTGCGTGGCAAGCACAAGCCATCGTTTACGCCACATGTAGATAACGGAGACTTTGTTATCGTTATCAACGCCGACCAGGTAGTAATGCAGGGCAAACGTGCAGAACAAAAAACATACTTCCATTACACGGGCTATCCGGGTGGTGGCAGAGTGCGTTCTTTTAAGGAATTAAAAGAAAACAAGCCTGAAGAAATCGTTGAGCTGGCCGTTCGTGGGATGTTGCCTAAGACAAGTTTGGGAAAAAACATCGGCAAAAAGCTCAAGGTGTATCGGGGTTCCGAACACCCTCACGACGCGCAGCAGCCGCAACCCTTTGAACTAAAAGCCTGATACAGTAGAAAGTGTAATCTGAATGAAGACATATTCCGGAACCGGACGGCGTAAAACCAGTGTAGCGCAAGTGCGCTTAATGAGCGGAACGGGCAACGTCCTGGTGAATAGGCAGCCACTTGAAGAGTATTTTCCTATCGAAACGTACCGTCGGGATGCCATGTTGCCGATGTCACTGACAGGAACAGACCGTCAGTTTGATGTGTTTGTGAACGTTAAAGGTGGCGGTAAGGCTGGTCAGGCCGGTGCGGTGCGATTGGGAGTTGCCCGCGCTTTGGTGGAGTACAACGATGAATTTCGTGGCATGCTGCGTCCTGCAGGCGTGTTAACCCGCGACCCAAGAATGGTGGAGCGGAAGAAGTATGGCCAGAAGAAGGCGCGGAAGCGGTTCCAGTTCTCCAAGCGGTAAGAGTATGGCACTTGCGAATGTGGTCGTGTTACCGATTTGGTTACGACACACGGTTTGCAAGGCAGGTTAACAAAAGAAAAACAACAGAACATGTGTGTGGAGGCAACGTCGGGGACGCTCCATTGTGAGTGCGAAGGAGCCGATGAAGCACACAGAAGATCATCCAAACACATATTTACAGAGGTACAACATGCCGGCAGTAACCGTAGAGGCGCTGCTTGAATCCGGTGCACACTTTGGGCACCTTACCCGTCGGTGGAATCCGAAGATGCGCAACTTCATCTTCATGGAGCGCAATGGAATCCACATCATTGACCTACGAAAAACACAACTTTTGTTGGATATCGCCCGCGAAGCCGCATACGATGTGGCCTCGCAGGGACGGGGAGTTCTCTTTGTAGGAACAAAAAACCAAGCCCGTCCGGCCATCGAGGCAGAAGCCAAGCGCGCTGGCAGCAACTACGTTATCGAGCGGTGGCTAGGCGGCATGCTCACCAACTTTAGCACCATCCGGAAGTCCATCAAGCGCCTTAATGCCATTGACAAGATGGAGATGGACGGCACCTTTGAAAAAATCACCAAGAAAGAGCGCCTAATGCTGAGCCGCGAGCGGGAGCGGCTGCGCAAAGTGTTCGGTGGTATTGAAGATATGACCCGTTTGCCCGGTTTAATCTTTGTTGTGGACACAAAACGTGAGCACCTGGCCGTTAAAGAAGCCAAAATCCTTGGGATTCCCGTGGTTGGTGTTGTAGATACGAATAGCGACCCCGAAGAAGTGGATTATCCGGTACCGGCAAACGACGACTCCATCCATACCGTAGAGATTCTTGCCCGCGTAATTGCCGATGCTGTTCTGGAAGGCCGCGAAATAGCTCGTGCGAAGTCAGCAGATATGGCTGCTTCAGGCGAGCTTGCAGCCAAAGAATCCGAAACTGAAGATGGCAAGGTTCGCCGACAGATGCGTGGACGGAAAAAAGCTGAAGCCGGTGAAACGAAGCAAGATGCATAATCACCAGCGGTAACACGCATTCAACCAACGTCTGCCTCACCACAACTACCATTTTTTACCAAGGGAACAATCACAGTTATGACAATCTCAGCATCCGACGTAAAGGATCTTCGCGAAAAAACCGGCGCCGGCATGGCCGACTGCAAGAAGGCCCTGGAAGAAGCCAACGGCGATATGGAAGGGGCTATCGAATGGCTTCGAAAACGAGGAGCTGCTTCGCTGGCAAAACGCGCCGACAGACAAGCCAATGAAGGAATTGTGATTGCACTAACCAGTGAAGATGCGAAGACAGCCGCCATTGTTGAGGTGAACTGCGAAACAGATTTCGTAGCACGCAACGAAGAGTTTGTTGCCTTTGCAAATGCAATTGCTCAGGCCGTGCTTGCCAACCCTGTTACCGATGAAGAATCGGTATGGGCGTTGAGCTGGAATGGAAAGCCGCTGAGTCAGATGCGTGACGAAATTCTGGCCAAGTTCAGCGAAAAGATTGAACTACGTCGGTTCGAGCGCATCGAAACAAACGGACACATTACCGACTACGTGCACGCAGGCTCCCGGCTGGGCGTTCTCGTTGAGTTTAACGGCACAACACCGGCCGCAGATGCAAAGCCCCTTACCCGCGACATAGCCATGCAGATTGCAGCTATGCAGCCAAGCTTTGTACATCGTTCCGAGGTGGACCAAAGCACACTCGAGAAAGAACTGGAAATCTATAAGCAACAGGCAATACAAGAAGGGAAGAAAGAGGATATTGCCGACAGGATTGCCCAGGGCCGCTTAGGAAAGTTCTACGAAGAACAGGTTCTAGTTGAACAAACGTTCGTTAAGGACCCTAGCCGCAAGGTCAGCGACGTTGTCGCCGAAATTGGTAAGATTTCGGGTGGCGATGTTACCGTTGTCCGCTTCCGTAGATATAACCTGGGCGAGTCCGTTTAATTCGGTCACACACACCATGGACCAACAGCCACGATACCGCAGAATCTTGCTTAAGCTCAGCGGCGAGTCGCTGATGGGTTCCCAGTCGTACGGTATTGACCCAACGGTGATTCGGCAATTTGCCGACGACGTGAAATCGGCTGCCGACCTTGGCGTTCAAATCGGTATTGTTCTTGGCGGTGGGAATATCTTCCGTGGGGTGCAAGCCGCCTCAGCCGGTATAGATCAGGTGTCCGGCGACCAAATGGGGATGCTTGCAACCGTGATCAACTGTATTGCCTTTCAGAATGCGTTGGAGCGTATTGGTGTGCCGGTGCGCCTGCAAACAGCTATTCGCATGGAGCAAATTGCAGAAGGATTCATAAGGCGCAGAGCAATACGGCACCTGGAAAAGGGTCGGGTTGTAATCTTTGGGGCAGGTACCGGCAATCCATACTTCACAACTGACACGGCAGCCGTGCTGCGGGCAACAGAAATAGATGCCGAGGTTGTGATGAAAGGAACGAGGGTTGATGGGGTGTATGATAAAGATCCCGAGAAACATACCGACGCTGTGAAGTTCTCTACGATTAGCTATACCGAGGCACTGCAGCGTGGACTGCGTATCATGGACCTTACCGCCATTACCATGGCTCAGGAGAATGCAAAACCAATTGTTGTTTTTAATATGAACGAGCCGGGCAGCCTTCGACGGCTACTCCTTGGAGAAAACGTAGGATCAACCGTATCAGACTAGACCATTTGAACTAACTCGGAATGCACAATGCCAGCACAGGACATCGTTCGTGATTCAGCACAACACATGAAAAAAGCCGTTGAGCACCTCACGCAGCAACTATCGAAGGTGCGCACCGGCCGAGCTTCAGCATCCATGTTGGACAATGTGAAGGTGGACTACTATGGCGCACCTACACCAATTAGTCAGGTTGGAGGCATCAGTTCGCCGGATGCACGGACCCTTGTGATTCAGCCGTGGGACGCAAGTACGGTAGGTGCAATCGAGAAAGCAATTTTGGCCGCCAACTTGGGCATTACCCCTCAAAGTGATGGCCAGGTGATTCGGATTACCATTCCACCACTGACCGAAGAACGTCGGAAAGACATCGTTAAGCAGTGTAAAAAAATGGGCGAGGATGCAAAACTTGCTGTTCGTAATGTTCGGCGCGATGCTAACGAAGACTTAAAGAAGGCAGAAAAAACGGAACACTTCTCCGAGGACGAACGCAAGCGTGCCGAAGACGATGTTCAGAAGAACACGGATCGGTACGTAAAGGAGATTGATGCCATTGTGGAAGCCAAGGAGAAAGAAATACTGGAAGAGTGATGAGCGAACTCAGCAGCCCATCCGGGTGCGCAGTTGTGCTTCTCTCCGGTGGCATGGATTCCTGTGTAACCCTGGCACTGGCAATAGAGATGGGCTTTGAACCGGCTGCCCTGCACGTTAACTATGGGCAGCGAACACAAGAGAGCGAGTTACGGGCCTACACCAGCATTTGTGACAACTACTCCATTCCCGCAGGCCAGCGCCTCGTAGTTGACATCTCCCACCTTGCCGCAATCGGCGGCTCCGCTCTCACCGATACAACCATTGCCGTGCCTGCCGGTAACCTCCATTCCACAGACACACCCGTTACCTATGTGCCGTTTCGGAATGCAAATATTCTTGCCATAGCCACGAGCTGGGCAGAAGTGATTAGAGCCAGGGCAATATTCATCGGCGCGGTAGAAGAAGACAGTAGCGGCTATCCAGATTGTCGGCAAGTGTTCTTCGATGCATTTCAGGCCACAATTAACACCGGAACCAAACCAGGAAATGATATCACGCTTCACACCCCTCTGATTCATCTCCGGAAGTATCAGATAGTACAGGAAGGAGTGAGACTGAAAGCCCCATTGCACCTTACCTGGTCGTGCTATTCTTCCGAGACCATAGCCTGCGGACTTTGCGACTCCTGCTTATTGCGCCTTCGGGGCTTTGCCGAAGCCGGTGTTACTGACCCGATACAGTACCGCTGATAAGCTTAGCATTAACAAACCTGAAAATCCGCATTACCAAAGTCCCTTCACAAATTATCCTTCTAAAAAAAACAGCACGAAAAACTGCATTTACGTATAACTACGTACAATCCAATGTTTTCGCGTCAATTAGTTTCACGCTCCCATTTGGAGGGGTGGGCAGTGTTTATGTGAACGCTGGGGCCTCTCCCCAGGAATACGTGAGGGAGTATGAACCTTCGGGTACTGTGTTTATCAGCATTTTTAATTGCTTCGGGAACCTTGGTATCAGCGCAAACACAGCTTCCATGGTATGTAGTTGGAAGTGGCGGCGATATTGGTGCTGTGTCGGGACAGAGACTGCTTTCCGGTACTATCGGACAGCCGGTGATTGGCCTTGTTGCAGTAACAAGTGGGAGCGGTCTTAGCCAGGGCTTCTGGCTTCCATTGCGCGATACCACAGTGTCTGTTGACAATGGCGGTACGAACTATGAGCTATCCGCCGACGTATCAAACTACCCGAACCCGTTTTCCAGTACTACAACTATCAGGTTCACCAGTCCAATTGAGGGCATGGTTGACGTACATCTGTATGACCTGATGGGAAATCGTGTACGCACAATTCGTGCTGAGCTCTCGCTTGCAGGCGCTCAGGATATTCTTTTCGACGGTCTCTCGGATAGCGGTGCACCAATCAGTTCGGGCACCTACATCTACGAAATCACGGGTACAACTCTCGACGGTCGTCCGTTCCGGCGCGTTCAGCGTATGTCTATTGTTCGCTAATCGCTCGGTCCATTACCAAAAAAAAAAAAAAAATTATCACTTCAGCAGTTTCGGGATCACATATGAACCGCTTGCTTCGCCTTGGCTCATTGCTTCTGCTTGCATTACTTACAGTAATTGCAACGGTGCCAACTTCAGCTCAGATTGCCAGGAGAATTTCCTATCAGGGATTACTCACGCAACCAACAGGGCTACCCGTTGCAGATGGTCAGTACAACTTGTACTTCCGGCTGTACGATGCCGCAGGTGGTGGTAACCTTGTTTGGGAGGAAACACAAAACAACCTTACGGTTACCCGTGGATTGTTTAATGTGTATCTCGGTGCTGTTACATCACTAGCAGGTGTGGATTTCGAGCAACAGCTCTGGCTCGAGGTAGGCATTGTGGGTGGCTCTCCATTCGAGCCGCGTACACGCCTTGCTGTGGTGCCGTATGCAATTCGTGCTGAGCGTGCCGAAGTAGCCGGAGGTCTTGACGACGATGCCACAGGAGTTGTTATCAGCATTAACGACCTTCAAGGTAAGGTTAAAGTAAAAGGAGAAGGGGGCTTGGTTGTATCGCAGAATGGCGATACCCTTATTCTTACCAGCACCATGATTGGAAGTGCAATCCAAAACCTCACCTCGAATCAGGGAACAATTGCCATTACCAATCCAACGGGTCCAACAACAAACGTGGACGTTGCCGATGGTGCCATTACATCCGATAAGCTTGCCGATGGAGCTGTAACAGCGGTAAAATTGGCTACCAACTCCGTAGCTACCGTTAACGTGCAGGACGGTGCAATCACCTTAGCAAAAATTGCTCCCGGTGTTATTCCAACCACGCTGCCCCCAAGCGGTCCTGCCGGTGGCGACCTCACAGGCACGTACCCCAACCCGTTGATTGCACCAAATGCAGTGAATTCAGCCAAGATTGCCGACGGGTCTGTAGCAACACAAGATCTAGCAGACGCATCGGTGTCAACAGCGAAACTGATTGACGGATCGGTAACGACAAATAAAATTGCCGACCTCTCCGTTACCAATGCCAAGCTGTTGCCGTCGGGTGTTGTTGCAGGAACCTATGGTTCTGAGCTGTTAGTGCCGCGGTTTACGGTTGACGATCGTGGTCGTATCACCTCTGTGCAGCAAGTGGCCATCCCGGACATTCCGTTTACTGGTCCTGCCGGCGGCGATCTTACAGGTACGTTCCCTAACCCTGTACTCAAGCCCCTTATCGTTACCACCGACAAGATTGCTAACGGAGCCGTTACCAACGCCAAACTTGGAACCAATTCGGTAGGAACAACAAACCTGCAAGATGGCTCAGTAACGCTTTCAAAGATTGCCCCGGGTGTAATTCCAACAACACTTCCACCAAGCGGTCCTGCAGGCGGAATTCTCTCCGGCACCTACCCTAACCCGAACCTGAACACAACTCAGGGCAACCAGGTAATGTCGGCAATTAACGCCGGTACTACTACGACGTTCCTGAGCGATGCACGGCT
>CAZGHI010000030.1:0-1422 GCA_964525565.1 uncultured Hyphomicrobiales bacterium
TATGCCGTCGAATGGAATGGTCGCAACCAAGCTGGCCAGGAAGTTGCTTCGGGCTCGTACATGTATAAGCTCACAGCAGGTGACGTTATCCTTTCCAAGTCGCTAACAGTGATCCGCTAACCTAGCTTGATCACACGAAATACAAAGCCCCCTGTCTGCATACAGGGGGCTTTTATTTTTTTGCACTAGATTTATTGCCATGCATCGTACGCAACTACAACAAAACGTGATTGAAAGCGCGAAACATCGCATCGATTTGCAAAAACATGCACTAGATCTAACGGCAGCGGCTCTCGGCGGAACGTTTGTAAGCGCTGTAGAGCTTATTTCTCAAAGCAAAACGGTGATTACAACCGGACTTGGAAAGTCTGGTTTCATTGCCAGAAAGATGGCGGCATCGCTCTCCAGCTTGCGCCAACCTGCAGTGTACCTGCACCCAGTTGATGCTTTGCATGGCGATAGCGGTCTGATGTCAGAGACAGATTGCGTTGTGGCCTTCTCTAAGAGTGGAGAAACACCCGAGGTAGTTCGATTCGTTGAGCATGCAAAAGCATTCGGATTGCCAATCGTTGCCATCTGTTCACGCGATGAATCTACCTTGGTTTCGCTAGCAACAGTTAGCGTTATGGCGTACATCTACAAAGAGCTTGATGATGCCAATATCCTACCAACGGCCTCAACAACTACTGCGCTCGTATTAGCAGACCTATTAACGATTGCAACGGCAACTCATGTTGGCATCGGATCGGATGCTTTGCGCCAAAGCCATCCTGTTGGAGGTATTGGCTCTTCATTGCTTCGTACAGTGGAAGACGTCATGCATTCCGATGCACACCGGCCGTCAGTTCAGGAAACCGCTTCCCTGGCACAGGCATTGGCGGAGCTGACGGCAAAAGGTTTAGGGGCGGTTTGTATCCTGGATCGTGACGAAAAACTCCTTGGCTTGCTTACAGATGGAGATGTAAGGCGACTGGTTACGGCTGGTAGAGATTTGCAGAACATGATGGTTGCCGATGTCATGACGCGGGAGCCTATTTTCATTGAGCCTGGGTGTACACTGCACGAGGCTCTTTTACTCATGGAAAATCCATCTAAACAAATTAGTGTGCTACCAGTCGTACGTGATCACCGTTGCATAGGGTTAGTTCGTTTGCACGATGTATTGCGCATGAACTACTAATATCACCGAGGTGGCAGAGTGGGCGCTGGTGTTATTAACGGTATGCTGCGCCTTTGTTGTGCCGGGCGCTGCCGCGCTGGTTTTTGCGTAGAACGGCGCTGAACTGCTTGATGGTTCGGTTGTGCAGATTGCTGCTGATTGCGCGGTTTCTCTGTTTTCGGTTTTTGCACCCGCGACGTTTCCGTCTGTGATGACGCAACAGGAGCTTGTTTCGCTGCTGACGAAGCCTTCTGAGAGCCAGG
>CAZGHI010000030.1:1432-1729 GCA_964525565.1 uncultured Hyphomicrobiales bacterium
TCGGAGTATCTAACGGTACCGGAGTCTGTTGGGCGCCGTCAACCGTTTGTGCACTGCTTACAACATCTGTTCGAGTAATCACAATGCTACGCACAGCCTCACCGGTTTTCCCAAATAACGGTAGCGGCTCACCATCACGATAGAAGCGAACACCACCAGCATTTGTAATGTTCAGCACAAATTTTTTGTTCGCAGCCCAACGATATTCTTCCCGAGGCGATAAGATGTGTTGCTGCGTGCGCGACCCGTCCATCGTTATCGTAAGCCAGGCGGTATCGGTAACGTTCGCTGTTAAAA
>CAZGHI010000030.1:1739-16619 GCA_964525565.1 uncultured Hyphomicrobiales bacterium
GTCCACATGTACCGTCGTTGGGTCTGGAACATCACTTTCACTTACCGTAACCTCTGCAGAGCCTTCAATAGGAGCATCCTGTGCTTGCTCCGACGAATCTTGCGAGGTGATAATCAATGCAAAAGCAATAATGAGGAGAACAACCAACAGTAGAGCAAGCACCATGATAAAGCGCGGTCGGTTCGAGAAAAAGTTAGGCGCTTGTAATGCACTCACCTTCTTAAAGGTATCCCCGACAGCCTCGCTCGCCTTTGACACTGTTTGATTAAAAACCGTGGCGGCACGCTGCACAGAACTTTCAAGTCCTGCAGGAGGTTGAGCTGGTGGAATTGCTCGAGGTAGCCGAAGTGAATCTTCGCTTCCGTCAAACACCTCTGCCATTAGGGCGAGTGTTTCACGCAAAGGAATTCCAAGAGCACCCGCAATTGTTTTCACAAACGACCGGACATAAACAGCCGGGAGCACGTCGTATCGTCCACGCTCCACAGCTTCGATGTACGGTTCACGTATTTTGGTTACGATTGCAAGATCCCGAACGGACAGTCCCTGTCGTTCTCGTTCTTGTCTCAATCGGTTTGCCAGCGGATCCATGCTTGGTTGTGACCTCCAGATTCAACCTGCAAACTTGCCGCATTTTTGCCTTCAAACAATGGAAGAAAACACAGAGATCTTCATTCACGCCACATACGTGGCATTTTCCTTTGCCATTCTTCTCTACGGAGCACTGGCATACCGGCAAATTGTGGACAACATTCAAACCCGACAGTTACGAATGGGCGAAGATCGAGCGGCATTCGTTCACGCCCCTTTTCTTGTGCTTTCGATTTGTGGTGCACTCCTTGTTGTGCCATTAGCTATAGTATGCTACACAAAGCTTGCACCGTCGGTCTATACCTATGCTCTACCCTTAGTCGGCGCTGTTCAGGTGAGTCAACTCCTCCTGCGAACATTGATGCAGCAAACACTAATACGAACACGCGGCATTATCGTTCGTTCCATTCTCACGGGCAGTGTACAATCACTCCGGTATGAGAACATGGTGGTTGTTCGATTCATACCTCATGGAATGTTTGTTACCATCTGTGTGGGATTGCAAACCCGTGAGGTTCGATTCCGTATTTTTTGGTTTTCTGCAAAGAAACTGGAAGGAATTCTTGCTACATCCACACATGCACCTCTTGTGTGGCTTGCGCACGATGCAGACGAAACGAAACGTACACCACCCTCAGAATTATGAAAACAAAAATTCGCATTGCTTCGGGACAAGGATTTTGGGGAGATCTCCAAAGTGCACCACTCCAGCAAGTTTCGCGCGGCCCGATAGATTATCTGGTAATGGACTATTTAGCCGAAGTGACCATGTCCATTCTTCAAAAACAAAAAATGCGAAATCCAAGTCTTGGGTACGCCCGCGACCTGGTGGATGTTGTTCGTGACGTTCTGCCCTACCTTATTGAACGAAACATTGTGCTGATAACAAATGGCGGAGGTGTGAATCCTATTGCAGCACGCGATAAGATTGCTGAGGTTGCACATGAACTGGGTATAAAGGGGCTGAAAGTGGGTGTGATAACGGGCGACGATATACTGCAAGATCTTGACAACCTAATGGCAAGAGGCCATGCGATGCATCACATGGATAACGGAACGCCCATGGCTGATGTTCGTGACCGTCTTTTAAGCGCGAATGTGTACACGGGTGCCTGGCCGATCGTTGAAGCGTTGCAACAAGGAGCTCAGATTATCATTACCGGTCGGACCACCGATACCGGACTAACTTTGGCACCCATGATTTATGAATTCGGATGGAAAGACACGGATTGGAACAAACTTGCAGCCGGAACAGTGGCAGGCCATATTAATGAATGCGGCGCTCAAGCCAGCGGCGGGAATTTTCTGGGAGATTGGCGCTCACTAAAGAATATGGATGATGTGGGCTTCCCGATTATTGAAGCCTACCCTGATGGTACATTCGTTGTTACCAAGCACGAAGGAACGGGGGGGGCTGTTACCAGAGAAACGGTTGCCGAGCAGTTGCTGTATGAGATCGGCGATCCAAGAGAATATATCACTCCTGATTGTATAGCCGACTTTACAACCATTCACCTTGAAGATCTCGGCGCCGACAGAGTGCGTGTATATGGCATTGAGGGGAAACCCAACACGCCCTTCCTCAAGGTTAGTGCTTCGTATCTCGATGGATATGTTGCTTTCGGTCAGCTTACGTATGCAGCACCGGATGCACTAGAAAAGGCACAATGTGCAGACGCAATTCTTCGCAAGCGGCTCGATCGTCTGGGACTATCCTTTGATGAAATCCGGACAGAATTTGTTGGAATGAATGCCTGTTTCGGCCCCCTGGCACCCTCCATAGAACCAAACGAGGTCACGCTTCGCATTGGCGTACGCTCCAGAAACAAAGAAGCTGTTGAGCGATTTGGCAAGGAAATAGCCCCTCTTATTCTTACAGGTCCGCCTAGTGTAACTGGATTCTCAGGTGGACGTCCCAAACCCAGCGACGTAGTTGCGTATTTCCCGGCGTTACTAGACAGAAACGAAGTGTCCATGTCGGTACATGTTTCTACCGTGTAAATCGTTCACGGCAGCTACATGTCATCAAGGAGTAATCGTTTGTCTGCTCAAACCATGCTTTCGTGTCTGCTGTTTTGTGCAGGTACATCCTTTGCCACATGTTGCTTGGATACGTCTGACATTGATAACGGAGTAGGGGCGCAAACGGAGAAGATAATCGCATCCGATACGGCTACAACAACTGACATGGAATTAAAGTATGTGCCGTGGGACGAGTTCATGTACGCAGACAACAAACGGTACACTTTTCTGGGAGGTCGCCCTTTTAAAGAGACTGATGTTCAGCCAGTTCCACTAATCGGAATGGGGGTTGCCTATGCGAGTATCTTTACCGTCTTGCACATCAACCAGTCGAATGCCTGGTGGAAAGATCAGAGCGGTGGATGGAGGATTATCGAAGATCTGGAATACGCTAAATTCTTAGACAAATTCGGACATTTCTTTACAGCATACTGTATGAGCACATTGCCGGCAGACATCTTAATGGAAGCTGGGATGGCCGAGGAGCCATCCCGATGGATTGGTGCTGGCTTAGGTCTTCTCTACAATACGTATGTAGAAGTGAACGATGGCTATGCAGCGAACTGGGGATTCTCCCCATCTGATGCAATTGCGAACATAGCAGGTTGTGCCTACTACATGCTCCAATATTATTATCCCGTACTTCAGAACTTTACACCACGCTGGAGTTACATTCCTGTGTCGTGGACTGGAGGAGTTTCCATCAATGAAAGACCAGCAACCTTTATTGACGACTATAACAGCACAACGTTTTGGCTTGCTGCTAATGTGAACAACCTACTACCAGAGGCGGTAAAACCCTATTGGCCTGACTGGCTTATGTTGTCCGCCGGATATGGCATTTCTAACTACGCAGTCCATGATGACGCAGGAAACCCGTTACCTGTACAACAGAGGTATATGATTGGACTAGACTACGACTGGGTGAAGATCATTCCGGAATCCAGTTTTGGCTTTTTAAACTATGTACGTCAATGGCTGAACGTTGTTCGATTGCCGGGTCCTACACTTGAGTTCAGCTCCAGCGGAACTCGGTTCCGATTCTTTTATCCATTTCAGATTACGGTTCCAATGTGACAACTGAACGCAACGTGTCCGCAGAAACGGAACCGCTCTTAAGTATCATCGTGCCAGTACTGAACGAAGAGAAACTTCTGGAAAGAACGTTGCTCTGCTTTCCTCTTGAACTCAGACAGAGGTACCGGGCAGAGTTGATTGTTTCTGATGGCGGAAGCACAGACACAACGCTCACGATAGCAAAGACTCATGCCGATGTTGTTGTCATGCATTCAGGAGAGCATCGTCAAACAATTGCGGAAGGGCGCGATCGGGGTGCTGCTGTTGCTCGGGGTGCAGTTCTGATTTTTTTGAACGGCGATACGTATCCGGCGCACATCGAAGATTTTTTTACAACCATCACATCGTTTGCACATCGGCTAGGCAAGTACGGCCGTGCTAGTGCATTGGCGTGTCCGGTGCATATTGACCCGGCAGAGTGTACCACATTTGATGTTGTGTTCCATAGTGTGTACAATTCATACGTACGGTTGTTAAACATCATGCGTATTGGTGCGGGGAGGGGTGAGTGCCAGGTGGTACGTGCATCGGCCTTTAATACTGTGGGTGGCTATCGGTCGGAATTGGCGGCAGGTGAAGACTTTGACCTTCTTGCTCGGATAGCCTTACGAGCTCGGGTAATGTTTGCCACCGAGCTCTTGGTATTTGAGTCGCCACGCAGGTTCCGTCGCTTTGGATATCTTCGAATACTGTGGTGGTGGACTGTTAATGCGCTCAGCGTTCTCATCACGGGCAAATCTTCTTCAGATGAATGGGAGCAGGTTCGATAAATGGATTACAAAGCAGCAGGAGTAAACATCGCAGCCGGAGAAGAACTGGTTCGAAGAATCAAGCCGGCGGTAGCTCGCACAAAAACTTCAGGAGTCCTTTCGGAGATCGGGCTCTTTGGTGGGATGTTCGATGCACGGTTTCCGGACTATGAACACCCTGTACTTGTTGCAAGCACAGATGGTGTCGGAACAAAATTAAAAGTTGCAATCATGGCAGGGCTGCATACTACCGTTGGACATTGTCTGGTAAATCATTGCGTGAATGATATCCTAGCATGCGGAGCAAAACCCCTGTTCTTTTTGGATTACTATGCTACCGGTGCCTTAGATGTTCAGGTGGCAGCGGATGTAGTTCATGGTTTGGCAGAAGGATGTGTGGAGAACGGCTGTGCCCTTCTTGGTGGCGAAACTGCCGAGATGCCCTCGCTATACCACAGCGGCGATTACGATATTGCCGGAACCATTGTGGGTGTTGTTGAGAAACAAAAAGTCCTGAATGGCAGCCACGTCTCCGTTGGCGACGTGCTCATTGGGTTGCCATCGTCGGGTCTTCACACAAACGGATATTCGCTTGCGCGCTCAGTACTGTTCCCGAAGTATCGGATTGATGAATACGTCTCAGAGCTGGGATGTACAGTAGGTGAGGCCCTTCTTGCCATCCATCGGTCGTATCTCGCAAAGGTGATGCCCTTGCTTGACCGGGATCTAGTAAGTGCCGTCTCGCATATTACCGGAGGGGGCTTGCTGGGCAACACACAAAGAGTGCTTCAGGCCGGTCAGGAGCTGCGCGTTGACTGGAAGGCGTGGGAACGACCGCCAATTTTTAATCTGATACAGTCAGCAGGCTCCGTAACGGAAACTGAGATGCAAACGGTGTTTAATCTCGGTATTGGTATGGTACTACTCGTGAAACCACACAATGTTCATGCAGTAATAGAAGCTCTCGGAACGGAACAGGCGACTGTTATCGGAGAGGTAATTCAATCAACACAATGATCTGACAGCTATGAGCAGGCACATGGAAGCCGCAAGGTCCATACTGCGCAGTGTGTTTGCGATGGACGATTTCCGAAGTGGTCAGGGCGACATTGTTCAGGCTGTGCTGGAAGGTCGCGACGTTCTCGGTGTGCTTCCTACAGGGGGGGGGAAGAGCCTCTGCTATCAGATTCCATCACTTGTATTTCCTGCATGCACTCTTGTGATATCGCCATTGATTGCGTTGATGACGGATCAGGTGACACGATTGAAATCATATCGAATAGCGGCGGAATGTCTTCATGGTGGCCAAACGCAACAAGAACAAGATGCAATTGTGTATGCTGCACATACGGGCCGTTTGAAGCTGCTGTACGTTGCTCCCGAGCGATTGCAAAGCAGCGTCTTCCTCTCGCAGATATCTTCGGTTGGACTTAGTTTGGTGGCGGTTGACGAAGCGCATTGTATTTCGGAATGGGGACACGATTTTCGTCCAGCCTATCGGTCAATATCGCAGCTCTTTTCCCATAGGAGTCGTGTTCCTATCGTAGCGTTGACAGCTACAGCAACACCCGATGTCCGAGCCGACATTATCCAGGCGCTGAACCTACAAAAACCAACGGTTATCGTGCGTGGATTCGATCGCCCGAATCTCACGTTCCAGGTTGTAAACACAACCAGCAAGGTTGAAACAATAACCGAATACTCAAAACGCAATCCTCAACATAGCGTGCTTGTATATGGAGGATCCCGACGAAAGGTTGAGACAATTGCCGATGAGCTGAATAAGCGGAAGGTGCCGACGGTAATGTATCATGCAGGCAAGTCGTCCGCCGAACGGGACAGTGCACAGCATGAGTTTATTAGCGGGCGCGTGCAGGTGCTGGTTGCAACAAATGCCTTTGGTATGGGTATAGATAAACCAAACATTCGGAAGGTTTTTCACACTGATCTTGCATTAACGCTTGAAGCATATTACCAGGAAGCCGGCAGAGCAGGCCGCGATGGCGAGCGTGCTGAGTGCACGCTCCTATACGACCGCGCGGATGTATCGTTGATGAATTTTTTTATTGCTTGCACCTACCCAGATGAAAAACGTATTCTGCACGTCTTGCGCTACCTTTGGTCGAAGACGGATTCAACTGCGTTGCAGAAACCAATTCTCGCTGATGCCGATAGTATTGCTGTTGATATACACTCTTCAAGAGCTGTTGTACAAGGGGTTCTAAACCTGTTAGAGCGTGAGGGAGTACTTCTGAGAACAGCACCCAACGGAACCACGCAGATCATCCCCATGACACCATCATCGCGATTGAAGGAGTATGTTCAGCATCTGCCACAATACAAAAGAAAAGCTGCGGAGACGATCTACCGTTACGTAGCCAACGTTGAGGCTGGTCACCATGTTCCCATCCGCGTTTCGGATGTTGTTAAGAACGGTGGAATAACATCAGCGGAGTTTCGTGAGACTATTCGCTCTTTGGTAACGAACCGACTAATAACTTACCGTCAGCCGGATCAAGGTGGGGGGATCGTACTCTTCGCCGAACAGGAATCTGACTCACGCATACCTATTGATATGGACAACGTTCACCGCAGACGGAGCCATGCACAAGACAAACTCCAGATGATGCTGCATTATGCAGAAACAAAGCAGTGCAAGCGTAATGTGATCCTTGAGTACTTTGGCGATACGGGAACAACGGGAACCTGTGGACGTTGCTCATCATGTTCACCGATTGTCGGACGTGGATCACGTACCACGAATATTACTTCAGACGAAATCCATGTTGTACGGTGTGTGCATGAACTCTCAGGTAGATTTGGTCGGAATGTTGTTACCGATGTACTTACTGGAACGGTGAGCGATCGTGTTGTACAATATCGGCTTGACAGAAGTAGTCTGTGGGGAACCATGAGTAGGCGTTCACGAATTGAAGTAATCCGGGTGATTGATGCTGCAATCAGTCACGCACTTCTGGTACGCACCGGTACAACCTATCCGTTGTTGGCTACGACTCCGCTCGGTGCACGTTTGGCTAGCCCCCTACCAAGGCCTCTCGACGTTGTATCAAAGGGACGCAACGCACAAGATCATTCCACGCTGAAGGCACTCCTTGAGCTCCGCAATCGAATTGCGGAGCAGGAAAATGTAGTGCCCGGAGCAGTAATTTCTGTGGAAGCATTAGAACGGCTTGCAGCCGACCAGCCACAAACCCTTGCAGAACTTACACCGGGGTCGCATGGAAGCGGGCTGTTTCTTGCTAGGTATGGTGAAGACGTTGTCGAAACTGTGAAAAGGGTGCGCAAGGCCGAACTTGCTGATGTTCCTAAAATTCGTGCCGATGATCAAACGATGCATGCAGCCCAGCTTGCCGACCAGTGTCGTTCTCTTGACGAGCTTGCAAAAAGAATGCGGATAACGCATGCTATGGCAGCACATCACTTACAGCGAGCACTTGAGAGCGGGATAGAGGTGAACATCAGTGGGATTGTTCCTGATACCTTGCTGACGGATGTGTCGGAGTTCTTACGACAGAATCGCTACGCCCGTCTGCGTCATATACGGGAACACATTGGTGAAAGCGTTTCTTTGCCCTTACTGCGTGTGGCTATGGCTGCTGCACGGAGAATCCTTTATGGAGTGAATCCCTGATGCTGAAAACACTTTCCGTTACGTTGATCGCAATTGTTTGGTGTTCTGCTCTCGTTCACGCCGCACAACAAGAGAGTATGGTACTACTTCTGAGAAGTCGTTCGGCACTTCCATCGTACGTATCGAACGTACGCTTTGTTGTACCGGATGCAGTGCTCAAACGTAGAACAACGCAACAGGTGATGTCTGCACGTCAACAAAACCTGCTACACACGTTGTCGCGGTACATAGTGGTACAGGTGCAGACCAGTGACGTTAATCGTTTACTCACAGAAGAATCTGTGGAAACAGCATGGCCGCTGAAAAAGATTGGCCTGCAACAGTTGACATTAACGAATGACTCGCTTTCTCCGCAGCAGTATGCTCTACAACGAATTCGTGCTCAACAGGCTTGGAAGGTTGCAACAGGCAAGGGAATACGTGTTGCTGTAATTGATACAGGTATTGACTGGGACCATCCTGACCTTCGCAATCAACTTGCTGTGAACGTTGCAGAGGATATTAATAAGAACGGAACCTTTGAACCGTGGCCTCATACGGTGAGCATTGACGGACGTACCGGTGACCTTAATGATGTAGATGATGACGGGAACGGATACACCGATGATGTAATTGGTTTTGACTTTGTGGACCAGTTCATTCCCAATGTTGGAGATGATCAGCATAGAGATCCGATCCCCGCCGATGAACAAGGACATGGTACATCGGTGGCAGGAATTATTGCAGGAGAGGCTAACAACCATGTTGGCATTGCCGGGCTGGCATACGATGCGCGCATCGTAGTGTTGCGATCGTTCGACGCTACGGGCAATGCCGACGAAGACGATATTGCTGCCGCTCTTGTTTATGCTGCACTCAACAACGTAAACATTGTTAACATGAGTTTTGGCGACGGAATTGATTCGCCTGTTCTTCGTGATGCCATTGCCTTTGCGGCAGAGTCAGGATGCTTGCTCGTTGCATCGGCAGGGAACACCGGCACAATTTCCCGACAGTTTCCGGCCGGGTATAACCCAGTGATAGCAGTAGGCGCAACCAACGCAAACGATGTTCGTGCAGTATTCTCTAGCACTGGGTCGTTGTTGAATCTTACAGCACCGGGCGACGGCATCGTGACAACTGCTGTAGGAAGCCGCTACCGTGTGGCAAGTGGAACATCGTTTGCTGCTCCCTACGTTGCTGCTGCCGCTGCCCTTCTGTTGGAACTGCGGCCACATCTCAGAGCAGAGGAACTATCCGGCATCCTGCAGGAAACATCGGTGGATTTAGGGCCATCGGGCTGGGACCCGGAGTACGGTACTGGTAGAATTGATGCTGCTTCAGCCGTTGACTTTCTGGGTTCATCGGTAATCGGCATTACATGGCCACAGAACGAAAGCGAGCTTACCCTCACTGATCAGCCTGTTACCGTAATCGGATCGGCATACACGGCATTGTTCGCCCGGTACTCTATGTATGTTGGGAGTGGCATTGAACCGCAGTTGTGGACGCAAGTTGTAGAAAGCGATGTGGCAGTTCTACAGTCAACCTTGGTGCGCATTCCTGTTCATATGCTACGAAATGGCGACAATGTCATTCGTTTGGTAGTACATCAGAAAACCGGTACAACACTCGAATCGCGTGTTCGCATTCGTATCACAAACGCCGATACCTTGCAAGTTGTGCATGCAGAATTCGTACAGGCATGGGAGAACGATCGGCGTGTTGGTGTACTAACGGTTGAGGCCAATCGTGCAGTACAACTCACGTGCATTCGGATGCAAGACACCGGTGAAGCAGATACGTTGGTTTCAATGCTTCGGTTTGCTCGTTCTCATTGTATCACGTTGGATGCCGAAGCTTGGGGCACGGCTGGTACAGTTACTGTTCAGTGTCGGGCGCATGACGGACAGGTTGCGGTAGAACAACTACCATATGCGGTTGAACAAATTGCTGCCCCAACTACGGGTTGGACAGGAGGTAATTCCGGTGAATTCACCGGTTACGTGTTAAACAAGGTAAGCAATATCTTAGACGGTGGCTTACCGGGTTTTTTCATGTCAGACTTGTCGTCAGGAGCATTCGGCCCACTCACCTACGTACAGCGCACAGGCTTCACCTTTACACCACAATTTCAGACCTCATCTATATGGATCCCTCGGGGTTTTGGTGATGTGAATGGTAATGGTCGTCCAAACGTGTTTGCCGGAGTAGTAGGACGTGCAGTACTGTTCGAGCAGCAACAGAATGGTGGCAACCCATTTGCAAGTGTTGTGTTTGCTGACACAACTAACGGGCGTAATGCAGCAGGTGTTGCCGACGTGGACGGAGATGGGACGGATGATCTGATCATGATTTCTGACAGTGGTTGTGTTGTTGTTTCATGGAAAAATGGGGCGTGGAGAGAACTTGGCAAGGTTACAAACCCTACACCACCGGCGCCGGGAAATGCTGAGAACAGGGTGGACGAGATAAGCGTTGCCGTGGGCGACTTTGACGGCGATGGTAGAACGGAGATAGCCTTTGCCGATAACGATGGCGACATGGTAATTGCCGAGTACACAGGCACTGAGCTGCGTGTTGAATTTGTGTTCACCAGTGTTGGAATTGGTGGTTCAGGGTATGTAACGAGCGGCGATGTAGATGCAGACGGCAAACCCGATATCCTGTTCGGTGTTCCAGACGATCCGTATGCCGGTGTAAATAGGGAGTACGGACGGCAAGTATGGACGTATCGCCTGTTCACATCTAAAGAACCCGATGTGTATCAGAACATATGGACCGATCACATATATGGCGTTCGGTATGGTATCGGCTATCGCAACGGAGTGGAATTAGCCAATGTTGATGAGAGACCGGGCACCGAACTTATCGTATGTGCCTTCCCACGGTTGTATGTTTTCACAATGTCGGACGCAGGTTCTATTCAGCCGATACTCTATAAAGCAAATGTTGTAACGCCGAGATTCCTCGTTTATGATTTTAATGGAAACGGTAAACCAGAACTTGGGTTTGGCATTGCAACTAATTCGATTGGAGTGATGAACAACTTCTCGTTCATCGAATATGTTGGGTATGGCAACCGGTTGGCCACACCAGCGGGTCTGCGTGCAGAAATGCTGGCCGAGCGGCATGCTCGACTGCGTTGGATGCCCGTTCCCGGAGCAAGAGCATATCGCATATGGTGGAAAAGCGATGGAACGGGCTTCTTTCGGATCTCGGACTCCACCGGAACAACGCAATTCGATATTGACTCATTGGCATTGAACCGCCAGTATCTATTTAGGGTTGAGGCTCTTGCCGATGTCTCGGCCGGGAATAGCGAGCGGTCAGCTCCGGTATCGGTAATCACTGGCACACAGACGCAAGCAACGGAGGTTGCTCCTCTGGTGGTTACAACGGACGATGTAGCAGAGGGTCTCCGTCTTTTTATACGCTTTAGCAATAGTATGCCCGAGCAGGCACCGAATGCTTCGAAGTTTTATTTACAAAACTCATCGGGCAGTAGAGTCGCAGTTGCACGCAGTGTAGTTCTGGCGGAAAACGATCGTCTCCTTGTTACATTCCGGCAGGCTGAGGTAGAACCCGGACTGCTCTACTGCACCATGCAGAGTGTTCCAGATGCGTTAGGCATTCCTACTCTTGGAGCTACAATACCTATTGCCGTTCAGGAAAGCACACAAGAGCCCGTTTTGCACCTTACTGGTTTACAGGTAGTCAGTGCTACCGAGCTTGTGATCTCGTATTCTGAGGCTGTCTCCGAGTCCGCACTCCTGTCCGGAAACTACCTCTTGCAACCCGTTGGCAAGATTGATGCAGCGGAACGAATTGCACCGGAAAAGATTCGGCTTTTGCTTGCACACGATCAGCCGCTAGCTGCGCTGGGAAAAACGTATTCGGTAACCGTAACGAATGTGGTGTCTGAAAATGGAAGTCCTATCACAACTGGCGTTGGAAACACACTCAGTTTTGTGCTCACAAGCGAACATCTTGCCGACGTTTTCGTCTATCCTCACCCCGTTCACATTGAGCGGGATGCTGCCGTCACATTCGCCAACCTTACACTTCATGCAGAAATAGAAATCTTAGACCAACGGTTCAAAATGGTACGGATTGTTCGTGAAACCGATGGCAACGGTGGGGTGCAGTGGGATTTACGCGATGCAACCGGAGTACAGGTGCCGCCGGGATTATATTACTACAGAGTTACGGGAACAACTAACGGAATGGAGTCAACAGTCAGCGGATTCCGTAAGCTGATGATCAGACGATAAGGGGCTAAGGCTTCGTGAGCAACTGCCGAATATGGCCTACATTTCCATTACTCAGTAACAGAATGATATCGGTGGCATGAAGCTGGCTGTCCAGCCATGCAATGGCTTCACGTCCCCACATGTCATTGTGCGAACGGTCCGTTGCAATCGCGTGTGCAGCGATACCTTGTTGCTGAAGGTCTGCAACCAAACGTACTGTGTCGAGCCGATCAGACGCATCAAATCGTTCTGGTCTGTGTGTTGGCCCTATCAACACACTTGTTGCCCCTGTAAAACATAACGAAAGCTCTCGCTGAAACACCGCTCGGGTTGTTGTATTTGAACGCGGCTCAAACACAGCGTGAATAGCCCCATGCGGAAACTTTTGCCGTGCTGCTCTAATGGTGGCTTGAATTGCTGTTGGGTGATGAGCAAAGTCGTCAATAACCACGCAGCCTTTGTATACCCCAATTGGTTCAAGTCTTCGCTTCGGTGGAGTAAACGAGTGCAGTGCACGCTCCGCCTCTGCTGATGTTACCCCGGTAAAGCGCGTTGCCAGGATAGCCATGGAAGCATTTCTTACATTGTGTTCGCCTGGCATTGGTAGAAAAAATGGACCAAGCTGGTCGGAGCCATTCAGATACCACTCTGTTCCTTGGGGCGTAATCTGCTGTATGGTTATACGCCAGTCTGCATGTTCAGAGAAACCAACTGTTACAACGGGTGTGTGGGTATTTGCGGCCACTGCTGTCACATTCGAATCATCGGCGTTCGCAAGGATCAGGCCTGAACGGGGAACAATGCGAACAAGATGTGTGAAAGCTCGTTGAATTGAAGCAAGGTCATCAAAAATGTCGGCGTGATCGAATTCGAGGTTGTTGAGAATGACAACGGTTGGCCGGTAGTGAACAAACTTGCTGCGTTTATCGAAAAAGGCTGTATCGTATTCGTCGCCTTCAACAACAAACACGCCTGCACGAGTATTATGTACCTCAGGCGGAACAGGTCTGCAGCCATTAGTAAATCCGTTCGGTACGCTGCCAATCATGAAGCCTGTTTTGTGTCCCGACTGATCCAGAATCCATGCACATAGCGATGATGTTGTTGTCTTGCCATGTGTTCCGGCACATACAATACTAGTGTTCCGTGCAATGAGGTGTTCACCTACAAATGCACTAAGGGAAGTAATGGGGAGCCGTGCGTCCAAGATGCTCTCAAGTTCTGCATTCCCTCTGCTAATGGCATTGCCAACAATCGTTACATCCGGAGGATTCAGAATCAGGCTGCTGCCATCGCCGTATTCCGTCCACTGAATTTCGTGTTGTGCAAGGAGCGTTAACATCGGCTCATATACAGCGTGGTCGCTGCCGGTAACATAGTAACCAAGCTGTTTGCATGCAACGGCAACAGAACCCATCGCCGTTCCACCAATACCCAGAAAGTGTAAATGCATCATTCGATTGTTTGGTAATTTGTGCAATGTTACACAGCGGAATCACAGTGCAGGACTCGCAACTTGAAGCTTTGGTATCCGTGTTCGTTGCCGTCACGCTCGACGGGTTTATCGCAGAATCAGATCACTCTCTTGAATTCCTGAATGAGTTCAGCTCTGCACAACTAATGGATGACTACGGTTTTGCGCAATTTCTAAAGGAAACAGATGTTCTTGTAATGGGACGGAAAACATACGATGTTGTACAGACATTCCAAGAATGGCCATATGGAAAATTACCTGTGGTTGTTGTTACCAACCGGCCACTCGACCCCAATCAAGAAACGGTTACTTCAGCATCAGGTCCGATTGATTCCATTGTAAAAAAACTTGCAGCGAACGGCCAGCCGCGAATTTATCTCGACGGTGGAGCACTCATAACGCAAGGCCTGCAAGCGGACATTGTAACCAACCTTATCTTAAACATTGTTCCTGTGAGTCTTGGCAGCGGCATCCCACTATTTGCATCTGAGCTGCCTCGTTCCCGGTGGCAGTGTATTTCTGCCAGACAGTTTGCAACTGGTTTGGTGCAGGTACATTACAAGAAAGCATAAACTTGCTAACTTCCCCAATTAAATCGTTAACGATGGTGTTATCCGGAGTCCACATGAAACGCATTGTACAGTATGCCATCTTCATTTTCCCGATGGCGCTTTATGCTAACGTTTGGGAGGCAACCGATGGACCACCCTCCAACACGTTGTGCCTGGTTGCAAACAGTAAAGGGTATGTATTCTGTGGAACCCCAAATAGTGCAGTGTACCGTACAACCGACAAGGGAAATACGTGGACAAGGCAAGACCGGGGCATAGACGATGGCGGTCCGAATTTTGTTCTCGTCCATAGCCTAACGATTACTCCCGATGATGTTTTATACGCCGGCGTTTCCAGTACGGGAGTGCTGCGTTCCACGGATGACGGGGAAACATGGCACAAGCTCGACCTAGGAATGGAAGTTGAGCGAAATGCTCTGATCTATGTGTCGGTGGAAAAATTATCTAATGGCAAAACGGCCATTTTTGTTGGGCACAGTGGTCCGTCGAAAGCCGTCATGAGATATTCAGA
>CAZGHI010000030.1:16629-28561 GCA_964525565.1 uncultured Hyphomicrobiales bacterium
TGATGACGGTGTCACATTCAGAGAAATTCCTCGGTCCAACATTCCGTCGGCAATGAACTCCATCGAGAATGTCTTCCTCTCTCCTAATTCAGAGCGGATGTTTGTTATGGTTACATACAACCTTGGTTTGTACCGGAGCGACAACTATGGTCAGACTTGGAGGCGTATTGACAGTGACCCCGTATCGGGAGAAAGTGATGACTTATACACAATGATTGTTGCGGACAGAAATGGTACATTGTTTTTAGGGAGAAACGCACTACCAAATTCAAGACGCTTCGAGAATACGTGTATTCTTCGGTCAACAAATGATGGAGAATCATGGGAGTACAAGATAGCAGGTTGGGACTCACGGTACTTTATTAACAACAGGATTCGCGGTATAGCCATTGGCCCTGGTCAGGATGTTTGGGCAATTACCAGCTTTGGTTCGGGTGTGTTCTATTCGAGTAATAGTGGCGAAACATGGGTAAGCAGGAACGAAGGTCTGCCGAACGATGGCTCAGGGTTCGGGGTTGCTGTAACTCCAGATAATACTGTATTTGTTGGCCAGAATGGAGATCATGTGTACAGATATTTTGCCGTTTCGTCGGTTGTGGACGACGTTCCTCAGATGTTGCAGCTTCAGAATGTGCAGGTTTCACCGAATCCCGTTCGTGACCGTGTGTTTTTAACAATTGAAACGCAAGCCTCAGGATCTGCTACCATTCAGTTGATGGATATTACCGGCAGCCCCGTTGTTGATCCATTTGTAAAAAACTTTACGGAAGGTAAGCATCAGGTTAGTTTGAACACCGAGATGCTGCCGGCTGGTATGTACGTGTGGTCGGTTACAACGCAAACACAAATGCAGTCCGGTACAGTCTGTGTTTTGCGTTAGACGTTTCGCTACGGCAACTTCCGTATGTCGGCTAGATACCATGTGGCTTGTAACTGCGTTGTGCGGAACGAGATAGTGGTGATGTAGTCAACCGTTATTGTGACTGTGCAGGAGGTGGTGCTCAGTGTATCTTCGCTGGTCCGGGTTATGGCTTTCCCACCGATGCGTTTGTGCCAGATGGCGAGTTCTTCCGACAATTCCTTGCGTTCCACTGCCAGAAGCTTTCGGCCTGATGGGTGGAGCATAAGTTCGGAAGCAGCGATGTAGTTCATGTTGTCAATCTCAGCCTTCCACATGTGCACGACACCTGCTGCTGTTTTCTGACTCCTTTCAATTTCGCGCTCAGTTTTTTGCGATCCTGATCCAATGGTAAAAACCTCACAACCGATTGCAGAGAATACAAGCAACGAAACGATAGCACTACTTTTCATGGTTGGAGCAAAAATTCAATGGTAGATTTCGTTACCGATTCAAATGTGCCTGTGGTTTGGACCATTGGGTGTTTGATGCCAAAAGTATGCGTAGAGCCGGGTAGCAGCAGTAACGAATCAGCATTACCACTAACCGTAGCTAGTGTAACGATCACTTGTTCACGAACAACCAAATCGCCTTTTGCATGAATGTACAAGATTCGCTTCTGAAGTGTTGCTGCGGAGTGAGGGATCGAGTACACTTTGTTGTTGTCCAGACTGGCTCCGGACGATAGTGCTCCACGGGAACGGTTTCGAATTGTCCAACTGCCAATGCTAGACCATGCAACAACCTTTTCGGTGGGATTGTTGCGTTGTGCTGCTACAATCTGAGCAATTGCCGCACCACGACTATGGCCAAGGAAGAACACGCGGCATCCGGAAAATGATTTTAGCTGATTGTGAATGTAGTCCACGCTCACATCAACGAATTGTGATGGTATAGCAATGCGCATTGCACCAAGTCCGGCACCAGCAAGTCTGGTGGCGATAGCTGGGAAGAAGCCCCATTGCGGGGATGCATTCAAGCCGTGTAAGACTATAACAATCGTCATACCGTTAGTCGCGAAGCAAATCGGGTCGTCGGAGCTGTGTCTTTGCGAGAGCCTCTTGCTTTCTCCACGATCGTATTGCGGCGTGATTGCCACTAAGGAGAACATCCGGAACGGTAAGACCTCGAAAATTTGCTGGCCTTGTGTAATGAGGAGGGTCCAGCAGACCATCCATAAAGGAATCTTCGAGAACACTCTCCGCATCGCTCACTGCGCCGGGAAGTAAACGAATGATGGAGTCGGCAAGAACGGCAGCGGCCAGCTCACCACCGGAAAGCACATAGTCGCCGATAGAGATTTCTCGGGTAACAAGAACATCTCGTATTCTTTGATCAATGCCTTTGTAGTGACCGGCCAGAAGTATGAGCGCGGAAGCCGAAGCTAATTCTACGCAGATGTCTTGAACGAGGGGAACACCATCCGGACAGAGGTATATCACATCATCATAGGAGCGTTCCCTCTGCAGATTCTCTATGCAAGCAAAGACAGGCTCGCATTGGATAATCATGCCTGCCCCCCCACCATAGGGACTGTCGTCTATGTGACGAAACGTATCGGTTGCATAATCATGCAAATTGTGAATATGCAATTGAGCAATGCCGGACGCAACGCTCCTGCCTACAATACTAGTGGTGAGAAAATTCCCAAACGATTCGGGAACAGCGCAGACAATATCAATGCGTAGCATACAACACCAACGGAAGCCGGGAGTTAGTCATCACGAGTATCGCTGTTGCTAGCCGATGGTAACATGCCATGGAGCAGATGAACGTGAATCGTTTTTTTGGTGATGATAACCGACCGTACCACATCGTCTATTACAGGTATGAGAACCTCATGGCCATACACCGAATCTACCACCCACACATCGTTTGCAGGCAAAAGTAGCACATCGGTAACCGTACCAAGTGTTCGGACGTGGTGATTGGAATCCGGACCTGTAGCAAGCACTGTGCACCCGATGATGTCAGCCACAGCATATCGCTCGGAATGCGTGATACCAATAGACTCCTGTTGTGCGTAAACAGCTCTGTCCACAATGCTTAAGGCATCCTCCTTTGATGTGATCTCGTTTAGGCGGAGTGTTATTCGGTGTGGGTGCACCCTAAACGACGCCACGGTGTAAGCAGTAGTGAACGCTCGCGAAAAACCAATGCCCACAGTACAACCCGCTGTGAGTGGTTTTGGAATTGGGACGCAGTCATCAAGCACGACTGTCCCGTCCAGACCAAGTGGACGGATTATGGTGCCAACGTATTCTGAAAATAATTGTAATGGCTGCAACGGGGGTCACTACCCGAGGTATGATCGAAGCCCTTTGGAACGGGATGCATGACGAAGACGGCGGATAGCTTTCTCCTTGATCTGCCGAACTCGCTCCCGAGTAAGGGAGAATTTTTCGCCAATCTCTTCCAACGTCAGCGCCTGCTGGTCGTCCAGTCCGAAGTACAACCGGATCACCTCAGCTTCGCGCTCGCTCAAAGAACTTAGAACCTGCTGAACTTCTAGTCGAAGCGATTCACGCATCAACTCGCTGTCGGGTGGGGGTTGTTGGTCGTTGGGGAGAATGTCCAGCAACCTATTGTCTTCTCCATGTACAAAAGGAGCATCTACCGATAGGTGGCGACCGGAAATCTTAATGGTTTCCGAGATTTCGGCAATTGACATTTCCAACTGTTCTGCAAGCTCTGCAGCCGTTGGTTCGCGTTCATATTGTTGTTCCAGTTCGGAGAATTTCTTGCCGATTTTATTGAGTGCTCCAACACGATTCAGCGGAAGGCGAACGATACGGCTTTGCTCTGCCAAGGCCTGGAGAATAGACTGGCGAATCCACCAAACAGCATACGAGATGAACTTAAATCCACGCGTTTCGTCGAAACGCTTTGCAGCTTTGATCAAGCCAAGGTTGCCTTCGTTAATTAAATCACCCAACGATAAGCCCTGGTTCTGATATTGTTTGGCAACAGAAACAACAAACCGAAGGTTTGCTTTCACCAGGCGTTCTAATGCCTGAGCCCCTTCAAAACCACCACGCTTAATTGCTTGGGCAAGAGTGATCTCGTCGTCTCCGGTGAGAAGATCAACACGTCCGATTTCCTGCAGGTATTTGTCAAGTGACTGGCTTTCGCGATTGGTGTACTGTTTAGTAATCCTCATAGGGGGCTTTGCAAGTTTCGAAATTGGAACAGTGCGATGACGAGTTTGGCGGGTACAAAGTGCCAAAGAACGGCAAAATTAGTGATCTGTACCCGAATCGGGTGCAAGAATTTGAGAATACGATTTATTGTTAATGATTTGTTGGGCAGCGTTAATGGTTATGTCCAGCCGTAATCGGTCGGCAGTCCCATCCAGAACAGACCCGAGAACACTTTTACATTCGGATCGCACTAGGGTGCTTACAATAGGTGCATTTCTGCGCAAAAACTGCGATATATCGCGGAAAATTGCATCTCGGGCATTTATCAATGCCGTGCGGGAGCTTTCCGGGTAAACCATTCGATTTGCCGACAGTAATGAGCTGTCAAGAACGGCCATAAGTGGCGAAACCAGCTCGGCCGGCTGTGAACTTAGATAAGCAATACATTCCTCGGTAATCTTTTTGTCTTTCAGGGCGGTAACGTCTGCCACGCTGTGTTTGGCCAGCAATAAACAGGCTACATCTGTGAATATTCCGGAATCGAAAAGATGCTGTATGATTGGCGCGTACAGGCTATCGGAAATCACGCTATCTGGCACAATGCCGTTTCCGGCACGCACCTTTCGGCCTGCGGCGGTGGTAAACAATGATGTGTCAGATTGGCGTGGGTCGCGGCGTTCACGACGCTGAACGCACCGTCCGGAGGGTGTGTAATACCGGGATGTAGTTAGTTTAACAGTAACGGAATCTTGCACTGGCAACACATTCTGTACAAGACCTTTGCCGAACGAAGTACGACCGAGAATAACAGCCCTATCGTGATCTTGTAACGCGCCGGCAAAGACCTCGCTGGCAGAGGCGCTTTGCGAATCAATAAGCACAACTAAAGGCAATTCTGGTTCCGCAGCAGGCATGGTGCATGAATACTGAACCCGCGATGCAGACTTTCCTTCGGTTGACACCACTATAGTTCCCTGCGGTAAGAACAGATTTGCTGCGCTCACGGCCGTTTCTAACAGCCCACCAGGATTACCTCTCAGGTCAATGATCAGCCCTGCTAACGGACCTCCTCGCTTCAAGGCCATAATAGTATCGGAAAGCTCAACGGCAGCACGTCGGGAAAACCGAAGAAGATGGACATAACCAATGGCATGGTCCAATCGTTTGGCTACACCAATGTTTTGCACAGGTATCGTAGCACGTGTGAGTCGAAAGACTAGGGTGTCTGCAACACCTAAGCGAACAATGCGGTATGTAGAGGAAGTGCCTGATTCACCTCGTGTAAACCTACGTAGTCTGTCCACACCCACAGTGTCCACACGCACAGTGTCAATCGCAATCAGACGGTCGCCAATGCGCAATCCGCCAATGGCAGCGGGGCTGCCCGGTATAACATCAGCAATAACAAGCTTGCCGCTTCTTGATGTTACAGTGTATCCGAATCCTACGTACCACCCTGTACTAATCCTATCGAAGGACTCGCTCTCAGAGCCACGGAAGAGAACTGAGTAGGGATCTAAGGTGTTGAGCATTCCCTGAATCCCGGCATCTACAACCTCTTCTGCGTTCACATCGTCAACATATTCGTTTGTGATCAACCGAAGTACGTTACTGAACGCCTCCATGGCCTGACCGATTTGCCGGAACGACTGTGCCTGCACACCAATGACACATCCTGCACTTATGTCGAACACGAATGCAGCAAGAAAGACCACAGCCAATTTCACCGGGGTGCTTACCATGTGCCGGCAATCTTACTGTGAATCTCCGTAACAAGGTGGTCGGCGTTGAGCCTAATCTGATGCATGGTGTCGCGATCTCGTAGTGTTACTGTACCATCAGAAACAGTTTGCCCGTCAATGGTTACACAAAACGGCGTCCCTACCTCGTCCTGCCTGCGATATCTGCGTCCGATAGCACCGCTTGTATCGTATTCCGCACGGAAGTGTTTTCGTAATGATGTATAAATCTTGTCGGCAGCCTCCGGCATTCCATCTTTATTCACCAACGGAAAAACTGCAACGGTTATGGGTGCCAGGTCAGGCTTGAACCGGAGCACGGAGCGAGTTTCTTGACCTCCGTCTGCTGTTGGTACCGCTTCTTCGTTATAGGCATCGCACAACACTGCCATGAATGTGCGCGTTGCTCCCACGGCAGTTTCGATAACATAGGGTACGTACCGTTCCCGTGTAGCTGTATCAACAAACTCTAACTTCTTTCCACTGTACTCCTGATGTTGCTTAAGATCGAAGTCCGTTCGGGAATGTATGCCTTCAACCTCTCCCCAGCCGAATGGGAAAAGGTATTCGATGTCTTCCGCTGCTGCGGCATAGTGAGCAAGTTTTTCGTGCGGCTTTCGGCGCAAATGATTTGGCTGGATGCCCAACCCTGTGAACCAGCGCCACCGCTCTTCTCGCCAATACTCAAACCACTCAGCCTCCGAACCCGGAGCAACAAAAAACTGCATCTCCATCTGTTCGACTTCACGTGTTCGGAAGAGGAAGTTCTTGGTGTTGATTTCGTTTCGAAAGCTCTTACCAATCTGCGCAATTCCAAACGGAGGCTTCAATCGTGAGCTTTCCATTACGTTTTTCATGTTCACGAAAATGCCTTGTGCAGTTTCTGGCCGCAGATACACCGCATTACTTTCGTCAGCCAGCGGACCCACATGCGTTTTAAACATCAGGTTGAAGTTGCGCACCTCCGTCCAATCTGTTGTACCAGAAACAGGATCCTTAATCCCTGCATCCATGATTATCGCATACAAATCGTCGTTGCTCGCTGCGCTGCTGAGTCTCTGCTCTAGTGTATCGGCATCGGCCGATTTTCCTTTGTCACGTAACCGTTGAATATGGTCTTCTATCAGATTATCGGCACGATATCTCGCTTTCGACGTCCTGTTGTCTATCATTGGATCCGAAAATTGCTGCACGTGCCCGGAGGCCTCCCATACACGAGGATGCATGAGGATGCTCGCATCAAGACCAACAATGTCGGTGCGGTACGTCATAGCCTTCCACCAGGCATCCTTAATGTTGCGCAGGAGTTCAACGCCAAGCGGACCGAAATCCCAGCAGCCATTCAGGCCGCCATAAATTTCAGAACTCTGAAAAACAAAGCCCTTGCGCTTTGCAAGGGAAAGAATGGTGTCGAGATTTGTTGTCATATCCTGCAAAAATCGCGGCAACTATGTTAGCTTACAAGGTCGAAGTGAGAAACACCATGAACATTCTCCAAAATGCAGTCAAACGTTTCACAGCATTTATTCTGCTTTTTGCCGGAGCTTCGCTAGCAATTGCAGCTCTGCAATTGCAGTCCGGAAAGGATCATATCCGCCTGAAACCTTCAAAGGTACATGGTCGTGCAGGCGACACGGTTACTGTAATCATAAAGGGCACCATTGACAAGCATTGGCATACATACGGTACGCGAGAGGTAGTGAACAGCGAGGGGCTGGGTCCTCTACCAACAACGTTCACTCTTCAGAAACTCGATGGTGTTCGACAGATTGGCTCGCCACGATTCACCAAAGGATTGCGTACTCACTACGATAGTGTTTGGGAAGCGAAAGTTGATGAAGTGTACGGAGCATTCGAGGTTGAGGTGAAGGTGCAGCTTGATAGGAAACTAAAGAAAGGCTCTTCGTTGAATGGGGCTGTTGATATTGAGTTACAGATGTGCGATACCGTAAGCTGCTTGCCGCCAGAGATTCTCACTGTGCCGCTCACCATCGAGATTACGGAGAATGCCGTTGAAACAGCAGAAGCTGACGAAGAACTGAGTGCGAACGTTCATTCAGCACCCTCAAGCCAAAATGAAACAATGTCTTTATCGAGTGTGCAAGTGGCAGGAAGGGGAAACAGTTCGGTAGCTGATGATGAAATTGAGCGTGAAAAATCGGGTGGCGTGCTGAACTTTTTCTTCTATGCCATGGGTATTGGTTTCCTTGCGCTTCTTACCCCGTGTGTGTTCCCGATGATTCCGATTACAGTGAGCTTCTTTACTAAAAGACATGAAAAGGCCAAGGGCAAGGGGCTACGCGATTCTGTGGTATTTGGGCTAGGAATAATCTCCACTTTTACAGCAGTCGGGATTGTAACAAGCGCAATATTTGGGGGTGCTGCCGTTCAGAATTTTGCTGCCAACCCATACCTGAATGTGGGGATTGGACTGTTATTCCTGTTGCTTGCATTCAACTTGTTTGGTGCATACGAGATCCAGGTGCCAACATCTATCATGAACAAACTCAACCGGAAAGCACAAGGTAATGGACTGGCATCGGTGTGGCTCATGGGCTTTGTGTTCTCACTTACCTCGTTCACCTGTACTGTGCCGTTTGTAGGAACGCTGCTGTTAAGTGCATCACAGGCGCAGTCGGCAGATGCGTATGTGTACCCGGCAGTAGGGACTCTTGGTTTTGCTTCGGCTTTTGCTTTGCCATTTGTTTTGCTATCGTTATTTCCGGCGCTGTTAACGCGGATGCCTCGAGCCGGCGGATGGATGAATAACCTGAAGGTTGTGATGGGGTTCGTAGAGATTGCAGCAGCGGTGAAGTTTTTTTCGAATGCCGACCTGGCGGCAGCTTGGGGAATACTACCGCGAGAGGTATTCTTAAGCATTTGGGCTGGCGTATGCTTAATCACTTCGCTGTACATCATTGGTGTATTCGAGATGAAGCTAGACTCGGGTGTTGAGAAGGTATCGGGAATACGTGCGGTGTTTGCAACATTGTTTGCAACATTTACTTTCTGGTTTGCAGCAGGGTTGTCAGGTAAAGAACTAGGTTCGTTTATCGAAGCGTTGCTCCCTCCGGAGAACTACCATGAGTTGATCGACAAAGCGCGAAATGGCTCGGCTACTGCGGCAGTACTTGGGGGTACGAAGGTTGAGATTGTTGCGACTGATACTCACAAGGTGGACAAACCAATATGGATGGACAATCTGTCGGTGGCAAAGCGTATTGCACGCGAACAGAACAAACCTATTTTTATTGACTTTACAGGTTTTACTTGTACAAACTGCAGGCTCATGGAAAAGTATGTGTTTTCAAAGCCAATTGTTGAAGAACGGTTTAAGCGGTTTGTGCTGGTGCAGTTGTACAGACCGACGAGAAGAGCCGTATATCAGTAACCAGCATATTCTGGCGTCGTACGGAACGGTGGCAAATCCTCTGTACGTGATGCTGCGTCCAGATGGTACATTGATAGACAAAAGTGGCTATCTGCCAAAGTACCAAAGTGACCCGTCCACATTTGCTGAATTTCTTGACAAAGCATTTTCTGACTCTTAAGCATGAGTACATTCGAGTCTCCGAACATCACAGCCCTTACACGCGATACGTTCCCCGCTTTTGTTAGCCTTATTCGTGCACTTGCCGAGTACGAGAAACTCGATCCACCGTCGGAAGAAGCCATAGAAAGACTACGCAGAGATGCCTTTTCGGTGCTGCCCAGATTCTGGGCCTGGATTGCAAGCATTGAATCGGTAGCGGTTGGTTATGCCATTGCCTTCGAAACGTATTCGTCGTTTCTGGCTAAACCTACCATGTACCTTGAAGACATTTTTGTTCTCGAAGCTCACCGCGGAAGTGGCGCCGGGTCAGCTTTGTTCGACACTGTACGGAAATATGCCGAAAATCGTGATTGTGGCAGAATGGAGTGGATGGTATTGGATTGGAACAAATCCGCACAGATATTCTACGAGCGTAAAGGCGCAAACAAGATGAGTGAATGGGAACTGTATCGGATACAATTGTAGCTACAGCACATTATGACTCCTGAGGTTATCATCGCCGAGTGGTACGACAACATTGTCAATAAGTCGGGTTTTTCCGATACGTACTGCAAGTAGTAAAACGATTGTGTCGGGAGCCCGAAACACGGATGGCTGCTCCAACGTCGAAGCTTGAGCAGCAGTTGCATAGTCAACATCGAATCCGATAAGCTCGGCTGTCATGGCAGCCTCGATCTCTGCACGAACGCCAGAGCCCCTTTTCACAACGGAAGCGCCTGCCATGAGTGCGCGGTAGAGAACGGTTGCACTCTTGCGTTCCACTGGACTGAGATATCGGTTTCGAGAACTCATGGCCAGTCCATCCGGTTCACGAACGGTAGGTACCACGTTCAGATTAATACGAAGGTTTAAGTCAGTGATGAGTCTGCGAACAACTAGGGTTTGCTGATAGTCTTTTTGTCCAAAGTAGGCAACGTGTGGCATGATTGCCGAGAATAATTTGCATACCACCGTAGCAACGCCATCAAAATGTCCGGGACGGCGGGCACCTTCGAGTATGGTTGACAAATGGCCAGTACTAACGGAAGTTGAAAAACCCGCAGGGTACATTTCATCGGCTGTGGGAGCAAAGATGTGAGTTGCCCCGAACGATGCGGCTAAGGCTACATCTTCTTGAAACGTTCGCGGATACGTGGTGAAGTCTTCGTTGACGCCAAACTGCGTTGGATTAACGAAGATGCTTACCACCGTTACTGGATGCTCGGAGGCCGAGACCCGCACAAGGGAACCGTGGCCAGGGTGGAGCGCTCCCATCGTGGGAACACAGCCAATGGTTTTGCCTTGTAATCGAAGGTTGGCCGATAATTCCTGCATTTCTGCGATGGAATGGATGATCTGCATAGGCAAAGTTATCCGTTCGTCACAGAATCGTGGTGTAGCGCTACTCTTGCGTATGCACAGGCTTCAGTTTGTGATGGTAGTGGTTGCGACGTGCACTACTGTATTAAGTGCTCAAAAAACGGCGCCGGTTTTTGGCATGGACGTTTTTGAGGATGTTGTTGATCACACGCGATTCGACTCGTTATGGCGAGCAAGTTTAAAAGGCGGGAAACTCGATACAAGAGGTGTCTATTCGGACGCCTACACCTCGTACCGACGGGCATTATCGGCAGCTCACCCCGACCACTTTTTACCTGACGCACGGATAGCATTTTGGGTGAATGCGTATTTGTGTTTGCTGATGGAAGTGATGAGTTTACGCGTAGGCTACCGGACCACCGTGTGGGACTCGCTGTACCTGACTCGTGATACAGCCATTGTTGCCGGCCACCCATATACACTTGAGCGTATCGCTGATACCCTCTCAGCAATTGCAAAAACGGTTGCAGTTCGTGCATTTCTCAGTACGGGAAGTTCAACAGGTCCGCCATTCCCATCGCATGCCCTCTATGCACGAACCGTACGATCAGAGTTGCGCACCCAGCTAAGACGGATTATCCGTTCAGAGCGATATGTATTGTATGATCCGGCCGGGAATGTGCTCCAGCTTTCGATGCTGTTTAAAGCGTGGTGGATAAATATGATACACGAAAGTGGCAGCGTTGTGGAGTTTTTGTTACCGTGGATGTCTGAGGCAATGGCAGCCCAGGTGGCACTTCATCGGTCGGGCCTGCAGGTAGTGTTGTCCGACAGAATCGAAACCTGGAAGAGACGGCGGTAGAATGGTAACGAGATTGTTGCGCGGAATTGTTGCAACAGTTGCCATAGTGATCTGCCGTAAGTTTGCCTGATGCAAATACCACACGATCGAACAGCCACGCCACGTCTGGACCATGATGCCGTTCTGAACGGACGGTTAACGAACGTTCCATCTGACCACATGGTGGTAGCAGAGTTTGCTCACGGAGAGTGGCGGAAAGCCCGGCTACAACCATACAGGGCAGTTCCGTTAGCACCGTTTAGCATTGTTTTGCATTACGCACAAACGGTATTCGAAGGAATGAAGGCATACCGTGGCGTAGATGGTATTGTGAGAATCTTCCGGTGGGAGAAACATCACGAAAGGCTTCAGAAGTCGTTGGCGCGCATGTGCATGCCAGAGGTACCTGCCGAGCTTTTTTATCAAGCAATTTATGATTTAGTATCCGTAGATCATGGCTGG
>CAZGHI010000031.1:0-12598 GCA_964525565.1 uncultured Hyphomicrobiales bacterium
CGGGCTTGTACTTCATTGGGGAAGTGGTTGACGTTACCGGTTGGCTGGGCGGCTACAACTTTCAGTGGGCATGGTCTTCTGCTGCTGCAGCCGCACGAGCGATTGCTGAACGTACTTCGGTTTCCAGATAGTTACTCTGTATTCGCTGGAACGTTTCGGCAACAATCCACTCGTCGGTTCGTGGCGAAGCGTGTGGAACAAAGGCAAGGTTCACTTGTATCGTTTGAACTGCAGGATGATGTTGCAATAAAAGCCAACTGTATGCGAGTAGCTGCGGGCGATAGCGTCGGAATACCCTTTCTCGCTCTTCTGGACTTGGCGCCTCGATAACCTTCCAATCCCAGAGATGCATTACGGCCGGATCGTTCGTTAAATAGTACACGTCCGGTCTTCCAATCACCAATGTATTGTTAAGCACTGATACCCACTCCTGTTCCATGTGGGCATGCGGTGGAATCTGTTCCCATGCCGGCATGGCTTCAATAAAACGTTGTAAAATTGGGTCGGCAACAACTGGTTGTACAGTGCGATCAGCAAGGATTTGTGCAATCTGATCGTGAACCCACGTACCATATTGCGCTGTAGCAGTGGAGCCAGACTTTGTTTGGTCCTGGTCTGTATGAACTAATGCGCTTACATGCACCCATGCCGGTGCAGATGCTGTTTCTATTGTACTCAACCGGGAAAGTTTAGGGCGCGGCTGAACGACAATCTCAACGGTTGCGGTATCCTGGCTACGATCCGGCAATGCCGACATCAGTGGTAATGCTCCATAGAGCATCTCGGCCATTGCTGACCGAAACGAGATGCCCCCGTCCTTGCGCGTACTTCCTTGGATGATTACAATGGCATGATCCTCGGCTCTGGTCAGTGCAACGTAGAGCAATCTTCTTTGTTCGGCACGGTCCTTGTACGTTTTATTGATGCTGTTAAGAAGATGCGAACCACCCAACCCCAATGAAACCGGTAGAGATGCGCTGTTGGGTGGAAACACCTTCTTGGCAATAGAGAATGTCGGACCAAGCTCGTCGCTTATTTCAATCGTAGCGTTGTTGCTCGAACTGCTGATACCACCGAGTATAACAATGGGGAACTCCAATCCTTTGGCAGCATGGAGAGTCATGATTTGGACTGCGTTGCTCGTGTCCAGGTCATGCTCCGATTCATTGTCCGCAGTTTCCGGGACGGATATTGCATCAATGATTCTACTCAAAGAAATGCCATCCTGCTCTTCCTCGCTGCGAATGATGTCTATGAGTTTATCAATATTCTTAATAGCTTGTTCAGTTCGGGGATCTGCTTGCATCGTACGGTACCAGCCAGAAATCTTGAGTACCTTGCGAACAATGGTTGCAATGGGCACAGACCCAAGGAGGCTACGGGCATACTGAAGTGTCTGACGGGCATGCGTAAGACGTTCGGATTCGCCGATAATATCATCGGCTTGTGTGTCCTGGAGCATTGATGTGCCGTTCTTAGCTGAAGCCAGCAGTACAAGGTCGTCATCAGTACATCGGAAAATTGGAGAACGCAGTACCGACATTAGTGCAAGCCGATGATGTGGGTCTGCAAGAACGATGAGCAGGTTTCGAACATCTGCCACTTCCGGACGAGAATAGAAGGCCCGACCTCCATGAACATGCACAGGAACGCCTTTTGTTTGCAGTAAGCGAGCCAGTTCAGTAACATCATTTCGTTTACGTAAGAGTATTCCAATGTCTTCCGGCTTTGGTGGTTCAAGGCGGATATGGTCATTATTCTTTCGGTGTACGAGGATGGGGTCGTGTCCGGTTAGTATGTCTAACACTCTTGCCACGATTTCTGCAAACTCACTACTGGATGTTTCCATTTCACCTGGAGATGAGTCTAACGAATCATCAGAATCCGCTGTACTGCTTGCCGTTAACAGACGCGCCCTCAACGTCCCCGTTGATGCTGCACCGATACTCTCACGAGCGCTAATCAACGGCTCGTAGTCCACATCATAATCGCTTTCATTTGAGAACACAGATTCACATACACGGTTTATTTGATCAGCGAGTTCAGGAAGCATGCGGAATGAGTGCACGAGACTAAGGGAATCAGAGGGTACACCTTTTCTTCTGTTAGCGTTTGCGGCTGCCAACTCTACTGTTCTGAACAAGCGTACGTCCGCATCTCTAAATCCGTAGATGCTTTGTTTGTCGTCGCCCACCACCAGCAGTTCCGCACCGCGATCTGCCTTTGCGTTCAGATCTGGTATAAGTAACTGAAGGAGTTTGTATTGGAGTGGATTCGTGTCTTGAAACTCATCAACCATTAGGTAGGAAAGGCCAGAACGTACTGATATTGCTGATCCGGGCACCTGCTGCAACACGTCAACAGCGCCTTGAATCATGTCGTTGAAATCAACAACCGACTCTGCTCTTTTTCGTTGGTTGTAGTGAGCTGTGGCATCTTGTACGATCGTGATTATGTTATGCAAGAGTGATGCTTGCAAAGCTTCAGCTTCCCTATCGCTTGCAAAGGCTACGCGTACTTTGGACCACATAGGCAAAGGCTGAGCGTCAGACGCCGAACCTACTTTACTTCGAAGTGTTCCTTTCTGTGTGTAGAATTCGTCAAGAGCGCACACAACGGCATGTGCCTTCTCCCGACTCGACATGTGTTCGCTGAAATCGTCAGCAGCTTTTTGAAGTGTAGCAAGTCTCGATTGCCATTCGTTACTATTTGCTTGAATGATGTGCGTAAGTTCTGATAGTGCATTATTCACGGTTCGCATCAAGCCTTGCGATACAGCAACCGGGATTGCCTGCAAACGGTAGTCAGTCAGACCATCCTGAGCTTTCTTCAACAATGCCAGTACATTATCTGTTTGTTCCGGCATGGTAACGAGTTGCGTAATAAGTCGTTCGGTTGTTTCAATACCTAAAAACTCGTGGCACTCAACAAGCATTGTTGTGTTCATGTGAGCACGAATAGCAGTGCGGACTGCGTTTCGAATCAGCGTAGCTTGCTGCCTTTCTGTAATGTCGCGGGCATCGGGATCGAAGCCGTGGTCAGCCCCATACGAACGTAGTATCCCGGCAGCAAACGCATGAAATGTGGAGATTCGAGCAGTGCCGACGTCGCGTTGCAACTGCTGCAGACGTCGGACGACTTCACTGTCCGGAACGGTAAACATGAGCGAACTGCGGGCTTCGTGATCGTTTAACAGATGCGTTGTTAACCGGCGGACTCTGTCTCGCATTTCCGCTGCTGCCTTTGTAGTGAAGGTAATTGCAACAATGGACCGGAGGTCAACACCATGTTCAACAACAAGCCAAATGATTCGAAGTGTAAGGGCAAACGTTTTGCCACTACCAGCATTTGCCCGCACTACGAGATGGCGTCCAATTTCAAGAATAGCTTTCTGTGCCGGTGTTAAATGAATAGCTGCCACTATGCTTCAAAGGGAATCAGTGTGATACGATGCCATCGTGATGTATCGCAAAGAGAACGTGCAAGCGAATTCATCTCCTCGATTGTTACCGACATCACATCGTGTATAGCCTTAAAGGGGTCTTCCGGTTTTCCATCTTCCAAAAGCCCCTTACCAACCATATTCATACGGGACGACAGTGATTCAAGCGACATGATACGGGAGGCACGCACCTGTTCTTTTGCTCTACGGAGTTCTGCTGCAGAAATACCGTTTGTTGCGAGCGTAGTAAGCTCGCGTTCGATCATCAACGCTGCTTTGCCTTCTTTACGGGCATCTGTTGCGGCGTACACTAACAACATGCCGGCATCGGAGAACAGTTGAAGCTGAGAGGTAATCGTGTAGGCCAATCCCGCATTCTCTCGTAGCCGAACATTCAACCGGCTGGTCATGCCATCGCCCAGGAGAACATTAAGCAAGGTAAGTGCGGACCGCTGTCGGCTGTGATTTCCTTTCGTTCTCACGTGCCAGACGAGATGTGCTTGTTGCGTGGAGTGGTGTTGCCGGATTTCGGTTGTACGTGTGGCGCGAGGTGGCGACCGGTGCAGTGAAGACTTCTTGATCATAACATCGCTCATGCACCGATCGACCAATTGTAAGAATGTATCCCAATCAAGGTTTCCGGAAGCGGCAACGACGATACCATGGGAATGATAATTATGTGCATGAAACGATTGAACATCTTTTGCGGTAATGTTTTGAACACTCTCAACGGTTCCAACGATTGGAACACCCAGAGCATGAGATCCAAACTGCTGCTGTTCTGCCAAATCCAGAATGTACTCATCGGGTTCGTCTTCGTACGAGCGTATTTCCTCGGCGATGATGGCGCGCTCCTTGGCAACGTCGGACTCGCGGAATTCGGGATGTAGCACCACATCGGCAAGAACCGGAAGTACGCGGTCGCAGTGGTCTGATAACGCACGTAGATAATAGCACGTTTCTTCTTTTGTTGTAAACGCATTTGCATACGCGCCAACATTTTCGAACTCACGGGCAATACGTCGGTTTGATCGGGTTACTGTGCGTCGGAATGCCGTGTGCTCAACCACGTGTGCAACGCCAGCACGTGTGCTGGGTTCATCGCGTGTACCCGCGTGTACCCAAATTCCAAGAGAAAAGGAATCTACTGTTGGAACATAATCAAGAGCTACTCGGATTCCGCTTGGTAATGTAGCCACCAAAGGCTTGAACAACGATCGCGATTCTACATGTTTGTAATGCATACACTGCAAACTACGCAGAGGTGTCTGCCAGATGAGTTCCGGATCAACAACTCCGATTATACAAGAAATGCCGAGAACAACGATGCGTACGAACAGAGTAAAGCGAATTCGCGCTTTTTTTCTTAAGGCTGACAATGTACTCATTGCCTGCATTACTGTATTGGTTTCGGCTCTTTTATACGTAATACCGCAAAACGTTGATTTCCTCGATCCACTCGGACAGGCTCTCGGCGATATTGATCTTACAGACCTCGTGTTTTCGCAGTTCAGAACAGATCAAATGAATGAAGTTGACACATCAATAGTGCTCATAAACATTGGTCGTGCATCGCGAAGTGAGATTGCCTATATCCTTGAGCGTATCAACATCCACTCTCCTAAAGTCGTTGGTGTTGATGTATTCTTTCGTGCTCCCAAGGATCCGGAGGGTGATGAACGGTTGCAAAGGGCCCTGCGCAACACACCACATTTAGTCATGGCAAGCAAGGTGGCCTACCGAAATGAGTTCGAAATCGAACGTGATGAGGATGATAGCGAATCAGAATATGCAGCTTTCGACACGCTCATTGTTAGTGATCCAATGTTCATGGACGGAGCTGCAACAGGATTTACCAACCTGGTAATAGATCAGGAGTCGGCATACATGACGTGTCGGGAAATTGCCTTGCGGGACACATGCGCAGGCAAACAGGAACTTGCCTTCGCACTACGCATAGCATCGTTCGTAAACCCACAGGCTGTTCAAGTTGCACTTCAACGAGAGCTACGGCCCGAGACGATTATGTATCACGGGAATGTTGGTTCGTTTTACCATGTGGATGTGGATCAAGCTCTCGACCCTGAAATGGATCTTAGCATTGTTCACGATAAAGTGGTGATCTTAGGATACATGGGTGGACGCATTGAGGAGCGATCGCTGGAAGATGTTTATTTCACGCCACTGAACGAGCGATATGTTGGTCGTGCCTTTCCGGATATGCACGGTGTTGTAATTCACGCGAACGTTGTCAGTATGATACTTAGACAAGACTATGTTAACACCATGCCGTTCTGGGCATCTATTGTTTTCGGACTGGTATTGCTGTACGTAAATGTTTCCGTATTTACATTTCTGTTTGAACGGTATGAGTCATTCTACGATATGATTGCTCTTCTTATCCAGCTCGTTCAGTCCGTGGTTTTACTGTTTCTTGTTGTGTATGTTTTCGACACATACCATTACAAACTGGCTTTTACCCCTGCGTTGTTCGGAGTGTTTCTGGTTGGTACAGTGCACGATGTTTATCAGGATTCCATTAAAAAAGTCATCCAGGCAGCAAAGAATCGAAGATTAGTTCGCAACAGTTCTGCAACTTCGCAGGTTGATGATAGTACACACCAGAGGTTATCAAAAGGCATGTAGTACCATGGGCAGTAAATCCCGACACTCACATATTGCAATACTGGCGATTGCAACAGCATTAATGTTCTGCAGTCTGTGTGGCCATGCTCAGGTCCGATTTAAGGTACTGGCCGTGCGCGGCAAGGTTATGATTGGAAATGTACAAGCAACCCTTGGCAAACAGCTTTCAGAGTCAGAAAAAATAGTAGTGCCCAACAATGGGTACGTAAGTCTGGCCCATGTGAATGGGAAAATCGTTGAACTCAAAAAGAGTGGTGCATATTCCATAGCCGAACTCAATAAAGCCGCAGGAAGGAAGACGGGATCTGCTACCGACAAGTTCGCCGCATACGTTTTTAGCGAGCTTACCGAGGTAAACGAGCCCATATCGTTTTCGGACAACCAGCGTGCAAACATGAGTACCACCGGTAGTGTGGACAGGGCGGCAGGGAACGACGTCCAGGCAGTAGATTCCATTCTTGCCCTCGTTGGTGGTCCGGGTGAATTGCGAGCACTGGCAGTAGTTCAAGAAAAGGGCGTAGAAAGCGGAGCTGTGCTATCGGTGATTATGCCCCGTACTACCAGGTTGATGTCAGACAGTGTCGAGTTCGTATGGCACCGCTCACCCAGGGCTGCCAGCGTAACCCTTGTAGTTCTCGACCAAAACAACAACGTCGTTTTTAAACGTACTACAAACGACACGGCGCTGCGCATTCACCTGGCCAACGAAGGAATCAAGGAGGGTGAACTGTACTATTGGCATATTGAAGGGGGCTCAGACAAAAGCTACAGATCGGATGAATATTGCCTATACCCACTTCCGTTATCGGAACGAACAGAAGTGAACACATTGCTTTCATCCATTCGCTCCGAGGTTGATGCCGATGAGTCTGCAATAGGTTCGCTGATCCTCGCATCCATCTATGAGGATCGTGGTTTAATGTATGACGCTCACAGAGCCTACATTAATGCACTACGCTTGGCTCCCGACATCCAGAATTACAAACGTATGTTTGCTGAGTTTCTACGTCGGCAATCGCTGAATTTGGAAGCGTATCTCGTGTACAGGTAGTATAATGACAGAATCACAAATTTGGCTCATTGCAGCGATTGTACTCTTCATTCTGGAAATCATTACTCCAGGATTCGTACTTGCTAACTTCGGCGTTGCAGCAATCGGCGCAGCAATAGCCGGGTGGTTGGGTGGGTCGTTGGAGATCCAAACGATTACCTTTATTGTGGTTTGTCTGTTGTCGTTCATTACCGTTCGTCCTCTGTTGAGACGAACCATCATCCAACATGGAACCGGAATAGCAACAGGGATTGATGCCCTACCGGGAAAACTTGCCCGTGTCACTGAGTCAATACCCGGCGGCATTGAAGCCGGAAGGGTGCAAATTGATGGCGATAGTTGGAGGGCGCTTTCCGACAATGGACAGCCGTTGGCGTTAGGCTCAACCGTCCGCGTAGTTCGCGCGGACTCGAACACACTTATTGTACAGTCTGTAGAAGATACATCCAGTGATTTGTAACTAAAAGGTGCAACGATGACAGAAGCATTTCTTCTTGTTCTCTTCTTTGCCGCATTGTTCGTGGTGGTGTTGCTTCTGAAAGGCATCATCGTTGTTCGGCAGGCAGAGGTAATGATTATTGAACGACTAGGCAAGTACAACCGTACGCTTGACAGCGGAATTCACGTGGTTGTACCTCTTATTGACCGACCCCGATCTATTGACTGGAGATTTGTTCGCACTGATCCACGTGGACAGAACATGTTCATCCATACAACAACCAAGAGGATTGATCTTCGTGAATCGGTATATGACTTCCCTCGGCAAGGTGTTATCACCCGCGACAACGTAACCATTGAGATCAATGCATTGCTCTATTTTCAAGTAGCCGATCCAATGAAGGTTGTTTATGAAATATCGAATCTACCGGATGCCGTTCAGAAACTAACGCAAACCACACTTCGCAATGTTATCGGAGAGTTGGATCTGGACGAAACACTTACATCGCGTGATACGATTAATGCGAAGCTGCGCGTTATTCTGGACGAAGCATCACACAAGTGGGGTGTGAAAGTCAATCGCGTAGAGCTGCAGGATATTATCCCACCGAGAGATATTCAAGATGCTATGGAAAAGCAGATGCGCGCTGAACGCGACAGACGTGCAACCATCTTGAATGCCGAGGCAGAGAAAAGAAGCGCCATACTGGAGTCAGAAGGTCAGCGTGAATCACAAGTGAATAAGGCCGAAGGCGAAAAGCGTTCGCAGATCCTACACGCCGAAGGTCAGGCACAAGCACGCGTAGCTGTTGCGGAAGCAGAGGCGGAAGCGATTCGGCGAGTAGCACAGGCTGTGGCTGACCTAAAAGGCGACCCGACGACGTACTTGATTGCCGTACGATACATCGAAGCTATGAAGGAAATGGCTGCCGGTGGAAACAAAGTTGTGTTCATGCCATACGAAGCAGCCGGTGTATTAGGATCGCTGGGAACGATGAAAGAGCTGTGGAAGGTAGCTCAGTAAAATCTATTCAACGTATGTATGTTTTGCCTTCCACAACACAATGGAGGCAGAATACGATGTTGCAGCTGAGTTCCGAACGATGTGTGCACTCCATCACCGTTCTTCGCACGTTCTCAGAATAGAGCGTTACGTTGTTTAGTAAATCATTTGCGGTGTCGTCGCAGAGAGCTACTACGAAGTGTTTATGGCTCAACCTGCCACGGAATCGTTTTACCTGCCCACATAGGAATTACGTTCCCGTAGGCTACAGGAATTGTCCAATCCGAATTCACCAGGGTGATGGACGTCTCCGGTGGTGCAACTCTATAAATTCTCTTAGCATTTGAACTCACAAAGGTCTGCAGGTGGTGTAGTGCATTCCGTTCAGCAAAGACCATTGCCAAAAGGGGCAGTGCAATGGGTGCTGTAAAGACACCTGCTGCACAATGAGCACACTCCTTTTGGTTTAGGGGGTGGGGAGCACTATCGGATCCAAACATCACCTTTGGATGGCCACTTGTAACAACATCTACAAGTGCGTCTCTGTCTTCTGGTCGTTTAGCTACGGGTTTACAAAAAAGATGAGGGTTCATCAGTCCACCCACAACATCGTTCAGAGTAATCAAAAGGTGATGAACGGTAACGGTGGCATATAGGTTCTCGAATTCACCCAGGAGTTCAACGGCCTTCCTGGTAGTGATATGTTCCATGATGATGCGAAGCTTTGGAAAGCTTTTCGCCAAAAAACGATAGGTGTCGGTGAACTCTGCTTCCCGGTCGAGAACAAAACCATGTGTTTCGCCGTGAACGAGAAGTGGAATGTCTAACTCTTCCATTGCTGCAAAAACATGATGCATGGAAGCAATTTCACGAACACCTGCGTCGGAGTTTGTTGTTGCACCTGCTGGATAGAGCTTAACTCCGATAACGTGTTGTGAAGCCTCTTCCAGTTCACGAAAGGTGTATTCTCGAAAAAACAACGTCATGTATGGTGCAAAGTTGTACCCTGTACAGGCAGAGGTAATCTCTTTTCTGTACGTTAATACACGGTCTAACGAATCAACAGGGGGGATGAGATTGGGCATAACAACGGCACCGGCAAAGTGCTGGGCCGTAAGTGGCGCCACCGCCGACAACATTGCATCCTGTCGAAGGTGTACGTGCATATCCAGCGGAGATGAAAGTCTGACGCTTTTCATGGCGTACTATACTGTGGGTAGTGAGGTATATCTGATAACAATCTGACCGTGCCATCGGCAGATACCTGTGCACAGTATGCACTACGACCATTTGTGAGGAGCACATATGGTGCCTTCAGGGTTAGGTTGTACCAAGCACTTTGCCGAAGTGTATCTGGCGATATGGCAACATCGGGTGACTTGCATTCGACCAAGATGAATGGCGACATGTATGCATCTACCCAAAGCAGATCATATCGCATGCCGGTAGAGCCAATAGAACGCTCCACACTGCAACGTCCGAGTGGGAATCCGCGAGAAGCCAACCAGTGCATGCAATGTTGCCGAACCCACTCTTCCGGTGTGAGAGCTACGTACTTTCGGCGAACTTCATCGTAGATCTTTAGTCCGCCGTTGCTGGAGTCAATGCGAACAGCAAACGACGGAAAGATCAGAGACGGTAAAGCTACAAGGTCACTCATGACTCACCCTGACGTAGCATGGTGTCCAGCGCTTCAATGGCCTGTCCGACGTTGTTAAAAATGTCAACAATGGTAGCCGTCATCATGTAACATGGGGCAGTGATGATCTTATTGTTTGTATCAATCATGATGCCCTGTACTGTTCTGTTGTATGCATGGGCACCCAACAATTCTAAGCCGGCTGAAATGTCGGCGATATCGTAAGGCGAAGATTCCTCAGTGCTCCCAACGGTAAGATGTGCCACAGTTGCTGTTCCCTGCAGTGCTTTCGCAATCGTTGTTGGTGCCATGCACAACCCTACTACCGGCTTGCGGTGCTCAACAAACCATTGAATGTGACTGCGAACATCATCGCGGATGTTGCCGTTCGGTCCATTGATTGCCCAATCAGTATGATTCTTAGCCGTTCCAAACCCACCAGGCAGCACGAGTGCATCCAGGTTATCAATGCGTACTTCTGAAAGCGAAGAAATTGAACCTCGTGCAATGCGAGCCGACTCATGGAGTATGTTTCGGTTGTAGGTTGGCCCGTGAGATGATTAACCACATGTAGTTGGTCAGCGTCGGGGGCGTAACACACCGGCTGATAGCCACGATGTTCCAGGTGGTATAACGTAAAGACGGCTTCATGGATTTCTGATCCATCATAGACGCCGCACCCGCTAAGTAGAACTCCAACGTTTTTCATGGCGCTTGTGAAAAGTGATTCTACAAATCTATCAACTGTTAGAGCGCACGTCTTTGATTTTAACGTACAACATGTAGCTAACGAAGAACAGGGCAACAACATTAGCCCAGAGGATGCTGATATCCCATATCAGTGTTCCATAGATTAACCAAAGCACAATGCCAACAAACATCAGAAGTAGCATCCGCAGGCTAAGTTGAGACACATGCCCCGTTTTAAACACCTTCCACGCTTGCGGGGCGAGAGCAAATGTGGTGCATGTACCTGCAACGAGTCCAATCCATGTGGGGTCCATACACACCGCCTTTACGTTGATATCTGCAGGGCGCTTGGGTTATTCGAAACCACTGCATTTACCCCATGCCCGCGTGCTATTGTTAGCTGTTCGATTGTATTTACTGCATACACGCCAAAAGGAATGTTGTTGACTTTGCAGTTTTCGGCTCTACGGTGTGTGAGTTCGCGAATAGAGCATCCGTATGCATCTGCACTGCATGCTGCTACAATCTCCGAAGGTAAACGTGCATCGTGTGGTACGTGTAGGGCACAGGTGTGAAGATGAGAAAAGATTTTCTTCAGGTCTGCAAGAATTGAATGATCAAACGAGCTGATGACGGACAGCGGCAGATATGACCGTTGATCAAGTTCGTGTACCAAATCAATAGCCGTAGCCAGTGATTGCGGATCTTCACCTAACGGTTTGATTTCTACATTCAGATATGCCCGACCTTCTATGACGTCAAGAACTTCGTGAACGAGTGGGATTTTTTCGCCGGAGCACCGAGCATCGAACCAAGATCCGGCGTCCAGTTCTCGCAATTCATTTACGGTACTGTTCTTCACATATCCGTGACCATTGGTTGTTCTTCCAAGGATGAGATCATGAAATACAACCAACGAGTGGTCGGCTGTTCTTTGTACATCTATCTCTATCATCGCTACACCGGAATCGATGGCCTTCTGAATGGACGCAAGAGTGTTCTCTGGTGCGACTGCCGAAGCTCCGCGGTGGGCTATGATAAAGAATGGAGTGGTTCGTACAAATTCTGCAAGGTCTGTCATGATTGTTCAATATGTGCAAAGCTACCGTTTACAGGTCCACGATACCCCCGCAGTACATCAGCAATCTTCATTCGCCTTTTGCCAGGCAACTGAACTTCTGTTAGCGAAAGCGATCCGTCTGAGCACCCGGCAATCAATTCCGATTCACTAATGAACCACTCCCATGGCCTGCATTCCCTTGTTGAATAGGCCGCACGATACACTTTGAGCGTGCTACCATTCCAAAGCGTCCATGCACACGGAGTTGGACTGTGGCCGTGTATAAAATTTCGTACACGCTGTACGGGCATATCCCAGACAATTTGGGCTGTTTCGCGAAACACCTTTGGTGCCGTTGTTGCAATAAGATGATTCTGAGGTGTAGGTTTCGCCGTATTCTCAATAAGCGCTCGTGTTGTTGACACAGCACAATCGGCGGCAAGGGGCTTAAGAAGGTTATACAGATCACCCGCAGTTGTGCCGTCTGGAATCTCGATGGCACGCTGCTCAATGATGGAGCCGGTGTCAACATCTGTGTTTAAGAGAAAGGACGTAACACCGGTCTGCCGGTCGCCATTGATGATTGCATGATGTATAGGAGCTGCACCACGATAACGTGGCAGGAGTGA
>CAZGHI010000031.1:12609-27427 GCA_964525565.1 uncultured Hyphomicrobiales bacterium
CACATTGAATGTGCCTCTTCTTGCAATGGAGAATACAACTTCAGGTAATATCCGGAAAGCAATAACACAAATCACATCAGGTTTAATGGCGTGCATGGCTTCGATAAATGCCGGATCACGCAGTTTCGCAGGTTGAAGGATAATAGAGACGCCCAATTCCTGGGCAACCACTTTAACAGCCGAGGGCTGTACTTCCAACCCGCGGCCGCTAGGCTTATCGGGAACCGTTACCACAGCCGCCACACCAAACGCACTATGTAGTGCTCTAAGTGCAGGTACTGCAAAGTCAGGCGTTCCCATGAAAACAATGTTACCCGATGTGGAGGTGGTGTTGGTCACGGTGCGAAGATAGCAGAGTAATAATGGGCGGGCATTGTTATCAGAATCACAAGGCAACTCCGGACACCTACGCTAACCGTGCATGGTAGGCTCGTTGCTCAGCCCCTTTACAATTTTTGCCTCAATGACACCAAACTCTTCGAGTCGTTGTTTGACTTCGCTGTTGGAAAAGTATGCACGAGCGATATCCGTGTACGTTCGATAGTGTCCGGCTTCACTAGCAAATAACGATGTATATAATGTACGCAATTCCTGGTCTGGAATATGTTGTGCAAGCAACGAGAATCGTTCGCACGAACGAGCTTCAATAAATGCCCCAACAATCAGTGAGTCTAGAAGTTTATGCGGTTCAGTACTGCGGATATGTTCGTGTAACTGCTGCGCATAACGATTGCCTGCATCGTGAGTGAGGGTAAGGTTCCTACGTTCCAATTCTCGAATCACAATCTCAAAATGTTCAATTTCTTCCTTTGCAAGCGCCGTCATCTCGTGTACAAGCTGTGTTCGTTGCGGATACCGTGTTATCATAGCAAGGGCGAAGGCAGCAGCCTTTTTTTCACAATGTGCATGATCGATAAGAATTTGCAGTGGATGTTCTACTGCTACTTCTATCCATTCACTGTTGGTATCGCATTGTAAACAAAGCATACGAGAGCCAAATCCTTTCACGTTAAATAATTCAATTGCATAACATGTTACTACTGCTGTAATCCCAGAGCCTGAATCATTCCACTTATAAGAGCGGCAAAGGCTGCCTCATCAACCGGCTGCGTCCTGTTCAAGATGGTTGCAGAGAGTGCAAACCATTCGCCGTCCTTGCGCTGTAAAAGGTAGGTAAGATTCATTACACCAGGTTCACTGCCTCCCTTGAAGCCAACATGACTCCATTGTTCTTTCGAGATATTGAGTCCGGGATTAATGGCAAGAACCCCCAAGACACTGTTCTTTGAACTCTCCGCAGAATTCGTACGGAACCACGAGATAGCTCTGCATAGATCGGGGGTGGATGCAAACCATTCTACACTATCTGGCAGGACAGGAGTAGTCGTTTCAACAATGGCAGAGTTGGGCACACCGGCAAGTTCTTGAAGGATTCGTTTGCGCTCGGAAAGGGAGGCGAGAGCATACGTGCGGGCTTTTTCTCCGTTGGACACGTATTTCAGCGTGAACATTTCAATCGTGCTGAGAAACGGGATGTTCACCGACGGATGCTTGTGGCCCATAACCGATTGAACCTTTTCTACGTTCTCTCTGCCCAACGTGTGGAGGAGATGATCTGTTGCCGTATTGTCACTTATTGATATCATCATAGAAGCCAGTGTGTGTAGCGTTATTGGCGATGATACCGGCCAATTATGTAACACTCCCGATGGCAGTGACATGTATTGCTTGTTCAGCAATACCACATCGTCCCACGAACGTTTACCGGATTTAATCGAACGTACAAGCTCACCAAGAATATAGAGTTTAAATGTTGAGCCAATGGGTAGAAGTAACGATGTGTCTTTCTGTACGACCACAGACCCCTTGGATAAGTTTACCACACATAGTGATGTAGTTCCGTCGAGTTTTTTTAACTCATCTACAAATGAGTCAAGAGTACGTGCAACCTTAACAGGTGACTTGAGGAAGAGTCCATTGATTCGATATGGCTCTTCTTCTTCTACTGAGAGAGAAATGGCAATGCTGTAACTATTGGCCGTAAGCGCTTCTGCTTGTGCAGTAACATCAGAAGTTCTCGTTACCACTTTCGTGCTGATACAGTCGCCTGTTAGTGACGACAGGCTGGCAACTCCTGCCATGAGTTGTTTTGGTGGAACCTGGACAAGGAACGACTGTGAAAAAACATCTTCCAGGTTGGTGAGTGATCCGCTTATAAGTTTACACACGTCGCTAAGTCTGACTGTAATGGGGTCGGTGCGTTGTGCCGAAATGACTCCATGCGTTAGCAGAAGGCATAGCGCAGTGATAAGAGTTTGGCATTGCTTCATTGATAATTTCAATTCATGTGTGAATAAGAGTAAAACTAAAGGTATTTGATTTCCTATTTGACAATGATGTTTACCAATTTATCAGGGACAACAATGAATTTGTTAATGTCCTTTCCCTGGATAAATTTTTGAACGTTCTCATTCTCAACTGCCTGTTGTTTCAGAGTCTCTGCACTTAGACCTTTCGGCACGGTAATTTTACCGCGGATTTTACTGTTTACTTGGAGAACAATCTCTACGTCGAGTTCTACAAGCAGATCAGGATCGTATGAAGGAAACGTGCTCGTGTGAATGCTGGAGGTATTGCCAAGGCGATACCAGAGTTCTTCGGTGATATGAGGTGCGAACGGTGCTAAGCACTGCAAAAATTGCTCCATTACGCGTTTGGGCCTTGTTGGTGATGTTGTGAATTCATTTACAAACATCATCAATTGCGCAATGGAGGTGTTGAAGCTCAGGTTGTCGATGTCTTCTGCAACTTTTTTAATTGTTGCATGGAGAATTCGCAACTGATCTGGAGTGGGATCTGAATCGCATACAGCCGGGTGCAGGGAATCGTTTTCTGCAACAATCAGCCGCCATACACGGTCCAAGAACCGTGAAATACCTTCAATTCCTTTGGTATTCCAGGGTTTACTTGCTTCGAGCGGACCCAGGAACATCTCGTAAAGTCGTAGAGCATCGGCCCCATATTCTGCGATAATGACGTCCGGATTAATAACATTACCGAGCGACTTGCTCATCTTTCTGCCGTCTTCGCCAAGAATAAGACCTTGATGGAACAATCGCTTTACCGGTTCCGGCGAACTAACATGGCCGAGATCGAACAGCACTTTGTGCCAGAAGCGAGCGTAGAGTAAGTGGAGCACAGCATGTTCAGCGCCACCGATGTATAGATCAACGCCTCCATTGCCTAGCCAGTAGTGTTCTTTTTCTACGCTACAGAATCGTTCCGTATTCCGAGGATCGCAATAGCGCAGAAAGTACCAGCACGACCCTGCCCATTGCGGCATAGTATTCGTTTCGAACTGAGCCTGTTTTCCTGTTTTGGGATCAGTAAAGTTCATCCATTCAGGAACAAGCGACAGTGCCGACTCTACCGTACCACTTGGATTAAAGTCCGACACTTCGGGTAGAAGAAGTGGCAACTCATCCAAATCGAGAGATCGCTTTGTGCCATCGTTGAAATACATAATGGGAATTGGTTCTCCCCAATAGCGCTGACGGGAGAAGAGCCAATCACGAAGACGGTACTGTACGCGGGCTTTGCCAATACCGGATTGTTCAAGCCAGGCGACAATTGCCTTTTTAGCCTCGGGGGTGGTAAGACCGTTGAGTGAAATGGTGTTGTTTGCCGAGTTAACGGTAATCCCATCCTCTGTATAGGCTTGTGTTAGAGTTTGCTTATCCAGTGCATCGGACGTATTGTTTGCAGGCAACACAACACGTTGTATAGGCAGTTTGTACACGGAAGCAAACTCAAAGTCGCGTTGGTCGTGTGCCGGGACGGCCATTATGGCTCCCGTTCCGTAATGGGCAAGCACGTAGTCAGAGATCCAAATCGGTATGCGGTTACCTGAGGCCGGATTCACAGCAAACGCACCTGTTGGTACACCGGTTTTTCGTGTAGCCAGTTCAGTTCGTTCGAGGTCGCTTTTTCTGGAGGCAGCTATTCTGTACTCTGTAACGGAGATGAACTGTTCATCGGTTGTAATCTTTTCAACTAATTTATGTTCCGGTGCCAGCAGAAGATAGGTTGCTCCAAACACTGTATCCGGCCGGGTTGTGAACACATCAATATGGGCGTCATGATCAACAACTGGGAAGGAAAGCTCAGCCCCCTCCGAGCGCCCAATCCAATGGCGTTGCATCTCCACGGTGGACGAAGGCCAGTCCAAGCCGTTGAGATCGTCGAGTAATCGTTGTGCGTATGCGGTGATCCGGAGCATCCATTGTCGCATAGGACGTCGTTCAACCGTGTACCCCTTGCTAACCCACTCATCCACTTCTTCGTTGGCCAGAACGGTACCGAGCGCTTCGCACCAGTTTACAGGTATATGAGCGATGTAGGCAAGACGATGATCATCAATGAATAACTCGCGTTCTCGTGGGTCAGTAATTGACGTTGGTATGGGGAGTTCTTCAATTGGGCGTGCTCTTTGTACTGAGGTGTCGTACCACGAGTTATAGATCTGCAAGAACATCCACTGCGTCCACTTCATATAGTCAGGCGCTGTTGTATTCACCATGCGCTTCCAATCGAAGTCAAAGCCTATCATATTCAATTGGCGCGTGAAGGTGGCAACGTTTCGCTCTGTGATGATAGTTGGGTGGATGTTCTCAACCATTGCCTGCCGTTCTGTTGGCAGACCAAAGGCGTCGAAACCCATAGGATGGAGGACGTTGAACCCACACATCCGTTTGTACCTGCTTACAATGTCTGTTGCCGTATATCCTTCCGGATGGCCAATGTGTAGCCCGGTACCGGAAGGGTAGGGGAACATGTCGAGAACGTAATACTTTGGTCGCGTGAAATCATCGGAAACTTTGTATGTCTGCTCGTCCTGCCAGCGCCGCTGCCAGTGTGGTTCAATGGTGGAAAAGGGGTAGTGCATTGCGAAAGATAAGCGGATGGGAGAAGATGACATTAAATTAATCCAGCCGGGATCTAAAGATCCCGGCTGGATTAATTTCTATTCATAAACCACAAGCCTCGTTTGGCCACTCTCCGCACGCCTATCAAGAAGTTCTAAACACGTATAGCCGCGCTTATGAACAGTTCATGCACTAGGGAATAACGATGTGCACGGGATACGGTAACGATATCTATTGATGCAATGTGGCTGTGCAGCAACGCTAAGGCTTAGCACTCGTGCGCTGCACTTAATTCTGGAACAGTCCACGATGGATCAACATTATCTGATTTGACGCTGCATCCGGAGGGTAGGCTTCCGAAGTGTCTGCGCAGGAATGCCATGCATTGTTCCTACAAGCGAATACGTGCAACACCCACCACTACACTAACAATCGGACGATCCGAAACAAGAAAGGTAAATATGTCACGCGAGGAAATGCCCATTTCCCATGTTCCGCCGAAAACTGAAAACATGACGCTAATTGGTAAAAACATCCCCATGTTGCCCCCCCAGCCAAGACCAGCACCGCAGTTCAGCCATACTAGTGGACGCCAGTCTGCACCAACACTAACTATGGGTTCGCCCAGTGCACCCGCAGATGTATTCAGAGGAAAGAGTACATCAGCTCCAAAGCGCCATCGCGATGTGTATTGGTATGAACCGCCAACACGCAGTCGAGCAGGTAGGTTGCTCGTAGCCAAACTTGCTCCATCCCATTTAAAGTAGTTCCCTTCACCGGTAATCTTAGGCGCTTCTTCAAATATGTTATAGCTGCTGAATCCGGTGCTGCTCATCCCGTTTAATATGGTGTCGCGAGCAATCCACACGTTGCCGTCCCAAAACATTCTTCCTATATCAATGGCGCTGACGCCTAAGGCGAACGATTCGTATCGAAGTGTTATGCCAAGATCCATGCTCCAGCCGCTGCCAACAGGTCGGAAATCGTTTCCTTCGATGGTTGAACTACTGCGTGCCTTGCCGTATGATATCCCAAATCCGGGACTCAGGGAACTGCGGGCGCGAAGGTTCCCTCGCTCCACATTTGCGTCAATCAGAGCATAGCCGAGTAGGTACTTTATCCCAGCTCCTATGTTTATGCTAAATGCGTCGGTTCCTATCACTTGTAAACCGTATGAACAACCAAGCTCGCGATACCAAATCATGGCTAGTCGCGTGTTGTCGAATAAATCCGAAAACATCCTCGGGTTGGTACTATATCCTACCGTATCTCCGTTGTAGTTCACCGCTAAACTGTCGAAGTAGTCAAAATATCTACCTTCAAAGGCAAGTCGTGCGGCCTCTTCGTTAAATCGAAAGGTTCCGGATAGCCGTTCACGAATCGTCAGGGCAATCCCCCCCCAGCTTCCACTCTGGTGTGCTATGCCAAGTGCGATTAGATCAACAGAGAACCGAACTCCTTTATCTGCAAATGCTGTGGCCGCACGAACCTTGTCGTCCTGCGTAAACGTGCCGGACGTAGTCTGGGTAATCATGTCGAATAAGGCGGTGCGATTCAGTGCATCGCTGTGTATACTTACCCCCCCCTCTGCTGCAGAAATGGTCCACTTCTTTTCACTTCTGAAGATGCCATACTCCATAGGATTCGAAAGCTGAAAAACGTCGCGCTGCGGTATAAAACCCAGATTGGCAGGGTTAATGCCAACACACTGGTAATCCGATGCAGTAGTTGTGAGGTAACCGGCATATCCAATGCGTGAAAAGTCAGCCGCTTCGGTCTGTGCATGCAACGGACCCGTAAGCACGCACATGGGTATCAGTAGTGAAAATGCGAAACAGCGTATGCAGAGAGGGAACAACACGTACCGGTAAAACTCAGCTTGATATTGTACTGCTAATGAATTTGTTTTCCTTCATAGTAGCCTCGATCAGTTCAGCGATGCGAACAGCTTCGGCTCCTTCTGCCAGTGTAACTGCAGCTAGGGATTGGGTGCTAATACTCTCCAAAAACGATTTCTGTTCCTCAGCAATAGCGTTGGCCGCTACTACGGTTGGCGTGTCGAGAACAATCATTTTATCGCCATGCTGCGTAGTAACGTTGCCAACAGGGAGCTGATGATCGGGCTCATGAGCGTTCTTATCTATCAAACGGAACATCTCAACGGTTCCTGCGGCAAGATCGATTCCGAGATAACTTTCTTTCTGAAAAATGCGCAGCTTGCGCATTGGTTTTGCGCTGATGCGTGAAGCGGTGAGATTAGCAACACAGCCGTTTGCAAACGTTAAACGGGCATTGCCAATGTCCGGTGTGTCGGTAAGAACGGCCACTCCAGTTGCCTGCACATTGGTGATCTGGGAACCGGTAAGCCAGAGCAGTAGGTCTATATCGTGAATCATTAAGTCGTACACGACGCTCACATCAATTGCACGTGGTTTGAATGTTGCCAGGCGATGCCCTTCAATAAACATTGGCTCGATGGAGTAGGAAGAAAGGGAGCGGATGGCTGGGTTGAAGCGCTCTACATGTCCAACCTGGACAACCTTTCCTGACTGAGCGGCAATAGCTATTAACGATTGTGCTTCTCTGTATGTGGCCGTTACGGGTTTCTCAATGAATGTATGCATTCCACGAAGCAAACAATGTTCAGCGATGTGGTAATGATCTACAGTAGGGCAGGCAATCACCGCTGCGTCTGCATTCGGCATTACGTCCACGGATGGATACCACTGCGTACCGGCTCTTTCGGCTACATCCTTACCTCGCATTTCGTTTGGGTCCACAACGGCAATAAGGGTGACCTGGTTGTTTTCTGACCATAACTTGGCGTGGATGGAACCGAGATGACCCGCACCTATAATTGCAACGGATAGCATGTCACAAAATACGGCGTATCGAGCAGCAACCCATCTCCGAAAGGCTTAACCATGGGCACTCATACACGGGGCGAATGTATTCTATCCTTTGTGCTATTTGAACGCTAAACCCTCGTTATTCGAAACTACTGTAAGGTGTTGTGAGCAGTTATCGGCAGTTTGGATCTGCTCATAGATCATCGCAACGTTAAGGCCGACGGCACGAAGCCAGTTGCATGAAACATGCAGAGCTTCGACAAGAAGGATATTCACGCGCTACACTTTACTAGCCGCGTGGATGCGCCTTTTTGTACGCTTCCTTTAGCCGTTCAACACTAACGTGAGTATATACCTGAGTAGTACTTAACGAACTGTGGCCCAGCAATTCGCTCACTGCATGTAGATCGGCGCCGCGATCAAGAAGGTGGGTTGCAAAAGAATGCCGTAGTACGTGTGGACTCTTGCGCTGGCTCTCGGTAAGCGGACCCAGCGCCTTATTCACAATCCGCCATGCACTTGCAGCAGATAGTCGTTTACCTCTTGTGCCAATAAACAGTGGATGTGGCTCGGCGTTCAATGATTCTTTCGGTTGTGCCCGAAGTTGAAGATAATGGCGAAGCGCTTCAAGCGAACTTTCGGTTACAGGCACGATACGCTCCTTCTGACGTTTGCCAAGAACCCGCACGGTACGCGCTTGTTCGTTTACGTCGCCCACATTAAGCTGAAGAGCTTCACTTATTCGCAAGCCACTACCGTACAATAGCTCGCATAATGCAAAATTTCGTGCGCCAACTTCGGTTGTCACGTCGAAAGCGCCAACTAATAAACCCGCTTCGTTCTGCTGCAGGAATGAAGGTAGTGTTCGTTCCACCTTCGGCGTTCTGATTCCCGCAGCAGGGTTGACAGCGATGACTTCGTTCCGCATCAGCCATGCAAAGAGCGATCGTACAGCGGTTATTTTTTGTCGGATTGAACGACGACTCATTCCCTGGTCATGCAACCAGCCTAAAAAGGGCCGAATATCCGATTCCGTGATAGCGCTTACTAGTGGGTGTGTTTCGTAAGTCTCTTCGAAAAAACGTTGGAATTGTCGCAGAGCAATCTCGTATGCGGCAATAGTATGCGGGCTTGCAGAACGCTCACCGGATAACATCCGCAGGTAGTCATCGGCACATGTATCGAGTCGGTAGGTGGAGTTCACACTGTAACCTACGAAGGATAAAGCACATAGGAAACACCCACGTGTTGAGCAGGCATACCAAAGCCGTATTTTTGTCGGTGCTTCACATTCGGAACTACATTAACGGACATTTCTGCGATCCGGACTCCGGTATATGGCTGGATGTAGAGAATCCTGCAACAGGCGAGGTGTATGCGCTACTTGCCCGCAGTACGGCAACCGATGTTAACACTGCTGTAACGGCAGCGGCAAAAGCCTTTCCTTCCTGGTCAGCGATGCATGCCTCAGAACGAAGCGCAATTCTCCTGGCCATTGCTGCAAACATTAAGAAGCATGCAGCCGAGCTTGCACGGGCAGAGTCGGACGATAATGGTAAAACGCTTCGTCAGAGTTCCGAGGTAGATATTCCCCGGGCAGAAGCCAATATGGCCTTCTTTGCCACCGAAATACTCCACACACACAATCATGCCTACCAAACAGGGAACGCAGTGTTGAACTATACCCTGCGATCTGCATTAGGAGTTGTTGGTTGCATCTCCCCGTGGAATCTACCACTATACCTGTTTACATGGAAGATTGCGCCGGCTCTGGCAGCGGGTAACTGTGTTGTAGCAAAACCAAGTGAGTTAACGCCCCTTACCGCCTTTTTATTCTCACAACTGTGCAGCGATGCAGGGTTACCCCCGGGAGTGCTCAACATTGTTCATGGGCTGGGAAGCGAGTGCGGTCAAGCCATTGTAGAACACCCGGCAACGAAGGCCATTTCGTTTACCGGAGGAACTGCTACAGGACGGACAATTGCCGGACTGGCGGCCCCACGCTTTAAGAAGCTGTCACTTGAACTTGGTGGGAAAAATGCCACCATTGTCTTCGATGATGTATCCGTTTCACAGACAGCAAAGCAGGTTGCCCGTGCTGCATTTACAAATCAAGGCGAAATCTGCCTGTGCGGTTCCCGAATTCTTGTGCAACGAACTATCTATGATGAGTTTGTTGCAGCTCTGGTTGCCGAAACAAAAACGTATGTTGTTGGCGATCCTCTGAGTGAGAGTACTACTATGGGCGCTTTGGTAAGCCGTGGCCATATGGAAAAGGTACTTGGTTACATCGAACAAGCAAAGGCCGACGGTGGAAGGATCTTAACAGGGGGCTCTGCAATTACTCCCGAGGGACGATGTGCAGGCGGCTATTTTGTAGCCCCAACACTCATCGATGGACTTCCGCCAACGTGTACCATTAATCAGGAAGAAGTGTTTGGTCCCGTTGCAACCATCATGCCTTTCGATGACGAGGATCAGGCCATTTCTATAGCCAACGGTACACCGTACGGATTGGCAGCAAGTGTTTGGACTCGTGATGTTGGTCGTGCGCACAGAGTGGCACAGCAATTGGAGTCGGGAATTGTCTGGGTGAATTGTTGGCTTGTACGTGACCTTCGAACTCCCTTTGGCGGCGTTAAGCAAAGTGGTGTTGGCAGAGAGGGTGGTACAGAGGCTCTACGCTTTTTTACGGAAGTGAAGAATGTATGTCTGAAGATGTAAATGTAATCAACAGCAGTGCAGCACCGGAGCCGGTTGGTGCATATCCGCATGCAAGACGAGTAGGGAACCTGCTGTTTGTTAGCGGAGTTGGTCCGCGCCAGCGTGGTTCTTCTGCTATACCCGGTGTTGTAATGGACAACCACGGTAATGTGGTTGCCAAGGACATCACCGAGCAAACACTCAGTGTGTTTAAGAATGTCCGCACAATTCTCGAAGATGCCGGTGCCAGTTGGAATAACATCGTTGATGTAATGGTGTTTCTTACCGACATGAAAAACGATTTCCCCATCTTCAATGCGCTGTACGCCGAACACTTCGCCGGCGTACAGGCAACGCGTACCACCATAGAGGTTGGTTCGTTGCCAACACCCATTGCCGTTGAACTAAAAGTGATAGCCAGCCTATGATGCGCTTGCCCTCCATGCTACTTCGTACGTTTCAGCGTGCTGTACTCGTTGCTGCTGTTATTACCCTGCATACAAGTAACGGTAGCGCACAGCCAACGATATCGTATATCATTCCGGACCTTGGAACAACTCGATATGCCACCTATGTGGAGATTGTTGGCCCTTACAACAGAAACGGCAACTTTGGTTCCGACGGTTTTTATCTCAACAATCCCGGTGATGCAGTGCGCGTGCGCTGCGCCCGCCCTGCTGATACTTCTCTTGTGAAGGTTGGACCCTGTGTTGTAAGCTGGAATGGAAGACTGATTAGTACAACCATCTTCGTTGTGCCGACAGCAGCACCGAATAGTGAAGACTGGACTCAGCTTGCACCGCAGTTTCGTATTCCACTGGTTGTAGAGGCAAACGGACAGATCAGCGCAGCCGATACCTTTTACATTGTGCGCCCATCATCTGTTGGCGACAAACGGAGTTCTCCCGAAAGGACCATTGGAGAAGGATCGCTCGGCCGGCGGTCTAAACGCGGTGCCATGATCATTGACTCTCTTCTCATGGCCGGGGCGGACTACCAAGTGTCCACAATTGATTGCGATCCCTTAACACCCGGTAACCAAGGGTATCTTCCATTTGTACTGCTGAGTCCCGGACGTATCATTGGGCAGAATGGTTGTACTATCCGTGCCAGCGCCAATGGTTCTAATGGCGGCCCCGGAGGTGGGGGGGGCGGTGGAGCCGTCTTCAATGCAGCAGTCGCAGGAAGCTCTGGTACTGATGGAGGGGCCGGTTACACAGGAGGTGGACCTGGCGGTGAAAATGCAGCCATTGGAAGCAATTCACGAAGGAAGCCCGGCGTGGGCAGCGGCGCAGAATTACCGGTTGGCGGAACACGAGGCAGCGCATCGCTGAACGGACAGCCTGGAGGTGACCTGACGTCGGCATACGAAAATGCTGGAGGCGGAACCGGACATCCCTTTGGCGAAAGTGGAGTCGGTTGTGACAATAAAGATGCATGTTCACCGGCGGGTGGATATGGCGGCGGAAGTGGTGGCAGAGAAGGGCAGGCAGGAAGTGGTGGTGGCCATGCAGAAGCAGGAACGTCATCACCGGGCTTGTCCAACGGGGGCAAGATTGTTGGCAATACGATGATTGTTCCCCTTGCAGGCGGGTCAGGTGGTGCCGGTGGCAATCCGTCGGGCATCGCAGGTAAAGGGTCGGCAGGGGGCGGCGGCGGCGGAGCAGTATCCATACATGCAAAGCTTCTTGGCAATTTTGATGTATTTGCAAACGGAGCCACCGCATCTCTCCAAGACATTCCAGGTGGGGGGGGGTCAGGTGGCGCCGTCATCATGGGATCACGTCTCGATAATGTGATGGTGGGATCAAGCGCTGCTCAAGCCTCGGCAATCGACAGACCACCTCACCTGCGTGGAGGTCGCGGACGCACCCGGTACGACTTCTGGCTGAGCACAACGAGTACGTCTGAAGTTGGCATCCTTTCGGATACGTTAACGGTGTCACTCCGCGATGTGAGCATCATTGGGAATGGCAGTGGACAGGACATCCTGGTATTTGTCAAACCTGAACGCGGCGAATGGATGATCCGCGATACAATAAAGGGCTATGCACCCAATGGTCGCAGCGGTAGTTGGAGGTATTCAGACAGACTTCCAGGAACAGATACCCTGTACTTTATTGCCTTTGGATTGTTAGTTCCCAACCCGAGTACGGCACAGTTCACTGCAGAACCGGCAATCGTGTTTTCGCAGAGCGGCTGGAACATCGTGCGGTTAAAAGGGCCCCCAATCATTCAATCCGACACAGTGAGAAATCTTGGCATTTATCGCTGTCCGGGCGAAGTGATGCGCGACACAATTGTTGTGCAAAACCTTGGAGAAAGTCCACTTGAAATTACAAGCGCAGTTTTCATCGGTGCAGCGGGATTTTCTCTTGTAGAACCGAAAACATTTCCGGATTCAATTCAAAGCAACGACAGCAAGACCTATATAATTGAATACTCGCCTCCAACACCTGCTACGAGCGGCACACAGGCTACACGACTCGTTCTGGATAATACCGACACTGCGAAAGCAAGAGATCCATGGTACATTCAGTACAATGTGGACGTACGTCCGGTAAGTCTAACCTATCGCTTTAGGGGGGGGGTCCAGGATACGATAGACCTTGGACCTTTGTGCGTGAATCAGCCACTAGCCGACCAAATTGTTGTTGAGAATACCGGACTTGATCCTGTGACACTTCTTCGGTATTCGTCGGCAAACGAAGCACTTGTCGAGGCATCGGCGAATCTTCCTTTTACCGTTCCCATAGGGGGATTCCGCAATCTGAACTTCCAAATCATTGCAAAGCGCGTTGGTCCTGGCATTGTTGCTACACTATTAGAGGTTCAAGGGTGCACTGAACCGGATACGGTTTGGATACGATTCGAAGGTGTAGCTCCGGCACTGACGGTGGCGGGCTCGGGACAATTTGGACTTGTGCCAGTCGGTGGGACAAAACAGTTGCTTCTTCAACTGAGCAATAATGGATCATCGGATTTGGATCTACAGGCACTACCTGCTGTTCCTGCTCCATTCCGCCTTGTGAGCGCCACACCAACACTGCCCAGGATACTAGCTCCAGGCGCAACCATAGAGTTAGTCTTCGAATATGCACCGACCGTAGCCGGAGACCATCAGGCTGCACTACGAGTGCGCAGCACAAAAACTACTGGTTTCGGCGGTAGAAGTTGTGCGGACTCTGTACAAATTGTTCTTGCCGGCTCTTCTCAGCCGGCTGACGTTATTGCCGTACCGGGATCTGTTTCGTTTGTGCCTACTCGGCCATGTACGCCACAGGTAGAGCTCGTTACAGTTCAAAATATTGGTGCAACGCCCGTGCAACTGCGCTATCCGGCATTCATAAACGGAACCCATGCAACGGATTTCTCAATTACACGGCAGCCGAACGACACCACACTGCCTCCCGGTGGTCAGGCGATATTCGAGATTACATTTCTTCCTGCTGCCGCCGCAGCAACAATCCGCACAGCAATCTTATCAGTTCGTACCGACGTTCCCGGCTTGCCGCAGCTAGACGTACCACTGAACGGCACCATCCGACCGTTCGACCTACAAGGAGCACGGTACGTAGATATGGGACTTATTCCTGTTGGTGTTCAAGACGTGAGTACTGAACTCTACACCAATGCCACCGGATCTGACCTAACCATAACTCAAATCCGTTCGTCGCGTCCGGCAGTTCTACAGGCAACACCGGCTCCCTTTACCATTGCTGACGGCGCATCTCAGACAATAACTATCAGCGTAACACCCGATGCCGAAATGACGGCTGTTGATACACTGTGGTTCGTTTCGTCGAGCCCCTGCGCAGATTCATTCCCTGTACTTGTGAGGTGGACAAGCGAAAGCGCTTCGTTAGGAATAACCAACACAGTGGATTTTGGCAATGTGGCAGAGTGTATTGTAAAAATTGATACGGTTTATGTTAGCAACACAAGCAAGGTTCCAGTTGACGTTATATCAGTCGCAGTTGGTGGGCCCGATGCTGTACTCTTTAGAGTTCTGAATGCTGCCGTTGCAACAAACGTTACGCTCGGACCGGGGGAGCGAATTGCCATTGCAATTGAGTTCGATCCTCGTGGAGTAACCGATGGCGTCAAAGACGCAACACTTACTGTTCGTGCTAGGTTAAATAATGTGCCGACGTCGTTTGTGTCTGCTTTGCGTGGTGTTCGCACTACCAGCATACCCGGAACACCCGGACCTGTGATTTTTGGATTTGTTGATGTAAGCGCTGCGAGTAACCAAACGTTTACCGTTGTGAATACAAGCGCTGTTCCTGTGCGTATTACCGGGATTACACTTCGTGGAACATCGGGGGGGGTATTCACATT
>CAZGHI010000032.1:0-2411 GCA_964525565.1 uncultured Hyphomicrobiales bacterium
CAGCCAGTGCGAAGATTGACCTGAACGGTACAACCTATAACCTTAGCACATTGAGCAAGGTTATTGAGAGCACGGACCGTTCCGTTCGGATTCAGGCAACACAAAAACTGTATGAATTCCTTGACAACAATGGTAGTGAGCTTGACGCCATATATGATGAGCTTGTGTCAGTGCGTGTTGAAAAGGCAAAACGCTTGGGGTATTCATCCTATGCTGAGTTCAGAAACGTTGAAATGGGTAGGGTTGACTATACAGAGTCAGATATATATCAGTATCGAGAGAAAGTAAAAGAGCATGTTGTACCCGTGGCTTCCCTGCTTCGTGAGGCACAAAAACGACGATTAGGACTGAACGTTTTAACAATTTGCGACGAAAAGATCCAGTTTCCGGATGGAAACCCTGTAGCCGTAGGCGAACATGACCAAATTCTGCAAGCGGCACAAACCATGTATCGTGAACTCAGCGCAGAGACCGATGAATTTTTTTCGACGATGCTCCAGAACAATCTCTTGGATTTAAAGTCCCGAGACAGTAAAGCTACCGGAGGATACTGTACCAGTTTTCCATCATACAAGCTCCCCTTCATCTTTGCGAACTTTAACAAAACCACACATGATGTGGAAGTTTTAACACATGAGGCAGGTCACGCTTTCCAGGCATGGCGAAGTCGCAACCATTCTGTCCCAGAGTACCTATGGCCTACGATGGAGGCATGCGAGATCCATAGCATGTCCATGGAATACCTAACATGGCCATGGATGCATTTGTTTTTTGGAGATGATGCTGAACGTTTCAAGTTCTACCATCTTCAATCTGCGTTGTTATTCTTACCATACGGCTGCTTGGTGGACCATTTTCAATACTGGGTTTATGCACATCCAGATGCAACGGCAGCAGATCGGCGCTCAGCATGGCTAAACCTTGAAGCTGAATACCTGCCGTGGCGAACAACCGATGGAATTGACTTGCCGGAGGGTGGTAAAGGTCGGGCCTGGCAACTGCAACGGCACATTTACGAAAGCCCCTTTTACTACATCGACTACACGTTGGCCAGCCTATGTGCTTTACAGTATTGGACTTGGTCTCTCGAAGAAGCTGGCGCGGCATTTGCTAGTTACCTTTCGGTTTGTGACCTGGGGGGTAGCAAGCCGTTTCTGGACATTGTACGAACTGGAGGTTTACACTCTCCGTTTGCACCGGAAACGATGCCTGAGATCACCAGGAAAGCATATGAGTGGTTGCGGAATCATTACGCAACGTATCTTTGAAAGTCCGGATCACGTTAGGGGGTTGCTCTGCCGTGAGATGGAATATTGCGTAAGTTCCGTACTTTCGCATGGTTAATGTTGAAATTAAAAGTAACAGTTGTTGAACCGCGTGTCAAAGTGGTCATGACCCGTTTCATCCTTCGTAATGCCTTATTAGGCATCGTATTCGTGGCAGGCATCGTTTCTGCTACATCGCAAACAAACCCAACCCCTTTCAACCTAGCGGGTGGGAACTACTCATTCACCACATGGGATGCAGCATCTACTGCGGGTACATACCCAACGTCGATGATTTTCCATGTATTCGACCGGAGGATCGAGCCATTCGAGGGGCTGATTACCGATCCGCCAAAGGCAAACTGGGCCCAGGCCTATAACCTAACTGCCGATGCCAGAATCAATGGAGAAGGCGCAAATGGTGTGTCGTTTTTCCAGACGGCTGCTGCTAACTCTGTGAATTGTGGATTTCAGGGAGCCGCAATCTTGGCTCTTAACACAACAGGCAGAGCAAACATTAATGTCTCGTTTGTAAGCCAGGTAACAGCAACGGGTACAAGGCCGTACAATTTGCGTTTGCAGTATCGGATAGGCACAACTGCAGCTTGGACTAATGCAATTGGTGCAAACGGTGATTATGTGCAACTCGTAAGTGCAACGGATGGAACTACGGCGCGCACGCTTACATGGATGATGCCTACATCATTGGAGAATCAATCGGTAGTACAACTACGATGGATTTACTTCCAAGATGGTAACGGCTCGGGCACGAGGCCACGGATTCGTCTGGATGACATAACCGTAACATCCGACAACCCAACGGCATCGACTGCCTCTGCACTTCGCATTATGAGTATCGTTCCGCAGTCCCCAACTGTCGGTCAGGCATTCACGGTGATGGTTCGCTCCACCGATGCGCTCGGGGCAGTACGAAATGTTTCAACTGCAACAACGGTGCAACTTTCCAAGGCATCAGGTGCAGGGTCAATTGGCGGAACATTGTCGGGAACTATTGCTGCTGGCACAAATACGATTGTGTTTAGCAACGTAACATGGAACCTAGCTGAGTCAGGCGTCTCCATTACTGCCTCAAGAACAGCCGGTGATGTATTATCGAGTCATACAAGTTCACTGTTCACAGTCCAG
>CAZGHI010000032.1:2445-14586 GCA_964525565.1 uncultured Hyphomicrobiales bacterium
AGGCCTGGGTTGGTGCACCAATGAACCCCATTACCATTACCGTTTACACGTCTAGCAATACTGTTGATGTTAACTACAATGGCCCGATTACCTTTAGCAAACAAAGCGGTCCCGGAGTAGTTAGCGGTACGTTAACTGTAAATGCTATCAGAGGTGTTGCAACGTTTACTGACCTTACCTGTTCCGCAGCCGGTAACGTAGTACTTCAGTTCAGTGTTCCTGGTCTTCCGACCCAAACACTTCCGACGATCACGGTTACCCCACTCCCCTCACTCACGACGAACATTGTGCCTCAGTATGTAATGTCGTCGGATCCGAACGGCTGCAACTTTGGTTCAAATCCGATTCCGTTTTATGCTTTGGTAACCTTCACCGGTTTGCAGCCAAATACGGTATATCGTTATAACGTCGGTGCATCAAATGTATCTGGAGTGCCAACATCAACCGGTGGAGGTCAGAATGTCCACCTTGACAATACAACGATGCAGTATTCCTACACCGGAGGAAAGAGCTTAATAAACAATCACAGCACCTTCGCTACGGGCCCGGGACAAACCACGCGTGCATTGTGGATAAACATTGTACCAACGAACAACCTAACCTTCTCTCCAGGTCAGCTATTATACTGGCAGGTAGCCTTGGGAGATCATCACGGTAATCTTATTCGTTATTATCAGTTGAGCCAAACGTCAACGTTAATTCAAGCAGGTTCAGCTTCCAACCAGGCTACATTGTTAGGTGATCGGAACAGTCAGCTTAAGGCTAAGAACATTGTTCTCATCTGGGATAATACAGCAGGAACAGGAAGGCCAATTGGAAGTGCTTTGGTACAACCGCATGATGTGCTTGTTTCGTTTGCAAACACGAGATATGCCAATGACATTCAAAACCAACAAGGTGCTTGGATGAGCATGGTTCCGAATACGTTTGCAAATGGTGTTCGAAGGATTGAAGAACGCGATGCAGTTACAGGCAACATTGTTTATTCTGTCATCTCAACGGATGGAAACTGGAATGGGATTTCAACAAACCCATCGAATACACTGCAGTATGCAACACCGGGTGGAGCTGTAACTCCAATTTATATCCGTACACCATACATCAAGGTTAATGCTCCTGCAGCAGGTGATACACTCTGTTCAGGTGTTCCATACAACATCATGTTCCGTGCTGACGGCATGCAAAATGTGCGTATTGATTTCTCCATTGATGGAGGTATGACGTACTCTTTGGTTGAGAACAATGTAAGCGCAGCTAGCGGAATGTACACGTGGGTTCCGCCATCGCTAGGATTCCGTGGTAACTGCCGGATTCGCATCACCGGTGTGGATAGACCAAACGAAGTAGGTGTTTCCGGACAGTTTACACTAGTTGAACCACTTAACCTAATTGGCCCGGTTGACGACCGCAATCTCTGTCTGGGAGACGATGATACCCTCATTGCTCTCGTAGGCGGAAGTGCAGAGTCGTACACGTGGTACAAGGATGGGCAGGTAATTCCATATGCAACAAGTCCTATCCTCTACCTTCGCAATGCTCATTACTCTACGTCGGGTGTTTACTGGTGTGTCGTAAATGGATATGGCAACTGCGGCGACGTAACAACCAATCAGGCACACATCCGTGTTGGCCGGAAAACACAGATTGTAAATCAAACGTATTCAGTTCCGGGAATCATTGGTGCAACCGCAACATTGTGGTGCGAGACAGAATTCCCAGACGAAGTTCTTTCGTATCAATGGTACCGTGGAACAACAGCTCTTGCCGAAAGCGCAAAGTACTTTGGCACAAAGAGCAACCGTCTGGAAATTCGGAATTTTGCTCAAGCTGACTATGGCAACAATTACTACTGCGTGGTAACAGGTGTATGTCAATCAGCTACAACTCGCGTTATCAGGGTATTCCCAACTGGCGTTTACGCAGAGTTTGTAAATGCTACTGTTAGTGCATGTTCAGGTGGCTCTGTAAACGTTCCTGCTATGGTTTATAGCAACCCACCGGGCGAACAATTGCATATTGAGTGGTGGTTCAATGGTATGATGTTGAACAACGATGCAACATATTCCGGAGCAAATACCTCAACGCTAACAATTAACAATGTAAGCCCTCAGCTTGCTGGTACATATACCGTACGCGTCATGCTGGCGTCTAATCACGCAGTGATGTCGGAGTCTTCAGTTCAGGTTGTGATTTCCGCTCCGCCAACAATTTCTACACAACCGCAATCTGTAGCAGTTTGTGAGGGTGAAGCAACAACACTTACTGTTGCGGTAAACGGCGTTGGCTCTGTTATGTATCAGTGGTTGTTAGACGGAAATGCAATTGCCGGAGCCAATGGAAGTTCGTACACAATTTCAACCATGACAGCCGATCGTGCAGGCACCTATTCAGTTCAAGTTGTTACGGCCTGTGGTTCAGTAACATCGAATGAAGCCGATGTCACGATGAAAGCCGCAACGGCAATTTCAACCCAACCTCCGGCTACACTTTCAGTAGGTGTAGGTGAAACTCTTACACTTACGTTGACAGCCACAGGTGCCGGAACAGTTCAGTATCAGTGGTATAAGGATGGCAATGCACTTGCAGGAGAAGTAGCTCCAACATTCGCTAAAACTGCGTATGCTGCTGGTGATGCAGGTCAGTACTGGTGCGAAGTAACTGCTGAATGTGGAACCGTTACGTCTGATACCACTACCGTAACAACCCGACCGGCTTCGTCTGTTAATGAGTCGGTTGTAGGTGGCGCAATAGTTTCAAGAATTGCTCCAAACCCAACATCAACAGCAACGTCACTTAGTGTTCTCATGAGTGAAGGAGAATTTGTTTCGGTAAACGTTGTTGATGCTGCTGGCAATCTAGTGCTCAATGTACACAATGCTTACCTCCCCGCTGGCGATAATCGCTTGCCTATCGTAACGGCAGCTCTGCCTTCAGGAGTGTACTCGGTTCAGACGGTGATTGGCGGTCACAGCAACGTACAACAGCTTGTTGTGATTAAGTAACATAGATTTTCCCAATCAAAGGGGAGTATGCACATGCATACTCCCCTTTTTTGTTGGATATTCGCGAACAATAATTTTTCTCTTGGATGTTTTGAAGAATGCACATGGTTCGCTATCTCATCGTAGTGCTTGTCTGTGTAGTTGTGAATTCAGTTCTGGCACAGGACATTATAGTTAGTGAGTATCTTAACCACCCAGGTGCATCGGCAGAGCTTGAATGGACGGAGCTCCTTGTTGTGAAGGACAATCTTAACCTCGTTGGCTGGTCAGTGCACGACTATTCAGGAGATATAAATACCCGTGCTGCAGGTGTGGTATTCCGAGACATTCCGCTCTGGAGGAACCTCCGTGCAGGTACGATTATTGTGATTGACCATCGTTTAACAACTCCTGCTCAACGACAGGACTCCTTACCCGGCGATGGATATATTCAACTACTCCAATCGGACACGAGGTTTTTTCAACTAGCAGGCAACGGTATTGACATCAGCCAGCCGGCAGAAATGATTACCGTTCGAGATGCAACGGATGTAGAGGTACATACACTAGCACACATGCCCGCATCGTATGGAACAGGAAACCCGATATGGGCCAATGCTCCGGCACCAAAGGTTGCTCACGTTGCTTCAAGCCAGATTCAGGCCGACCATTCTGTTCGAGTAACCGGGCGAACGTTAGCGGCCTATGCAGCAGGACTTGGTTCCGACAGCACAAGTATTGGACCACGTGTAACAGTTGCACCACCAAGTGATCCGGGAACGGGTCCGTCGAAGGGTCTGCCCAACCTTATTGACAATGCCAAGCGTCTGTCCGGTCAGAAAAATGTAAATCATCTACTATGGCGAGAGCTTCGCGAACCTCAATGGTCTGCTGCTCCGCAGATTACGTTACAAGAGGTGCTGCCCGAGAAACATACAATCTCCTGGACTAACATTATTGACTCATATCCGGCTGACAATGTCAGCGGATATATTATCCTCCGTGATAGTTTGGCGTTCAGTCAGTTTCCCGTTGATGGCATCCGAGACGGAAAAATGATTTCCGCTGGTGATCGGATTGGCTCGAGTCTTGTACTGGCAGTGCGCCCAACGCAAGATGGCACAACGTTCACTGATCAGAACAATGTAACCTGTGGTGTGAATTACACCTATCGGGTGTATGGTTATCGGTATGGAGCAGACGACGTACTTAAGCCTGAAGAAACAGCAGATACAACGGCTAGGGGCAGACAGTATAACGAGCACGTTTTTGCTCAGTCGGCAACTATTGAAAAACCAGCAATTCCCAAACCCGTAATTAATGCCTCACGCACACAGGTTTGTCCGGGTGACACGGTTACATTGAGTGTAACGAGCTTACCTGACGTAATACTGTATGAATGGACCAGGAATGGACTTCCTGCACCAATTCCAGGTACAACATCAATTGCGGTAAACCAGGTTGGAACGTACAGGCTTAAGGTTACCGGCGCGTCTGGATGTTATGCCGAAAGCGACCCAGTTGTTATCAGCCCCCTTCCAGCGCCCAGCGTTGTCATTTCGCCAACAGGGCCACAGTCTCTTTGTACTGGTGACACGATAATCCTTGCTATACAGTCCCAAGCAAATTCCTACGAAATACTTCGAAATGGCACGGTTGTCTCAACACAGGCGTCAAATCGGTTTTCGATAACCCAGCCGGGACGGTACGCTGTGCGAATCCGTTCCAGTGGTGGATGCGATGGGGTCTCAGATGAAGTAATCGTAACTTCACCTGATGTTCGTTTTCATTTTGAGCCTGCTTCAATTGACTTCGGAAAACTGGGAGCGTGTGAGACGTCTGCATCTGGTCTTGTCACGCTAGTGAATGACGGCGACCGGGCGATTACCCTTGCATCTGTTGTTATGCCCAGTGGCTTTGCCCTATCTGCACCCGCTCCTGGCTTCGTGGTTCAACCAGGTGGTCGTCAGCAGATAACAATACTGTTTGCGCCGAGCGGACTGGGCATTACCAATGGTACGGCACGATTTGTGGCTCAGCCATGCAATGTGACATCTACCCTGGCAATGCGCGGCGAACGAACAGAAGCAACGGCTGCACTGAACACTGCAGAAGTAAACTTTGGAACGACCACAACATGCCCTACAAGTATTGTGCGTGACAGTAGTGAGTTCGTCCTTACAAACAGCGGACAAACCCCGATCACGGTAACACCTCCCGTAGTAGCGCCTCCCTTTTACATATCGTTCAGTTCTGTTCAGCTTCTACCTGGTGAAAGTGTCCCGATAAAGGTTCGATATATACCGCTTGGTCCCGATCTCAACAGGTCTGTAAACCAAGTGATTTCTTTCCCATTTACCTCGGCAAGTTGTAACGATACGTTGCGCGCTTCACTACGTGCAGCATCGTTTCATCCAGAACTGAGTTTGCAAACCGATACTGTGAATGTTGGCTCTCAAATAGGTTGTTCAGCCTCTTTCCAGGGTAATCTTACAATTGTTAATAACGGTAGAGTTCCGGCAACAGTTACCGCAGTAGAATCAGATGCAGGCATTATAGTGAACGGATTGCCGGTTACTGTGCAACCAGGGCAAACGAGAACCGTTGACTTTGTGTTCACTGTTACCGGTGTCGGCGATGTTGTAGTGCACGGTACCTTACGCACAGAGCCGTGTGGCAGTACGATGCAGTTCGTTGCACAATCGTTTCTTCTCAAACCAACCATAATGCCCCGTCCCACACAAGTCGTATTTCCGGATATCAGCTTGTGCAATGGACCCGCTTCTGCGAGTATCGAAACGGAACTGGAAATTTCACCAACTACCGCGTCAGATACAGTACTTTCCGTTTCGGTACCGTTACCGTTTAGTGTTGATCTGAGTTCAGGCATGGAGATCACTGATGGACAGAAAGTGTTGGTGCGATGCTCAGCAGTGCAAGCTGGTGACTACGCCGGTGTGATTGAGGTTGTCTTACAATGTTCTGACACATTGCGTATTCCGGTACAGGCACGAGCTGTACGAAGCACGCGTAGTGTTGATGTCTCCGGTACAGACTTTGGAACAGTACCGTTTGGTGGTTGGTCCGAACAGCTTCTAACAATAACGAACACAGGTCTTGAAGAAATTGTTATTCCGCAACTGCAAGGGATCCAGCCCCCATGGAGTGTTGTGTCCGAAACTCCAGCTCTGCCGGCATCGTTACAACCAGGCGGTAATGTTCAGATCGTACTTCGTTATTCATTTGACAGCTACAACCGAAGAGATTCGATTACCCTATCAACGGCAAGTTTGGGTAGCTGTCCTGACACAGTGTTGCTGACGTTTTACGGTGCAACGGAACAAGAGCCAACAACTCCCGGAAAAATTACGGGTGTGCGTTTTGAACTACCTGATAACGTTCGAGGTTATCCGGGAGAAAAAGTGTCATTCTTTACCGCGTTAACCTCCGAGGTGCCATTGGCTGGCAGAGGATTAAAGGAATTCTCAACCGACATTGAGTTCAACGGCTCTCTTTTCAAAATTGTTGAAGTAATCTCCGTTAATCCTTTAATTACAATTAGTAGCACGGGCGAGATAACACCTGGTAAATTAACTGTGCAAGTAGTTGCAAACGAAGAGCTTGTAGAGTCTGACCGGTTATTTCAGATTAACGGATTGGTGTATTTAGGATCGGACAGATTCAGCCCATTGAAAGCAACAAACGTGCAATCGCCACAAGCCGACATTTTGGGCAAAGACGGACGCATTGAGGTGCTCAGTGATTGCGATGCTTCTACGCAGTACATTGATTTGGGGCAAAATCCGGGCATTGTCGTACGGTCAAGCATCACAACCCCGACCGAAGTAATTATCGAAGTGGTTTCCGTCACCGACGATCCGGTGTACCTAGCAATATCAGATGTGCGTGGTACTGTGATGAAATCAACGGTATTACATTCCGGTCATGGTAGGCATACCATATACCTTGACGTATCGGAATGGCAGAGTGGATGGTATGTAGCAGCTTATGCTAATGGGATCACAACAAAATCCTATCCGTTTCTGATTACGCGCTAGATTTGCGCTGTACATCATAGGAGATCGCGTGAAGGTTCTCGTGACCGGAGCAACCGGTTTTGTTGGAAGTTTTGTTGTTGACGAGTTATTAAAGCAAGGTGCAGAAGTTGCTTACATAGCCAGGGCATCGAGTAACCACAGGTGGATGAAGGATAAACCCGTGCAGCTCTATGAAGGTTCATTGTTCGACCCTCGTTCGCTGCAAAAGGCTGTTGAAAGCGTTGACATTATTGTGCATGTGGCAGGCCAGATATCGGGCAAGAACGAAGAGGACTTCTATCGCGGCAATGTCCTTGTTACTCGAAACCTACTAGACGCCGTCCGTACGTACCGCCCATCACTGGAGCGGTTTGTTCACATCAGCAGTCAGGCAGTTTGTGGTCCATCAGAATCGGCAGATAGTCCGGTTACAGAGGAAACTACACCGCGTCCGATCACAGCTTATGGTCGCACGAAACTCAAAGCCGAAGAGACGGTTTTATCACTCAAGGACGAACTGCCCATATCAATTGTCAGACCGCCCGTTGTGTACGGACCCAGAGACGAGGCCACGTTAAGCTTCTTCCGACTCGTACATCGGGGAATAGCTCCACTGATTGGATTCGATGAAAAGTATGTGAGCATGATTCACGCCCGAGATCTGGCCATAGGCATCGTTCGTGTTGCAACAAATCCTGTGGCTATTGGCCAAACCTATTTCATTACCTCGGCAGAACATTACGGTTGGCAGCAAATCGCCAATGTGGCGGCGGCAGTTTTAGGACGCAGAAAACTCATCCGCTTACACATTCCACATCCTGTTGTTGTGGCAATTGCCGCTACTGTAGGGGGCTTGGGCAGGTTTGCTAAGAAGCCTCCTGTTGTTGACATGGATAAAGGAAGAGATTTTACGCAGAAATATTGGACGTCGTCTGGAGAGAAAGCTCGTCGAGAATTGGGTTTTAAACCAGAGATTAGTTTAAACGAAGGTATTCTGGAAACGATTACGTGGTATAAAGAGCACAAGTGGCTGTAATGTGGCGTCGCATTCTCCATGAGTTTTTGGGTGTAAGCTTAACTCTCGTTGTGCTCACCATATGCTTTGCCTATTTCGCAATTGGACTCGCCACACGCAGTCATCCGGAAGCTTATGCCATTTCTCGTGTGCCGGTATCTGACACCGTACGTGTTTTTCGCAATTCATTCGGGATACCACACATCTTAGCTAGTTCGGATGTAGATGTTGTGTTTGGTCAGGCTTGGGTGCACGCCCAAGATAGGATGTGGCAGATGGACGTGTGGCGCCGCACCGCACGGGGTAGGCTTGCCGAGTTATTTGGTATTTCCTACGCTCCGGTGGACGCTTTTCTGCGTAGCATGGATCTGGTATCGCTCTCTGAATCTGTGTATCGGCAATTACCTTCAAAAAGTCGGGCCTTTCTGCAGGCCTATTCGAATGGTGTTAACGCATTCCTTGCACAGAATACAGAAAAGCTGGCCTTTGAGTTTGATGCGCTAGGGTATCAGCCGGACCCCTGGACGCCTGAAGACTGTATTTTGGTGAGTAGAATACTCGCCCTCTACCAGAGTCCGGCATTGTGGAACGATGTAAGTTTCGCAATGATTGCCGCCCAGCGAGGTACCGAGGCAATGCGTTTATACGTTCCAACCTCTCCAAACGGGCCGTATTGCTTAGATACCACGTCAGCACCTGCAGAGCCATACACTCCCCTTCCTGTTGCCGATACGGTTGTTCGTTCGGTTGCGCAGGCCAGCAAGCAGCTAACGAGCATATTGCGGAACGTACAAGCGATGATTTCTCTGCCAAGCACTTCTAGCGCAAGTAATGGTTGGGCTGTTGGACGTGGAGATGACGGTGCAATCGTAGCAAACGATCCTCATCTAGGTGTTGCATTACCATCGCGTTGGTATCAGATTCATCTTACATCACCCACTCTAAACGTTACCGGTATTAGTATTCCAGGGTTTCCGTTCGTTGTTGCCGGACGAAACGATTCGCTGGCGTGGGGCATAACGAGTGCAATGGTTGACGATATTGACTATGCCATTGAACGTGTGGATCAGACCAACACGAATTATTACCTAGACCACAATTCGAAACCCGTAAAATTTCAATTCCGACGCGACACGATTCGCGTTCGAAATGCTGCGGACTCTCTCATTGATCTTCGTTTTACTGCTCGCGGATGTGTTGTTTCCGATGCACTTCCGGCGCATGTAGGTGTGCGCCACACCACTTCAACTGATAAATCATACTCGGCATACCTGAGTGTGAATTGCCTGACAATGAAGTGGACCGGTAGATTTGCCTCCGATGAAGTTGGGTGTCTGTATGCACTTAACCAGTCTGCGCGGATTAGCCAGGCACATGAAGCATTTCGTGGGTGGGGGGCTCCTGCGCTCGTAATCAATGTAGGTGAAGCAAACGGCAGTGTTGGAATGTTTGCAGCAGGATTTGTTCCTGCTCGTGTCCGTGTGGACCCACTATTGCCACATGTTGCTTCAGATACGACAGCTTCGTGGAGAGGCGTCGTAAGGCTCACCGATCGGCCTCCGCGGTTGTCAGGCCGACGTGGGATGGTTGCCAGTGCTAATAACAGGCTTTCGGCTAACGGAACCATGCAGTATGGTATTCTTTCAGAACCATCGAGCAGAATAGATCGAATTCACGACCAGTTAAGGGTGTACCGGGAAATGACGGTGAGAGATGCGCAGGTACTGCAGCAGGACCTTGTGAGTTTGTATGCAGCTTCATTCACCAAAAAAATTGTACCGGTGTTACAGCGAGCTACCAATCGTTTCTCTGAAACTGAACGATCGGCACTAAATGAGCTGGCTGCATGGGATGGTTCTATGACACCGATTTCAGTTGCTGCCTCCATACATGCAGCTCTTCTACAAAAAATGATGTACTACACTTTCCAAGACGAACTTGGCACACCTCTCTATGAGCAGTGGGTTGGTATGACAAATATCCCACTTCGAAGAGTGTTTGAGTTGCTTGACGAGCCCCTTCATCCACTTTTTGATGATCTGCGAACTCCAGTTCGCGAAAACCTCTCGTGGATAGCAATCCGGAGCTTTACGGAGGCGTTGAAGGACCTAACAACTACATTTGGAACAACCGACATAACGCAATGGCAGTGGTACAGGCTACACACCGTAACATTCCCCCACCCAATGGGCTCGCATCAATTACTTCAACCTGTTGTAAATAGTGGTCCATATAACGTGGGTGGAAGCTCGACCACTCTCTTTAACACAGAATGGGATATTCGAAAGCCATATGCAACAACCATAACCTCGTCGGCAAAGATTATCAGCGATTTATCTGACAGTGTCCAGTATAGTGTTGTACCCGGAGGATCTTCTGGCCAGGCATTGCACGGACATTATACCGACCAGATGCAACTATGGCTAAAGGGTGGCTATGTGCGCATACCGGTGCGACGTCGGCCTGATATTACATTTCGACTGTTTCACGTACTAACACCGGACTCCGTACCTTTGCCCAACACATGATTGTTTTTTCTTTACATGCTGGATTATGCAACTGAATACGCTCGTTAGTTCGCTGCACAACGTAAAGGCTCAGGCCATTGTTGTGTTTATACCTCAGGATGAAAAGTCGTTCCAGTCAAAACAAAAGGAACTGTTAACAAGCATCCCCCATCTTCAACCTGTGTTTGATGCAAGAGATTTTTCTGCAAAGAAAATGCAAACACTTGTGACATACGTGGGTTCGGCTGCGTCAACACCCCGAATCATACTTGCCGGGCTGGGACCTCTTGCAGAGCTTTCTGCCGAGCGTTTGCGCAGAGTTGCGGCCACTGCTACCAAACATGCAGCCTCTGTAGGCTGTACCCATGTTGCGTATATGCTCCCGGCGCTTCGTGGTATGCAACCGTCTGCGATCGCCAAGGCTATAGCGGAAGGTTCCGTTCTCAGTCAATACGGCTATGTGAAGTATAAAACGAGCGCTGACGACAAATTCGTTAACAAAATCACCATCGTTTGTGGTGCTGACGTACAAAAGACAGTGAAATCTGCCATAGCAGAGGTTGAAGCAATCTGTGCAGGCGTGATCGAAGCGCGGGATCTGGCTAATGCACCGAACAATGAGTTGTATCCGGAGTCACTAGCCAAGCGAGCTGTTGCGTTAGGAAAACAATTTGGATTTAAAACAACAGTACTCGACAAGGAAAAAATCACGGAACTTAAGATGGGAGGTCTGCTTGGCGTGAATCGCGGGAGTGCCCGTCCGCCGGTATTTATTGTGATGGAGTACATGCACGGACCAAAATCGCAGAAGCCCATCGTTCTTGTTGGAAAAGGAGTCACATTCGACACCGGAGGTATCAGTTTAAAGCCTGCTGCCGGTATGTCGGAAATGAAAGCAGATATGCACGGTGCTGCATCTGTCATCGGTACAATGGTTGCCATAGCCGGGCTGAAGCTGAAAAGGAATGTTGTTGCACTTGTGCCCGCAACAGACAACATGCCCAGTGGAACTGCAATGGTTCCAGGGGACATCATCACGTTTATGAACGGTGTAACCGCTGAAATTGACAACACCGATGCCGAGGGCAGACTCATTCTGGCCGATGCGCTGTGCTATGCCGATCGGTATAAGCCTGAAACTGTGATAGACTTGGCAACATTAACAGGTGCCGTTGTTATCGCTCTCGGAAACACCACAACGGGCTTGATGGGTACCGATACGTCAACAAAGAAAAAGCTGAAAGCTGCGGCCGATCGCACGAATGAATATGTTTGCGAGCTCCCACTTTACGAAGAATACGAAGAGCTGATTTCAAGCGACGTAGCAGATGTTAAGAATAGCGGTGGACGGTCTGCAGGCTCTATCACTGCTGCACTTTTCCTGAAAAAGTTTGTTTCGTACCCATGGGTGCACCTTGATATTGCCGGTACAGGAATCGCGCCAAAAGCGTCACATTACGTTCCGAAAGGCGGTACTGGTGTAGGTGTTCGTCTATTAACCGATGCACTTCAAAACTGGTGAGTTCTTTCGGTAAGTTGGACTTCGAAACGGAGGCGTTGCCTCATATGTCCGCCATTTACAATTATGCCTTGCGAATCAC
>CAZGHI010000032.1:14603-27334 GCA_964525565.1 uncultured Hyphomicrobiales bacterium
CGCAGATCTCGTCCAAGAAACGTTTCTGAGGGCGTATCGCTTTTTTGATTCATTTGAACCGGGAACTAATTGTAAAGCTTGGCTGTTTCGGATTCTGAAAAACACCTATATCAACCTTTACCGGCGAAATCTGAAAGCCCCGGAAATGGTTGAGTATGAGGCTGTTGAGGAATTCTACGAAACCATACGAGATTCAACTGCGGATGCTGAAACGCTAGAAGATATTGTCATCAATCGCTCCATCGGCGACGAGGTGGCGTCGGCAATCGAAGCCTTACCTGACGAATTTCGTAGCGTTGTTATTCTCTGTGATATCGAGCAGCTTACGTACGATGAAATAGCAGAATTCCTGGACTGTCCGATAGGTACAGTTCGTTCACGACTGCACCGTGCACGAAAAATCCTGGCCAAAACATTGGCCGACTACGCACGGCAACATGGATGGAGCAAACGTGAACAGTAATAACGAGATCAGTCGCGAATCGATTAGTGCATACCTCGATGGCCACATGACTCCGGCCGAAGAGGAACATTTTTTACGATGTGTTTCAGCTAACCCGGAGCTGGCTGCAGAATTACGCTTACTCTCGGCAGTTCGAAGTACACTTCGGGCGAGTGCAGACGGCGTACGTAAACCGGTACCGCGTGAACTAGAGTCAAGGATTAAAAATTCCATTGCTCGCTTGCAGCAACATGAGCAATCGAACCGCCAGCAAAACTTATTAGCCACAATTCTTTCTATTATTCGTCAGCCTCGGTTTGCTCTCCCATTTGGAATAACGTTGGCAGTGGCGTCTGTTGTGGTTGTTCTGCTAACACAAACTTCACTGGAACCTGTTAGTCATTCTACCTCAGTGGGCGTTGATGTATATAATACAAGCTATTCGAATTTTTCGAAAATTATTGATGGTAGTTTGGAACCAGCCGTAGTGACTTCCAATATTGAAGAACTGAAGCAATTCTTCCGCCGAGAAGGTGTTGAATATCAGGTGTTCTTCCCGAAGATTCGCGCGCAACTTGTTGGAGGAATGGTGAGTAAACACAATGGTTTATCGTTTGCGCACCTCGTGTATAAATCCGGACCCAGTTATGTTTATATTTTTGAAGTGGATGACCAGTCAGTAGAAACGAATATTGCATGGTTCCCAAGCGAAGTTGTACTCGACATGAAAAACAGTAGATGGCACTGGGAAGAGCGTCCCAATGTAGGCACAATGTTTGTGTGGAAAAGCAATAGTATTGTGTGCTCAGCCGTCTCTGACATGGCAACGCAGGATTTTAGTGCCCTTTTTGAACTGGACAAACTATAATGAAATTCCTCTTAGCGCTTGTCGCTCTTTTCACTGTCGGAATGCATCAAAACACCACCGCCGGAGAAACGGCAGTATTTCAAATTGAGTCCGTAACTAAACGCCCTGACAAGGCACCGGAGTTCTCTTGGAAAGAGAATGGCGTCGTAAAGACGTTCTCGCAGGTTGCCAAAGGAAAGGTTGCACTTGTTAACCTTTGGGCAACGTGGTGCGGGCCGTGCAGGAAAGAAATTCCCGACTTGATTGAAGTTAGTCGAGAACTAGGCAACGAAGCCATCGTTATTGGTGTTAGCGAAGACGATGCTTCGAAATTTACCAGTGTTGTGAATTACGTTGAAAAGAATAACATCACCTACCTGAATCTTTTTGACTCAAATAAGAAACTTGCCGAAGCTTTTGGTAATATTTCAGCCATTCCGACTACATTCATCATAGACAAGAATGGTGTCATCAAACAAAGAATCGTTGGTGCAAGGTCGAAGGCTCAGTTTATTGATGCCCTTCAAAGTGCGCGCTAACTACAACCAACGTTGAATGATCATTGAAGCAGGCTCCTCCGTTGGTGGAGCCTTTTCTATATGAACAGCATGCACCATCATCTCTTGCATCCTGTTCACTTGTTGTTGCGAACTTGCCGTGAGAAGACCAATCGTCTCCCCTTCCTCAACACGAGCACCAACTTCAGGAAAAAGCTCTACACCAACGTACGGATCGATCGTATCCGTTTCAACTTTCCGACCGCCACCAGCAGATAAAACTGTTTGTGCGATTGTCATTCCGTTGAAATCACCAATGTAGCCTGAACGTGCTGCTCGCAGTTCATGGACGACACATTTCCTCGCGCGTCGTACTCCTTCGTCAAAGTCTCCGCCTTGCCGGGTAATCATGGCATGGAATTCCTCATGTGCAGCACCACTGTCCCATACTCGTTGTATGTGGATTCGGGCTTCGTCAATAGTCTCACATTTCTTGCCAACAACCAGCATGTGCGAAGCAAGTTCTGTAGTAACCTCAACGAGACCTGGGGCGGCTGATCCCCTATCGTGAAGGGCTGACTCTGCTTCCACAACCTCTATCCAATTGCCAATTGTTCTACCAAGGGGGCGATCCATGCGGGTAAACAGTATATGAACGTTCAAACCCAATTCAGCAGCCACCAATCGGATAGATTGCGCAAGGTCTTCAGCACTTGCTAGATCCTTCATAAACGCTGCCTTACCAACCTTCACATCCATCACAAGGCCGTCAAGGTTCTCAGCGAGTTTCTTTGACAGAATTGAAGCCGTAATCAGTCCAATGTTTTCTACCGTTCCTGTAACGTCACGAATTGCATAGAGGATTCTGTCGGCAGGCGCGAGTAACTCTGTCTGTGAAGCTATAAACATGTTGTGTTTTGCAAGCAACTTCTCAAGCATGGAAACTGGCATCGAAAGATTCATACCCGGAATGCTCTCCAGCTTATCAACGGTTCCACCGGTATGTCCGAGCCCCCTCCCTGATATCATCGGAACGGCTATTCCACACCGTGATATCAGCGGTGCCAACAACAGCGAAACCTTGTCGCCTACTCCACCGGTGCTGTGCTTATCTACTACCGGAAGCCCGGACTGGCGAGACATAAGAGTTGCACCACTTTGAGCCATACTGCTGGTAAGAGCTACCGTTTCTTGTAGATTCATTCCTTGAACACATACTGCCATAAGAAAAGCGCCTATCTGGGCATCGCTAACTGTTCTGTCAACGACACCATTCACAAACCACGATATATCGTCATCCGTCCAAATGCCTCCCTGACGTTTTCTGTTCAACAGCTCCTTGATACTCTTCATAGCTTTGTTCTCATGATGTTAGAAATGCACCCGCTACCCCATAAACTACGGAACGAGTTACGGGGATTACATCGGCGGTCTGAGCGAGAACAGATGCAGTGTTATCTGGCCGAAGGACTCCACTTGTGCGAAGATCTTGTGCATGCCGGGCAACGCGTTGAAGCGGTTGTTCTGAGCACAGATGCAACCGACCACGAAACAACGGTTGCTAAACGCCTCCGCGATTGCGGTGCTCGGCTGTATTCCTGTTCTCCGAGTGATATGCGGATCATCTCGGATGCCGTTACTCCCCAGTCGATCGCGGCACTGGTGCACTTTCATTCTGAGCAACAAGTACAGAATCGAGTACTAGCGCTAGACGGGATAAACGATCCCGGAAATGTGGGCACCATTATCCGCTGTGCAGCTTGGTTCGGTTTCACCGATGTTGTATTGGGTGAACAATGCGCAGATCTCTACAATCCCAAAACCATGCGTGCAACTATGGGGGCAGCATTTCGCATCAATGTTTTACGTAAGCGGAATCTTCCTGAATGGTTACAAACCGTGAATATTGGTACCATTGCAGCGGCAATACCGAAGGGGGGGGCCGACCCCGACTTCTTACGCTCGGTATCTGACCTTGTCCTGGTAATTGGTTCTGAAGCACATGGTGTTCGGCCAGAGATACTTCGGCTGTGTACGCACACCGTTACGATACCTGGTGTTGGACACACTGAATCGTTAAATGCAGCAGTTGCTGCAGCCATTCTGGCTTATGAATCACGAATTCGTATCTGAGTCAATCAACATACTATCATGCGCCTCTTCGCTCCCGGCCCTGTTCAACTTCCGGAACCTGTTGTTCAAGCCATGGCACGTCAGCCTTTGCACCATCACTCAGACGAGTTTGCAGAGGTGTGTCGGCGATGTTTTAAGGGGCTTGAGCACGTGTTCTTTACCACACTGCCGGTTCTTCTTCTTAACGGAAGTGGAACAACAGGAATCGAGGCAGCCATAACGAATCTGCATGAACGCAACACAGAAATTCTTGTTTTTGAGAATGGTAGGTTCGGTGAGCGCATTTCACAGATCGCGGAACGTAATGGAATTGTTGTACATCGGTCTCGCCACGAATGGGGTTCGGTAGTTACACCAGAACATGTTGTTCAAGCAATTCGTAAGCATCACAATGCCTCTGCAGTGTGGTTCGTTCACAGCGAGACATCAACGGGGGTTACTCTATCTCTGGATGAATTAGTGTCTGCTCTCCGTGATGTAAGACCTGATGTACTCGTGTGTGTGGATGCTGTAACCAGCATCGGTGTTCATCCACTATTTACGGAAGAATGGCATCTGGATGCAGTGATTACCGCTTCGCAAAAAGGACTGTTATCACCACCAGGACTGTCAGCAATATGGTTAAGTGAACGAGCATGGAGTATTGTTGAACGGAATACTCGGCCATCATACTCTACAGACCTGCTAACAATCCGAAGTGCATACAGACAAGACCAGTTTGTCTGGACACCGCCAGTGACACTCGTTGCTGCACTCGCAACTGCAGTTGAACTTCTTCTTACAGAAGGATTGCCGCGCGTATGGGATCGGCACTACCAACAGGCCAGCCTGTTGCGTTCAGGCCTTATAGATCGTGGGTATCATTTATTTGGTGAAGCCACTAGTAATGCCGTAACAGCCGTTCGGCATGATTCTCCTGAAGCAATTCGAAGATTCCTGCTCGAGAACTATTCCATGGTGGTAGCTCCGGGACAAGGGAAGCTGCGCGACTCTATTTTCAGAATTGGCACATGTGGTGCGATTACAAAACACGACATCATGGATGTGCTTGCAGCACTGGAAGACGTACCAATTTAGCAGGATTAATGAGGGCAGTGAACGATGACCATCGTGATAGCAACGGGAAATCGCCATAAAGTAGATGAACTAACAACATTGTTCTATGCTTGTGGCTTAACGAACCTCACATTGGTGCCGATTACTGATGTTATCACGGATTATGCACCGGAAGAAACCGGCACTACGTTCGAAGAGAATGCATATATAAAAGCCGAGGAAGCTTATCGCCGAACGGGTTTGCCAGCAATTGCCGATGATAGTGGACTTGAAGTTCCTTCACTTTTGGGGGCACCAGGTATTAAGAGTGCTCGATATGCAGGTAACAGTGCCACCGATGCAGACAATCGGAAGAAATTGCAAACAGAGCTTGCATCTGTTGGCAACTCCGATTGGTACCCTGCGGTGTTTCGCTGCGTATTGTGCTATCACGACGGAATGCGATATGTTTTTGGCGAGGGACAATGCAACGGTCGTATTTGGAAGGATGAGCGCGGAATGAACGGCTTTGGTTACGACAGCATGTTTAGTCCTGAAGACCACAAACGTCGGTTTGCGGAGATGACGCAGAGCGACAAAGCTCAATTCAGTCATCGTGCACGCGCAGTGGCGGAGATTGCCGGTAAGCTACGTGTTTTTTTGGGGGAAGATGAACCTATCGAACACCCTGATAAACGTTCAAGTGTTGCGGGTAATCAGGATTTGGCGGTGGAGATCTCTGTATTGGCAGCATCACGTCAGTATCCACAGCTTACACAAGTTTTACATGGTAGGATACACACACAACGTGATGCGGTTGAAGCATACGAACTGTTACTTCAACTTTACCTGTTTGTAGGATTTCCCATTGCAATCGAAGCACTTCTAATTCTGTGGAATGCAGTGCAGTCCAATATCCCGGGTTTTCAGTGGCCGCTGGTCACCAGGCATCCAAGCTCTTACCGTAAACATGGAACCCAGCTATTTCATACCATTTATGGTTCCGTGGCAGATAAAGTACTCGAAAGATTCGAAAACGTTGCGCCGGACTTAGCGGATTGGATGGTAACGGAAGGGTACGGCAAAGTGCTGAGTCGGCCTGAATTACCTATTCAGTTGCGAGAGTTGTGTATTGCTTCCGTATTAGCAGTGCAAAAGAACGACAGACAGCTTGTTTCGCATGTACGAGGATGTGCACGTGTAGGTGTATCACGCGAACAATTATTTAACGCTGCCAGGGTTGTTGCCAGAACCGACTCAAGTGCCGGCGAACGCATTACGCAATTGGCAGATCAGTTTTGCACGTAGCTCAGGGAACAGAGTTTACGGTACATCTTTCTTCAAGAATACATCAGCCGTGATTTTCGACGCTCCTGCAAATGTTCCTAAGCCTCCCCTTATGTTGCTTAAGCGGTAATCGTACTGAGATCGCCGACCAAATCCGACGGAGGAATACCATTCCTGGAACGCTTCGTCGCCGGCGTACACGTGAATACGCTGTTTGCCGAACCACTTAAATGCAGCCCAAACCACAGGCGTATTCGACACCAGACTAAAACCGTACCTCGTTCTCTCATTGGCAATAAGAGAACCATCCTCAAAGTCTTCCGTGCGAATTCGCCTATTCGAATCAGATGTTGGCGGTTGGAGGTAGAGGCCATAATTCAGTGTATCTATGCACTCAACGGCAAGAACATATCGAAGAACACCCGGCTGTCCTGTCCAGGAAATTCCTAACGAGTCAACAGGAGTAAGTTCATTCGCCCTTCCCGGGTACTGCATTGTGTCAACAGGCCTTCGTACCCAGTCGAAAGCATTGAGCGTACGTGCAGTGGCGGTTGCCGTTCTGTTGAGTGCTCTGACGGTAAGTGCATACTCCGTTCCATACTTGCACCGGAATGTGGTATCGGACGGACGATAACCAAATCCTGTAGAATCATCAACAAACATCATTGGAACAGGAACTCCATTTTCCAGCAAGGTAACATCAGCATCTCTGATCATGGCCTTCTGCAAGCTGAACGTGTCATTTAAGGGTAAGCTCCGATAAATACGGAGGTGCGTTATTGGTTCACCGGCTATTACAAACCCTTCGATAACCAGTTCCTGGACATAATCATCTGGTATCGGGTCTTCACAGCCTGTTACCATAACACCGAGCAGTAGTATAATCAGGGTGTAAGCACGGTTATACGACATTAGAATCTTAGCTCCACAGAAACCGTTGGAATAATGGGTAATAATCGAACATCGGTAACCTCCGGTATTGGCTGTGTTGTATCATAAAACCGAAACCAGATATCTCGGCGCGAATACACATTGAATACGTCGAGGAATACTCTGAACGGTAGATCCCATACCGTAGTGTTGTAGTTAACATTAAGGTTCAACTGATGAGAGTTGGGCAAGCGCAACCCCCACCGTTGAGATGGGTTTACCATGACCAAGCCCCCTTCCCAATTAGGCATTGCCCCCCCCAGTTGAGATGTTGCACCAGTATAACTTTGACCAGACTGAAACATAAAAGTTGCACCGAACTCCCAATGTTCATCGAGCGCAAACAGACCATTGATTTTGAGATCGTGTCGGCGATCGTACTTTGGTCTGAACCGTGCACCTTGATTTACACTGTCGAACGTGGCGAATACCCAACCAAGTCCATACCCAATCCAACCGGTGAGTTTCCCTATTTTCTTTTGCAGAAAGAACTCAGCCCCGTAGGCTTCACCATCACCGATGAAGAAAACATCGGCAACGGTGCGTGCGCGAACCTGATTATTTCGAAGTTCATTGATGTTGTTGAGGGTTTTATAGTACACATCGACGTTGAAGGTAAAACCTTCCATGGGATGAGTTTCCACAGCAACAATGTAATGTGTGGATTGTCCGGCGGGAACAGTATTATCAGTAGGCAACCATGTATCGAAGAAGGAAAAATCTGGTGCAGATGCGAGCCGCAGATATTGATGGAACATCCCCCACGAGGCCTTAAGCGCGATGTCGTCTGTTATCCGAATGCGTGTAGCAATTCTGGGGTCAATCGTAGTTGTCTTACTTAAGCTCCAATAGTTGGCACGAAGTCCAAACTGCATGGAGACATCGTCTGTTAGAAGCACATTGCTTTGTCCAAACACAGAGTGGATGTTGTCTGTTACTTCAAGTCGGAATGCAGCCTGTCCACCGGTTGCGTCATCTTGCGATCCAGTCTTCTGATCATATACAAAGGAGTACACGGTTCCTTCATAGCCGGCTTTAAAAGTGACTTTATCGTTGTAATACCATTCTAATGTTGACTTTAGAGAGTAGTCTGTGATGCTATTGTTAATGTCGAACTTAAAACCGGCATTGTTGCCGTTAAAACCGTTATTATAGCGAGAGGCTGAAATCGTTGTTTGTAGAAAGAGGTTCGAAGCGAATATGTGCGACCAGTTCAAGGATGTTGCACGGTTTCCAATGCCAACTTCAAAGAACAGACCAGGTTGTTCCAGTGTTAACAGATCATTGGTTAGGAAGCCACTTAACGAAATCTTGTCGTAGTCGCCAATGTTCTGTGTAATCTTGGCATTTACATCATAAAAATTAAAGTTTGGCAGAGGGTTATCCGGATCTTCAGGTAGAAGACCAAGAAGAAGATCCAGGTATGTTCGGCGTCCGCCAATGAACCAAGCGCCATTACCGAGAGGTCCTTGCACTGAAGCCCGTGACGATATCAGACCGATGCCAACTAAACCTTCAACATGGTCGCTGTTTCCCTCTTTTTGAGTGACGTTCAGCACGGCTGACATTCTGCCGCCGTACTCGGCAGGGAATCCCCCTTTCAGTAGCTCTACATCTTTAACAGCATCCGTGTTAAATGCACTGATGAAGCCGAACAGATGCGTGGGGTTGTACACCGTCATACCATCGAGGAGAACCAGGTTTTGATCCGGTGACCCCCCCCGAATGAACAAGCCGCTTGATATCTGCGACGACGTAAGAACACCGGGTAACATCTGTAATGCACGGAAAATATCAGCCTCTCCACCGATACGGATCTGTGTGAGCTGTTTCATTGGAATATCTACTCTGGAGATGTTTATTTGGCGGGCTTCATTTTCACGATCTGCCTGTACCGTAACCTGTTCCTTGGTAACTCCACTTTCACGAAGAGCAATACGAACCTGTACACTTCCTTGCTTGGGAATGGTAATTTCTACAGACTTTCGTTCGTAACCTACCGCAGACACAACAATGGTTTGAATTCCCGGTGCAATGCCTGTCAAAGAAAAGAAGCCGGACTTATTCGTATAGGCACCCAATTTTGTACCTTTTACCATTACGGTTGCCCCGACAACGGTTTCTTTTGTGGCTGAATCTTCTACGAACCCAGAAAGGGTGCCATCGCGCGGTTCAGCATGCAGATTGAGTGAAAACAACAAAAAAACGATGACGCAAAGACAAGAGTTGCGGAGGTACATGTAATGTATTACTGGTAACGATGAAGGCGCGTTAAGACGGGAAACAGAATCGTTAGTTGCAACGTTCCCGTACTTTTGTATTTCAATTAAGAACGCATATGGCTATTTACATTACCTCTGACTGTATAAACTGTGGCGCTTGCGAACCCGAGTGTCCGAACACGGCTATCTACGAAGCTGGCGCTCCGTGGGAGCTTGCCGGTACTACATACCATGATAGTACATCACCTGGCAATTTTAAGGGCGAGTTTTTTTCCCCAACAGTGTATTATATCGTACCAGATAAGTGCACCGAATGCAAAGGGTTTCACGACGAGCCGCAGTGTGCGGCCGTTTGTCCTGTTGACTGCTGCTTGCCGGACCCGAACAACGTTGAAACGGAGGAACAACTTCTTAAAAAGAAGGAATATCTGGACACAGTGGATACAACTCGGCTTCGCACGTAACCGGTTGCATGGAACTCCACATTGAACGAGGGCGGATTAAGGCCGTATTGCCGTGCGTAACCGGTGTGGTCATTCGTACGGATACGGAAACCTTTACATTCCCCGGATGTACTGTTCTGCCAGGTTTTGTTGATGCTCATGTCCATCTGGTAGGTGTTGGGAGGAGACTTGCACTTCCTTCGCTGCACAGCGCAACAAGTAAAGACCAATGCTTACACATCCTCTCTGCGGCTGAACCAACAGACGGTTGGATTCAGGCCATGGGCTGGAATCAGGAGCAGTGGTTAGATGCCAGCGAACCCACCGTTTCGGATCTCGATCAGCTCTTCCCCACTATTCCTGTTGTTTGTTCACGTATTGATGGTCATGCACTATGGGTAAATAGCACTGCGTTGAAGATCGCCGGTATTCCTCAATGCTCTGGTGTCTTGGTAGATAACGCAGCGGCACCGGTATGGGCTGTGCTTCCCACCCCTTCGGATGAAGCACTTCGGCAGTATATCCATGCGGCGGCTGATGCCTTTCTTTCTGCCGGGTTCACAGAAGTTCACGACATGGATGTGAGCTCTCGCATTCTCGGAGTAATGCGTGAAATGGCTGAACAAGGGGCTTTGCCAATACGCGTGCAATCGTTTGTAAGCGCACAGGAGAACAATTGGCTTACGGATGGTGTGCTTCCTGCCGGTGGAGAGATGCAACGCACATTTGGCGTGAAAATGTATGCCGATGGCTCTCTCGGATCCCGAGGGGCAGCACTGCTTGAACCGTACCTGGATGCAGACACATCAGGATTTCTTTTGCTGGATAGCGAGAGTATCGCACAGCGTTGTGCTGCTGCCATCGAAGCAGGTTGGTGGAGCATTGCTGTTCATGCCATTGGCGACCGAGCGGTACGAGAAGTTCTCGATGCCTTCTCCAACGTTCGTAGAATGCCCGGTGGATCGGATGTTCTGCTGAGAATTGAACATGCACAACACGTTCATCCCTCTGATGTTCCACGATTCGCGCAATGGAACGTTATTGCAAGTGTCCAATCCACGCATGCAGTTTCCGATGCGTTTATGGCGGAACACCGTCTGGGTATTGAACGATTGAAATGGGCATACCGTTGGAAATCGTTACTAGAGGCCGGTGTCCACATCATAGCAGGTAGCGATGCCCCCATTGAGCCGGTCTCTGCCATTCGTACCCTTACATCGTTTGTGAACCGCATTCCGCTTGGTATGAGCAGGCCATGGCAGCCACAAGAGGCGATTACAATAGGCCAGGCGCTAAAAGCCTCGACGGAATGGGCTCATGCGGCAGCCGACGTATTGTACCGTCGGGGCTCACTTGCCGTTGGTATGGATGCCGATCTGGTTATTGTTGACAGAAACCCGGAGCACATTGCTGCGGAAGAGTTATCTGAGATGAGCGTAGTTGCTACTTTTACAGCCGGAATCATCCGGTACCGACACCCGTAACTTCCAAATGGTGTAGTAGTGAATCCGCAAAAACAAACCGAAGTAAACAGTGCCATAACACCAGATCGGTATGCACAATTGTGCATGTATATGAATCATTGGCTTGGCATGACGATAGAATACAAAGTTGCCGAGATGCCGATAATCGTATCAGCAGAGTTCGGACAGTTACTAGCAGAAACCGCCAGTGATATTATCCAGGAATGTGTGTCTGATACATCCGATCATCCCCTTTTTAGTGTGGTTGACTTCGCTGTTTGCCAGGACTCTTCCGGCATGTATTACCCAAAACTTATAGAACTGCAAGGCTTTCCATCGCTGTTTGGATATCAGTTGCTGTTGAGTGAAGCATATCAAAAAATATACGACCTGCAGGATTACACACCCTTTTTGTCTGGCTTAACACGCGAGGATTATGTAGCGCTGCTGCGTCAAGCCATTTATGGCGATGCCAATCCGAGCACAACCGTTTTGTTGGAAGTTGATCCACATCTGCAAAAAACGCGACCTGACTTTGTGGCACTAGAGAAATACATTGGACTTCCGGCTGTGAACATCCGCGATGTTCGCAAAGTTGGTCGCAATCTTGTTGCTCCTGTACATGGTGTTGAAACGCGTCTCACGCGTATTTTCAATCGGGCAATCATAGACGAGCTTACCGACCTCGGAGTTCAGCTTTCTTTCGATTGGAACGAAGACCTCGATGTTGAATGGGCAGGGCACCCAAAGTGGTACTTCGAGATTAGTAAAAACTCAATGATCAATCTGAAGAATCCTGCTGTTCCCCGTACAATTACACTGAGTAACGTTAGTGATATGCCACCCAACCTAGGTGACTACGTTCTCAAGCCACTCTATAGCTTTGCTGGAAAAGGCGTTGTTGTTGGACCAACCCCTAAGGATATAGAGAATATCGCTTACGATCAGCGGAGCTCATGGATTCTTCAGGAACGCGTAACGTTTGCCGATTGCGTTCCGACGCCGACCGGTAATAACAAAGTTGAAATTCGAATTATGCTCATCTGGTTGCCCTCTTCGCAAAAACCGCTGCCGTGCATGACTTTGGCACGCACAGGTCGTGGGGCACTAATGGGGTCACGATACAATACCGACCCATGGACTGGTAGCAGCGGGTGCCTAATTGTTCAAAACTGAACAAGTTGTGAAACCCGCTTGTCGGTGGATTTCAGAGATCTTTATTGACTCAATAAAAGATCAATTTTTTTAGATGCTTCATCTATAAACTGTTCGTCGGGAAGTAAACCCACTTCCTTAAACTGAATGCGTCCGTCTTTTCCGAGGAAGAACTTGGTTGGAATTCCCGTTACGCCATACTTCTGAACAACACTATCGTCTAAGTCCAGGTACATTGGAAATGTAAGTGAGGGGTTCTTGCTTAAAAAGTCTCTAA
>CAZGHI010000033.1:0-8457 GCA_964525565.1 uncultured Hyphomicrobiales bacterium
ATTGCTTGCATACACCACAGAATCAAACAGCCGCGATGCCTCGAGATAAGCTCCGAACGGATCCGGATGTTGCGCCGTAGGCAGGAAACCTGTCCATTGCCATATCCCATCTTGTCGAAGATGCCATCCAGAACGCTTGGAGTACGAGTGATTGGTAACTGCCCACCGTTCAATCGGAAAATACTTCTTAAGCAACTCAGCTTGTGAATCACCATCCGCTATGTAGTAACTCTGAACCTTTGATTCATAAACAACCCCCTTAACCTTAGGATCTACCCCACGAGCACAGATAACACCTGTTGTTCCTACCGTATGCCAGTTTGGAAGTATGTCCACCGGTTTGTTTGGAACAGTCACTCTGTTCTTATAAAATTCCTTGTGACTTGCTAGTGCATAGCCATACTCGAACACCGCCACAACTTGATTCTTACCACGTAGTTCCCACGGAGCTACCCAGAGTTCATGAGCACGCATCATTTTAGCATGCTCTTGTGCAGTGAGATTGAAACATAGCGTAAGGCATATTGCCATGGTAAATATCGTTTTCATGGCAACCTCAGCGTTGAATAACAAATGTTGTGAAATGGGTGCAGTCCGTTCCGCTTGCCACCACGATTTATGACCCTGGTGCAAGCATGTGAACAGCTAGTGTGCTCTGTTGATCTGCCAAACTGATCTTCTGCGTGAGCACGACACGACCACCTCCGTCAACCACTCGAATGCTCTCCGCTACACACTGTTCCGGCATCTGTACATGAAGTATGGTATTTGTTGGATTGGGATGCACGCGTAATCTTCCGGCTCGGTTTCTCTCTTCTACATCCGATACATCCGAAGCAGTAATAAAGGAAAACACTTCGCTCCAATCTCCCGGACCTTCAGTATTCTTGGCACGTGCACGCCACCAATATCTTTTACCAGGTTCAAGTGTGTCGGATACACACGCAGTTCCGCTCACTACGAAGCCCCCTACCCAATTATCAAACACATCGGTATCAGAAATCTGAATGCTGTACTCTTCTGATTCCTCTACCGGCATCCAGCGCATCATTGCCGTTCGTGAAACGTTCGTCGCTTGGTTTGGTGGCTCAAGTAAACGTGGTGCAATCGGAGTTTTTGTTGGGGGCATATGCACGGTAAAGGTTTGAATTGGACTCCAGTCGCTCTCCGCCCATGATGTTCTTGCTTTCACGCGCCAACGTACCGTTTGACCATGTTGTAGATCCGGTATCAAACACTCCTGCTCGGTGAGAACAGTATCGGATACACTATCATCGTTGATTGTTGTGTCCACAGCATATTGCATAATGTAGATAACATCGTTTCGGTCAAGTCCCCACGATGCGTAGGTGCTCGATCGATTTCCGGGTCCATGCAGCACTACCACAGCACCGTCTACTGGTAGGAGTGGTACGGGCGGCTCAATAGAATTATCGTTCTGCTCCTCCACCGAAAACGTCCAGGTTTCGCTCCAATCACTTATTCCAGTGTTTGTTCGAGCACGAACCCTCCACTGCCATGGTTCAGACTGCGGAGGCAGCTCCACTGTTGTTGTTGTTTCGCTGGTTATAAAGGTAAGTGGTTCAGGTGATGATGTCTTGCTGTCGGTAATTTCAACTTCATACTGAACAATTCCGTCAGCGGGTACTTCTTCCCAGTGTACTGCAACGCCTATAAATTTTAACACCGACCCATTTGCAGGTTTGGTTAATCGAGGTGGTTTTGGTGGATTCGGTACAGGCTGTGCGGTAGTAAACGTCCACACCTGCGACCACGTTGCCTGCCCACCTGCTGCACTTACTCAACGCACCCGCCAGTATCGTGCTACTCCGGGTTCTGCTAACACCTGATACGTGGTTCCGGAAACTATTGCCGAATGCGGAGCTGAGAAACTCGTATCGTTAGAAACCTGTACTTCGAATGTTCCGGAAGCAGACATCCCTTCCCACTGCAGTTGAATCGGGGGTTCCAAGTCGGTTGAACCGTCAGGCGGCGAAATCAATACGGTCTTGTTCTGTGCAGTTTCTGTTGTGAATGTTAACCATTCCGACCACGCTGTGGCTTGCCCGATAGAGTCAGCACCCCGTACTCTCCAGGAGTACCGTGTTTGGTATTCTAGGTTGTGCGCCTTCACCGTTGACGAAGTGGAGTACAGGGTTTGGACGGCATCGTCGGTTCCAGGCAGCGAGACTTCTATCTCATACAAATCTGCAGATATCGGACGCCACGAAAACTCCGTGTTCGTTGGAACATTGGTTGCCCCATTTGCTGGATACGAAGGTATCGGCTGGCTCCATATCGGCAAAGAGGCCAGCAAACAAAGTAGAATACCAAAATACATGGACGGTGACTCCGTGCAATGTGAATGTTCAAACTTGTAACGTTTGCTTGAAAAGCCTTTACATAAGAGTTTCTGAACTAAGGATTCGAAAAGGGGCTCCTGTTTTGGCAGGCAACATTAGAGCGGAATGTTCCCATGCTTTTTCCACGGGTTAGTGTCGATCTTCGTATTTAATCGGTGTAGAGCTGCTATAAGCTCGGCACGAGTTGAATGTGGTTCAATCACATCATCAACATAGCCACGTTCTGCAGCTTCGTAGGGATTTGCAAACTGTTCATTGTATTCATCAATTAACTTTTGTGTTCGCGTTATATGGTCTTCTGGTGATAGTTCTGCCCCGTTAGACTCAGCCCCCTGGTTCTTGTTTCTGTCTTTATATAATATCTCCACTGCCCCTTTTGCACCCATAACAGCAATTTCTGCCGTTGGCCATGCAACATTGTAATCGCCACGGATATGACGGGAACTCATAACATCATAGGCTCCACCGTATGCTTTTCTGGTGATTACTGTAAGCTTTGGAACGGTAGCCTCGCAATATGCATAAAGAAGTTTAGCACCATGACGGATTATTCCACGCCACTCCTGATCGGTTCCTGGTAAGAAACCAGGCACATCCTCAAAGGTGATCAGTGGTATGTTGAAAGCATCGCAGAAACGAACGAATCTGGCTCCTTTCACAGAGCTCATAATGTCGAGAACACCTGCAAGACTAGCTGGCTGGTTGGCAATAATGCCTACTGGCATAGCGTCGAGAGTGGCGAAGCCTACGATCAAATTAGTGGCAAAATCGGCATGCACTTCAAAGAAGTCACCTTCATCCACAACAGTGCGAATAACGTCCTTCATGTCGTAGGGAACATTAGGATTTAATGGTACAATGGAATCGAGCGACGTACATTCACGTTGTGGCAGATCCCGCGTAGGAAGCACTGGTGGTTTTTCACGATTGTTTTGCGGTAAGTAAGAAAGAAGTTTACGAACACCAAGCAAGCAGCTAATCTCGTCGTCCATGGCAAAATGCGCAACTCCACTTCGCGCTGCATGTGTATCTGCGCCGCCGAGTTCCTCGAACGTAACCTCTTCATGGGTAACTGTTTTAACCACATCGGGTCCGGTTACGAACATGTAGCTAGAACCCTTCACCATAAAAACGAAGTCGGTCAACGCTGGCGAGTACACTGCACCACCTGCACAGGGGCCGAGAATTACTGATATCTGAGGAATAACACCGCTAGCCAGTGTGTTACGCAGGAAGATGTCGGCGTAGCCACCAAGCGACACAACGCCTTCTTGAATTCGTGCTCCGCCGCTGTCGTTGAGACCAATAATCGGCACACCGATTTTCATTGCATGGTCCATGACCTTGCAAATTTTTTCAGCATGAACTTCGCTTAAGGATCCGCCAAACACTGTAAAGTCTTGCGAAAACACGCACACGTGCCTACCATTAATGGTCCCTGCACCGGTAACAACTCCATCACCAAGCGGGCGGTTAGCATCTAGACCGAAACGAGAGCTTCTGTGTCGGGCCAGCATATCAAATTCTTTGAACGATCCTTCATCCAAGAGAACGTTTAGTCGCTCTCGCGCAGTGAGTTTCCCTTTTGCATGCTGTTGGGCAATACGTTTTTCTCCACCACCCAGAAGAGCTTCTCTTTTTAAGGTGCGTAACAAATCAAGTTTATTAGACATAGGAAAACACCTCTGCTTCGGATTAGTCGGTCAGCATGGCTACAGATAAACCTGCAACAACACATCAAAGATACCGGTGCAACCCCACCATCTCTAAACCGTAATTTGCGTAACTATGACGTATCGAATACTATTAATAGCTGCCGGACTATTTATGATGTTTGCCGTGTATGGTTGGGTAATGACCATAGGGGCACTGGTAGATGAAAGTACGGCTTGGAAGGGCAACATAACTATTGGAATATCCTTCACAGTTCTAATGTTCATTTCGCTTGCTATTGGACTGTCTAAGCAGAGGGTCATGCGCAAACGATTTGAAGCAGAAATCCATCAACAGTTTGCTGAACAGGGTTATCTGGAAGCCGCACTTTTCGCAGAACGAGTATCAATAAGCCTTGACGATGCCCGTGACCAGCTTGACAGGCGAATGGCGGAACGTGGCTGGCGACGGGAGGAAGGTAGTGGGTATAATGCGGTGTATAGATTATGAACAGTTTTTAATGCAGCCGGGATCATATTACATCCCGGCTGCATGAACAATTTTTCATACAATCTAGCGCTTCTGCACCATCGTAGTCCACACCTCTCCTCCATTCCTCACAATCAGCATATACGATCCAACGGAACCGACAACCCGTACAGTTTCGCTGTCGGTTACGGCAGTTGATCGCATCACCTCACGGCCCAGCATATCAGTAATGATAATCTCCCTTCCAATAGCCCCCTTCACCTCGATGGCATCGGTAAATGGGTTCGGCCACACTTGTACACCATGCCCAGAAATGCCTGGAACGCTCGATGGACCAATAATGAAATTGTCAGACCAACTCGAACAACCATTATCGCCCGTTACTTTTACTCGGTAGTACCCGTCACCACGTACCTCCATAGTCTGACTGGTTGCGCCCGCTACAATTACTCCATTTAAATACCACTGGTACTGCATATCCGGTATTGAACAACCAAGAACGTTGTCCAATCTTGTGATTACCGGTTTCGGTGGCGCAGGAAGTACCTCAACCGCTACAGTCTTCGATGTTCCCTTGCACCCGTACACATCGGTAATTTCTACAGTAACGTTATGCTTTCCAGGAGTAAGACTCCCCATGTTAAACCCTGCTCCCCCCCCTGCTTGAGATACATCCACACCATTTACTTTCCACGTGTATCCGATGTAACCAGTTTGGGCTTGTAGTAACGTATCCACACCTTCGCAAATCGTAAGTTCTGCTGCATTTAGCATAATGTCCGTATTCGGACCACAAACCATCGCAGCAACAAATGCATCGGTAAACTTGTCGCCTTTAACGTAGTAACCATCGAAATAAGCTTCCGTGTCGAACGTGCCCGACACATAAGGAACGCCTGTAGAGCTAACAGCTATGCCCGTACCCTCGTCGTCGAACTCGCCTCCTCCGCTTCGAACCCACTCCACATCTCCGTTTGGCCACAAGCGCGTTATAAACATATCGCGTCCACCATTTGAATTCACAGTGGTACCACCAAACGTTGCAATGGTATCAAAGTGACCTGTGATGTATATCATATTCCGAGAATCAACATAAACTGCCTTTCCAACTTCGTTGTATATCCCACCATACCTCTTGAGTAAATCAATACCACCTGTTTTTTCAAAACGACACAGAAATACGTCACTATACAAATCGCTGCTCGCTGTTAGCGTTTTATTATCGAATACTGTTGTTCCCATCATAGCACCGGTTGCGAGCAGTTTACCACTCGCATCGGCAAAACAGGCGATATGGTCTTCATTCTTCGACGTGCCAATTCTTTTTGCAAAACTGAAATCACCGTTTGCTGTTAGAGCCCAAACAAACAAATCCTGACCCTGACTAAAGGCTTCTATGGGTTTCCCGTCTCCAAAATCAGCCGATCCGTTAAAAATTCCCACAGCATACACTCTGTCGCCATTTGGTGTTACGGCTACTCCGAGTGCTTGATCGTGTCCAGCCCCCCCCGCACGCTTTACCCACGTAACATCTCCGTTAGCACTCATCTTGCAAAGAAAGACATCACTGCCGGCGGAAGCGGTTAAGGTGCGCGAACCAAACTGTCTTCGCAAAACCACCCGCTAAGTAAACTGCCCCCAGTGAATCCACCCCCACGTATGGAGAAGCTTCGTCGTAATCCGGTGAACCAAACACGTTCACCCAAAGTAGTACCCCCCCCTTGTCGAACTTCGCTACAAACATGTCTATCTCAAAGGGCTGAATGCTTTCTATCAGCCGTCCCCCCACGAGCGCCTGATCTTCGAATACTCCTGCAACGTAATAGTTTCCTTTATTGTCCGCCGCAATGCTTCGCATTTCGTCAAGCATTAAACCGCCATAAGCATCGAAATCCACTGCTCTTCCCGAAGCGTTGAAGCGCGCTGTAAAGCCGTCGTAGCCTCCAAGTCCTGCAAGCAGATTCGTATCCACGCGGACGGAATCCGAAAACGTTCCAACGATGTGTACGTGACCATCTGTTGTTATCGCCATACCGTACGATTCGTCGAATGTTGGACCACTAACGGTTTTAACCCATTCAAAATGGCTTTGCGCGGCTAGAAAACCTGCATGAGCAAAGAACAACACAACTATGGTGAGTAAGGGGCTATAACTACGAGCAGTGTTCATAATGAGTGTCCCAAATGTCATTCAAGAAGTCCGCGACCGGTTTTCGAAATTTTACCGCCTGCGCGGAGCTCGGCGGTTATCGCATCTAAAATTCCGTTGATAAATGTACCGCTTTTGTCGGTGCTATACCGTTTTGCCAGTTCGATTACTTCGTTAATCGTGACCTTGACCGGGATGTCCGGACACGATGTGAGTTCGGCAACTGCAAGTTGAATTAAAACACGGTCCAGCATTGCAATGCGTTCTACATCCCAATTTTTCGCATTGCGCTCAATCAATTCACGTGTTGTTTCTCTGGTATCTCGAGCCGTTTCAACAACTCCAATTGCATACTGCAAATCTTCTGAAGCCCACTCGATTGGAATATCGGCCTCTAACTCCTGTACTTCGTCAGGCCGAAGAATTCGTCCATCTCCCGCAGTTTCGGTTGGGTCGAATGTGAATTGCCGGAAGAACACATGAGGAAACACATCATCTAACGAAACTTCGCCTTCGGATGCTGCCGCAAGAACCTGTAGCACTTTTTCGCGTGCAAGATGTCTGCTTCCCTTTACCGCCTTTGTGCGGCTTAGTGGAAATGCTGACTGGTTTATGTGATCTTTCACGTTTGCTCGATGTCGTTACAACTAAACACCACGTATGGTTGGTGTGCCGGAATATGTACCATGTACGTGTCGGACCTTGCGGATGCGTTCTTCTGCAATAGCGTTACTTGCTTCAATTGTTAATATGTTACGGTCGCGAGCGGTCTGAAGGATATTCATCGTAATGTCAAAAATTCCTTCTGCTTGCCGCATCACGGATGCCCGATCGTAGCCGGTAACCTCCGAAGCTACATTCATCAAACCACCAGAGTTTACAACGTAATCCGGAGCATACACAATGTTGCGGTCCTTAAGCATCTTGGCATGTCGCTCTTCGTGCTGAAGCTGGTTGTTTGCTCCACCGCACACAATGGCACATGAAAGTTGTGGAACGGTATCATCATTGAGTATGGCTCCAAGTGCATTCGGAGAAAATATGTCGCACTCTGTGGTGAAAACATCGTTGGCATGTATCTCTATTGCTCCTGTTTCTGCGGCAACAGCCTTTGCTTTTTCGGTGTAGATGTCAGAGACAAAAACCTTTGCACCTTCTTTCACCAGGTGATGAATCAGGTGAGTTGCCACATTGCCTGCTCCCTGGACAACAATCCGCTTGCCGGATAAACTATCCGTACCCCAGGTAAACATTGCCGATGCCTTCATTCCTGAATAAACACCTAAAGCTGTCACCGGCGATGGATCGCCAGAGCCCCCTACCCCACCTACTCCGGTTACAAATCGTGTTTCCATACGAATCCACTCCATGTCTCGAACACTCGTGCCAACATCTTCAGCCGTAATGTATCGGCCACGGAGTGTCTCAACCATTCTTCCGTATGCACGGAAGAGCGCTTCGCTTTTATCAACACGTGGGTCGCCAACAATAACGGCTTTGCCACCACCCAAATTCACGCCGCTCACGGCTGCCTTGTAGGTCATACCACGAGACAATCGGAGAGCGTCAACCAGTGCGTGTTCGTCGGATTCATACTTCCACATACGCGTGCCACCCAGTGCCGGTCCGAGAGAGGTGTCGTGTATTGCAACAATTGCGCGAAGGCCCGTTACAGGGTCGGAGCACAACACAACTTGTTCGTGCCCCATCGTGTGGAGCGTTTCAAAGAGCTTCATGAGTTTCCTTGTTTTCGAAAAGGGCGCGCAAAATAAAAAACGGCTACCTTTACGGCAGCCGTTTTGT
>CAZGHI010000033.1:8467-9276 GCA_964525565.1 uncultured Hyphomicrobiales bacterium
AGTTGAATTCAATATCAAAAGCGAGGACCACGATCACGGTCGAAGCGCGGACGTTGTTCGCGCGGACGAGCCTCATTTACAACAAGGTTTCTTCCTCCCAAGTTACGACCATTCGTGGCATCAATCGCTGCAGAACCATCAGAGTCCGGCATCTCGACGAAGCCGAAACCACGACTGCGGCCAGTGAACTTGTCCTTGACCACGGACGCAGAATCAACGGTGCCATACTCCTCAAACACAGAACGAAGCTCGGCATCGTCCATGGAATACGGCAAATTCCCAACATAGATATTCATACAATAACCCTTTGCGGATCTGTGTCGGCATCGAGACCATACACTGAATTACTTTCGACACGATACCACCTGTTCGGCAATCCGCCCACGAACCGGTAACGCAAATTATGGCGAAAACGGCATAATCAACACTTTTCAAAAATTATGTTTTATTCACCAACTGTGGTGTAGGTTACATTATCGCACAGCCATTGCTCTGGTTAGGTTGCTTTGAACCTGCTCCCAGTTCACCACATTCCACCAATTTTTAACGTACTCAGCTCGGTTATTTCTATACCGCAGATAGTATGCGTGTTCCCAAACATCTATCCCCATTATTGGCACAGTATTCCAAGCAGATAGCTTTTGCTGATTTTCTGCCTGTAAAACAACCAGCGTACCTGTTGAATGCTCATAGTGTAGTAATGCCCAGCCACTGCCTTCCACTGCCACGGCTGCTGCTGAAAATTGATCCTTGAAAACGTCGAAACTGCCAAAGTCCCGAACAATCAATCGCTCCAAACTGCCCGATGG
>CAZGHI010000033.1:9295-20472 GCA_964525565.1 uncultured Hyphomicrobiales bacterium
CGGCCTCCGCCACCGCTGCCCGGTGGTGCCATGATTGTCCAGAACATAGAGTGTAATGCATGGCCACCTCCATGAAAAGCACGTTGCCGCAACCAGTGTTGGATGAGCGTGTAGTTTCCGGTGCGCCGCGCTTCACGCAACTCGCTTTCGGCTTTGATCAATCCGTTTACATACGCCAGATGGTGTTTGCCATGGTGAATGTTCATCGTTTCTTCGTCGATGTATGGCTCCAAAGCCGACGCAGGATAGGGAAGGGGCGGAAGCGTGTACTCTGCTGTTTGGCCATCCGCTGACTGAGCAATTGCGGCTGACGTTGTTCCATTTATAATGACAGCAGCCGATGTTAGAATGCTTCCGGCAAGAAACTGACGACGACTGTTCATAGCGATGCTCCTTCGTTGTTAATGAACCGCAATGCTTCCTCCACGTCTAGCTTACTGCCCATAAAGCATGGGATGCGTTGGTGTAGTGATTCGGGTTGCACATCGAGAATACGCTGCACTCCCGTTGATGCCACACCACCGGCCTGCTCAATGATGAAGGCCATTGGATTTACTTCGTACACTAGTCGCAGTTTTCCCGTCGGCGCCTGGGCATCAGACGGATACATGAAGATTCCCCCATAATGCAATGTTCGATGTATGTCTGCTACCATCGTGCCAACATAACGCAGCGAGTATGGTCGCGATCCATCTTCGCTAGGCTGAAGTAAATGCCGCACGTATTCTCGTACTCCGTTTGGCCACTTATATGAATTCCCGGAGTTCACCGAGTATATATGACCCCTGCTGGGAATCCGAATCTTTTCGAATGTTAGCAGGAATTCTCCGATTGTTGGATCGAACGTAAATACATCTACGCCTTGACCTGTTGTGTACACTAATTGCGTGCTGGAGCCATACATTGCATATCCGGCAGCTACCTGTTTCCATCCCGGCTGCAGCACGTCCTCTAATGTTCCCGATTCCATACTCTCCGGGTGGAGGCGTTTGTACACAGAAAAAATCGTTCCGATGGAGACGTTTACATCAATATTGCTTGATCCATCCAACGGATCAAAAACCAAAACGTACTTTCCTTTATGATACTCATCGGGTATGTGTATCAAATCGTCGGTTTCTTCCGAAGCCATAATGCATAAATGGCCGCCGTGATCCATCGCTCGAAAGATTACGTCGTTAGCGTGAATGTCTAGTCGTTTTACCCGTTCACCATGGACATTTGTGGTTTCGGTTAAACCCAGAATGTCGTTGAGTCCGGAGCGGCGCACATCACGCGCAAGAATGCGTATCGCCAACGTTAAATCGCGAAGCAGTCTCGAAAACTCACCTGTTGCCTCCGGGTGCAATGCCCCTTGCTCAACAATATGGCGCTCAATTGTTATCAGGCGAGACGTCCGAACGAGAGGCATTAGCTTTTCGGTTCACTCTTTGGTTGTTCAAGACGCACCGAAAGCACCGGACACGGTGAGTGGCGCAACACCCTCTCGGTTGTGCTGCCAAACAGAAAATGCTCAAAACCACTTCGGCCATGTGTTCCAATGGTTACAATCGAAACATTGTTCTCGGCTGCATATGAGCATATTTCGTCACTGGCACGACCTCTTCTCACGGAGTGCTGCACTTGAAATCCCTCACTCTCCAGCTCACCGGCAAGAACCTTTAGCTCTTTCTCGGCATTATCGAACAGTTCCTGCTCGATATCTGCAAAGCCAACCTGTGCATAACTCCAGTCAGCGGGGTACACAACCGGCTCCACAACATGTAACAGGTGTATGGTTGCCGAAGTACCACGTGCAACCTCTTTTGCCAGCCGTAGTGCCTTTAGGCTATTCTCCGAAAAATCAATCGGCACAAGAAGCGAAGACAGAGTGAACATCGTGGTTTACTAGGTTTGTTGGACAATACCGCAATGTAGCAAACACCAGTCGTTCTGCCATCCGATATATCTATGAAATCTAGCGTACTATTGCCACTTGCTGTTTTTCTCGCTGTTGCAGAGACATGCTTCGCTTCCAATCACACAGAACAAGGATGGCAGCAGCTCCTAAAGAATAACGAACAAGCGGCTATCGAGTCATTCGAAAAGGCCGTTGCCGACGACCCAACGAATGTGCGTGCATACCTGGGGTTAAGCTTTGCCTACGGGCTGCAGGTTAACGATGAGAAATCGTGGGAAGCATACCGAAAAGCTCTCATCGCTGCTCCTGACCCCTTCCCGTACATCTATGCCGCCCAATACTCTCGGCGGTTTACGGTGAATATGTATAACCCAAAATCCGGTATTGAAGACATCCTTGAAGACATTCTCAACAAGCAAGACTCCACAGGTATTCTTCGGGCGATGATCTTGGAACTTCTCGGCAACATGCGGGAACATCGCGGCAACATTTCCGAAGCGCGTTCCATGTTCTCACAAATCGGATTTATTACTTCGTGGCGGTTAATTGGCCCATTCGACAACATCTCGTCATCCGGATACGATACTCCATATCCACCTGAGATGGAAGACAATCCAAATGCCGTGTACTCAGGTGCTGACTTGCGAAAGGTACGCTACTTTACCCCTCCCCACTCAAGAAACGACGGTTGGATTGATTTTGCCCGTCACTTTGAATCCGTGCAAGGTGTTTTTTATGCCCGCTGCTACATTCGATCCGATAGCACTCAACGTGTTCAGTTTCGCATCGGCACTTCCGGTGCCTTCCGGCTGTTTCTAAACGACGCCTTGGTTTCTGACACAGTTGATGAACATAATAATGACCTTGATACATACATCACCGAGCTAACACTGCAAAGGGGCTGGAACAATGTTCTCGTGAAAATGTGTAATAGCAAGCTCGAACGATGCAATTTTCTCTTCCGTATCACTAACGCATCCGGCGTTCCGATCTCAGGCCTTGGCTTCTCTACCGATCCGCAGGTGTATAATAAAGCCTCTGCTAACCCTGTTCGTTTGCCTAATCCGTTTGTGAAGTACTTCCGCACGTTACTTGAACAAAACCCTTCGCATATTGAAAATGCATTGCTTCTGATTGAGTCTCATCTTCGAAACGACGAAGTAGAGTCGGCAGAGGAGGTTATAGACACCTATCTGCAGCAGCACCCGGACTTCATCGCCGGCCTCATGCTCGCACTCGATGCCTACCAACGCGGCTCACGCAACGATCTTACCATTTCTACGGTTGAACACATTACGAGCCTTCGGCCCGATTTGCCTATCTCGCTTGTTTATGCCTTCCGTAATGCTCTCTCGTCCCGTTTGTTAGACTCCGCCGATGTTTACCTTGAACGCATCAAAGAACGTCTGCCGGAATCTATAGATTACTACGATGGCGCTATAGCTATGGCCAGGCTGCGCAACAACCCGGGTTTGGTTGTTGATTTGCAAGCTCGCGCATACGAACGTCATAAGGGCGAGGTCTCGTATGCCGCAGCGGCCGCTACAGTGGCCATGCGAAGCGCCGGTGGACACGCTGCTGCCTTGGCAATAGCCGAAGAGCACCTGTCGCATAACTGGAGTGAGTACGGCCTACTACTAAAAGCCAGCATCCTAGAAGAAAGCGCTCGCTATGAGCAGTGGGAGCAGACCTATGTAGATCTGTTCAACCTCTCACCCTGCTCACCGGGTTACCATAGCAGAAAGGCCGAGTCGTATGCCCGACGGAAAATGTGGAGTCAGGCTCTTGCAAGCACCCAGTCCGCATTAAAAGATGCACCTTCGGTAAGCTGGCTCTGGTATGCATCTGGAACATATCGAAAAACACTGAACGACTTCACCGGCGCAGGAGATGATTTTCGTAGGGCCATAGATGCCGACCCTGCAAACTTCGACGCGCGCGAAGCACTGCGAGAACTGGAAGGCCGACCGTCGCCATTTAGCGTTATGAAAAGAAACAACATAGACAGTATGATGCGAACGGCCCCAAACACAATACAACTGCCAAACGAAAAGGCTGTGGTGCTCCTCGAGGATTATCAAAGGGTTGTTCACGATGGAAGTCGGTGCGAAGTACGTTACGAATTTCTCGTTCGTGTGCTTACGCTGGAAGGAATCGACGGATACAAAGACATGTACCTGCCCGGTCCCGACTACAGCACCGTCGAAAAGGCCGTGATTGTTAAATCGTCAGGACGTGAGATACCCGCTGACAGGAATGGCAATCGAGCTGTGTTCAAGAACTTGGAAATTTCAGACTTCATTTACGTGCGCCTACGCTGGCAAGAGCACACCCGGGGAAAACTTGCCGGATACTTCACTGACGAAGTTGCTATGAATTCAGATGTACCAGTGAAAATATCACGATACAGTCTGCTCTCCCTTAACAATGAACCATACTCATGGCGCTTTCTTAACGGAGAAATCAAGAACTGGGTATCTGAAACTCCTCTTGGAACTCTACACGTGTGGGAACTATTGGATGAACCAGCAATACGTCCCGAAGAAGAGATGCCCGCTTATTGGGATATTTCGAAGTCGTTGGAAATCTCTTCCATTCCACGGTGGCAGGAGATTGTTTTATGGTACAACGATCTGTCCCGCACAAAGACCCGCACCTCACTTGAGATACGAAAAAAAATGAACGAAATGTTCCCTCCTGAAAATACCTATTCCGAACGGGAGATTATTGAAGGTGTGTACTCATTCATTACTCAGGAAATTCGATATAGCTATGTTCCGTTCAGACAAAGTGGCTACATCCCTCAGTCTGCCCGTGATGTTCTTGTAACGCGTATAGGTGATTGTAAGGATGTTGCCACCCTCTGCATCTCAATGCTTGCCGAAAGAGGGATTACTGCGTATAGCGTTCTTGTTCGAACAAATACGCATGTTTGGCAGAAAACACCTCTCCCCTCTGTTGCATTTGACCACGTGATAGTAATGGTACCAATAGATTCTTCATATCTATTTATGGACCTCACAGCAGAGGACTATCCACTTGGAACCGTACCATTTTCTGACCTCAATTCACAGGCTTTGCTCGTTCGTCCCGGCGAAATGGGGCTGTTCATACTGGAGCCCAAATATTTTCTACCGAATGTGATGAACCTGACAACACATATAGAGCTACACGACGATTTGGGCGCACGCATTACACAGCGATTCACGCAGACAGGTGCTCGCACTGCATTCTTTCGCGGACGCTGGAAAGGGGCGAGCACTACAGACCTGGAACGATGGCTACTGGAGGGTTTATCCATAGACATGCCCGATGTGCGCCTGGTTGACTACACGATCCCCGACGTCAATCAGCTTACTCCAACATTAGAATATTCGATAACGTTCGACGTACCCGACTTTGTTATGGAAGCTTCGGATTTGAAAATTATCCGCCTGCCATGGTATTCACCATACGAGCCAACACCTGCACTGAGCTATGAGCAACGCAAGTACACATACTCGTTTACACGTTATGTTGACACACTAACCGAGATTATCACGCTTGTACTCCCTCCGGGATATGAAACCCTAGGCTTAAAAAGTCAGGAAGTGTTTACCTCGCCCATCGCAAGTGTTGTAAAAGCAGCGTCGGAACAACAATCTGTTGTAACCATAAAACGAACATCGGTAAACAACAGAACCTTCGTAGAGCCACAAGAATATCAGAATTATAAAAGTTTTTACAATAATGTTGCACGATCAGACCGTCAATCGTTGCTGTTTGTTCCCAAAGGAACCGTAATTCAGCGACAGAAACAGAAAACAACACTGAGAAAATCCTCCAAATAATGTCACGGTATCCGCAGCGCATCATCTGTTTAACTGAAGAAACAACCGAGACACTCTATGCAATTGGTGCGGATGATCGGATTGTGGGAATCTCCGGTTTCGTTGTAAGGCCTAAGCGTGCACGAAAGGAGAAGCCAAGAGTATCTACATACCTGGATGCACAGTTCGAAGAGATCATGCATCTTAAGCCTGATATCGTGTTCACATGGAGCGACCTGCAAGCCGATATTGCAGCCGAACTCATTCGGCGTGGCATTGCCGTGGTTGCGTTTAATCATCGGTCCGTTGAAGGAATTCTGAACATGATTGTTCAACTGGGATCAATTCTTGGTCTTGCATCTGCCGCAGAAGTGTATGCCCATTATCTTGAATGCCGTGTACAGCAGGCACGCGAAATTGGGTTGAACCGAGCTAACAAGCCGAAAGTGTACTTCGAAGAGTGGTACGACCCTCTGATTAGTGGCATCTGCTGGGTAAGCGAAATCATTGAGCTATGCGGTGGTGTTGATGTTTTTGTGGAAAACCGGGTACATCCAAACGCAAAACAGCGCATCATTGCCGATGTTCGAGAGCCACTTCGAAGGGACCCTGACATCATGCTTGCCAGTTGGTGTGGGAAAATGTTCAAGCCCGAGCGCGTGGCTCAGAGACCTGGGTGGGATGCGTTTCGTCCGCTCATTACACAGCAAATGTTCGATATCCCTTCAGCTACAATCCTGCAACCCGGCCCTGCAGCTCTCACAGATGGGCTCGATACCATAATGCACATATTGGGTCAGTGGGAAGAGCAGCAATGAAGTTACTCTTTGGCGAATCGGGATTTGATGCCGTTGTTGTTCTCAGCGGCAGTATTCCAACTTCCGACATATTCGTTCAATTGGCGGACGTACCCATTATTGCAGCAGACGGAGCCGCAAACCTGCTCATTGGCCAAAACACCATACCTGAGTTTATTGTTGGCGACTTGGATTCAATAACGCCGGAGTGCATGAAGGAAGTGCACGGCTTGTCGGAGTTTGTTCACGATACCAATCAAGATACTACTGACTTCGAAAAGTCACTGCTGTTTGCCCGAGAGCAACTGTGGACGCGAATACTAGTGTGTGGTATTCATGGTGGCGACCTTGAGCATACACTAAATAACTGGTCTGTACTCATGCGCTACTCCGCTTCCATGGTGCTTACCGTTCTGGATGGGTTGCGGTATGCAATACCGGTAACCGCTTCAATGAGCGCTGACTTTGCGAAAAATGAGATCATCTCACTCATTCCACAGCCGCAGGCACACCTTACAACCACCGGACTTGTTTGGAATCTGAACAAAGAATTACTTGCCATGGGTGAGCGCGAAGGAGCTCGGAACCGAGTCTCCGAAGGGCATGTATCTATTGATCTTCACAGTGGTTCGCTTCTATTAACCTTTAACTCACGATTCCCACGTGCCCCTATCTTCGCTCCTGAATAATTCAACTACGCAGTAAAATATCTATTTTTCCAGCCCCCTACCATCAACTCTCTTCATTATGCGTCGTGAAATAACAACCTGGTGGAGTCCAAACCTCCAGAAGAACATGGAAATTGTTGCCTATGGCCATTTTGGCACGGCATTACTCATGTTCCCAAGTGCGGCAGCGGACTACCTTGAGTATGAACGTTTCCACCTTATCGAGGCTATCCGTCCGGTAATCGAAGCAGGTAAGTTCAAGGTGTATTCAATCAACAGTATCAATGCCGAAAGTTGGTTGAACGACAATATGAACCCATATGATAAGGCTATCCGCCACCAACTGTACAACAACTATGTTGTTGAAGAAGTTGTACCGTTTATCATTCGTGACTGCGATGGTCTGGTACCAATCACTACAACCGGTGTATCTCTTGGTGCCCTCCATGCCGTGAATACCTTCCTCCGCCGACCAGACGTGTTCGATGGAGCTATTGGCATGAGTGGCATCTATGATCTTAAAGCATATACCAAAGGTTACTTCGACGAGAACTGCTACTTCAACTCTCCCATGGACTACATGAGCAACATGAACGACCCCTACTGGCTGAACCTGTTGCGCTCGAAACGGCATTTGTACCTTGTTAGCGGCAGAGGATCGTACGAAGACCCTAGTGCTTCCGTTGCTCTTGGCCAAGTATTGTCGGCAAAGGGAATTCCCCATGAAGTTGATTTATGGGGTTATGAGTGGACACATGATTGGCCCACTTGGAGAGCGATGTTGCCGCACTACCTGTGGTCACGATTCTAAACTGTAACATCAGAAACATTACCTCGTACATGAGCACGTTTTTCCATCAATCAAAAGGAGCGTGCCATGAAAGCCCTTATCCTTCTTGGGTTCGCAGCCCTTATTGTTACTGCCTGCGACCCTTCAGATATTACCGGCTCGGGAACAATCATCACACAGAACAGACCACTAACCCCTGTTAGCTCTGTTGAATACAACGGCTCGGCCGATGTGATTATATCCTATTCAGAGACACCGTCGCTTCGTGTTGAAGCCGATGATAATCTTATTGATAAGATCACAACCTCTGTCCAAAACGAACGGCTTCGCATTCATCAAACGTCCGGCTCGTTCACACGTGCCCGCATCTACGTCGGAACGCCAAACCTGACAACACTTTACGCCTACGGTTCCGGCAAGGTAACCGTGAACGAAGGGTTTAACACCAACACGTTCACACTTTTCACCTTCGGAAGCGGAAATACCGAGGTAAAGGATCTTCATTCCAACGTACTCAACACGCAGAATAATGGCTCAGGAAACATCACCGTGAGCGGATCGGCAACGAACCACAATTGTCAAATTCGTGCATCAGGAAGCGTTCATGCACGCGACCTTGTAACACGTGAAACAGCGGTGGCTGTATATGGCTCAGGTAACGCAACCGTATATGCATCCGACAGGTTGTTTGTTAACATCATGGGCGCAGGTAATGTTATGTATGCCGGCAATCCGTTACTTACAACTGATGTTAAAGGTTCGGGGAGGGTATCGAAGCTCTAACCTGATGCAGCGTGTTCACATTGTTCTTCGATGTTCTGATTGCTGCAAGTAACAAACGATGTACTTCTTCGGCCGTGTCGTGGAGCGGAGCAACAGACTCCGGCATGATACGGCCTACATCGTCAAGAACCCGTAACCATAATTTCAATTTCTTGAGTTTGGTATGTGCCGTGTTTAGGCAAGCTACAAAGTCCGTTCTGTTTGCCGAAGACAATGCCTGTTCAAGTGCCACAGCAACATCCATTGAATCAACAAACAACGCTTCAGCTACAGCCTTCACACGATTGTTACCTTCATAGTCAATCGGCATTGTTACTACTCGGAGGAGCAGTTCATAGGCCCGATCCTGCAATGGCGTTGGCATAATCGCTCCTTTTCAGGAATTTGGCATAAAAACAACCCACATGTTTGTTTGCACTAGGGGGCTTTGGTATGTGTAACGTGACACCATTAAAGCCTATTTTTGTGGGCTATGCCCATTCTTGAACTTCCCATCCTTGGCGCTGAAAAAGCCGTTTCCGTGCCTTCAGTGAATCAAGCCGTTGGCTACCAACGTGTGTACGTAGAAACGTATGGTTGCCAGATGAACGTAAGCGATTCTGAAATTGTACTGGGCGTTCTTGCTTCCGAAGGATATGCTGTTGCTGAGACCGTAGAGGATGCCGACGTTATTCTATTGAATACGTGTGCCATCAGAGACAATGCCGAGAAAAAGATTCATGAACGCCTAAGCCATCTACAGTACTACAAGAAAAAGCGCAACAATGTTGTCGTTGGCGTTTTAGGGTGCATGGCCGAACGTTTACGGTCCAAGTTGCTGGAAAAAGATCTTGTAGATCTCGTGGTTGGTCCGGATGAATACCGCAAAGTACCCGACCTCGTGCGGCAGTCCATTGCAGGTGAGCGTGGTATTGCGGTTAAACTGTCGAAGGTAGAGACGTACGATGATATCGAGCCACTTCGCACCGAAGGTATTTCTGCGTGGATTAGCATCATGCGGGGATGCGATAAATTCTGCACGTTTTGTGTGGTTCCGTTTACACGTGGACGGGAGCGATCGCGCTCTGTAACCGTTGTTACCGATGAACTGAAACGGTTGCGCGATAGTGGATTTAAGGAAGTCACCCTTCTCGGACAGAACGTTGATTCGTATCGCGACGAGGTTTCCGGTGCCGACTTTGCTGACTTACTCCACGCCGCCGCACAAGCAGTTCCGGAAGTGCGAATTCGATATACCACGAGTCACCCCCGCGACATGACTGACAGAGTCGTTCAGGCCATGGCTGCTCACAGCAATGTTTGTAAATACATACACCTTCCCATTCAAAGCGGTTCCGATAGAATATTGGAACTCATGAACCGCAATTACACGGTTGACCACTACCTGCAACGCATTGAGTCCATACGCAAACACATACCAGACTGCGCGCTTTCAACAGATATCATTGCCGGATTCTGTACGGAAACGGAGGAAGATCATCAGCAGACTCTGAGTGTGATGCGGCAGGTTCAATACGACGGTGCCTACATGTTCGCCTACTCCCCACGTGAGAACACCAAAGCTTGGAAAATGGGAGACGATGTTCCTGCTGACGTTAAAAACCGTCGGCTACAGGAAATAATAGACCTGCAAAACAGCATCTCTGCCGAAGTCAACAGCCGCGAAATTGGTCGCATTCACAGTGTTCTGGTGGAAGGTGCTTCAAAGCGGAATCCAGCCGAATGGAAAGGGCGCAGCGATACCAACAAAACAGTAATCTTTCCTCACGACGATATGCGCGGATACGTTGTTGGCGATACTGTTTCGGTGTGCATCAATCGTAGTACCAGCGCAACCTTGTTCGGTACCCTTGTTTAGTGCCATGGCACAACCGCTGTTTCGTTGGAACCGCCACCATTGGCACACCTCGCACACGATGCATATCCTCGGCAGCTCAATCATTTTATTCTGGGTTGTATTGGCAGTTCCAAGCCGCAGCCAAACCCTGAATGGCAGCTATCGTATTATACCAATCCCAGGTGTTGATGAGCCGGTTCGAGTTGCTGCACACGCGGCTAGTGGAACAATTTGGATAGCCGGAACCTTCAGAGATTCTATACAAATAGACGATCAGACAGTCATGTCGCAAGGAGGAACCGATGCATTTGTGGCATGTATGAACACTCAACTACAGGTACTTTGGCTTCAGTCGTTTGGCGGACCCGGGGACGATGCCGCAACTGCCCTTGATGTTGGAACAGATAACCATGCCGTTGTTGCACTGTACTGCGGTGCTGCATCGGCTAACGTAACTACATACACCATCGGACCTGTCACATATAGCGGTCGGGGCAATGCCGATGCCGTGATTGTTGCCATCAACAGCGATGGAAGCATTGCATGGTCGCGCAATGATGGCGCCGACATGCCCGATATTCCTCGATTTGTAC
>CAZGHI010000033.1:20492-26615 GCA_964525565.1 uncultured Hyphomicrobiales bacterium
TGCAAAACAACAACGTCCTGATTGCGGGTTACTTTCTTTACAACACCAGAATGTCGGAAGATTGGTATTCCACCAACCGATCACTACCATGCACATACGTACAACTTCTGAACAGCGATGGTAATCAGAAGTGGAGTGCGGCAGCGTTGGCCCTCCACTCCGATGGTGAGCGCAGTTCCGTGATACCAGTGGGATTGCTCAACGCAGACGGACCCCGTATTGCCATTCCCGTTAATAGCGTCGGCTTGTTTAGCTGGGCGTCTGACACAATCAGACATTCAGACCAAGCTCAGCAGGAACAAGTGTTCCTTACTCTCGATATCAGTGGTGCAACACAACCTGCAGTTACTGGCAATGTTTGTTGGAAAGAGAATGCAGTATGGGGACCCCCTTCTACCACTTTTGGCGTTAGTATGACCTCGGATGACTGGTGTACAACGGCCGAGCCCCCTTCCATACTCTTTACGTCCATGCTCGCCGAGCAACAGCAGCGTATTGCATTCGGAACGATGAACGTTTCGAGAATTGTTGGCACACAAAATCGTTTGTTTATTGCTGGATCGTATTCCAACAGTATTGACCTTGTTTCAACACCCCTAAGTCCGGATGTTAGCAACTCCAATTCATCGTACGATGGCATTGTGCTACTCTTTCACCCACAAGGAACGGAACAGGCTGTATTCACAACAGAATCGTCAGATGCGGCACACGTTAGCGATATAGCAACACTTTCTAACGGTGCTGTACTTGCCATTCGTGGCCATGGAACTCTTTCCGGTGTTAACGGAGCACCTACATTAGCAGACAACGATTGGCTGATCGTCTCCGCACACCAGTTAACAGTTTCAGTTGATCATGATACCTTGTACTTGAAAAGGGGCTTCGACCCTGATGAGAAAACGTTTGTGTACGATCTATGCGGACGAAGTCTAGGCTACATACCCACGGTGAGAAACGCTTGGGAATACCTTGAACAGGGAGTATATCTACTGCGGCAAGAGCAAACTCTATCTTTGTGCCATGTTGGTTCACACAACGTTTCTTTCGCACTACCCACTGGAGCGTCGAGGTAAGGTTCGGGATGTGTACTCCGCCGATGGCAACCTGCTCCTTGTTGCTACGGACCGCGTGAGCGCATTTGATGTGGTTATGATGGAGCCAATTCCGGATAAAGGACAGGTTCTTACCGACATTAGCCTGTTCTGGTTTAATTATCTGCAACATATCGTTCCCAATCACTACCTAAGTTCTGACCTTTCGGCATTGCCGCATCTTACTCCCCTGGAACGTGAGCAGCTCAACGGTCGAAGCATGATTGTTCAGAAGGCACATCCATTCCCGGTTGAATGCGTGGTACGCGGTTACCTTGCTGGTAGTGGTTGGAAAGAGTATGTGGAGTTCGGTACCGTTTGTGGCATTGCACTCCCTTCCGGACTTCGTGAATCGGCGCGCTTACCAGAACCCATCTTTACTCCTGCAACAAAGGCAGCGGACGGACACGACCAGAACATCAGTTTTGCAGAGATGTGCACCATTGTTGGAGAAACGGTGGCCGAGCACCTTCGTGCACTCAGTTTAAGGTTATACAACGAAGGTAGTGCATACGCTGCATCAAAAGGGTTAATACTGGCTGACACAAAGTTTGAATTCGGCAAGACAGAATCAGGCAACGTCATTCTCATTGACGAGGTTCTTACACCTGACTCTTCGCGCTATTGGCTTGCAGCAGATTATGTTGTTGGAAAGGCACAGAATAATTTCGACAAGCAGATCCTTCGGGACTATCTGGACTCATTGGACTGGAATAAAGAACCCCCTCCCCCCACGATTCCGGACTCTATTATTGCAGCAACAAGAATGCGATACTTGGAAGCCCGACGGATGCTTACAGGACAGTAATGGCAACATCATACTACTTTGAAACCGAAGAAGTCGCATTACAAAGTAAAGTAAACGATGTAGTGGACTGGGGACTGCTTTTGGCAGTAGTAGCAATTCTCGGTATTGGGTTAGTTTCTATTTACAGTTCGGTTTTTACGAGCGACCCGGGTGTTTTCAGGAATCAGGTTGTTTATGCTTGTATTGGATTGGCATCAGGAATAGCCGCATTCTTCATTCCCGAGCGGTGGTTGTCTGGCATTGCATACACACTATATGTTGTCGCTCTCTTAGCCCTGGTTGCCGTTTTAACCCCTCTGGGGCACGAGGTGAACGGTCAGCGATGTTGGATTAAAATCGGTACCTTCACATTTCAGCCGGCTGAGCTAGCCAAGGTGGCTGCGTTGTTTGCCATGGCAAAGTATGCCAGCAGAAAGGGTTTCGATATCCGGTCGCTGCGAGACATCGCAACTATTTGTGCCTTCATTGTACCGCCGATTGCATTGGTAATGTTGCAGCCCGACACTGGCTCTGCAACTGTATTCGTAGCCATTCTTCTTGGTGTTCTCTTGTGGGTTGGTGCCGACTTATTTCTGCTCTACACCGTAGTTGCTCTTCCCTTTGTAGCCATTGCTTCGTTGTACAGCGTTTTGTTCGACTCTATATGGTGGTTTGTAGGTGTCTGTTTGCTTGCATCAATAGGCGCTGTGGCTTTTCGGCGAAGTATGGTTGCAACAGTAATCAGCATAAGCCTGTTTGTTGGGATTGGTTTAGCAATCGAACCTGTTTTTGACTCGTTAGAAACCTACAAGCAAAATCGTTTGATTACACTGTTCGAGCCGGAACGAAATCCAAAGGGCGAAGGATATCATGTAATCCAGAGCATGCTTGCAGTTGGTTCGGGAGGAGTCACAGGCAAAGGGTATTTGAAAGGTACACAAACCCAGTTGCGATATATTCCGGAGCAGTGGACTGACTTTATCTTCTGTGTCCCAACCGAGGAGTTTGGCTTTGTTGGAGGCGTACTTGTAATCTCTTTGTTGGCTTCAATCATTCTGCGGGCATTTTCATTAGCCGGTAGTGTTCGAACCCACTTTGCGTCAGTAGTTGCCGTCGGTTTTGGATCGTTGCTCTTGTTTCATTCATTAGTGAACATCGGAATGGCCATTGGACTAGTTCCGGTAATGGGCATTCCACTCCCTTTTTTAAGTGCAGGAGGAACATCTCTTATCCTAAACCTTGCGATGATTGGCGTGTTGTTAAACTTTTATAAAACTCGAAAGCGTCGTGCAAGCCGGGTGTCGGTATAACAACCTGAAGTGCAATCATCATGCAAACGCCAACGATATATGTTTCATGTGGCGATGTGAACGGAATCGGACTTCATTGCCTTGGTCTCGTTCTTCACAATCATCCAAGTATCGCTGATACCCTTACGCTGGTAACACACCCTGCAACTCTTGCAGAGGCATGTGATCGGTATCGTATTCACTTGCCTGTTAACGTGTTGCCAACCAAACACTACAGTCCGGTAACGCCGGGTGTTGCCACGCAGTCGGCTGCCCTGCTGGCAATGGAATCACTTGAGCTTGCTATTGAACATTGCAAGCAGAGTCCCACAAGCGGAATCGTTACACTGCCTATTCATAAAAAATCATTGTCCGACCGTGGGTGGCCCTATCCCGGTCAGACAGAGATGCTTGCTGCTCATTGCGATGGCACACCTCTGATGGTTTTGTGTCAGGAGTCGCTTCGTATTGCCCTTGCAACGATTCATGTGCCTTTGCGCAGCGTGCCATCACTGATTACAAGCGAACACGTTCAGCAGCAATTGATGTTACTACATCAGCATCTCGTTCACGATGTTGGCATTTCGGCACCCAACATTGCTGTTCTCGGATTGAATCCACATGCTGGAGAAGGTGGGCTTATCGGTAGTGAAGAGCTGACCACATTGCAGCCGGCAATTCAGCAACTAACGTTGCGGGGAATACATGTACACGGTCCGTTTTCGGCGGATGGCTTTTTTGGGTTCGGCGACTACTTGGGTTACGATGGAATTCTGGCCATGTACCACGACCAAGGACTGATAGCTCTTAAAAGCATTGCTGGCGGTGCAGGTGTAAACGTCACTGCCGGTTTAAGCATTGTTCGAACGTCGCCTGATCACGGAACAGCTCATCATCTAGCAGGAAGCGGAGCCCTTCCAGACTTTCGAAGTACGGAGGCTGCATTGCGCCTTTGCAGTGAAATAGTGATGCGCCGAAGTAGTATGCGTTAAAGGCTTAGGGCTTTAAGAACTGTGCTGGATTCGCGTTAAAGAAGCCCATCGGCTCCAGTTTAAATCCCACCTGATGAACGTTCATAATGGGCCACTCTTCCGGACGCGGGTGGTGAGAGATTCCAACGGTGTACCACAGCACAATGTCTTGGCCTCGCAACTTTTCATTGTTGGACTGGTACACCGTAACGCCCTGTTCAGTTATGTTCTGACTGGGAAAATCACCGGCAGCATACATTTCGTTGTCATGAAATCGAGTCGCCCATAGGTGGTGTTTCAGAAAAGGGGCTCTGGTCCACAGGATATGTTGTGGATTCAGAAATGGAACAGCATTTCCCGAAGGTACAATGCAGTATGCGGGTTTACCTCCAAGGACATTCTTTGTTGTTGCGGACGACACCTTCCATTTTCGTGCTGCTTTCAGATGAACGTCACTGTGTGCCTCGCGTTCATAGTACCATTCGTAGTCATCCATGGCAATGGCACTCCCGCGTGGATTCTCTTCTTTGGGAGGCGACCACAGGTCCATTTCACTCACGGTATTCTTTTCGCCATCCACATCGAGATCCAGACGGAAGCAGAAAAAATGTTGATGGTTAGGTGCGATAATGTTGGGTGATACCAAGGCCCCATACATTTGCCCGTATGGAGAGTTCTCGTTTACAACGGTATCGGGGACTGCCTTTGGCAACAGAATTCCCGTAAGTCCGACTTCTACTTTTATTGTACCGTCAATACAAAAAACATAACTAAGTCCATAGTCATAGTTACCGACGGTTGTAATACTTGTAACAACAAGCTCACGTGCTCTGCGCACACGATTTTCTCCGGTGAACGGATCGGAATGTTTCCAGATGATACCGCCATCGCGTTCATACACGCCAATAGCATGTGGTATTTCCATCGGTGTTCCATCGTTTCTGGCAAAGCATGCATGCATGGTTTGCGCGTTAGCCGGCAAATCTGTGCCTGGCTGTAGCGGTGTTGTTAGGTTACCTACACCATACTCACCAACGTCGAATGCTGCTCTCCACCACCAATGTTGCGATGTGTCTCCGTATGGCACCACCATTTCAGAGAGACTCAGGCGATGAGCAACTTTTCGCTTGCGAGGCCCATCGTTGATCAGCGCATTATGAATCACGAGCCCTTCACGAGCATGGAGGAGAGCATTGAATTCCCAGTTCCCCCATCTAATCTTAGAACCATTTATGTTCACCGCTTTTTTTGCATTCTGCTGTATCCTGAACGGAGCCTGTGAAAGCTCTGCTTTTGTATAGTTGGCATTGAAGTCCGCCAGTGGGGGGGGTATGGGTGCCAGTTCCCGATCGTGAAACTCAATAACTCGATTAGCATCAATATTGACAACGCACACTAGCCCTTCTATTGGTCGGTCGTAGAGGTTTGTTTTTGACGTTGACCGTGCGTACGTAAGTGCGCGAACAATGCGATAGGGCATGGTGGACATAGGGATTCCACTTGCCCATGTGTCAATAAACACATCGTTTGGCGTGAGACCTCTTCGTTTTAACGCCTTATTCCATGCTTCATGGCGGCGAACAATTGCTGCTGCGCTATCATAATCATCGTCGCTCAACATTGGTTGCACGCCATCAATCCGGCGCCACTCCGTAACCTTGCCAGACGCACATTCTGAAAAAATTTCATAGACCAGTTTGCTTTGTCGGTCTCGAATTACGCTTTGGATTTGAGCTGGTACATAATCCGGAGGCGCCGTTTGTTGCGTTTTCGGGGGGTCTGCCGGCCCAACCGAGATAAATTGAATGTTGACCGGGCACCGTGAATCAGAACGAATTGCGGCAACCGTTCGGAGTATGTCTTTGCTGGTAGGTTGTAGGTATTGTTGTGCCGAGATCGAAGCCCCGGCAAGAATCAGAAACACAAAAGGCATCATAGCGTGCAAACTACGCAGAGGCATAAAGAAAAGCCCCGATCACGCTAGG
>CAZGHI010000034.1:0-13715 GCA_964525565.1 uncultured Hyphomicrobiales bacterium
CAACAACAACAACTATTCCATGCTGAGCGACGTTCATGGTGAAGGCAGTGGGACCTGACTGAAGAGTGCCTTCGAGGCAGTCCAGAGCCTCGCCAAGCAGATTATAAATGCAAACTTGAACACGTGCCCGAGCATTCCCTTGCACAACCACCGTTGTTCCAGATACCTCAAGCACATCAAGGGGAACAGAGTGAAAGCGAATGGCCCGTAGTTCAACGCCACAGAACGACGATGAAATCGTCCCCGAACGGGTAAGAAAAACGTCGCAGGAGTCCGACGGTGTACCATTGCACACAATGGTATCTTGACCTTGAAATGCCAAGACTACCCCATTGAGTATGGCCACTACTTCGGAGCCGGTAAGAGATTCCAGCGTTATGGTAAGATCGCCATTGTTCTCACGGGACCTACTCACTTCCCTACCCTGTGTTACGATCACATCGTACATCGTACGGCCGGGAATGTGAATATCGAAGAGGGTTGGCATTGTGATCACGCCATTGGTAGCCTCTATAACAACATCCTGACGTTCGCCGGCCGTTCCAACAACATCACGGACAGCAATGTTAACGGCTGCTTTACCTTCCGGATAGGAATACACCACTACCGTGTCCGTTGCACTGCAGCCCTCGGCATTCCATCCGCGTACTACGAATTCAGTGTGCTCAAACACACGAACAATAGGGTTCGGAGCCAAGATGTTTCCTATTCCATTTTTGTACTCCCACTCATATCTCACTCCTCCGCTGGCCTGAAGCCTTCCGGCCGAGCTGTCGCAGAGTGTGATGTCAGGCCCTGCAGATATCAATGGTTTCTGAATCACATGCACAACAAACTGGGCCGTGTCGCTGCCAAAAGCATTCGTGGTTATTAACGAAACTGTGTAGATGCCCGGAGTAGAGTAACACACCTGCGGGGGTGTTTTTCCACTATAGGTTTCAGGAACACCGCCCTGGAAAGACCACGTCCACGACGTTGGCACATTTCTGCTGTCGTCGCGAAAGACAAGGCATTCATCCTCGCAAACCACGGAATCTGCAACAATGGCGCTAATTGGAGGCGCACAAACAGACCGCGACGTGATATTGTAAAACGACGTTACCAGCGTAGGAAGGCCAACAGATACTCTTGCTGGAGCTGAGAAACCAACCCTGTTTTGAAGGAAGTCACAACCGAAACCTTGAACATCCGGACTACCAATACTGGCTATACCGTTTGGCTCTGCCATCCACACCTTACCATCCGGCCCCAATTGTATTCCGCCCAATTCAAAATCCCGAAGAGGGTCACGTAGCCTGCCCAAGGCCAACGGAGCATTCTGACCAGATACGTCGTACTGGCGAACCATGGGCCCACCATCCGTTCGAGTTGCCCATTCCACTGCATACACGAGCGCTCCTGACGGCGAAAAGCACACACCGTAATTCCTGCTCATTGTATCTAAAACGCGTGCATTGGACACCACACCGGTGTATGAATCAAAGTCGAAAACCTCGGTTAGGTAACTAAACGGAACAGCCATGGCAAGCTTCGTTCCATCCGACGAAAATGCCAGCAACCCTTGTCCGAATGCTCCACCACGAACATTTTTCGAAGGCGGTACAGCTCTATGCCCAACCCTACTCACAACCGGTGGCTGAAGTCCACTTTCTGTGAGCCGGTAGGCATAAAAAACCGGCTCTTCCTTAGCGTGAACCACAACCCAAAACGTCCTACCATCGCAGTGGTGTGTGACAGCAAGTTTTTCCGCAAACCCTGAGTCCACAACAACATTCTTCAGAACAATGCTACCCTGTGTATCAGTTGAAAAGTCCACCAGATTCATCGTTAGTGCACTGTCGTCCGCAGCCGGATCCCAAGACAGATCACCGATACAAAACACATACAGCCGCTGCGCTTTCGATGGGTCTCTGTATAAGGGGTCCGGTACAATCACAACGCAATTTGACGAAGATGGTCCACCACGAAGCCCGTTGCTATTGGGAATAACTGTACCATCGGCCCTGTATATCCGACGACCTTCCGAGCTAAGTACAAGAGAACCGTTAACCGGATTACACCACATGGAACTGCCTTCGTCAGTATAAAACGGTCCGGTGCCAGCAACAGGATCCCCCCCCCTGAAATCTACTCCGGCGTAGTATCCAAAGTGCCAGATGGAGTATGCCTGTTGCGCCTGTAACGACACTGCCAGTAACAACAATGCCAGGCTATGACCAAGTACTGTCTGTACACGCTGTTGCATCATGACACATGACAACCTACAACGGATTTCGTTTAGATATGCAATAAATTCCCGTATGAAAACTGTGCAGCTACGTCCACGTGAACACTATCGCCTCATTGAAGGACACCAATGGATTTTCAGAAATGAGTTACAACAAGCAACCGATGCTGAACCGGGTGAAGTTGTTATGGTTCTCACCAACGATGGTCGTGAATTGGGTATCGGATTCTACCACCCAACGTCCCGTATTTCCGTCCGCATGGCCGGCGCACCATCCGAAACGGTAAACACAGAGTACTTTGAACAGCGAATCCGTCGTGCTCTTCGGCTTCGACAGCATTACATGCCTGAGGCTCAGGCTTATCGTGTGGTTTTTGGTGAAGCCGATATGCTCGGCGGTCTCATTGTTGACCGATTTGCCGACACACTTGTCCTGCAAACCTTCTCTGCAGGGATGGATATGCGACTAAGCATGATTGTACAGGCATTGCTGCACGTGTTACCAAACACAACCGGAATCATTGAACGAAACACCATGGCAACCCGACGCAAGGAAGGACTGCCACTGCGAGAAGGAGTCTTGTATGGAGATGTACCCAATACGGTCAAGTTTACCGAAAACAACATTGTCCTGGAAGCTAGTGTACACACCGGACAAAAGACCGGATACTTTCTTGACCAGTCAGTAAACCGACGTTGGGTGCAAGATCACAGTCGAGGCCTGCGTGTTCTTGACGCATTCTGTAATGTAGGGGGCTTTGCACTACATGCTGCATCCGGAGGGGCCACTTCTGTTCTTGGTGTTGATAGCTCTGCTATCGCCATTGAACAGGCTCAGCGTCATGCACGCATGAATGCACTCGATACCGTTCAGTTTCTGCAGGCAAATGTTTTTGATGTTCTTCGTGAGCATGCACAACAGGGTATTACCTGGGATATGATTATCCTGGACCCGCCTTCGTTTGCAAAGAGCCGAGATGCCCGTAGTGGGGCCAGAGCTGGTTATGCTGAACTGAATAGATCCGCTTTAAAGCTTCTTCGTAGTGGTGGACAACTGATTACGTCTTCGTGCACACAACTTGTACCCGAATATGAACTGATGGACATCGTTTATGCCGAAGCCGCAAGACTTCGAATTCCACTTCGACTTGTGCATCGAGGTGTTCAAGCACCCGACCACCCGGTACTGCTTGCTATGCCGGAAACATCGTATCTGAAGTTCCTTGTATTCGACGTATTGTAAACAGCAGACGTTATAACGTCTTTATTTCCCATCTCGTTGTCCACACCAACCTCAACCCTGAATCGTCTGTTCTGATATATGCTTACATTGCAAAGAGACTGCGGCCGGATGTTCCACTCACAACCGAACGAGTCATGCTAGAATACTACAACGACGAAGACGCTGCCGACGATAACGACGGCCAGAACCTTGATGAAACGCTACAACGATTTCGAGAATCACATAAAACAGGACAGTGGCAGAATGGCCTGCCAAGTGCAGACGCACTTGAGTCTGTTGTTCACTTTTGCCTGGAAACGCAGAAGTTCGACGATGCATTGACCTTTGCCGCAATGTGGTTAGAGGCTGCTCCATACAGCGCCGATGCATGGCATAAGATGGGCATAGCCTTGGGTAGCGTAGGCCGTTGGCACGATGCACTGGAGGCCTACGGAAAGGCACACGAATTTGATCCTGTTGATGTTGAAATTGCCATTAACCGAGGTATTGCTTTAGAACAGTTGGGTCGGCTGGACGAAGCCTCCTTTGTAATTGAAAACGTATTGGCCACGGAGCCGGATAACGTTGAAGGGCTGTTTACAAAGGCAATGATTCTGGAAAAAAAGGCACGGTACGACGAAGCAAAGCGACTGTTCACGTACCTGGCCCGAATTGACGGATGCACCCGCGATGCTCTGTTCGAACTGGCATATTGCCATGAATCTTTGGACGAGTTAGACGAAGCTGCTACCGTGTATTCACGGCTCATTGACCTCGACCCCTACGATGCCAATGCATGGTTTAACAAAGGCGTCATCCTTGGCAAGAAAGGCGCATATCGTTCCGCCATCTGGTGTTACGATACGGCCACAGTCATTAAAGACGACTTTGTGAATGCGTGGTACAACATGGGGAACGCTTATACAGCCATGGGGAATGTGGACGAAGCAATACAAGCCTATCGAAAGGCACACGAAGCAGACCCCTCCGATGTTCCGGTTATGCACAATCTTGCAGCATCACTCGAAGACAGAGGAGAGTATGCCGCTGCTATTGACATGTTCTCTCGTGCACTTGAAATCGAACCAACGCATGCAGCCTCATTGTTTGGCAGAGGAACATGCTTCGATGCTTTAGAGCGCTTTACCGAGGCCATCGCAGATTACGACGCAGCACTGGAACTAGACCCAAATCAGGCTGATGTTTGGTATGCAAAGGCCGAGGCGCTATTCAACGTTCAGCAGTATGCGGAAGCGGTTGCTGGTTACCGCACGGCCTTGGACCTAAAGCCTGACGATGCCCAGTGTTGGCTAGACCTGGGAAACTGCTTGTCTGCTTTTGGTGATGTGATGCAGGCACTTCAGGCCTATGCCCATGCTACTGATGTAGATCCTGATTGGGCTGAAGGGTTTTATGCAACAGCAAAAGCCCTTTGTGTTGCCGGACAACCTGAAAGCGCAGTACCATATCTTGTGAAATCTTTCGTCCTTGACCCCGCAAAAGAATCCGAGTTTCTGTCAGAATTCCCCAGCATTGCTGGGCCTTTAGGGATGGAATACCTCACACATTCACTTTCTGAACACCGGAGTACAAACGAATAATGCCTTACGATCCAATGCTTGTTAAGCCGATGCGTGAAGAACTCACCAATGCAGGCTTTAAGGAATTACGAACTGCCGCTGAAGTGGACGCAGCAATGAAGGTCCCAGGAGTTTCACTGGTTGTTGTGAACTCTGTATGCGGCTGTGCTGCTGCTGCTGCACGACCAGGCATAATCAAAGCGCTCACACACAGCGTCCGCCCTGACAACTTATTTACTGTGTTTGCCGGACAAGATCTCGAAGCAACCGAGCGCGCCAGAAGTTACTTCACGGGCATACCGCCCTCTTCACCATCCATTGCCATTCTCCGCGACGGTGAGGTTATTGCCTTCATGCCCCGACATCATATCGAAGGAAGAATGCCGGAACACATTGCCGATGCTCTTGTTAAAGCATTCGACGAGATTTGTTCGCCTGCCAGTTAACCAGCCACTGTTAGCCATGGGATTACCTGACCGTTGTGTGCGGAAACGGGTGTAGGGCATAAAATCCACGTCCATCGGTCGAGCTCTTTATTCGCTGTATCGTAATCAGGGAGAATATCCCTCACCAAGGCTTTAAAGTGTGGTCCGTGGTTCATATGGACTAGGTGAGCTAACTCATGGGCAATCACGGCTCTTATGCATCTCTCCGGAGTCCGAACAAGTAACGTGTTCAGTACGATGCGTCCATTCGTTGAGCACGACCCCCATCGGCGCTTCATCGTTCGAACTGAGAGGTCTTGAAACCGCAGTCCACCCAAGCCGATTGCAGGTATCAACTCGTCGAGAACTTCCCGGAATACGATGCGGGCTTGCTTTCGCTCCCATTGTGCGTAGAGCGCCAGAGCCCCTTGCCAGATTCTTTCTTCGCCTTTAAAGTAAAAGGAGTTAGGCGAGGTAAGGGGCGGAACTTCTGTGCGCTGCTGGTGAATTCGCTCCAGTCTTTCGGTTATCCAACCTTGTCTTTCTCGAAGAAATAGCAAGATGTCCGGAAGAGACGTGCGAACCGGACTGCGTACCACGATTTCGGGAGTTGGATGGATTTCTACCGATAGCGTGCGCCGCCGGCTACGAACCAATGTAAATGAGGAAACGGTAACCTTCTGCGACATATATTGTTACTATATCCGTAATGCAGCGTACCCTAGGCGAATATACCGACCTGCAACTCTTTGACCTGCTTAGAACAGAAAGCAGAGAGGAGGCCTTCGGCGAGTTATACGCTCGCTATTCAGGTGCCGTATATGCATACTGTATGCGAGTAATGGGAGACAGGGAAAAGGCGCACGACGTTTTTCAGGATACATTCCTGAATTTTTACCAGAGTGCCCAGCGAAATCTTCAGCTCGAAAATGTGAAGGGTTATCTGCTAACAATAAGCCGCAACCTGTGTTTAAACGAGAAGAAGCGCGCAGCAAATCAGACTCTTGAGTTCGACGAGCTGTTGTATATGCCGAAACCATCGCGCGATGCTGAACGCTCCGAAATGATGCAGTTGATTGCCATGGCGTTAGAGTTGCTGCCTACAGATATGCGCGAGGCTTTCGTATTGCGAGAGTATCAGGGGTTATCCTATATGGAAATCACCGACGTTCTTGGAATCAAGCTTGAGACTGCGAAGGTTCGAGTTTTTCGGGCACGCCAAAAAATTAAAGAAATACTTCAACCCTACTTAAACGAACTTCATCAGGATTAAGGACTGCACTCTTTTTTGAGGCTGTTATGGACAATTCAGAACTCATACAACAACTTTTCGATGGCGAGCTTGATGCACAGGGCGAATCATCTCTGTACAGTCGTCTAGCCATTGACAGCGACCTCCGAGCAGAGATGCGCGAACATCTTGCAATGAAAGCTGCCATACAGGAAGACAGAGCCTTGTTGGTACCGCCTGCTGCTCTCACCAACACCGTATTCAGTGGTCTCGGTTTTGCTGCGCCGCTTGCCGGTAGTGCGGCAGGTGCAGCCGGAGGGAGCATGCTTATCAACTGGCTTTCTCGAATCGGCGTACCATTCGCTTCTGCCCTTGCTGCAGCCGGGCTAACCTTTGGCGTAATTGCAAACACAGATTTCACCGTTCCTCCTTCTAAGCCGGTTGCCGTATCTGCTGAGGAAAACACAACAGTTCGGCAAAGCAACGAAGAGCTTCGTATCACACCCGCTCCACCTGCCACAGCCACACGGACCATTGTTCGAACGGTGTATGTGCCTGACCAGACTGTGGCGCGGCAATTGGCGCTTCTTGAAGCTGAAAACGAACGCCTCCAAAATGAACTTGCAGAGTCACGGCAACCACTGTCGAGCAACATTGATGAGCCGGTAAATGTCACTCCCGTTCTGGCAACCCAATCCTATACCCCAATTCGTCTTGCAGACTCTTCTCCATTTGAACAAAGAAAGTTCGCCATCTCGGCACCACAGCAATACCTACCCGGGGTTTCACTTCAGTTACGAGGTTTTGCGCTTTCTCCGACGGTTAATACTCCCGTTCCGGCTCAAACGAACTGGTGGGACAATTTTGGGGCTGCTCTCCTGTACCGCCTGAGCCCCAACCATACCGCAGGAATAGAAATGGGTAATGAAACCTATCCGATGGTATTCAGTGGAGAGAGGGCCGGACAAATCATTCAATACGATCAGCATCCAAGTGTAATGTGGTGGGGAGCAACCTATCGCTATACAGGAAATCCGTGGGGAGAATCACATTTTGCGCCCTATGGACAGGTTACACTTGCAGGTTCACAGTTCGGACCTGTTGGTCGTGTTGCCACCGGAATTCAGTATTCTCCGGCCGGACCAATAACATTCCTATTTGGAGCCGAAGCAGCATCACTTGCCTACACTTTCCAAAATCAGTGGTTCATTTCACCTAAAGTGGGCCTTACCTACGGTATGGCTTACAGATTCTGAAATCAACAATTACGACCATGAAACGCTCACATATCATTCTTTCTTCGCTGGCATTAGCCCTTGCATTTACAGCCTGCCAGTCTCCGTTGGATACTGACACGCCACGTGTTGAAACCCCGCTTACTCCGGCTCCGAAGGTAGATCCAACATATGTTCAACAGGAGTTTGTTACCGGCGACCTGCGGTACACAATCGTTGGCAGTCCCTCCATTAAGATTGACACATCCCGTGCTCACATGTTCTTCTGGTTCAACCTAACCATGCAAGAATCAAACCCTAACGCCGACACCTTGATTAAAGGCTTCACGCTTAAGGTGGATTCGCTCGAAGCAAATGGTTATACATATCGGCTGAATCGGAATCAGGGCTCCATACGAATGGATTTGGGTCGAGGCCCGGAAGATGTAACAATTGACGGAGTGTATAATACTGCTACTGTTCTTCTCGAAGAGTTACCCCGAGAACAAGGGAAACCACGAGTGGTTGAGATCACCATCCTCATAGAAGGTAATAAAGGTGGGGCTGTGCCTGGCTTTGACGAGCAACTCGTTCTGGGCAGACTTCGCGTGGAAATCTAGACCCAAAACCCGGCATTTTGCTGGATTATGCTGTAACTTGTTTGCTGACGATGGATTGTTGGGGTTGTTCAATGAGCAATCCCATTTTCTTTTCATGTTCCCTGGAGTAACTCTATGAGTATCGCGACCCTTATCATCAGGTCGGCAATACTGATGTTTGCTTTGTTTGTAGCAACTCCTGCCATTCTAGCTGAAGCCCCCGGCAAACCTGTTGAGTTTGACGCCAAGGTTGTTGAAGCTAGCTCTGAAGGTGCGCAGGTTAAACTGATGTGGATGGCATCACGATCCGGTGGTGCACCATCGCACTTTGACATCTACATCGCGTCTGGCGAAACGGAAAACATGGATGACTTCGCACTTCTTGGCACTGTTGAAGTAGATCCTAACAAGCCTGTGAACAACGGTGTTTATTACTACATAACGGATCGCTTGGAGCCCGGTACCTATACCTTTTACGTCATTGCTCGAAACGACGACGGTTCGAGTGAACGCTCCGTGATTCGTGTTGTAACGATTAAAAAGGGCGATGATAAACCCAAGTCCGGCCTGTTTATCGTCTCAAAGCGTACTGCTGTTGCCGAAGAAGGCAAACCGTGGGAGTTCTTCGTTAAAATCGAAAAAACGCAAGACGTATCAGCTATTACGTTTACTGTTGACAATGCCCCGGACGGACTCACAATTGACGCACGTGGATTGATTACATGGGAAAACCCTACTGCCGGTAGGCATGTATTTACAATTACCGTTACGGGAACACTTCCAAATGGCGAAACAATAAAGGCCGTACAAGAATTTGTGCTTGAGGTTGGTAAAAAAGAGAAAGACGATCCGGCAAAACCATGTACGGAACTAGCAGGTACAGTAAAGAATGCTGACGGTAAGATGATTATGGAAGGTGCCGTAACAGCATGGTTAATTAAGTCCGGCAGCAATAACGAAGAAAATCGCGTTGCTGTTCAAAAAGCTGCAATTCGCCAAGGCACATACGCCATGGCCTTGCCGGCTGGAACCTATAAGCTTCGGGTTGAAGGTCCATCGTTCTATGCTGAGTGGTATGAAGATGCCAGCGAAGTGGTTGACGCAAAGAGCATCACGATCACATGCGAGTCACCACGTCTTGAAGTGAGCTTCGTTGTGGATATGATGCCGGAACCAACCTTCCATGTTGCTAGCGGTCGTGTTTACGATGCTGAAACAGAAGGAGGTATTGAAAATGCGCTGGTGATCTTTACCGCAAGAAAGGCAGACGACAAGGAACTGGCACGGAACTATAAAGAAGTCAAAGCTGAGACCAACGCAGATGGATACTACCAAGTGCGTCTGGTAGAAGGCGTAACATACATTGCACATGCAATCGCTCGGCAACCAAACGGTGCTCGCGATAAGTATCTAACGGAATGGTACGACAATACGAACGATGCATCAACTGCAACCGGTATTATGCTAACCGAAAATGCAGAAGGTATTGACTTCCCGATGGACGCTAGCCAGACCTACAATAATGGTTTTGGTGGAACCATGAAGGATTATGCCTCCGGTGATGGCGTTACGGGCAAAGTCATCGCCTATATGATTCGAAGCGGAAACGATGGTGAACCCAACAAGCGTTTTGCTGTGACCGTTGAAACAGATGCAAATGGCAACTACTCCTTCTCTAACCTTGAACCCGGCGACTATGTGGTGTTTGGTATGCCTGCTGAACGTCCAAACGTTCCTGGCTGGTACGTTGCCGGTGAGCTTGCTGCCGACAGTTGGAAAAACGCAACCACGATTACCGTTGGAGATGTAATGCTCACCGTTCAACACGACATTCTTCTCGACAAGGTCGAAAAAGAAAAGGGTCGTGGAAAAGTTCGCGGTCATTGCTATGATAACCGTGGTGGTATTATCACCAAGAGCAATGGTGCAGTACAAGGAGCTATCCCGGTTGCCGGTGCGCTGGTTATTGCCCGCGACGCCAACGGAGCCGTCATTGACTTTACCATCGCCGATGAAAATGGTGCGTACCTGTTGGAGTATATGGGCATTGGAACTGCTACCGTTTCAGCACACCGCATTTGGTTTAACCCTGCATCGGAGTCCGTAGAGATTACCGATCAGAACCTGGATGTTCAAGTGTACTTCGGCATGAGCCCTGTTGTTAGCAATGTGGAAGTTCCCTCTCACCGCGTTGGAACCTCTCTGAACCTGTATCCGAACCCTGCAGGGGCACAAGCAACCCTTACGTTTAACAGTCCAGCCGGCCACGTCTCCATCGCTGTTGTTGATGTAACCGGCACTGTTCGTCAGAACCTGTCGCTCATTTCCGAGGGTGGGCTTACGACAGCTACACTTAACACTGTAAACCTGCCTTCCGGATTGTTTATGGTACACGTTACCACGATTGAAGGCACGTTTGCATTGCCACTACAAGTTGTTCGGTAGATAGTTTTTATCAGCGGTCTTTACAGTGAAATACCCAACGGCGCATGCCGTTGGGTATTTCTATTTTTGATGATGATCAAACCTCCGTCACTCTTGCTGCTCCTCCATCCGCTGCTTTGTTTGGTAACGCATGCACAAATGCCGCCGATATCAACGCCAGTTTCGTTTCACCAGCAGCCCTTCGACGTTCTGCACTACGAGGTTTTGATATCTCTCCCGGAACCACCCAAACGAACGATAAATGGCTCGTGTTCAATCACAGCAGTGTGGACTGAGGATATTGTTCAACCATCGTTCCCGTTTCATCTTCGTGACCTTACTGTTGACTCCGTTCATTTGAATGGAACCCTTCTTTCCGGTGCACCTCAAGGATTCGTTGAATCCGACACATTTCACTACCGCTATGCAATCGGACAACCGATCCACGTTGGCGATACCACCACATTTGTTGTTTGGTATAGTGGTACAATGAGCAATGAAGGAGGCGCCCTTCCGTGGGGTGGAGTGCATTATGAAGACAGCGTATTGTACGCTCTCGGCGTAGGATTTAACGCGAACTATGTAAGCACTACAGCACACTGGATGCCGTGCTACGACCATCCATCGGACAAGGCTACGCTGCGTGCAACCTTTACCGTTCCACATTCCGGAACAAAACAGATTTGGGAGGGGGCTATGTCGGTAGCCTCGGTCGGACGACTTGCTTCTGCGTCCAGCTTACCGAACAATACCAACAGTTTTACGTGGGAAGAGACTACTCCAACAGCTACGTATCTATACACTTTCGCTGCCGGTCCGTTTGTACGATTACTTCTTGATACTACCGGCGAGATCCCATTCGAAGTGTACACCCTTGCGCGGGACGTGGCTGCTAGCCAAACGTCGTACAGCCTGTTGCCGCAAATGGAAAACCACTTTTCCAGTCTATTCGGCGATTATCCTTTTGCCAAGGTTGGTTATGTAAACACGGTAAAAGGAGCAATGGAACATCAAACTTTGGTAAGTTTTCCCGTCATCCTGGTACAGCGTCGGGATACCGTAAACACAACGGCAGCACATGAGTTGGCACATCAGTGGTTTGGTGATTTGGTGTCCCCGCAAGACTTTAGTCATGTATGGCTCACAGAGGCATTTGCAACGTACTGCGAAGGAGTTTGGTTAGAGCACCTGTTGGGATGGGACGTCCACCTGAACAGCCTGGCTTCCGGTGCGCGAACCTACATTCAACGAGTAGCACCAGCAGAAGGTGTACTCCCGCTTTACAATTTTTCCCGTAACAGCCCATCGAGCAACTATCCGGAAACGATTTATCGCAAGGGTGCACTCGTTGTTGCAATGATGCGTGCACTAGCCGGCGATTCCGCTTTCTATACATCGTTACGATCGTACCTGCAGGAAAACCATGCTTCCACGGCAACAACCGCAACAATGAAACAGTTCATGAAACCTGCGTTGGGTAGTAGAACCGATGCTTTCTTTGACCAATGGGTTTATGGTGTAGGGTGGCCCATCCTGAAGGCAACACTACTACGGAAAGCAGATTCGTGGGTTGTCCACATTGAACAAGTTCAGTCAACAGAGCGTCCCGGTTGGCCCCTTTTCACTACCCTACCGTTGAACATAACATATACAGAGCCACTTACCGGTCGTAAAGTCGATACAATTCTTGTAATGGAACAACGAGTACTCGAAGTAGCCATTGCCGCCCCGCAAGGTTTTGCGATAAACTCCGGAAGTAAATGCAGATCGCTCATTGAGCTTCAGTCAGTTATAAGCATTGATGAGCAGTCAGAATCTACGTACTCTATGCGTGTTTTCCCACAGCCCACCACCGATGTCATAGACATAGAGTGGCAGCCGACAAATGCTGTTGCTGTGCATATATACACACTACATGGCATATTGGTTGAGAACCATATTATTCCAGACGCCAATGCTAAACTTTGTCTCGACGTAAGTCATTTACCAAGTGGCAGCTACTCCGTTGTGTTGGAGCGCAGCGATGGCAGCTATACAACCGTTCCCTTATGCATCGTTCGCTAGTCCATGCACTGATTGGACTAGCGAATCCAGCGGAGCACGTCACGTAGAGTTGGCTTTTTACCGTACGACAGAATGCCAATTCTGTAGATACGCGATGCCACCCATACTGCACCCATAAATGTGGAGATGCACAACACAATAGACAGACTTAACTGCCACCAGGGGACATCGGTGGCGGCAACCCGAACCGTCATCAGAATCGGAGTAAACAGCGGAATCAGAGAAAGAACAACAGAAAGCGTTGAGTTTGGTGCAGAAACAACGCTCCCGATGAACATTATTGTAAAAATAATTGGCAGAGATACCGGCAAGGTTAACGTTTGTGCATCCGACTCCTGGTCCACTGCCGACCCGATTGCAGCAAACAGCGTCGCATAAATAAAGTATCCGCTAAGAAAGTAAAATCCAAAGAACAGGAAGTTCAGAATGCTAATGTTTGGCAACGCAAATGTCCCGATCTGTATCTGAGGCGATTCTGACGTAGGCATACTTGCAGATGAAAGTGTGGCCAGGCTATCTGCATCCACGCTCGGACTCAGCACAACCGATGCTGCAACAAGAACACCCGCTCCCAGTACCAGCCAAGAAACTACCTGGGTAAGTCCAACAAGGCCAATGCCAATAACTTTACCCATCATGATGTGATACGGTTTAACGGAAGAGGCTAGGACTTCAACAATGCGATTTGCTTTTTCTTCCACAACCCCGCGCATCACCATTGCTCCGTAC